>CAJMSQ010000044.1 GCA_905216095.1 uncultured bacterium | reverse complement strand
GCAGTGCTCCACCCAGTAGCTCCTCATTGTCGTGCGGACGGTCGGACGTGCCGTAAACCTCGGCCGTATCGAAAAAGGTGTAACCCATCTCCACGGCATCGGCCAGCAACACCGTCATTTCTTCCTTGTCGGCCGGCGCACCATAGGCATGGCTCATGCCCATACAGCCAAGCCCGACGGCGGATATGCGCAGACCGCTTAATCCCAATGTTCTGTAATACATTTTTTCTTTCCTCCTTTTTACTTTCTTTCTTAATTATCGGATTAACGAGTTTATGATATCAAAGACTTCCTCTTTGCTCAATTCCGTATGACATGGAATGGCATCGACTTGTTCGCGGGTAATTTTTCCGTCATAATACATTTCCACTCCGAAACCTTCAAACAGTTCTACCAATTTTCGGGATGATTCTTCGATGGATGAATCGAAGCCGAATGCGTCATGATAGTATTTTCTGATGTCGTCCGCATGATGCTTGCCCATAGCTTGAAGGAATCTCGGAAAGACGGATGTCAGGCTCCTGCGATAAGAACTGCCGAATAACTTTTCCGGCAGGAACTCCAATTCGTAGATTTCGTAAGCGAACGGTTCCTCTTTCCCGATTCCCAGCCGGGATGAAGTGGAAAGCGAGGCGCCCATCATGATGATACCCCTCGCATCAAGGTCATCCGGATTTTTCTGCAAGGTCCGTGTCGCTTCGAACACATTCCGGATATAGGAAATCCCCGCATCGTAGGACATCCTATTTCTGTCACCGAGAATGCCGGCAGACAGTTGAACCAACGTGACAAGTCCCGTATAGGTCGTCATCTCCCGGTCTAAGGTCAACGAATATTTTGGACAAAGAATCGCGTAGTCGGCGGCGATGCCGTAGGCCGTTCCGAAATCTCCAGTCCTCGAATCGACGGACACCGCACCCAGCCCGTTCTCGGAACCGCTGGACGGATAGGTAGGAATCAGCGCAAGCGGAAGACGTTCCAGTCCGTATGTATTTTTCCCTTTCACGTAATTCCATAGGTCAGATTCGTGATAAAAGCCGAACGCTATTAACTTTGCGCTATCCATCACGCTGGCTCCGCCGGCACCGATAATCATCGTTATACCGTTCTCTTTGGCAATTCGGATGCCCTCCTGTATTTTGGCGAACTCGCGCGAGGAATCTCCGTATTCCGCCAAAGGAATACCATTGTCGGTCAAGGTCTGCACGATGTCATCATAACAGCCGTTTCGTTTTACAGAGCCGCCGCCGTAAACGAACATGACCTTGTGCCCTTTGGTTATTTCGGTGACGGCTGTCCGTATGTCATTACGAAACAATAGTTTCGTGTCGTTTCTGAAAATAAAATCTTTCATTTGTTCAATTCTTCAGTAGTTTATTAATACATGCCCATCCGCCGAATACCTGTAAAAGCATTCCCGGAACACCGATGCGGAAGTCTTGCACCGCCAGATAGAAATCGCCTTTCAGTGCCCATTCTCCGAGCGTTCCGACAATTTGATAGGCCAGTACGACGGAAAGCAGTATCCACGCGGTCACTTTTCTAAAACGTGCCGCCGCCAACCCCGCGAAGAGAGCGAGCAGGACGGATTTCAGCAGGATAGACGGAAGTGATGCCAACATAGGCATACCGAACAGAAGCGAATTGACTGTCGGAGACAAGACGGCTGTCAGCAGCCCGACCTTCCATCCGTACTTGTATGCCCCGACAAGCGTAAAGAAATAAATCGGCAGCCAGGTTATTCCCCCTTGCGGTATGAGATGAAAAATTTGAGGCAATGCGATATTGCCCAATACGAATAACGAGGCTGCCAGATAGGTCTTGGCATCGTTATATGCCAGTGAGTATAATTTTACGGTTGTTTCCATGATGCTTCTTATATGATTCTTTTTGAAGTTGGTATTTTTGTAACGAACTCTCTGATAAGCGGAAGGCATTGGGCGGCAGTCACACAATCCTTGCACAAAGTCTCTACCGGACAGAGGTCGTCTCTTTTGCGGTTGATGATATAAGGGACTTTCTCGGCGAAACGGAGCGATATGCCGGAATCTTCAAGCAGTCCGAGGGCGGACGTACTGATGACACCGGCGAAAAGTTCCCGGACGCCGCCCAGTATTAGCAACGCGGCCGCCCCTTTGCCGACCACTTTGTCCGCCACGGATGCACCCCGAAGCCAATCGGGATGTTCCGTCAGGATACCATACAAGTCGGATATGCCTCGACCGTCGAATGTGCGGATTCCGTCACCGGCTACCACCAAGGAATGGTTGCCGTCTTGCAGTATCCGAACCAATTCGTCCATCATCATCCGATTTCCTGTTTCAGCCGTTCCACGTATGCGTCTATCCGGTGCAGTTCCTTCGGGATGTCGATACGCTGCGGACAGTGAACGCTGCACTGGTTGCAGCCGATACAATGGCTCGCCTGACGCAATTTCGGGACACTGCGGTCATATCCCACGAGAAAGGCCCGGCGTGCTTTCCTGTAATTCTCCTCCTGCATGCTTTCCGGGATGTTTCCCTCATTCAGACATTTATTGTAATGGAGCAGAATGGCCGGAATGTCCAGACCATACGGGCAGGGCATACAATACTTGCAGTCGTTGCAGGGAATCGTGTCGAACTGCATCATCCGTGTAGCCGTCTCTTGCAGGAACTTGAAATCGTCCTCCGTCAGCGGCTTCAAGGGAGCGTAGGTGCGCAGGTTGTCCTGCAAATGCTCCATACGGGTCATGCCGCTCAACACGGTATGCACGCCCGGCAGGCTGCCGGCAAAACGGAACGCCCACGAAGCCACGCTCATCTCCGGCTCGCGCTGCTTGAGGCGGGCTACAATAGTGCTCGGCACGTTGGATAGCCGACCACCTAACAACGGTTCCATGATGACAGCCGGAATACCGCGCTTTTCCAGTTCGCCATACAGGTATTCGGCATCTGTATTCCGAGGATTGATTTGCTTGGCGTACTTCCAGTCTAAATAATTCAACTGAATCTGCACGAAATCCCATTTGTATTCATCGTGCCGGGAGAGCAGATAATCGAATACCCCGACATCTCCGTGATAGGAGAATCCGAGGTTGCGGATACGTCCCGCCTTGCGTTCCTCCAGCAAAAAGTCGAGGATACCGTTTTTCATGTAGCGGTTCTCGAACTCCTCCATACCGCCACCCATCCCTACGCCGTGCAGAAGCAGATAGTCTATATAATCCACCTGCAACTCTTTCAACGAATTGCGGTACATGGCGATGGAGGCCTCGCGGCTCCACGTGGCCGGTGAGAAATTGGAGAGTTTGGTGGCGATGAAATACTTGTCGCGCGGATGACGGCTCAGCGCAATACCGGTGGCGTGTTCCGACTTGCCCCGGCAATAGGCGGGCGACGTGTCGAAATAGTTCACTCCGTGGGCGATGGCATAGTCCACCAGCTCGTTTACCATCTCCTGGTCTATCTCCTCATTTCCTTCGCGGGCACTACGGCCGCCGACAGACGGCAGGCGCATCATGCCGAAACCCAGCAACGACACCTTGTCGCCCGATGTCGGATTCGTCCGGTAAGTCATCCGGTCCGTAGGGATTTCTCCGGCTGCTGCCGTCGATGTCCCGTCTTTCCCGCCACCCACGCACGCCGACAGTCCGGTCGTGGCCCCTCCGGCGGCTCCTATGGTTTTCAGAAAATCCCGGCGGGACAGGACTTTCTTCTTGTTATCTTGATTGCTCATATTCTTCCTGCTTATAAAGTTTTACATCACGCTGTGCATCGTGTGTCCCTCCACATAGATGGCACTGAACGGACGTGCCGGACAAAGGTTCTCGCACGCACCGCACCCGATACACCTCTCGGCATTCACAACGGGGATTCTGACTGAGTTCGGATCACCATTGTCGGACGGAACCATCAGTATCGCCCCCGAAGGACAATGACGGGCACAGTTGCCGCACTCCACGCCGTCGGTCAGCGGAATGCAATTCTTCCTGATCCATACGGCATGACCGATACGGGCGGATGATTTCTCTTCGATTGCTATCGGCCGGATAGCCCCTGCGGGACATATGTCGGAGCAGCGCGTACACTCCGGACGGCAATATCCCCGTTCGTAGGACATTTCGGGCTGCATCAGTTTCTGCAAGTCGGTCGAAGGACGGAGCACGTTGTTGGGACAGGCCGACACACAAAGCTGGCAGGCCGTACAATGCCGGGCAAAATGGCGTGCGCTCCATGCCCCCGGCGGTACAATCGGCGTGGCACGTACCGGTATCTTTTTGTC
>CAJMSQ010000043.1 GCA_905216095.1 uncultured bacterium | reverse complement strand
ATTAAGTTACTAAAAACCAGAAATATGCACAACCTTTCATTTGTCATTTTACTAACTTTTTAATTCAACCAACGGGTTTTCAAAGTCTTTTTCTATGTGAAAAGGCAGTCGGAAAAACATGGTCAGGTTCCCGTCATGGGTCGTATCACGATTAATGGTACGATGTCGCAGTTCAGCTGCAAACTCACCGTTCGCTCCACCCTTTGGGATGCCAAGGCGAACAAGGCTTCCGGTAAGAGCCTCGAAGCTCAGCGTCTCAATGAAAAACTGGAAAATATCAAGACCAATATCGGCAAGCAGTACCAGCGGCTCTGCGACCGTGATTCGTATGTTACGGCCGAAAAAGTCCGCAACGCCTTCCTCGGTATGGGCGACGACTGCCGCCTGCTGTTGCAGACCTTCGACGAATACCTTGCAGGGTTCCTCAAACGTGTGGGCAAAGACCGCGCCTATTCGAGCTATGACAATTACCGCAAACGCCGTAACCGGCTTGCCTCTTTCCTCGAATACGAATACCGTGTAAAAGATATTCCTTTCAAAGAGCTGAAGCGGGATTTCATCGAAAAGTTTGTAGTCTACCTCTCCTCGGTACAAGGGATGCGTTCCGGGACGATCCATTCGACTATCAAGAAACTGAAGCTGATGACCTACACGGCGTATAAGAACGGCTGGATTCCCACCGATCCTTTCGCAGGTTTCTACGTCAGGCCGGAGTACTCGGAACGTCGCTACCTCTCGGCTTCGGAATTGCAGGCTGTCATGGATGTCAGGCTCCCCAACTATCGGACAGGCATCAACCGGGATGCCTTCGTCTTCTGCGCCTTCACGGGCCTGAGCCATGCGGACGTAGTGAAACTCACCCACGCGGACATCCATACGGACGATAACGGAGAGCGCTGGATTATCGACAGGCGCCAGAAAACAGGTACGCAGTTCCGGGTCAAACTGCTTCCCGCCGCTGAAATGCTCTACAAGCGTTATAAGGATACATATCGCACAAGCGAGAAGGTTTTTCCGCTTAAAGGCACTTATAAAACACTGAACATGTCGTTACGTCATGTTGCCAGACATGCCGGTCTGTCGTTCAATCCGACGATCCACATGGCGCGTCATACCTTCGCTACGACGGTTACGCTCACACAGGGTGTACCTCTGGAAACGGTCTGCAAGATGCTGGGACATAAACGGATCACCACGACCCAAATCTATGCCAAAATCACCAATGACAAGATCGGACAGGATATGGCGGCATTAAGCGAGAAACTCAGCAGCGTCTTCAAGGTCGCACAGTAATGGCCTACGATCTTACAGCTAGTTCGATTTCCGATCTTGCTTCGTCAATGGCAGGGTAATTTTCGATGTGAGTTTTCCCACCGGCAGGGAATTAAACGCCGGAGATGAAAATACGCAAGGCCATGCGAATCGCCCGAGGGGCGAGCCTTGCGTATTTCCATCCCCGGCGTGTTGCTGGACGCTACCGTCGGAAAAGGCGACATTCTGCGGCTCCTGACGATCCGGTTCTGATGTTCAGCCGCGAGCGGCCTGCCCGTTCGACGGCCCCTTCCGTCCTGCTATCTGGCGTCGAAATGCCTCCGCTTTTTCAAAACGGTCGTCTGTTGTTCTTCTTCTCGTGGAGATAATTCAGCTCGTCGCTGTAAATGTCCATGACGAACCGCAGCATATTGTCGACCAAGGCCGTAAGCCTTGTGCTTTCATTCCCCAACAGGTGGAGGATTTCCGACACTTTGTGCTTGGTTCGGGTACTGACATAGATCGCAGAGCGGTTGCGGCAATCCACCGGAGCGAAGAACGTGCGTTCAAAATCCGGTAGCGTGAGCTTTTTCCGACGGAAACCGGAATGTTCTTTTACGGTACTCGCAGTGGAGTCTATGCCTGTTTTCTCAGCAGTCGGTGCCGATGCTCCGGATACCGTTTCCGATGTGTTTCCCTCGGGAGTGTCCGTATCTTCCTCTTCCGGTTCGGGAATCCTGCGGACGACTTTCGAATCCAAAGGGGCTTGTCCGGCGATCATCTGACGCATCAGCTCCTCATCGACTTCGATACGGGGATGTTTAGAAGGATTGGGTGCAGGGTTGTCTTTTTCCTTTAATGAATCCATGGTGCAACGTTTTTGAGATTGAATGTTCGGTTTGCAGTCGTAAAGCGTGTATGCCCGGTTTTGTGTTTTAAACCATTCAAAATACCGTTTTCTATTTCATGCAGTTTATATCGGGATAATGAACGCAATAAGAAAATCGACCTTTCATGCTGCAAGATACAACCGGGTGAAATACCTTGGTTCCGATGTCCGCTCCAGACCGCTCCAGTCCGCACCGAGGGTTTGTTTTGGCGCTGTCCCGTCCTGAAAAAGGTTTACAGAAAAGAGTAAATCTTATGCAGCAAAAAACGAATTCAGACTTATCACGTCATTATTTACCGCGTCAGTTGCGTCATCTGATTTTACAGGAGTATTTGAGCGGAGTCAAGACGGCTCGCCAACTCTCCGAAGAACATGGTATTCCCATGTCTACGATTCATAAGATGGGTCAGCGGTGGAAAGCGAAAAATAGTTGTAGCTTTGTGAGTACCCCTAATCCTTATCCGATCATGTCCCGCGTTACGAGTGAAGAAGCCAGTGAATTATTATCCGAGAACAAAGCCCTTCGGCGGCGCTTGGAAGAGGCTTTATTACGTCTGGAAGGCTATGAGATCATGGGAGATATCCTCCAAGAAGAATACGGTATCGACCTGCTAAAAAAATCCGCAGCCGGACAGTCCAGCGTCTCAAAGAAAGACACACAGCAATGAGCCTGTCGTTTCTGTGCGGGTTGTTCGGCTATACCCGTCAGGCCTATTATAAACATTTACGGCGTAATAGGGAAGGATCTTTGTCCGACACCCTTCTTTTGGAGCGGGTGGGTTACTACCGGAAACTGATGCCCAGGCTCGGCGGTCGTAAACTGTGGCATTTGCTACAACAAGACGGATTTCCGGTCAGCCGGGATCGGTTATTTACGCTGCTTTCGGAAAACAATCTTCTGGTCAAACGTCGGAAGAAATACAGCGTTACGACCTGCTCGCGGCACTGGATGCGTAAATATCCGAATCTGATCCGGGGTTTCGACCTCGAGCGGCCGCATCGTTTATGGGTCGGAGATATTACGTACATTTCTTTGAAAGAAGGATTTGCATATCTGGCTTTGATAACGGATGCCTATTCCAAACGGATCGTAGGCTATGATCTGAATACGACATTGGAACGGGACGGAGCGCTCCGTGCACTGAGGATGGCCATAGACCAGACTCCGCAGCAAAAACGGCAAGGGTTAATCCATCATTCGGACAGAGGATGCCAATATTGTTCGAAAGAATATGTGAAATTGCTGACCGATAATGGGATTCGCATCAGCATGACTGAAAAGGGCGATCCGTATGAGAATGCCGTTGCCGAACGGGTGAACGGTATTCTGAAGAGCGAATGGATCGACGAGGAATGTTTTGAAAGTTTTCAGGCAGCAAAAGAACGCATCGATGAGATCGTTATCCTTTACAATTCACTCAGACCTCATGCCAGCTGCGATTGGCTTACGCCCTTGGAAGCGGAACTTAGAACCGGGAAACTCAAACATCATTGGGGCCGAAAGACGGTTGTTCGGAAGGCATATGTAAACTTATATCAGGACAATATTTTTTGAACCAAAATGTTTATCTTTAATTATCAATCACTGTAAACCTTTTTCAGGACGGGACAGACGGTGACGCTGATGTCCGCCATAAATCGGCAAATGGAGTAATAAAAATCATATTTGCTTTTTTTATCAGATATTTCGTATATTTGTATAGAGTTGTTTGACAGGATGAACCTCGATGTAAGTTTATTCGAGACTTGCGTTTCTAAATCATTACCTCATAAAAAAGCAATGCCGTAACTCATTCAGTTACAGCATTGCTTTGTAAATCCCCGGAAACTCATGCGCATTACGGGGATGTTTTTACGGACCGGACGGCTATTCGTCCTTGCCTTCGAAGAAATAGGTGGCGTAGTTCAGCCCTGCGGCATCGTAGCACTTGCGCAGGGAGTTCATGCGGTGTTTGAAGTCGTCGAAATCCTTGCGGTCGTAGGACCAGCCCACCTCGGCGATGGCGGCCAGACGCGGCAGCAGCATGTGCTTCAGGTGCGGGAACGTGGCGATATACTCGGTCCACAGATTGCCCTGCACGCCGAGGATGTAGGCACGCTCCCCGGGCGTAAGCTGGTCGTAGGGGTCCAGTTCGTAGACCTTGCGCATCGGGACATAGCCGCCGATGGCCATCGGCTCCTTCGCCGGGGTCTTGGTCTGGTAGTAGTCCAGGTAGCAATGGACATTGGGCGTCATGATGACGTGGTTGCCGGCCTTGGCCGCCGCAATGCCGCCCTTCGAGCCGCGCCACGACATGACGGTCGCCGTGGGCGAAACGCCGCCTTCGAGAATCTCGTCCCAGCCGATGATCTTCCGGCCGTGCTCGCGAAGCCACTTCTCCATGCGGCGCACCGTGTAGCTCTGGAGTTCGAATTCGTCCTTCAGTCCCTCGGCCTTGATGCGCTCCTGGCACAGCGGACACTGCTTCCAGCTCTCCTTCGGGCACTCGTCGCCGCCGATATGGATGAACTCCGAGGGAAAGAGCTCCAGCACCTCGGCGAAGACGTTCTGCAGGAATTCGAACGTCGTCTCCTTACCCGGGCAGAAGACCTCCTTGCTGATGCCCCAGCGCCGGCGCACCTCGTAGCCTTCGCCCTTGCAGCCCAGCCACGGATAGGAGGTGAGCGCCGCGACGGCATGA
>CAJMSQ010000042.1 GCA_905216095.1 uncultured bacterium | reverse complement strand
CCGCACAGTTCGGTGATATTCCGGAAAGCCTGGAGAACAGCCGCGAGTACAAGGCGGCCAAACAGCTGGAATACGCCATGAACGATTTGGGATTCAAGTCCGAACGTTTCGCCCAGGCTCTTCCTTATTTCCACAAGACACTGGAACAGACATTCTTCAGAACGGTAAAGGCTTCCATTACCGCTATGGCAGGGCGTGATTCACGCTGCATTGACGACCGCAACCGTGCTTCATACGAGATGTGTCAAATGCTGGCCTCCATGCTGGAAGATACCCGTCTGCCCTTTATCTAAATGCCATGTTCATAGACGAGAGGACACAAAACCGCCTCCATGCCGTGCCGGGAGAGAGTATCTCCCACGGCACGATGCGCACGCAGGACCTGATTCCGGCGTTCTTGGACGTTATCCGTGACACACCGGAGTACGTGCAGGTGATGAATGCCATCCCCGCCCATGCCATGGAGGACAAAGAAGCAGACTGGTGGAACAGCGATGACGCGGCGGGATTGCTGGAATCGCTGTTCGACACGCTCGATAGTTACTCACCGGAGGGGTACTATTTCGGTGCTCATCTCGGTGACGGGTCCGATTACGGATTTTGGAAAATGGACAAGTGAATGTCGGAACATGGTACGGATTACAAAAGACAAGCGGCATGACATTCTCAAAGACGGGATTCGTATCGGGCAAATCTATCTTGCCCGTGCCGAAAGCAGGAAATTAAGATACTGGGCAATCTCTTGCATGAGTGGAATCGGCTTCAACACTTTCAATGAAGCCCGCAGTTATGCCAAGGATTTCCTTTAATAAAAGAATCGCATGAAAAATTGGATACAACAGATGCTTTTGTGGCGTAAAAAGACGGACAAGGGCAGAATGACACTCGGAAAGGTGCAGAAAGAGTATCGCGAGAATGACGTATGCATGGGAGAACTCCTTGATGCCCTTCCCGCCGACGGCCTTTCCATAGAGGAAGCTTTCGAGCTGGCTATCACCGCCAAGAAGTGGGCGGACGGAGACCGTTTCTACCGGAGTATCAACGATGGAGAACCGGAAGAATTGTAAGGTAAATAACAATAAACAATAATGACAAATGAGCAGATATGATTTTATAAGATTCGGCGGCTTTGTCAACTGGGCGGACGAGGACACGGACACGTTCCGGAAAATGAAAGTCTGCCTGCCGGTAAAGGAGCCTGTCGAAGATGACACGAAAATAGGACTGATTTCCACGGACGAGGACAATCCGGAAGAAATCGCGGTTTCCTATTCCGTCAGGGCAGCCGAACTCATCCCTTGGACGGACTCATTCCAGGAAGGATACTGGAAAGCCCTGATAGTGGCAGAGGCAAACGGAGCAGGCACGGACGTATTGCTGCCCATGCTCAAAGATGCCGGACTATGCCTGATGGAATGTGTCTTCCTGATGCTCCGGAGCGATGCCTGCAAACTGTTTCCGGTCCTGTGCCGGCTGTTCCCGGAAGTGGAGGAAATGTTTGAGATTATCACATGGAATGACAGGGAATATTTTGTCAGGGAACTGACGCTGTTCCGTGGAACGGGCGGGGAATACAAAACCCTGGTCTCTGTAACGGGTCTGCAAGACGTGCTGGTCGGCAAAGACGGCGCACCCATATCGGACGAGGCGGAGGCCGTGGACCGGAAAATCTGCTATTACTTCACGGACGAGGAGTTCCTGCTGCCGGAAGAGCGGCTTGTGGCCCTTGCGGAGGATGCGTGAGAAATCATAATGTATGTACAAAGACCAGAAAATGAATAAAAGAATGAACAAACAGCAAACCACTCCCGTTACCGACACTTTTAAGGGGATGCTACTTATGTCAATGGGTGTCCCTGTAGGAAACATCCGTCCCTACCGTTTGAAGTCGGCACCTTCCTGCCTCGGCGGTTTCGAGCGCATGAGCGTAGCGGCAGCACGAGCCTCGGGAATGGATATCCCGGAGACGGAGAAAGAGAACGATGAAGTTTACATATGCCGCTTGGGACCCGCCGTCTTCCATAAATGGATGCCTGTCTGGATGTTCGAAACCGCTTTCGAACCGGTTCCCGAGCAGAGACGCGGTGACCGCATCCGAACACTTACGGAAGAGATGAACAACCATCACGTGGCGGAGAAAGCCCTGAATGAAAAATGTTACGCCCTGTCCGTGAAGCTGCTTTCCGAGTGTGGCGGCAGCCTTGATGACAACGGTGAACAATCCTCGACCTATCTCCATGTTGTGGACCGTGACCCCGTGGAACTGGTCATCACGAACGCGTCGCTCCGGAAAGACGGGAAAATCTTCATCATGGGTTACAGTTACTACACGGGCGAGGAGTACGAGCAGGAATGTGACGTAGAATCCGGCATGGACATACTGAATTTTATCCTTTCCCAAAAAAGTTTTGAGTGCCATGAATGAAGACAAGATATTGCAAATGTTCTTCGACATAGGCCGGTGGACGAAGGCCATTGAGAAAGGCGTGCTGAAAGACATTAGGAAAGACCAACTTATTCGGCTGACCGACGAGCATACCCGTATGGCGATGGCCTATGCCATGCGCCGGGGAAAGTACGAGATTTCCCCTCCCCACACGGCGCAGATACCCAAGGACAACGGTGAGTTCCGCACAGTGTACGTAAACGAGCCGATGGACCGCGTAGTACTGGGTATCGCCAACGACCTGCTCTTCGAGTTGATGCCGGAGATGCTGCACTCTTCGTGCAAGTCCTACCAGACCGGTATAGGGTGCGGCAAGGTAGTTACGGAAGTCAGCCACCGGATGACAGAAACCGGCAATAGCGGCTGTCTGGGCTGGAAGTCCGACCTTTCCAAATACTTCGACAGTGTTCCGATACGGTTCATCGACGAGGCGTTCGACAAGGTGGAGGCCAAACACGGCCAGTCTGCCCTGATAGACGTACTTAGGAAATATTACCACTCGGACCTCTATTTCGATGAAGATAACCGGTTGCAAAGCAAGTATCAATCCTTGAAACAGGGTTGTGCTGTGGCTAGCTGGCTGGCGGATGTACTGCTCTACGACCTAGACAGGGAACTGTCACAAATGAACGGCTACTACGTCCGGTATTCCGACGATATGCTTTTTATCGGCAAGGATTATGAAAAAGCGATGGACACACTCCAAAAACGCCTGGAAGATAAATCCATGAAGCTAAATCCCAAGAAAGTGGAATACCTGGCAGCCGATGTCTGGTTCAAGTTCTTAGGATTCAGTATCAAGGGCGGCATGGTCTCGCTCTCGTCATCACGCATCAAGACCTTCCAGCACGAGATCGAGCGGCGGACAATCCGCTGCCGGGACACGACACTGGCAAAAGCCGTGGACGCCGTGAACCGTTACCTGTACAAGGGCGAGTTCAGCTGGGCGATACAGGTATTGCCGGTCTGTAATGTGAAGAGTGACCTCAACGAGCTGAACAAGTTCGTGATGGACTGCTTTAGAGCCGTTCAGACGGGCAGGTGCAAGATCGGCGGTCTGGGATATGTCCGAACCAAACCGGATGGCTGCATCGTCCGGGGACGGGGACGCAACGTGAAGGCCAACCGCGATAAAACAGACCGGGACATACCGGGTTACCTGACTGTCGGCTGCATGCGTAACGCCCTTCTGACCAGCCGGGCGGTGTACAACACGCTGGTGGCATCGCTATAAGTTACGCCGGGCACACGGCAGAACGGGTGGACGGGCAGGCTATTCAACGTTACAGGCTTATAACCAGAATCCATATCGAGATTAACCGGTCTAACACCCGGTTAATCCCATCTCGATTCTGGCTGCGCCTGTAATGTATCGGGAAATTAAAGTCATGTGCCGTCTGTCCCGTACCCGTTACCGGAGCACACCGGGAAAGTTCAAGGAATAGGTTTGGGCATCCCGCGTACCAACGTCTTCTTTCCGAGTCTGAAGGCGGCTGACCGTCGCCTTCGGACTCCGCAGAAGACCCATACGCGGGATACATCGGAAGCATAAAGCCATGTGCCGGTATTATGAGAACTTTCAGTCTTTTCCAGCACGGGAACGTGCGGTTCGGGGGAATGGATTCAGCCTGCTGTCCCCGATAAGCCCGTCTCGCGCCGTCGTATCCCTAACGTTATACGACGGCGCCATTCCGGCTTCCGCCACAGCAGACATCGGACCTGTAAAGGAACGTGCCGGCATTCCGGGAACCGCAAAAAGAACAGCACAGGGCAAAGGGGGCAAGGCCGGGATTTCAACAGAGCCGCAATTCACACGGCTGGAGCCTGTGTTATCTCCTGCTAACACGACAGATGACACAGGTTCCAGCTGTACTCGCGGCCCGTATCAGGTTTTTAAAGGGATGTGCCGTCCGGATGAGTCCCCTGAACAGAAGGTAGCGCGACCGCATATGCACGAGGGACCCAAATTCAAGATACAGTATTCAAGCTTGGTCCTGAGCCAGGCAACTACCTGGTTCAGGACCGAAGTCCTACTGTATTTATCAGGACTATAAAGATACGCGCCAGGGGTTTGAGTGCCATTAATTGTAAACAGGTGAGAAAATGGAAGATATTTACCGAGAAACCGTCACCGCCATAGAGAACGGCGCAAATTTCCGGATTGATTTCCAGTCCAGAAGTTTAAAAGTAAACGGGAGACACATGATACGGAACGGCAGGTATGATGGCGCTCCGTGGTTGCCGGAGTACGGCTGCGGGGATTTTTTCACGGATGTGGAGGAGCTGTACCGCCGCTATAAACATTCGATACCATCGGAGCGCAGCCAGAGCAAGTCCCGCCGGTATTTCATGGCATTGCCCGAAAGTGACCTCGAGGACGGGGACATGCTGTACGGGCAACACCGGGATACCGCGCAATTCGAGCTGGAATTCTATATCCTCTGCCGGATTATAGGCGGGTTCACATGGAATCCCGAAACGATGGGCAAATGGTTCTGGCAAAGCGAAAAAGACAAGGACCTGGTGATACTCAGAAAATGGGTGGAACCCGGAAGTAATCAATTATTAACAAATTCACAATGAGTAGAAAGAAACAAGAAACAAAAGTCCTGTGCCCCGGATGCGGCACGGAATTCGCCATCGCGGACAAGGAATTTGCCGCCACGGGCACCGTTATCGGCAAGAATTCGGATTTGGGCACCGTCTATCCGGTGGTGGCCGGCCATAATTCTCCTGCCGGACTTCCCAAAGGGGCGCGGGAGCGTATCGAGGCACTCCGCGGTGCCGGTGTGGACGTGAGCTGCCTGTTCGCCATGCAGGGAGCCGAGGGCGGCGAGTATATCGCCTCCAACAAAGACGGGAAACTTACCATCCTGGATGACAACGACCCGATATTCGGCAGCATCATGGCACAGGGTACCGTTCCCAACAACCGACTCTTCCGCCGGTGGGTCATGGCACAAATGTTCCATATGATGTCATACACGCATTACCGTGAAAAAGAGCCGGCAGGGGTGACCGAGATGATTCACCGGAAAGGCTATGATTACCAGTGGAAAATGCTCTTGAACGAGCTGCACGCCCAGATGAAGATGGAACACAAGGACATCACGGGTTTTGCCGAGAGAAACCGCTGGTTCAACCGTGATGTGGTTTTGGCCATCGCGAGCGACTATGTCAACGCGCTGAAAAAACACGTGGGCAACCTGGAAACAAGAAAATGCAAGGGAGTTCCCTACAAGCGTATACACGGCCGTAATATTTTCGTGGAGGACCTGCAATCCAAACTGTACTACCCGCTTTCCATCGCGATAACCCACATCAGGCACGCGTTGGACGCCACACAGCTTTACAACGCGGTCAGACAGTTCAATGACCGTCGTATCCGGCTGCCATGGGGCACTCCTCAAAGCAAGGCATGGATGGATGCCTATAAGGGAGCCGGGGCGTTCTTTACCATGCAGAACCTGATTCGTTTCCACGGTTGCACGGCTGTCAATGACCGGGGTCGGCGTCTGGACAAGTACCAGTCACTGACGTTCCTGTCAGCCAAGGCGGAAGAGTATAAAAACGGAGAAGGCTGGCGGTTGCTGGCAGTCCTGAAAAAAATGCTGGCGGACAACAATATCAACATCAAAAAGAAGATGGCGGCATGGCGTAAGAAATAGGCCGTCATCACCATCCGCCCGGTAGGCGGCGCGGTGTGGCGGGTCAGAATAAATTAGTACTCCCTCCATTGAAATGATGCTCATCCCTGTTAACACAAGATGAGCATCTTTCAATGGAGGCATTACATCGAAAACGTAAAGAGATGCCCCTGTTTGACGACCACACCGCTATTCTAATCAAAACGACATAATCCTTTATACGATGAGCAAGAAACAACTACGACGCAGGGCCTACCTGCTGTACCGGTTACGAAAACAGGGTATCCGATGCCTGACACGTTGCCGGACCATCTTCTACCTTTACGGGGAGGATCCTAAATCAGTACCGCAGATTTGCAGCCTGATAAGCGAATTCCATTTCCATGTCCAGTTTGAAATACCCGCCTGACATGAAACCGGGAGACATTGCAACGCTGAAAGTGCCCTACAAGGGCTATCGCCGTATAGAACTGTTGGAACGGCTCCAATACACCTGGCTGGTACGCATCTGCGAGAGCAGGAAGGAGATCGAGGTCTATGAAGACGAGTTCGAAACGGATTAAAGGCACGGAACAATGAAAGGAGAACAACAGGAAGAACGCGTACCGAACTTCATCGGCAATGCCGTCATTATCCTCACGGCCAGCCATCTGGGCTGCGAGGTGGAGATGCTCGCCACCGCACAGGAGGTGTGGCGGACGAAACGCCTGCCCGAGGCGGTACTGCTGGGCATGTACGAAAAGGCCGCACGCGATGCCGTGTCGGCTGTCCGGAAGAGAGGTCTGGCGGAACAGGCTGACCGTCTCGGAGAGATATTTTACAGGACGGGGGAATTTCCCCCGCCGGAAGAAGACAATACATAAAAAGGAGTAACAAATGAAAACAAGGACTTTTCAGGAAATATATGATTTCTGCCGTACGGACGATACCTACCGGAGCTATTTCGAGGCATCGGACGAGTCCCGCATTACCGGAGCAAGGGCAAGAAAGTACTATTACGGCGACATCCGCCGAGGCCAGTGCCGCGTGGGGACATTCATCTACCGCCAGTCGATGCGGCAGCTTGAAAGGTTCCTCGGGGGCGCAAGGCAGGACCACTACATCCATGTTGACCCGCCGGCCTGCCGGGGAGTGAGCCTCAAGGACGATATGTTCCCCGGCCAGACCGCCTATATCGTGGTACATGTCAGGAGGCAGGGTGTGCAGATTGAAATCGAACACCCGTTGCATGGTGGATGGGTGCATTTCACGGCACGCTCCCACCGTCCCTTCACCAGGGAGGGAATCATAGCCGAGGCGAAGTCCTACATTGACAGCCACATCCTGCTGGCACCGGGAAGATACCGGGACTTGCAGCTGGAAAATATGGTTTCCAAGGAACAGTTCCCCGCATGGTACAGGCTGTATAAAATGAGGCTGCACGACCGGGCGGAAGCCGAACATCGGGACATGGTGGACAGATACAGGCACAGGAACGACCTTACCTACGGGGAAGCCCGTGACATGCTCGCGGCTTCGGGTATATTCTTCGACCTGAACTGCGACGAGTTCGAGCGGGACGAGATTACGGAACAATTTGTAAGACTTTGTAACAAGACATAATACCCAGGCAAATGAATCTATATAATCAAATCAAATATAACGGGTACCGCATCAACATCTATTATGATGATGACGCCCGAAGCCCGCGTGAAGCATATGACAATCTCGGTACGCTTTATACGGCACATCGTCGCTACCGCCCGGAGAAGGAGTTTGATGACCACTTCGATATCGACAAGGTTTTTGAAGGGCATATCGGAAATTTCCGGGAATCGTTCCTGAAGGAATATATCGCCCTGCCGGTCTACCTCTACGACCATGGCGGCATTACAATATCCACCTCGCCGTTCAGCTGCCCGTGGGATTCCGGATTTTTCGGAATCATCGCGGTACCGTTGGACAAGGTGCGCCGGGAATACGGGTGGAAGAACATCACCG
>CAJMSQ010000041.1 GCA_905216095.1 uncultured bacterium | reverse complement strand
GAGCAACAAGCCGATCCAGAGTCGATGCAGAGCATTGAAGAAACTTTATTGCAGTTGTGAGGAACAATGCAGCTTTTACAAAAGTCGTTCTGACTACAATATGGACGGCAGCAGGAAGAAAAGGTGATCACATGAGCAGAAAATTAACAGACTGCAAGTGGCCGGACTGCTTTCATTGTGATCGCCCGGACTGCGAATACAACGGGACGATCAAAGAGGATGGTAAGTATTTGAACAAGCTGATTTTATGGAGTAAATATCAGCACGCCTGCGAAGCAAGTGTAACGGCAAGGCAGGCGTATGAAAACCGTCATCCGGAGGTGATGGCAAACGAAATATATGCAAGAATAGTGCATCCGCTGCCAAGGGCAGCAGATCAACAGGAAAATCACCGCTGGATCCAGAAAGGGATCCAGCAAATATAAACTGCAGTAACGAAAAGGAAAAATATTTATGGATAATGACAGTTTACAAGAATACAAAAAACGAAAGAAAGAAGCTAAACAAAGATTCATGGCACAGCAGAATCTCCCCTACGAGGTGAAAGTGAAAAGGCAAAATGCCGATGTTACTTAAATACTCCATCACTGTCTTCATATATGGCTTGTACGAAATTCCATCATAGGGACAATTTCTCCCCGAAACGGGCCTACAAATACGAAAAAAGGGCGGCCGCGGCCGTCCCTTCCTTTTCCTTATCACAAAGATACGACATTTTTCGGCCGAAAGCAAGAAATGTTAAATTTGTTACGGCCCAATTGTTAAAACAGCAGTCCTTCGGATTCGTGTCGCGCAGGGTCGGAAAAAGCGGAATGCCGATGATATGAACCATCGGCATTCCGCTTGGTGTGATGTCGGTGCCGGAGGAACGCCGGATGCTTTCCGCCGTCCGTTCCGCCGGTTTTATTTTTCCAGTTCCTTGGCTGCGATGGCCTGGTTGGCGGTGATGGCCACCATCATGTAGACATCCTCGATGGAACATCCGCGCGAGAGGTCATTCACCGGCCGGGCAATGCCCTGGAGGATGGGGCCTACGGCCGTGGCATGGCCGAGACGCTGCACGAGCTTGTAGCCGATGTTGCCGACTTCGAGGCTGGGCACCACCAGCACGTTGGCGTGTCCGGCTATGGGGCTTCCCGGCGCTTTGCTGTTGCCGACGGAGGGCACGAGCGCGGCGTCGGCCTGCAGTTCGCCGTCGATGACCATTTCGGGGTCCATCTCCTTGGCCAGCCGGAAGGCTTCCACGACTTTGTCCACCACTTCGTGTTTGGCCGAGCCCTTGGTGGAGAAGGACAACATGGCCACGCGCGGGTCGATGCCGGCCACGGCCTTGGCCGTGCGTGCCGTGCAGACGGCAATCTGTGCCAGCTGGTTGGCGTCGGGCACGGGGGTGACCGCCACGTCGCCCATGACGAGCACGCCGTTGTCACCACACTCGGGCGCGATGGTCAGCAGCAACATGGCGCCGCTTACGCATGTGATGCCCGGACTGGTCTTGATAATCTGGAGTGCCGGGCGGAGCACGTCGCCTGTCGTGTTGCGTGCGCCGGCCAACTGTCCGTCCGCGTCGCCGCTCTTGATGATGAGGCAGCCCAGGTAAAGGGGATTCTCTACCAGTTCGCGGGCCTGTTCGATGGTCATGCCCTTCTTTTTGCGCAGTTCGCAGAGCAGTTGCGCGTATTCCTCCTTCTTAGGATGGTCGGTCGGGTTGATGATGGTGGCTTTGCCTATGTTGCCGAGTCCGAATTCCTTGGCTTCGGCCATGATCTCGTCGGGATTGCCGAGCAGGATGAGGTCGGCCACTCCGTCGGTCAGGATTTGGTTGGCGGCCTTGAGGGTTCGTTCTTCCGTGCCCTCGGGCAGCACGATGCGTTGCTTGTCCGCTTTCGCGCGGGCGATGAGTTGTTCTACGAGTTTCATTATGTAAACTGTTTTTGTTGTGTTGTTCTTTGCAGAGCAAAAGTAATAAAAAGAATTTACACGTGCTTGCTTTGTCATGTCTAAATGACAAAATTGTGTATCCCTGCGGCTGCGTGCCGCGACAAGGGGCGTCTGTGCCGGCCCGTCCCTGCAACGGAGGCCGGTCCGGCGGGGTGGGGCGGTTTTCCGCGGACGGGGATGCCGCTTGCGGACTTATTCCTTTATTTCCTCGAAGTCTACGTAGACGCCTTCGTCGCTGTCGAATTTCTTTTTCGGCGTCTTCTGTTCCGCATCCTGCTGCTGCCGGTGCGGGGATTGCTTCCCGCCTCCGTTGTTGATGGTTTCGGAAAACTTGCGTGCCGTGTTGCGCAGGCCGAAGAATACCCTGAATATAAAGGTCAGCGCATAAAAGAAGACGGCCAATACGGCAAAGAGGAATAAAGGCAGACAACCGTACATGATGCGGAGGGTAAGGAGTTACTGACGGGGACTTTTTTGCACGAAGGCCGCAATGACCGACACCAAGATGTAGAGTACGATGACGGAAGCAAAGCCTTTCGGGCCCTGGAGTGCGAGGAGGACAAGCGAACACAGGATGAACGAGTAGCGCAATGCGTTTCCCTTCCATCCGAAATGCTTGAACTTGAGTGCGAACATCGGGATTTCGGACACCAGAAGCAGGGAGGAGCAGAGCACACCGCCCGACAGCCACCACGTGGCGGCGGGCAGGGCGGTCAGCGTGTCGTGGTAGCCCGTGATGAGTGCGCCCCAGAACAGCGCGTTTGCCGGCGTGGGCAGTCCGATGAAGGAGGTGGTTTGCCGTTCGTCAAGGTTGAACTTGGCCAGGCGCAGGGCCGAGAATGCCGCAATGAGGAATGCGAGGAACGGGATCGCGGACAGGACGGGACTTGCGTCGGCCTGCGGCATTGTTTCCCTGAGCAGGGAGAATACCATTGCGGCCGGCGCGAAACCGAAAGTGATGTCGTCGGCCAGGGAATCCAGCTCCTTGCCGATAGGTGACGAGACATGCAGCAGACGCGCGAGGAAACCGTCGAAAAAGTCGAAGACGGCACCGCCGATGATGAATGCCAGCGCCACGTCGTAGCGGGCTGCGGGCTGCAGGGCGAAGTAAGTGGCGATGCAACCGCATATCAGGTTGCAGCAGGTTATGGTGTTGGGAATATGTTTCTTCATGTTTCGGGGGAGAAAGTGGCGTGAGGGGGATGGCGAAGCCCCGCGCAGCCGGTCCGGCATGGGCCGCCGTCGTTACTTTTCGGGCACGAGTCGGGCGATGACCGTCTGGTTGCCTACGGTTTTCTGGCCGATGGTCGCCTCTATCCGGCTGCCGAGGGGCAGGTAGATGTCCACCCGCGAGCCGAACTTGATGAATCCGAGGTGCTCGTCTATGAAGCACTCTTCGCCGGGATGGGCATAGGTGACGATGCGCCGTGCCATGGCGCCGGCCACCTGGCGCACCAGTACTTCCTGTCCCGCTTCCGTGCGGATGACCACCGTGGAGCGTTCGTTCTCGGTGCTGGCCTTGGGCAGCCATGCCTTGTGGAAGTTTCCGTTGTGGTGCGTCACCTTTTCAATGGTGCCGCTTACGGGGAACCAGTTGGCATGTACGTTGGTCAGGGACATGAATATGGAGACCATCATGCGTCGGTCGTGGAAGTATTCGTTTTCTTCCACCTCCTCTATCACGACAATTTTTCCGTCGGCGGCGGCCACTACCGTGTTTTCGGTGTTTCCGTTGAAGATACGTATCGGGCAACGGAAGAAATTCACGACGATGAGATACACTGCCACCGAGATGGACAATACGATGTAGAAAGGAAGGAGATGGATGTCCTTGAGCAGGAAAAACAACAAGCCGTTTACTGCGAGAAGGGCGATGAGTCCGCCGCGCAGGGTGGCCGTCCCTTCGTGATGTAGTCTGTGGTTCCTAATCTTTTTAGTACTTCCCATATTTATTCCTAAGTGTATCAGCGGACAAAGATAGCTCTTTTTGCGGAAAACCGCAAGTATATGACCGCTTTTATGCCTATATAGCGTTTCCGGACGGTGTCCGGCCCTGTCCGGTCCTTACAGAAAATCGGGCAATTGGTAAAGTTTTGTGCCGTTGCTGCCTTTTATGAGAATGAGCCTGCCGCTTGGCTTTTCCGCCTCCAGGGCCTGCTTCACGGCTTCCACGTCCTCGAAGTACCGGTGTCCGTCGGCGCAACCGGCAAAAGCCTTCCCGACGAGCCAGAGTTCCTCGCAGCCTGTCGTTTCGGCCAGCCGGACGACGGCTTTGTGCTCGTCGGCGGAGACCGGGCCCAGCTCACGCATCTCGCCCAGTATGGCCAGTTTGTGCGGATGCCCGATGAGGCGGAAGTTCTCGAGGGCCGCCTTCATGCTGGTGGGGTTTGCGTTGTACGCGTCCACGATCAACTCGTTCGCGGCCGTCTTCTTCAGTTCCGAACGATTGTTGGTCGGACGGTAATCCGCTATGGCGCGCGAGATTTGTCCGGCATCCACTCCGAAGCGTGTGCCTGCTGCTGCTGCGGCCAATACGTTGTCGATGTTGTAGGCCCCGATGAGTTGCGTCTGCACCTCATGCCATTCGCCGTCGCGCACTCTCCAGCGCAGGTTCAGGTAGGGCGTGCAGTCCTTGACCTCTCCTTCCACGTCGTAGCCGTGTCCCGGGCTGCCGTAGGTGTATTGCGGCAGTCCCGAAGCCTTTTCGGCGAGTATCCGGTTGTCGGCATTCAGGAACACGAAAGCCTTCTGCCGGGTGCGGAGGTAGTCGTAGAGTTCGCTTTTCGTGCGGACGACGCCTTCGAAAGAGCCGAAGCCCTCGATATGCGCCATGCCGACGTTCGTAATCAGCCCGCAGTCGGCATCGGTTATGCGGCTGAGTTCCGCTATCTCGCCCGGATGGTTCGCTCCCGTCTCGATAACGGCGATTTCGTGCGCGGCAGTGAGGCGCAGGAGCGTTTTGGGCACTCCGATGTGGTTGTTCAGGTTTCCCTGTGTGTAGAGCACGTTGTACTTTTGTGACAGGACCGCCGCCGTCAGTTCCTTGGTCGTGGTCTTTCCGTTCGTTCCTGTCACCTGCAGCACGGGGATGCCCAGCCTTTGCCGGTGGAAGGCCGCCAGTTCCTGCAGTGTCCGCAACACGTCGGGCACATGTATGAGGCGCGGGTCGCCCGTCACGCCGGCGTCGTCCACTATTGCGTGGGAGCAGCCCGCTTCAAGCGCTTTCAACGCGAAGGCATTGCCGTCGAAGTTCGCGCCCCGCAGGGCGAAAAACAAGGAATCGCGCGGGCAGTCGCGCGTGTCGGTCGTGATGACCGGGTATTTCGTATACAGGTCGTACAGTTCAGTGATGGTAATCATTGTGCATGTGGATTTTCAGATGCTTATCGTGCCGCAAAATTACTGTTTTTTGACGAGAAAAGCCCGGGTTACGGATTATTCTGTGTATTTTTGCATAAAATAGGTTGCACCTCGGCAATCAAGCCAGCTTGTTGCGCTCGGTTTGCACTGTTTTTGCAATAAATATATAAGGAATGTCCTGATGGAAGAAACCTTCTACTCTTTGAATTGCGGCGGGCGCCTGCTGGAGTTGCGGCAGCCGCAGGTGATGGGAATACTCAATGTGACGCCCGACTCCTTTTTTGCCGGCAGCAGGATGGGGACGGAAGGCGAAATTGCCGTCCGCTGCGCGCAAATCGCGGAGGAAGGCGGCACGATGATAGACGTCGGCGCCTACTCCTCGCGTCCCGGTGCCGACGATGTGCCGGTTGCGGAGGAGATGGAGAGGCTTCGTCTCGCTTTGTCCGTGGTGCGCCGCGAGGTGCCCGGCATGGTCGTGTCCGTCGATACGTTCCGGGCCGACGTGGCCCGCATGTGCGTCGAGGAATATGGCGCGCATATCATCAATGACATATCGGGCGGCAGCCTCGACCGGCAGATGTTCGCCACCGTGGCGGCGCTTGGCGTCCCCTACATACTGATGCACATGCGGGGCACGCCGCGCACCATGCAGGCTTCGCCCGAATACGACGACGTGGTGCGCGAGGTGTTCCTCTATCTGTCGGAGCGCGTGCGCACGTTGCGCGGCATGGGCGTGAAGGACATCATCCTTGACCCCGGTTTCGGCTTTGCCAAGACGCTCAGGCATAATTACGTCCTGATGGACCGCCTGGAAGATTTCGCCGAATTCGACCTGCCGCTGCTGGTCGGCGTCTCGCGGAAGTCGATGATATACAAACTGCTCGGCGGGACGCCCGAAGACGCGCTGAACGGTACGACCGTGCTCAATACCCTCGCGCTGGCGAAGGGGGCGAACATACTCCGCGTGCACGATGTGCGGGCCGCCGTCGAGGCGGTCAGGATTTATACGGAAATGCGTACCGCCTAACCTCTGTAACCTGTCATGCCATGATAAATTTCGGTATCATCGACCTCATCGACATTGTATCTGTCGCCTTGTTGCTCTACTACATTTATCGTCTGATGAAGGAGTCGAGCTCTGCAAACATATTTTCGGGCATCCTTGTCTTCATCTTCGCCTGGCTCATCGTCAGCCAGTTGTTCGAGATGCGCCTGCTGGGCGGAATTCTCGACAAGCTGATGAACATGGGTGCGCTGGCGCTCATCATTCTGTTCCAGGAAGAGATACGCCACTTCTTTTCGAGCATCGGCACGCGGCGGCGCGCCAGTTTCATCATCCGCCTGTTCTCACGCAACAGGAAGGAAACGAGCGTGCACCGGGAGGAAGTCATCCCTATCGTCATGGCGTGCATGAACATGAGCAAGCAGAAGGTGGGCGCGCTCATCATCGTGGAGCGCAACGTGGGGCTGAACGATGTCATCCGCTCGGGTGACATCATCAATGCCGACATCAACCAGCGGCTCATCGAGAACATATTTTTCAAGAACAGCCCCTTGCATGACGGCGCAATGGTCATCAGCCACAAGCGCATCCGTGCCGCGGGCTGCATCCTGCCCGTCGCGCACGACGTGGATATTCCCAAGGCGCTCGGCCTGCGGCATCGTGCCGCACTGGGTATGTCGCAGAAGAGCGACTGCCTGGCCATCATCGTTTCGGAAGAGACCGGCGCCATCTCGGTGGCCATCGACGGGCAGTTCCGCCTGAGGCTGTCGGCCGAGGAACTGGAACGGGTGCTCACGGAAGAGTGGGAGGGATGACAGCCCCGCCGGACCGTCATCGCAGGCGGTGGCGATTTTAACAATTGTCTCGCGGTGATTTAACACTTCTTGCTTTCGGGCGAAAAATATTGTATCTTTGTGATAAGGAAAAGTAAGGGACGGCTGCGGCCGCCCCTTTTTCGTGTAAAAAGCCCTGCATCCGCGTCAGATTAGCCCTGAGGAAGTTTTTCCTACATGCCATGTAGAAAAAATTAAGCGGCATGTAGGAAAAACTATCCCCGTTCCGGTCGGGCGAATCCCTTTTCCCGTGAAAAGATAATTGCCGTTTACGCAATTAGACAGGGCGGAAAAGGTTAAAAAAGTTAATGTCGGTTGTGTCTCAGAGCAGGAGAGTTAATCCGGAGACGGGGCATCCGTTCCTTTCTCCTGCGCCTTCATGTTGGCCAGCAGCCGGAACAGGATGCTGATGACCGTGTTCCCTCCGATGAGACTGTTTTGGTTCAGGTAGGACAGGGTTCGGAACAGCGAGGCAGCCTTCCGCCGGTCGGGATGCCGGGATTGACGGATGAGGCTCTCTATGATTTCCTGTTCGATGAGCAGGCGCGTGGCCTCCTGCTCGTCACGGTGGCTGTTGGTAATCTGCGACCGGCTTATCCTGTAACGCAGCAGCGGCCGGGGGATGACGTGGAAGCGGCCGCCCTTTCGGGCAATGTCGCTCCAGAGCTTGTAGTCCTCGGCGTAGCTGTAGCCGCTTTTGTAACGGATGCGGTGCTGCCGGATGAAATCCCTGCGAATCATGGATGAGGGATGGATGACGAAGTTGCCCAGCGCGAGTGTCCAGTAAGGTTCGGCTATCGGACCGTCGCCTCTGCCTGTTTCCCCTTGTTTTTCGCCGAACATGTCGGCCCATGACGAGCATACGGTCGTTTCGGGGTATGCCTCCATTACCTCGGTCTGCAGCCGCAGGCGGTCGGGGTGCATCACGTCGTCGTTGTCCATCCGTGCGATGTATTCCCCACGGCTTTTCCGCAGGCTGAAGTTCAGCGACCTGATGTAGTCGTGCTCAAGGCGGTAGGCCCTGATGCGCTTGTCCTTGAAACTGCGGACTATGTCCCATGTGCCGTCCGTCGATCCGTCGTCGGCAATGATGAACTCAAAGTCCGGCATAGTCTGTGCCAGTACGCTCTCTATCGCTTCTCCTATGTGCTCGGCGCAGTTGTATGAGCACATGCAGACACTTACTTTAGGCTTTTGCTTATTCATCCGTTCTTCTTTTGGGCTTTATGTTGATTTTGTAGCTGACGCTCAGCATGACATACCTCGGGATGGTGTTGTACCAGGTTTCGGCATATCCTTGCGCGTTGAGTACCCGTCTTACGTTGGAAATCTGTCCGAGGATGTCAAAGGCCGAGAGTCTCAGCCCCATCTTTCCTTTGAGCAGCGA
>CAJMSQ010000040.1 GCA_905216095.1 uncultured bacterium | reverse complement strand
GGCCGGGACGGGAAGAGGCGATGAGCAGATAACGCCCGTACTGGTAGTACAGGGATTCCAGTCCGTGGTCCTCGGCCCCTTGGCGGTAGGCCGCGAGCCGCCGGTCGGTGGGCCGGTCCGAGGACTTGCCTGCCAGATTGAACTTGACGCGGCCGTAGAGTGCGGCATAGTCGGCGTAGTGTGCCTTGAAGAGGCGGTCGAAGCCTTTTCCCGCCGCCCGTTTCATCCATTCGGCCGTTGTCTTGGCAGGGTCTGTGCCCACGTAGGCCTTGGGGTCGTCGTAAGCGGGACTGTAATTGGGCTTGTAGTCCGTATCAGCCGTGAGCAGGAAAGTGACTTCGTCGGCACCTTCTATGCTCAGCGTGCCGCCGGTGTTGCTCAGCGTGCCGCCTTTGGCCAGTGCCCGCAACCGTATGACGTAGTGCATGCCGTTGTTGTCGAGGCGCCGGTCGAAGCAGATGCCGTCCGCGCCGTCGGGTGTCGCCGTCCCTTCGGACAGCGGGTTATGTCCGTACGTGAGGCGCAGGTTCTGCAGCCCCTTTCCGTCGGCCGAGAAGCGCAGGGCCAGCACGTTGTCGGGATAGGATATGAAGGCGCGTCGCTCGTAGTGCCTTCCGCCGGCGTCGAAGCTCACGGTGGCAACGGCCGAGTCGAGGGAAAGCGCGCGCCGGTAGCCGCTGACGGCGGCGGGGTCTATGCCTGTCTCGATGTAAAGCTCGCCCAGTGTGGTGAACGAGCCGAAACGGAATTCCGGCTCGCCGGTCGCTTCGTAGGGGACGGCACTGTTGAAGTTCTCCCGGGTGAGCCGCGCGGCCTTGTCGCGGTCTCCTTCGGCGAAGGCCCGGCGTATGTCGTCGAGCAAGTGGGCCGACTGCTTGTTCATGTCCCAGTAGTGTGCCGCACCCTTGGCTGTGCCGGGCCCGCCGCGCCACAGGGTCTTTTCGTTGAGCGTGATGCGTTCCGTGGCGACGGAGCCCATGACGTTGGCCCCTATGCTGCCGTTGCCGATGGGCAGGGAGCGCCGTTCCCACTCGGGGTCCGGGTTGCCGTTGAAGCCTCCGGCGTCGATGGGCTTGCGGCCGTCGGCGAAGCGTTCGGGATGTCCGCCGTACCAGGCGGCGCGTCCGGCCGTGCCGGTCGGGGTGTCGAACCAGATGACGTGCTGTGCCGTGGCGGGCAGGAGCGTGCAGAGCGATGCCAGGGCGGCGGATAGCAGGTGTTTCATTGCGGTATGTTTTTCGTAGGTTGGGGGAGGAGTGCGTGTAAAAAGCAAATCCCGCCCTCGGGGCGTACGCTCCGCAGGGAGGGATTTGGGGTAGGGTGCGGCATGTGCGTCGCCGTTATTCTTTGCCGAAGGCCTCGCGTATGCGTCGTGCGGTCTCGGCCATCTCTTCGGCGGACAGGCTGAGCTTTTCCTTGCGGAAGTCCATGTCGCCCTCCGTCCGGAGCGGCACGAGATGGATGTGGGCGTGGTTCACCTCGAGGCCGAGCACGGCCATGCCCACCTTGCGGCAGGGGAAAGCCTTTCCTATGGCGCGGGCCACGCGCTTGGCGAATACGGTCATGGCGGCCAGCTCGTCGTCTTCGAGGTCGAAGAAGTAATCAACCTCGCGTCTGGGTATGACCAGCGTATGGCCCTGTGCCAGCGGGTTGATGTCCAGGAAAGCGTAGAAGCGTTCGTCTTCGGCGCACTTGTACGACGGAATCTCGCCCGCCGCTAATTTGCTGAATATAGTCATGGTGCGGTTCGCTTGTGCCGGTTTTTCAGCCGACGGTGATGTTGAGAATTTCGAGGCTGACGGTGCCTTGCGGGATTTTCACGTCCACGATGTCGCCTACCTTGCGGCCCAGCAGTCCCTGGGCTATGGGTGTGGTGGACGAAATCTTGCCTTCGCGCAGGTTGGCCTCGCTCTCGCTGACGATGGTGTACTTCATGACCATGCCGTTCTTGGTGTTCTTCATCTCCACCGTGGAGAGAATCTGCACGATGTCGCTGCGCAGCTTGCTTGCGTCGATGATTTTGGCCTCGGCGATGGCCGCTTTCAGGTTGTTTATCTTCATCTCGAGCATACCCTGTGCCTCTTTGGCGGCGTCATATTCGCTGTTTTCGCTCAGGTCGCCCTTGTCGCGCGCTTCGGCAATGGCTGCCGAGGCTGCTGGGCGCTCAATAGATTCCATGTGTCTGAGTTGGGCCACCATTTTGTCGTAGCCCTCTTGTGTCATGTATGCCATAATTCGGGTGTGGTTGTAGTATTGTTTTTCAAATGGTACGGGACGGTAAAAAGCGGAAAGAATTCCGAGCCCTTCCTGTGGCGGGAATCCTTTCTTTTTCGCCGTTTCCGTGTATGTTTCTGCGGCAAAGATAAGCCTTATTTCCCATGTTGCCAAATTTTTCGTTGAAAATCAGCCGGTGTCCTGCGGGGACGGTCGGGCGGCAGCCTGTTCCCGCAGGAGCGGTGCCGCTGTACGGGCTCGCTGCCATGGGGCTTGGATAGCCTTTCCGAAGCTCCCGGAACAGTGTCCCGGCAGGCGGGATTTTCTATATGCACATGTAGGAAAAACTACATGGCTTGTAGTTCGAACTACATGGCTTGTAGTTGAAACTATCCCTATGATAGTTTTCCCCTTTGTGTATCAATGATTTGCAAAGGCCTTGGTTTAGCCCTCGCAAACGGCGGGAAAAACGGGCCGGAAGGGGCGGCGGAAACCGTTGCGTGCAGCCGTGCGGCCGTACATGAGCGACGCTCCCTCCCGGCGGCGTGTCGCGCGGCGGGAGGGAGCGTTAAAGAGTGTGATATGCGGGATTATTCCTCGCTGACCGGATACATGGAGCTTGTGCCCAGTCCAATGAGCGCGAGACCGTAGTTCGTGGTGTCGGCCTTGATGCGGAGCGACACGTAGCACGGCTTGTTGAAGGCGCGCGGAATGAGGAACGAATAAGCTTCAATCTGGTCTTCGGCACCCATCTGCCCGTTGCCGACAAGGGTGGCGGCGGCCAGTTCGGCGGGCGTGGTGACGGGCTGGTCGGAAACGTACACTTCGAACGGCGATGTCTGGGCCTCTCCGAACGGAACGCCCATGCGGAGCAACTCGAAGGTCACCTCGACACCCGACTTGCCGCTGAAGTCGGCGGCATAGGTGATGAGGTTGTCGGTGTTGCCTACGTAGCGGCCGCTCATCTGGCTGAACAGGATGTCGGTGTCGAAGATGGTGGACACGTAGCCGTACACGCCGCGCAGTCCGATGGGCGAGAGGTCGTGGAACTTGGGCGCCTGTCCGCCTTCCGCGCCGAGCAGGGCCACCGTGGTGAAGGCATCGGCCGCGGCAGGGTCGGTAAAGTCTACGTAGACGTCTTCCACACGCTCCATGACGGAACATACGAACGACTTCGTTTCGCCGTAGGCGATGCCGCCGGCGGTGAGGGCGTAGGCCTTATAGTAATAGGTGCTGCCGGTCGAGAGGTTCTGCACCGTAATCTCGGACTTGCCGGCTGCGTCGAGGTCTCCCTTGACCACGAGACTGCCTTCGTCCGTCAGACCGAACGTTTCGGTGGTGCCGATGACGATGCCCGCTTCGGTGACAGGCGTTCCCTCGGGTGCCGTGGCCTCGATTTCGGCCGTTACCTGCGTGCCCAGGTTTTCTATGATCGCGCCGGTGGTGACGGTGGGCAGGTTCTGTCCCGAGAAGGACGGTCTGTCGTAGTCGTCCTTCTCCAGGTCTTCGCCGCAGGCCGCGAGGGCCGCTGTGGCAAGACAGAGCGCGAGCGTCTTGATGGTTGTCTTGAATTGCATGTCTTTGTTGTTTTTTTATGTGATACGATGTTGGCCGTGGCGGTGAGGCGGGCCTGTCCGCGCGGAAGGCCCGTGCCTCACGCTGTCCGGCTTGTCACTGTCCGGGGTTCTGGTCTTCCTCGGAGATTTCGTCGTTGTCGCGTACCTCGCTCAGTGGCAGTTGGTAGGTCCAGTTCACTGCGTTATACGGGATGTTCACCCGTGTTCCGGCAGGCTCGTTCGTACCCTCGTAGTTGCGTACAAGGTCCTGTTTGAGGCGGCGGCAGTCGAAGTAGCCGAAGCCTTCGCCCCACAGTTCTATACGGCGCTGCGTGTAAATCTGGGTTTCGTTGAAGCCGCCCAGCGGTGCCGTCCATCCTTCCACGCGGTTGGGCATGAATTCGGCCATCACGGCATCGGCACCCGGCTTGTCGCCCGACTTGAGCAGGCCTTCGGCCTCGTTGAGATACATCTCGGCCACACGCATATATATGACGTCGCCCAGCCACTGCGAGACAAAGAGGAATTTCAGGTTGGCATATTCCGGTATCTCGGCACCCTCGCCCATGGGGATGCTTTCACCCGGCGCCACAAAGAGTTCCTTGCGCGCGTCGTTGGCGGGAATGGACTTGTAGAGGGCGGCGTCGATGAGCTGGATGGCACCTACCTGGTAGCCGGCATAGCCCGGGCCGTCGATGCTGCGCCATGAGGCGAAGCTGGCGTAGTAGAGCTTGTTGCTGTCCGTCGGGTCGAAGCCCCACATGGCCTCGCTGTTGGTCAGATCCTGGTAGTTCCATTCGGCTGCCTGCTGTGCCGTGTTGAGCTGGTAGCCTTGGCGTGCCTCGTGGGCCATGGTTGCGGCGTCCGCCCAGCGGTTCATCACGAGATAGACGCGCGAGAGCAGACCCTGTGCCACGCTCTTGTCGATGGTGGTCTTGTCCGGGCGCTGGTAGCCGTCGAGCAGGTCGATGGCATCGAGCAGGTCCTGTTCGGCTTGTGCGAAGACAGTCTTCAGCGGCGCGCGGCCCGCGATGCTGGTCTCCTTCTCGCTCAGGCGCAAGGGTACACCCGGCAGCTCCTTGTTGTCGCCGTCGGCGTAGGTCTTCTGATAGAACTGCGCGAGGTAGGCGTGCGAGATGCCGCGGAAGGCCAGTGCCTGTCCGAGGATGTAGCGTCCGGCGTCGGTAGTGTTGTCACGGTCCACCACATTGATGACATCGTTGGCCGCATTGATGACAGTGTAGAAAATACTCCAGGGCCAGCCTGCACGGACATACTCCTGCTGGAAATAGTCGAGCGTGTGGTCGAAGTGCCAAGGGTCTCCGTCGCCCAAAGCCAGCGAGACGTCGTTGCTCATGGCGTCGGAAAGCATCATGATGCCCCCGAAACCTACGGACATGTGCCCGTTGATGTTGTCTTGGTTTATGCCGGTGCCCAGATTCCAGTTCGTGTAGCAACCGTTAATCTGGCTGGCCAGCACTTTCTCCGGGTTCTTGTTGGCTTGGTCCTCAATCTGGTCGAGCGTGGCGCTTTCCGAGGGCATGTCGGTCAGGAAGTCTTCGCCGCAGGATACGAGCGAGCCGCCGAGCAAGAGGAACAACAAATATTTAGTTACTTTCATTTTCTTGTTTCTGTTGATTCGTTATGTGTTTTGTAGCATCTGTTCCGCATTCGTTGCGTGACATTTTCCGGCGCGAGGCTCAGAAGTTCACGCTGACGCCGAACGAGATGGTGCGCAGTGCGGAGTAGGAGTTCGTATCTACCGCTCCGTTGATGCTCTGACGCGGGTCGAGACCCTTTCGCTTGGAGCCGAGGAAGAGGTTGTCGCCGACTGCGTAGACGCGGACCGAGGCTAAGCCGGGCACATGCTGCGTCAGGCTCTGCGGGAGTGTATATCCCAGCATCACGTTACGTACGGAGAAGTAGTCCGAACGGATGAGGAAGCGGTCGTTCGTGACGCCTCCCGTCGGGCGGAAGCTACCTCCTTCGAGGCGGGGCACATCTGTCACGTCGCCGGGCTTTTGCCAGCGCTTGTAGATGTCCGTCGAGAAAGTCTGTCCGTTGCCTCCGGCCATCAGCGAGGCATAGCTGCTGTCGTAGGTGTAGCCTCCGATGGAGAAAGCCGTGGATACGGTCAGGTCGAAGCCGAATCCTTCGAACGTCGTGCTGAGACCGCCGTAAACCTTGGGCAGGGAAGATTTGCCCAGCTGGTATTTAGTGGCCGTGCTGGCGTCGGTAGTCGTGCCGATGACCGTGTAAGTGTTGCCTTCGTCGTCGGTCTCTTCCACGTCAGTGTAGTACAAGGCATCACCTGTCTGGGCATCCACGCCGGCGTAGCGTACCATATACCAGTCGTAGAGCGAGCCTCCTTTCTTGCGCCAGTAGTCTCCGCTCTGGTAGCCCTCGGCCGGGCGTCCGTTCTGCAGGCGTGTCAGTTCGTTCTTGTAGTGTGTGAGGTTCAGCGTGGCCGTCCAGCGGATGTCCTTGCTCTGCCACAGCACACCGTTCAGCATCAGTTCGACGCCGGTGTTGCGCATGGCCTGTTCGTTCGTGAGGATACGGTTGGGTTCGCCTCCCGAAAGCGGCAGCGTGTGCCATCCGAGCATGTCGTCCGTGTTCTTTACGAAGTAGTCGAACTCGAATGTGAGGCGCCGTCCGAAGAGACCGGCCTCAAGACCCACGTTGAACGTCTTGCTCTTCTCCCAGGTGATGTCGCGGTTACCGCGGTAGCTGCGCACGACACTGAACTCGGGCGACTCGGCAGTACCGGAGTTTTCGATTGTATAGTGGTCGAGGTAAGGAGCATAGATGCGGTAGCCGTCAGAGTCGAGGATACCGTCGTTACCCTGCGTACCGTAGCTCACTTTCAGCTTGGCATCGTTCACCACGCGGCCGAGAGCCGACTTGAACCATACTTCCTCGCCCATGTTCCAGGCGGCGCCCACCGACCAGAAGTTACCCCAGCGGCGGTCGGGCGCGAACATGCTCGAACCGTCGCGGCGGAACGTGGCCGAAAGACTGTAACGGTGGTCATAACTGTACTCGGCGCGGCCCAGATAACTCTCCAAGTGGTAGCTGTCATCAGACGAAGCAGGGTCTGCCTGGTTGGTCAGCGAGTAGGAGAAGTTGTTTTCGGGCAGGTAGAACTGCGAGCGGTAGGCGGCCAGCCCCTTTCCGTTCTCCGACTTCGTCTCGTGCGCGGCCATGAGGCTCACGTTGTGCTTCTTGGCGAACTCACGCTCGTAGTTAAGCCGCTGGGTGAGGTTGATGACGTGCGTGCGGCTCGAAGTCTTCGTACCGTAGCCGTTCACCGTGGCGGCGTCGGGCGTGATGGGCGCGCTGAACCGGTCGCCGTATGAGGCGAAGTTGTCCATGGCCAGGTCGGCGTGGAACGTAAGCCCCTTGAGCGGCAGCTTCACGTCGGCGTAGCCGCGTATGCCGAGCGCGTCGGTCAGCGTCTCGTTCGTGTTGTTGAATATTTCCACCATCGGGTTGCGCGTCAATGAGTACAGACGCGTGCGGCCGTCCTGGTTACCGAGGTCGAACTGCGGGTTGCCGCTTTCGTCCAGCACCAGACTGCCGTCGGCACCGTGCCGGTAGACAGGATAGATGGGGGCGATGTATTGCGAGAAGGCAAAGAGGTTCGAAGCCTTGCCCGATGTCATGGACAGACCGTTGGTCTTCGTGCGCGAATAGTTCACGTTGGCGCCCAGTCCCAGCCATTCGAAAGCCTGGTGGTCCAGTTTCAGACGGCCCGACATGCGGTCGAAGTCCGAGTTGCGCACGTACGACTTATCGTTCAGATAGTTGAACGACATGTAATAACTCGTCCGGTCGTTACCGCCGCTCACGTTCACGTTATATTCCTGGCGCAAGCCCTTCACGAACGGCTCTTCCGACCAGTCCTCGTGCCACAGCAGCGCGGCGCCCGGCGTGATGCGTCCCGTCATCGGGTCAATCAGCGCGTTGTCCGCCACGTTGAACGTGTTGTAGTTACCCAGTTCCTTCACCAGGTTCTGCGAGGCAAAGATGCGGGCGTCCAGTTCCGACATGCCCAGCTGGTTCTTCTGCCGGTTATAGATGCTTTCCCACATCAGTTCATAAAAGTCGCCCTCGCCCTTCACGGTCTCGTAAGGCGACACCCCGCGGTCGTTCCAGCCCCACTTGGCATCCACGCTCACGCGCGTCTTGCCCGGGCGGCCCTTCTTCGTGGTGATGTAAAGAATACCGTTCGAGCCGCGCGCACCGTAGATACTGGTGGCCGAAGCGTCCTTCTGCAGGTTGATGCTCTCGATGTCGTTAGGGTTCAGCGTATTGAGGCTTCCCTCATACGGAGCGCCGTCCACGATGATGAGCGGTGCCGAGTTGGCGTTGATGGAACCTATACCGCGCACGTAGATGTTGGCCCTTGAGCCCGGCTGACCCGTGCTCGACGTGAGCTGCACGCCCGGCATGGCGCCTTCGAGCGCTTTCGACACGTTCGACACCTGCAGTTTTTCCAGTTCCTTGCCTTTCACGGCCGATACCGAACCGGTAAAGTCGCCTTTCTTCACCGTACCGTAACCCACGACGATGGCCTCGTCGAGCATGTTCTCGTTGTCCTGCATCACCACCCGCACGTTGCCGGCGATGGACACCGTCTGCGGAAGCTTACCGATGTACGTCACCTTCAGATGCTTGGCCGAAGCGGGCACGCTCTGCAGCGTGAAGTTGCCCTTCTCGTCGGTGATGGCGACGCCTTTGCCACCCTCGACGCGCACACTGGCGCCTTCTACGGGCTGGCCGGCCGAGTCGAGCACGCGACCCGTCACGCGCTTCTGAGCGGAAGCCGGGCCGGCGCAGAGCAACAGCGCGGTTCCCAAAAGCACTAACTTTTTGTTCATAAATATAACCGTTAAATTAAACATTGTGTGTCCGTTATGTTCTCCCGGCCGGCCGTCTTTCCCGCCTCAGTCAAGGAAAATCGGCCGCCACCGTCGTCTGAAAATCCTCCGTCAGCCTTCCGCTTCGTCGCGCGCCCGCCGGAGAGGCACATCGCCCGATTGTTCCGGGGCTTGGGCCAAGCCCCGGCGTAAGCGGATATCCGCTTACGCATCAGTCTTTGGTACGTACCAAAACATGAGCGAAGAAACCGGCCGGTTTTCCGCAACATGCTTATACTTTGCGCAAAAGTAGGGCAAAATATTAATATAGCAAATAAAAATTTTGTTTTTCCTCAAAAAAATTAACAAATTGAACTAAAAAGCACATCTTTTGTAAACCTTAGTATACATTTTTACGTGAATTGAGCAACTTTACAAATGTTTTCAATATGCCTGAAATGTCGTCCGGAATGCCTGAATGGTCGGTTTTTATCGTCGAAACGGGCTGATACGGGTACTTTTGTTTCTTGTGTCCTTATTTTGGCTGTTCCGCCCCGCCGGAGATTTTAACACAATTTGCTTTCGGGCGAAAAATGTATTATCTTTGTAGTGCGGAAGCGCAGA
>CAJMSQ010000039.1 GCA_905216095.1 uncultured bacterium | reverse complement strand
TTTTTCCCATAATAGGGACTGTTTCCCCCTGAAACGGGCCTAAGGATACAAAAAAGGGACGGTCTGACACCGTCCCCGCACTTTCGCACTGCAAAGATAATACATTTTTCGCCCGAAAGCAAATTGTGTTAAAATCGCAATATCGTTGTCGCACGTATTCCCGCACAACATCGCGGCTGCCGGGATGTATATGGAATGAAATCCCCAATGCCCTCTGCGGACGCGATTCATCGCGTCCCTACATACGACATTACGCTCCGAACATCCCAATCCCCGCACGTACGGACGCATCTATCATTTCCTGCCCGTCACACCGTCCGCACATTGCGCCCCTTAAAACAGCGCTTTCGTTATTTTCGTGGAAACAACGTCCAGCAAAAGGGCGCTTGCAACGGTAAGGAACAGAATGAGCACGATGCTTACGAACAAATTGCCCGTCCCCAGCAAGGAGAATGAACCCATTATGAATACATGGTGCGTGATATAGACCGGAAAAGACAAACGGTCAGGCAACGCCACAAAGGACTTTATCTTCAGCGGAAGGAGGCTGAACAAGGCTATCCCTGTGACAAACAGTTCGAAGCCCAGCAAATCATGCAGCAACCGGTTGCACCAGTTGTGATAGTCCAGGACCTGTTCCCAACTGATAAAGGAAAGTACATAAAGTAGCCCGGCAGAGGAGCAGGTGAGAAACAAAATTTTCATTCTCTTGCCGGCCAGCGCATAAAAATAGCCTACCGCATACAGGTAGAACCATGAAAAATGGAAGAGTTGGAAACGAAAGAAACCGTATTGCAGGATGCCGATGACTAACAAGACGGCCAGCATGATGTTTCCGTATTTACGGAACAGCTGTAACAAGGGGGTGACGGCATAACAAAGGGCGATGGCCGTCATAAACCATAGGTGGTTCAGCTCTTTTACCCCCCCGAAAATGCCTTGGACGTTGCAAAGATGCGCGCAGACGTTCCCGATGCCTATTTTCGCATCCGAGAACAGCCAGTAAGCGAGCACTGCGACAATCACAAACAGGGCATACGGAATGTAAAGTTTCTGAAACCTTTTCACAAACCATTGTTTCCAGTCGCCAATCTGCTTGTGGCCGTACAGATATCCGCTCATGACAAGAAATATCTGGACCCCGACATTCAGAATCCAAGCCCACGGATTGTCCAGCCCCTGCAGGATATGGCAGGCCACAACACTCGACATAGCCAAGACCCTGAGAACGGATATGGCATTGCTTTCTCTTTGATTAATCATAAGTTTGGGAATATAAAATAAAGGATATATCATTTCCTGCCCGTCATTGCCGCATGTCGAGCACCATATTCAGGTGCGGCAACCCTTCCATCATGAAAGGCTCGGAGGTGGCTACGAAACCGAATTTCTCATAAAATCCCTGTTTGGTGGCCTGCGACTCGATGGTGATGCGGTTGAAGCGGCCGAGAAAGCGCCTTGCGGCCCCGATGGCCAGTTCCACGATGACCGCACCGTATCCCTTGCCGCGCTCGGTCGTCACCACGCGGCCGAAACTGACTTGTTCCATTTTCGTCCCCCCGGGACAGACGCGGCACATGGCTACGATTTTCTCCCCGCAGGTCATCCACAGATGGATGGCCGTCTGGTCATTGTCGTCCACATCCTGGTATACGCAGTCCTGTTCCACGATGAAGACCTCGGAACGTGTGCGCAACAGGGCATAGAGCTCGTGGACGGTCAGGCGGTCGAAGGTCTTGACGTGCACACGACAGCGGTGCGCGCCGTCACACGTGCGGTGCGGCCCTTGCATCCGGCCGTCGCCTCCGATTTCCCGCCATACGGCGTCAAGTCCGCCCTCGATGCAGATGCCCGACGGCGCAATGACGGAACGGTTGCCCGCATGTGCGCCTCCGCCGGTCTGTGTCATGGTGTTCTCGTTGTGCATGTTCTCATTGCTTTCAGGCCGCCGGGACGGTCAGCCCGACATGTTACTGCCGCGTACCGCGACTTTGCCGGCCGGCTGCGGCGGGACGGTCAGCGGGACTCCCGTATCAGACTTTCGGGTCCGGCCGTCAGGTTGTTTTCCTGCGCTATCCGGTCGCGCGCGGACTGCTGTCCCGCCTCGGTACCCGCATGGCGGGCAATGAAGAAGACGGCGGTCAGCAACAATATGGTGCCGGCTACGGCGAGCCACCGGCCTGTACGGCCCGTCCGACGGGCCTTTCCGGATGAAGCGGATGTATTGGTTCTCATGTTTTTCTCTTTGGGGATTAATCCTGGGGCACCGAGTCGGCGGCGGTTTCTCCGGCCCCGGCGTCATTGCCGCCGATGTCGATGATGTCTTCCTCCTCGGGAAAATTGTCGAAAAGCGTGTCGGGCACGTCGGGAAGCACCGGTTCGTGATATATCGGGTCGGGAGTGCGCCGGTTGGCCTCGATGGAGCCGCCGCAGTCCCACAGCCGCATCACCTCATTGTAGGCCATGTTTCCGTAAACGGCGGCCACCGCGAAGTATTCGGCCGTCGCGACCGCCGCCACGAGGAGCAGGTAGAGGCAGATGCGCAGACGGCGCCTGTTACGGCTTTTGTCCTTTCCGTTGTTTCGCTTTCCGGAAGTTCGGTTGTCCATGTCGGTCGTTTTTTTGATGGATTAAAAAAGTTTGAGCTGGCCGGTTATCTCGTCGATGACGTCATTGGGGTTTTCTTCCGCGACGGCAGTGACTTCTTCGACCTCGCTGTCCCCGCCTTCGCCCGTTTCAGGCACCTCCGGGTCGGGGAAGCGTGTCGGTTCCAGCTCTTCAATCTTTTCGATGGCGCAGGTGGTCAGGCGTTTGCCTTTGGCCTTGAAACTCTTCACGCCGATGTAGGACTCTACGTCCACTTCCATCGGTTCGCGGAAGGCATCTGCGCCGCCGTAGGTGACGAGCAGGCGCGGATAGACCTGCGCGGAGAGCAGCACGAAGCGCGACTGCGGATTGTCGCCGAGGAAGTTCTGGCGGCGTGCCTGTGCGGCCCGTTCGAAGCAGAAGCGTTTCACGTAAACGAAGCCCTGCTGGTCGGCGTCGAAAAGTACCGCGCTCCACACTTTTTGCTCGTCGAATTTCTCGACCAGCAGTATTCCCGTGGGCTCGTAATGGTTATTCACGTCGAAGTTGGTGGTATAGAAGTCGCCGTTCTCCAGCACGACGAGCACCGAATCGCCCGTGTGGAACTCGCCGAGATACTGCCCGCGCTCGTCATAATTAAGACGCTGCACGTCGTGGTCGAACCAAACTTTGCGTCCCCCGAGGGTAGACGCGCCGTGCGCCTTGAGCGTGATGCGGTGCACGTCGAGTTTGGTCAGCAGGTTGCCGCGGCTTTGCCTTCCCTTGACGAGAATTTCGCCGAAGTCCTTGTCGAAAAATATTCTCCGGAGCTTGGGATTGGGTTTCAGCGTCACTTTTATCACTTCCGCCTCGCCGTTCGGATTTGCCGTGAAGTAAACCACGCGGCTGCCGGCTTCTCCTGTCGTCAGGTCGTACTCCCTGTCGTGCGTGACTGCCGTGACGTTGAAGCGTTTCATATAGTGCGGGCCGTTTTTCCCATCGCGGTAGACGGCGTTGTATATGGTCCGTTTGTCGTTCTTCTTGAATACGGCGATGTGGATGACTTCCGCTTTCTTCTTCTCGGCTTTCGAGCGTTCGGTCTCGCCGATGAAGATTTTCTCGGCCACACGTGTCACCTTGTACGTGCCGTCCCGGTAGAAGATGATGACGTCGTCGATGGGCGAACAGTTTTCTACGAACTCGTCCTTCTTGAGTCCCGTTCCCATGAAACCGTCGGCGCGGTTGATATATAGCTTCTCGTTGGCCTCGATGACCTTTGTGGCCTCAATGGTGTCGAATGACCGGATTTCCGTTCTGCGCGGATGGTCGGCCGCATACTTCTCCTTGATGAGCCTGAACCAGTTGGCCGTCACTTCCGTCATATTGCCAAGGTCGCGGTCGATGCGGGCCAGTTCGTCCTTAATGCGGGCTATCAGTTCGTCGGCCTTGTCCTTGTTGAACTTAAGTATGCGGGCCATGCGGATTTCCATCAGGCGGAGGATGTCTTCCTTGGTGACTTCGCGCAGGAACTGCGGGTAGAAGGGCGTCAGCCGCTCGTCTATGTGGGCGCAGGCGGCATCCATGTCTTTCGCGTTCTCGAATTGGCGGTCTTTGTAGATGCGTTCTTCGATGAATATCTTTTCAAGCGACGCGAAGTGCAGGCTTTCGAGCAACTCGCCGCGGCGTATGAGCAGTTCCTTGCGCAGCAAGTCTTTCGTATTCTCCACACTGCGGCGCAGCACGTCGCTGACCGTGAGGAATTTCGGGCGTTTGTCGTCGATGACGCAGCAGTTGGGCGAAATGGAGACCTCGCAATCGGTGAACGCATACAGGGCGTCGATGGCTTTGTCGCTCGAAGTTCCGGGTGTCAGGTGAACCAAGATTTCCACCTCGGCGGCCGTGTTGTCGTCCACCTTTCTGATTTTTATTTTTCCCTTTTCGTTGGCTTTGAGGATGCTGTCTATGACGGACGAGGTGGTCTTTCCGAAAGGAATTTCGCGGATGGCGAGCGTCTTGTTGTCGAGCTTCTCTATCTTTGCCCTGACCTTGACCGCGCCGCCCCGCATTCCGTCATTGTAACGTGCCACGTCGATGCTTCCGCCCGTGAGGAAGTCCGGATAGAGCCGGAACTCCTCGCCGCCGAGGTAGCTGATGGCCGCGTCGCAAAGCTCGCCGAAGTTGTGCGGGAGTATCTTGGCCGAAAGTCCCACGGCGATGCCTTCGGCTCCCTGCGCAAGCAGCAGCGGGAACTTGACGGGCAGGGCTATGGGTTCCTTGTTCCGTCCGTCGTAGGACAGCTTCCACTCCGTCGTCTTGGGGTTGAAGAGCGTGTCGAGCGCGAACTTCGAGAGCCGGGCCTCGATGTAGCGCGGCGCGGCTGCCCCGTCGCCCGTCAGTATGTTACCCCAATTGCCCTGACAGTCTATGAGCAGGTCTTTTTGCCCGAGCTGCACAAGGGCGTCGCCTATCGAAGCGTCGCCGTGCGGGTGGAACTGCATGGCTTGCCCCACGATGTTCGCCACTTTCGAGTAGCGGCCGTCGTCCAGGCGCTTCATGGTGTGCAGTATGCGCCGCTGCACGGGTTTCAGACCGTCGCCCAGGTGTGGCACGGCCCGTTCCAGTATGACGTAGGAGGCATAATCCAGGAACCAGCTCTGATACATGCCGGTGAGCTGGTGTTTTATGTTTTCGTCGTTGCCGTTCGGCGCGTGATAGGTACTGTGGGCTTCTTGCGTGTTTGCCGTTTCGTCGCTCATGTTACGTTGTTTTTTCGCTTTAGAACAAGGTATCGGACAAAAATACGAAAAAAACTTGACAAAAGGTCCGTTTTTCGCCGCCGAAGCCGTTATCTCCGGGCACATTTCCGCGTGCGGAATGCCCGTCGCCGTATTCTGCGCCAAAATGCGGGGCCGTCGGGCAGCGGTGGGTGCCTTACGCGCGCGCGTATATATAATATGGTGTGGCGGAACGGCGGCCAGGGGCATACAGTGCCTTTTCTCCGCCTGCGGACATGCGGTTGTTTTTTTCCCTATGTTCCGGGTAGCGGAAACTACATGTGCATGTAGGAAAAACTACATGGCTTGTAGTTGAAACTATCCCTATGATAGTTTTTCTTAGATGTACATGTAGTTTTCGCTTATGAGTATCAAAGAGTTACAAAGCCCGTTTCAGGAAGTCTGAAAAGGCCTTCCGCGAAGAAGGGGACAGGGCGGAGAAAGGCCACATGGCCATACGGTCGTCCGTATATGCCATGTGGCCTTTCGTAAATGGTCCGGCTGGCGGTTCAAGCCGCGGCCTGCGCACGTTTTCAGAGCTTGTAGCCCCACTGTTCGAGGGCGAAGTTCCAGTTTTTCTCCACTAAGTCGCGCGTACGCTGCTCGTACTGGTACTTGTTCTTCTTGTAGCCGCGCTTCGACCCCACGTACTGCGCGATGGCCGTCTGCGCGTCGTCCCATCCCGGCAGGGAAAGCTGTTCGTAGATGTGGCGTGTCATGCCGAAGGCGTCGGCCTCGAAGTCCTCGAACTTCACTTCGATGAGGTTGCCCTCGGGTATGAGGTGCTTGTCGGCCTCGTACTTGTGATAGAGCTTGGCATAGATGCTCAGGATGTTCTCTTCGATTTGCGCATCGCTGAACTCCTGCAGCTTGAGCGGCTGTATGGTGTTGGTAAAGAACGAGCGCGTCGATTCGAAGACCGTGTAAGGGTTGCGCATCAGGTAGATGAACTTCGCGTCCGGGAACATGCGCACCAGTTCCCGCACACGTCCGGTGTGCGGAGGGTTCTTTGAGAGGAACTGTGTGCCGCCCGTGTTCCACAGGGATATGCGTATGAGTTTTTTGAACGTATCCTCCCACACGCGCAACACCTCCTCGTCGATGTTTTCAAAGAGCATGTAGCGGTCGCAATACTCCTGCTGGTACTTGGGCAGGAACCAGAAGTTGTAATACGTATAAGGCATCATGTTGGCCAGCGCGAACTCTTCCTCCTGCGGCAGGTCCACGGCCAGTTCCATATTGTCGGTGGGCCGTTTGTCGGGCATGAGCCATGACATGTTCTTCTTGAAAAATCCCTGCCCGAACATCATCAGGTGCGGGAATACGGTCTGGTAGGTCGTATTGTAGCCGAAGTGTTTGTCACACGACAGCACGTTGTGCACGAATGTAGTTCCGCTGCGCCAGTGCCCGAGGATAAAGACGGGCGCATGCTCAAGCGGTTTGTCGGCCAATAGTTTCCGGTAACGCCGTTCCTGTATCGGGGCGAGCGTGGACAGGAGCCGGCACACGGCTTTGGTCAGTCTGTATTTGCTACGCCAGGCCCGGTCAATCTCACGTCCGTCGGTGATGGCCCTGAATGTCTTCCAATCGGCGCCGACCAGCGTGTTTATCGGCAGTTTGTTGAATTCCAGTAATCCCATGTTGTGCTTAATCTTTCGTTGTTGTACGGCCGCAATCGTCCTCCTGCCCTGCACGAAGACGCCGGCCTTGTCTTACAGCTGCGAATATACGATTTTTTTTTGAAAAGGCCTCATTATTTACGCGCCACGTCCGTTTCCGCAGGCATTCGGTGCCCGCCGGCCGGCCCACAGCCGCACCTGCGGAGAAGTAAAATGCCGGAGACGGAGTCTTTTCTGCAAACATTTCTTAACTTTGCAAGGCCGCAAGTGGCGGCATACAGGTTTATTTCATCATGGGTATATTTATCAAAAAACCATTCGGCGCTCTCATGTCCGAAGCCGCCGAGTCGGGCGGCTCGTCCCTGCGCCGCGTGCTCGGTCCTGTCGGGCTGGTTGCCTTCGGCGTGGGTGTCATCATCGGCGCCGGCCTTTTCTCCATCACCGGGACCGTGGCCGCGGCCTACACCGGGCCGGCCATTACGCTCTCTTTCGCCATTGCGGCCATCGGATGTGCCTTTGCGGGCCTCTGTTATGCAGAGTTCGCATCGATGATTCCCGTAGCCGGCAGCGCCTACACCTACTCCTACGCCACCATGGGCGAGCTGATAGCGTGGATTATCGGCTGGGACCTTGTGCTCGAATATACGGTCGCAGCCATCACCCTCAGCATCTCGTGGAGCCAATATTTCGTGAAGTTCCTCGGGAGTATGGGCATCGTGCTGCCGCAAAGCCTTACAGCCTGTCCGTGGGACGGGGGTATCATCAACGTACCCGCCGCCTGCATTGTCCTGGTCATGAGTCTGTTCCTCATACGCGGCACACGGGAAAGCGCACGGGTGAACAACATCATCGTGGCCCTCAAGGTAGCCGTCATTGTCCTGTTCGTCGTACTCGGCTGGCGCTACATCGACACGTCCAACTACGTACCTTATCTCCCCCAGAACACGGGGAACCTCGGCGAGTTCGGGTGGAGCGGCGTGCTTAGGGGCGCGGCCATCGTCTTCTTCGCCTTTCTTGGTTTCGACGCCGTCAGCACTGCGGCGCAGGAGACCCGCAATCCGAAGCGCGACATGCCCTTGGGCATCCTCCTGTCCCTGCTGATATGCACCGTTCTCTACGTGCTATTCGGCCACGTCATGACGGGTGTGGCCCACTACACCGAGTTTGCGGGACAACAAGGCATAGCCCCGGTGGCCGTAGCCGTGGAACACATGGGCCGGCCCGACGCGACAGGCGCCGTTGTCCCGGCATTCCCGTGGCTCAACAAGGCGGTCATGCTGGCCATTCTCTTCGGCTACTGTTCCGTCATCCTCGTGCTGCTCATGGCGCAGAGCCGCATCTTCATGTCGATGAGCCGCGACGGTCTGCTTCCGCCTGTCTTCTCGAAGATTCACGACCGGTTCCGCACGCCGGCCCGCAACAACGTCATCTGTATGCTCGTGGTGGCCTCGCTCGGCTCCGTCGTCCCGGCGCGTATCGCGGGCGAAATGACGAGCATCGGCACACTGCTGGCCTTTACCCTCGTGTGCGCCGGCGTTCTCATCGTGCGAAAGACGATGCCCCACGTGCCCCGCACCTTCCGCACGCCGCTGGTGCCGTTCATCCCCGTGGCGGGCATTCTCACATGCCTGAGCCTGATGATTTTCCTGCCGGCCGACACGTGGATACGCCTGGTACTCTGGATGCTCATAGGCCTGGACATATATAGCGCCTACGGCGTTCGGCACAGCCGGCTCGAACCGGGTGACGACCGGCGGCGCAAGGGCATGACAGTGCTCAATCTGTTGGCACTGGGCCTGTCGGCGTTGTGCATCATCACGGGCTTCTGGCACCAACAAGGCACGGGCTGGGCGGCAGACAAGACCATGCTCGTCATAGCCGTCGTCTTCGGGCTCGTACACATCGCTGTCTACACCGTACGCCTGTGGCGCACCACACTGCCCGCCCGGTAACCGCACGGGCAAGGCTTATTCCGTAAAAGAACCATACATTTAATTTCTGTTTTTACCATGAAAATAAAAAGAACATTGCTCCTGTCGCTCGTCTGCCTGCTGGCCGCGGCGGGACAGGCCCGCGAAAAAATCCGCGTGGCCTGTGTCGGCAACAGCGTGACCTACGGTTATCTGCTCAAGGACCGCGAACAAACGTCCTATCCCGCACAGCTGCAACAGATGCTGGGCGAAACGTACGACGTACGCAATTTCGGACACTCGGGGGCGACACTCCTGCGCAAGGGACACAACCCTTATGACCGCCTGCCCGAGTTCCGCGACGCGCTTGACTTCAAGGCGGACCTCGTGGTCATACATCTCGGGCTCAACGACACCGACCCGCGCAACTGGCCGCAGCACGCCGACGACTTCATCCCCGACTACCGCGCGCTCATCGACTCGTTCCGCACGGCCAACCCGCGGGCACGCATCTGGATATGCCGCATGACGCCGATTTTCCACGGCCATCACCGCTTCGAAAGCGGCACGCGCGACTGGCACGCGCTCATACAGCAGCGCATCGAGCAGGTGGCGCGCACGGCCGGCACGGGACTCATCGATCTCTACGGGCCGCTCCATTGCCGCCCCGACCTGTTCCCCGACGCCCTGCACCCCGACGCCGAGGGCGCGGGCATACTGGCGCGTACCGTATATGGTGCGCTCACGGGAGACTACGGCGGACTGTCCTTGTCCGCCACCTACGGCGACGGGATGGTCATGCAGCGCGAACGGCCCTTCAGCATCAGCGGCCGGGCCAACGCCGGCGAGCGCGTGACCGTATCTTTCCTCGCGCGGAAACAGACCGTGACGGCCGGACCCGACGGCCGGTGGAGCGTACCCTTCGGACCGCAGCCCGCAGGCGGCCCTTACGAACTGCGCGTCAAGGCCAAAAGCGGCGAACGCACCGTCCGCGACATCTGGATGGGCGAGGTGTGGCTCTGCTCCGGCCAGTCAAACATGGAACTGCGCCTGCGCGAAATCGCAACCGCGGCCGAAGACATCGCAGCCGCCGACACGCTCTCGCGCGTCCACCTTTACAACATGCCTTCCATCGTACCTACGTATGCCGTCGAGTGGGACTCGGCGCGCCTGGACTCGGTCAATAAGTTGCTCTACGTGCTCCCGGGCCGCTGGGAACACTGCAACTCGGCCGCGGCCGCCGGGTTCTCGGCCATAGGCCTGCACTTCGGGCGCGTACTGGCCGACAGCCTCGGCTGCCACGTGGGCCTCATTTCGAATGCCGTGGGCGGAGCGGAAACGGAAAGCTGGATAGACCGCACTACACTGGAGAACGATTTCCCCGCCGTGCTGCGCAACTGGAAGAACAACGACCACCTGCAGGACTGGGTGCGCGGCCGCGCGAAGTTCAACACGAAGCGGAGCGACAACCCGCTGCAGCGACACCCCTACGAGCCGGCTTATCTTTTCGAATGCGCCGTCCGGCCGCTCGAACACTATCCCCTGCGCGGTGTCATCTGGTATCAGGGCGAATCGAACGCCCACAACGTGGAACTGCACGAGCGTTCGTTTGCCCTGCTCGAGAAGAGCTGGCGGCGGTATTGGGACAACGAGCAACTGCCTTTCCACTTCGTGCAGCTTTCGAGCATAGCCACGCGCCCGTCGTGGCCGCACTTCCGCGACAGCCAGCGGCGTCTGGCCGAGCGGCTGCCCTTCACGTGGATGGCCGTGTCTTCCGACCGCGGCGATGCCAACGATGTGCATCCGCGCCACAAGCGTGAAATCGGCGAACGACTGGCTGCGTCGGCCCTGTGCCACACCTACGGGCGCGACATCGTGCCTTCGGGGCCCGCATACAGGACCTTCACGCGCGAGGGCCGCAGCCTGCGGCTGAAATTCGACTTTGCCGACGGACTGCGGGCGGCCGGCGACAGCCTGCGCGGCTTCGAGGTGGCCGGGGCCGACGGACTGTACCACGCGGCCGAGGCCCGCATCGAGGGCAATGCCGTCATCGTCACGGCCGACGGGGTGAAAGAGCCCTGTGCCGTGCGCTACGGCTGGCGGCCCTATACGGACGCCAACCTCGAGAACGCGGCCGGACTGCCGGCATCCACCTTCCGCGACGAACGGTTCTGAACCTGCGCGCCGCCCACCGCGACCTCGTTTTTCCTTTTCCTCGGAATAGGAAAAATACTTTTGGAAAAGCCGAAACAGCCTCAGTGCCGAAACATCCGGCCCGCCGTCCACATCTTCCCGACGGCGGGCCGGCGCGTTTTGACATTAACATTTTTAACCTTGGTTACGTAAATAAATGTAAACGGAATAGGCTTACGAGGGCATAGAAGGCATCTTTTCGGGCGCGGAAGGCTTTCGGGAAAAACGAAAAGGCATGTAGTTTTTCGCAAGATAGGG
>CAJMSQ010000038.1 GCA_905216095.1 uncultured bacterium | reverse complement strand
ATATTTTTTGTCGGAGCAACTGCGATATGAAGGTGGAAGTTCCATAAAGCCGGTTGCTGCCAACTCTCCAGAATGGACACTTCGCAATGTTTATGATGGGCACGACTGATAGCCGCCTTATAAAAAGTTCCTTTACCATCAGTCAGTAAAATTTCATCGCCTTCGGTCAGACGAAGTACCCGAATACAGTGACCTGCCTCCTCTTCCGGCAGTTCCGGATTCAGGAATTCCGTTGTCTGCAGCGTCTTGTCCGGAATCTCCGCCGTTTCGGTATGAAACAGGTCGAAGATGAAGTACGATGCAACCAGAAGCGGGATATACAGGACAGCCGGAAGCATATACTTCGGCTCCCTGAAATTGATTTTATCAAATATCTTCATCATACATCTTTTAATTGAGTTGTACATACTTGCCTTCAATGCTGCAGTTTTTCAGCACTTCTGCGTTTTCCACTCCGAATGCGATCAGGATGCTGCCGCAACCGGGAGAATCGCCGCGTGTTCCGTCCGGGCGGTAAAACCGGATGCGGTGGCGCAGGAATTTCATGCCCGTCGCTTTCTCGAAAATGACGTCCTGAAACATTTTGGAATCGCAACGGTTGAACAACAGCGCGATGCCGTTGCCGTGTTCCGCCAGCTTTCGGACAAACTGTTCGATAAGGGGACGCGAGTACGGAGGATTGAGCCATACACGCCCTTCCCATTTCAGGGACAATCCGTCCATGTTCCGGTCATACATGACTTCGGCGGTCGGCCACAACGGACGGATAGGGGCGCAAGGGTCAAGGTCGAACCTGCCTAACGCTTTCAACACCTCCTTCGGGGTGTACCATTCGTCCGACGAGCGGACTGATTTTTCAAATCGTGTATTCATAAGCACTCCTTTATTGCGGTTCATATTTCTTGTTCTCGTTCCGATTTTCCCTTATTTCACCCCCTTGCAGCCTCTTGTGTCTTTCCCGTAGCACCGAATCCTGCATTTCCGTCGCCGTGCGTGTCGGCCGGCTGTTGCGGTATGCCATTGTAATGCGATAGATGTTCCAAGTGAACCCTCCGATAGCGAAACCAAAGACGATGACCAGAAAAAGTATCCGGTGTGCGTTGGCGAATCCCTGCACCTTGGCGGCAGCCTTGTCAATGCGTGTCGCTTGGGCGAACTTTCGTCCGGCGGACACCTCCCGCTCGTAACGGTCTTTGTATTTCGGATCGTTCTTGTCCGGCATCTTTTCACCGAAGAGCATCCGCCTGAATCCCTTGATATTCATAAACTCCGTTGTTTAGTAGTTGATCTTCGTTTTCTGTTCGATGTCCTTGTTCAGCAGGGTTCGCCAGTTCACGATAAGCAATCCGTGCGGGTTGTTTTCTGTTCGGGGCACACGCTTAAGTTGCCCCGCCGTGACCAGTTCCCGCATGAGGATGTTGCTCCGCCGCTCAATGCGTTGCCGTCCGTAGTAAGTGAACTCCATCTTCTCCTTGTTGAAAGCCACGCTGTCACAATAGATGGAGAACACCGAACTCGTACCCAAAATGTTGGAGTAGAAACCCTTTTCCTTGAGCGTGTTGTATTGTGCCAACCCCGTCTCATCCACCAGATACATCGCTTTTTCCATCGTATAGCGGATGTATTTGTCATCTGGCGGTAACGTGAAAAAATAATGGTGGAACATTTCCACATGGCTTTTAGCTTCCATGTCAAGCGTTTCGTCCATTGTCGTGCGGTTCACGAGGATAGGCACGTTGCCGTCCAGCACATACACCTTCTTCTGCGCATCCGAGACCATCGTCCGGGCTGTCCAGATACTTGACAAGCTGATGATGACACATCCCACGAGAAAAGCGGTACAGATGATGCCCACCAGTCTTATTTTGTTTTCCAAATTCTTGATGACCATCGGTTATTCCCTTTTACCGTTCAACATCTGTACATATTCCGTGTGCAGCATGGGTATGACCGCATCCCGAAGTTCCGTCAAAAGATTCTCGAACTCCGCCGAGAATATCTCCACGTAATAGCCCTGCATCTCCACGTGGACAAGCACCCACCAGATTCCTCTTTTGCGCTTACCTGCGTTCCGCTGCAGCAGGGCAAGACGCAGCTTGTACGTCAGGTACGTCACCAAGGGGGCGATGTACCGGTCGTCGTACTCGAAGGCTTCGTCCAGTTCTTCATACTGCGGGTCGATGCGGTGGTTTTCCGTCACCTCGCAAACCTCTTTTCTCGCTCGTTCCTGTGCAAAGGACATGAATTTCTCATCCTTGCACCAACTTTTGATTTTCTCTTGCAATTTCATGTTGTTATGATTTTTATTGGGTTTATATTATCTTTTGCGGATTATCTCATGATGCCGCCCAACCCTCCGGTTGCCGTCATCTTCGCCTGCTGTGCCACGCCCTCGCCGAAGTTTCGGGTAGAGAATGCCGTGTCGCCCTCCGGTATCATCCATGCCGCCAAGTCCGGAACAAGGTTCAGGCACTTGAGGGCTACAATCGAAGCCGCCATCAGGTAGCCTGCCGAGAAGAACGAGTTTTGCAGGTAGGCAGCCATCGTCTGCTCGCTGGCGGTTATCGCCGTCAGGTTCTCGATTTGGATGCACAATACAATGTCAAAGAGCAGCAGCACATAGAAGCCCACGAAGTAGAGCATCGCCCCGTAGAAATGCACCGTCAGATAGCGTGTCAGCCACTTCGCCCAAGCACCTTCCCATTTCGGCAGGATGCTGAACGCCCACTGTATCGGTCCGAAAATCGTCAGCATTCCCAACAGGATTTGTTGGCAGTAAATCGTTGCCCACCAACCGATTCGGAACACCACGAGAGCAATCAACATGATGATTTTGTCTATCCCCACGATGACTCCTGCCGTCAAAGACGTGAACCACAACTTCGCCGCATCCTTTTCCATGCTCGTCACTTCGTCCACGCCGGTCTGCTCCATTGTCGCCTCTATCAGGTTGGGATCGGATGTGCCCGTGTGGGCGACATCCGCCTGCGCCTGCAGGTTCGTGTACATCGTGTCACGCACATGGATGAGCTGTTGAACTTCCTCGAACCTGTCCGATATCTGTGAAGCTTCAGCTTCGTACAGGTCATGGGTGTACGACCCGATGCAATTCGGGATGTAGGACAGAAAGTCCAGAAAACACCAGTTGTTCCGGCTCCCCGCCATACCCGTGTCCGCAGGCGGATACCACCAGCAGATGATAATCGACACGGCAAGCGGCCTAAACAGCTTCATAACGTCCAACGGCTCGTGCTTTACCATCATCTTGTAGGCGATACCTGCCGCCATGACGATGGAGAACAGTGCCGCGAGTGCCATGCACATCTGCAATATCCACCAAAAAGGACCCTGCGCACCGGTAAAAGTCGCGTCCGTCAGAAACTCGTTGGTCTGAAAGATGACATCATCTATTTCCTCCTCCAACAGGTTGATGCCGAAATCCGAAAGTATATCTCCGTTTGCCATAGCCCTGTCTTTTTATTTCCCTCTGTTTACACTCTCGTTGTCATCTTCGCCGTTTCCGTTGCCGCCCGATTGCGAGCCACGCACCGCAAGGCGTGATTCCTGCCACCGGCTCATGGCATTGCGGACAATGCCGCCCTTATGCAGGGTACGGTTGTCCGTTGCGTTCAGCAGTGTGCTTGTTGCCGTTGCGTTCTGACGCTTGGCGAGGTAGCTCACTAAAATCTCGTTCTGCCGTGCCACATCCTCGTAGATGCGCAGATACTCCTTCTTTCGCTGGGCGTTTGGCATATAGGCGTCTTTCGTGGCGTTGATGGCGCACTGATAGACGTGGTAGTATTCCGTCCACCGTTCCTTGTCGGCCGGAGTACCGCCGGACAGGAGAATACGGTCGATGTTGCGCCGGAACCGGTCCATCTGTCTGCTGACCTTATCGCCCTCGGCAAGCCACGCGATGTCCGCCTGCCGGTCGGCAACGTTCAACGCCTCGACCTTCGCCCGCTTGACCAAAGCCGAATCAATGGCTTCCGCTTCGTCCACCTGGTTGTAGAGATTGATACCGGCAAGTGTGCGGAACGAGAGCTTGTTTTTGGCCGCCGCCGACTTCTTGTATTTGTTGTGCAGCACGGAATAATAGAGGTCGGGCGAGAGTGCGCCCGTACCGGTTTCCATGACCGTTACCTGATTCTGCTTCGGCGAATCATGGTTGTACGTTACATACTGTGCGTGTACGGCTGTCGTTACGGTGACCGCCACTGCCATGAGTAATAGTTTTCTGTTCATATTCTTCTCTTTTTGTCGTTAATAATCCAGTCTTCCGGCTCCGCGCCAACGCCCGAAGGCGTCATCGAGAATCTCCCGCATGGTGCGGGAGCGATATACCTTTGCTTTCCAATAGCCGATGCGCACTTGAATGTACCGCCATGTCTCGAAATAGGCCCGGTTCAGATGCCGCTCGATGTTGTCCAATGAGCGGTTGATGGCCTCCAACACCATCAGCAGGTCGGAGGTCGAGCAGGCTGCCGCTCCGGTGGCATACAGCACGAGGTCGCTCACGGACTTGTAGAGCTGTTCCCCCTCACGGGCAATCGCCCTCAGCCCCCTCGCATTGATGGAGATAATCAGGGTATCTGCGGATTCGATGCGTCCACGTTTCAAGATCTTCGCATTGAAATCCTCCAACAACGATTTATAGTCGCCGATACGGTCGCTGACCGATGTATAGGTATTCTTGACGTTCAACACCGTGCGCAACGACTGGTACATGACGTCGATGGCATCGAACGCACGGGTGTATTTGTCAAGGTCAATATTCAACTCTTTATAGTCCCCAATTTCTTTACAGCTGTACTCGTGCAACAGCTTGTTGCTGTACTCCAAGGTGCTACGAGCCAACAGCAGGCTGCGCTGCTTCTTGTGGTCGTTGATGTAGGCTTCGACGGAGACTATATCGAAAGTCCACTGCGCCTTGGCGATACCGGGCAGCAGGGCGAACAGCACGACGGCAATCTGTATGGTACGTTTCATGGCCGTACCTCCTTTCTGCTATTCCTGCTGTTGCCGCTCCGAAGCGTCCGTGCATTCTCCACCCAGCGGTCATGGCATTCCTCCACGAGTGTCAGCCTACGGCCTTCGTCCGTGTCCAGTCCGGGCTGCACATCCTTCATCACGTCAAGGATGCTCCGCTTGTAGTGCATCATCTTTTCCAGCGATACCAAGTCGGCATATATCTTGGTGATTCTGCTGTCCACCTCTCGCGCTATCTCAAGGCGGTCGCTTGACCACAGCAGATGGTACACGTCGCCTGATGGCGTTTCTTCCGTCGGTGCGCTGCGGGCGTATTCCGTCGTGATTTTACAGGACGGATGTTCACGGGCGATTTCGGCTATCCGGTCGTTTACCAGTTTAGCCTTTTCCGCATCCGAAAGTCCCGGATCAAGGGTCAGCACGTCAGCGACGTGTGTGTCCGTATATTCCGAAGTGAGTTCCCACTTGATTTGGATAATGGTACGGTGTATTTTTATGCCGAGAAAATATTTCGGCTTGCGGGCAATGGAGACCGTAGCCCTGAATGTGATGATACCGTTGATATTCGGCATGGTCGCCTTGCGTACATACGAGTAGCCGTTCCATGCTCCGCCGTCCTGCCAAGTAAGACCGTATGCCGCCTTGCAGTCCTGCATGATGGCAGGGATGCGGTAATAGTCATCCGTCGCCACGCTGTTGTCGTCTGCGGCATCCGACTTTGCTTGGGCATAGTCGGACTGTTTCTTCTTCCATTCCGCGAGTTCTCCTTTCAGACGGTCTATCCGTGTCTTGTTCGCGTTGTACTGCTGCCGGTAATTCGCCGCATCCTCAATGCTCGCCGTACTGATTTTCTTCAGCAGGACAGCGTTCTCGTTTTCCAATGCCCCGATTTGCGCTTCAATATTGGCCGCTTGGCTGTTCGCCTCGTTCAATAGCGCGTCCAGTTCCGAAAGGTCGAGGTCGTTTTCCGTCACCGAGGTCTGCATGGCGCACTCCTTGGTGTGGGCATTCAACGAGCTGCCGCACTTGCGGCACTTGTACTGTGTCGAGCCTTGTCCGAGCGTAACCCCGTCGGAACAGGTCACGCTGATGGTCACGCTCTCGCATCCCTTCAATTTGGCTGCGTCCGTTGCTTGGTAATAGTTCCGCGCACCGGAAGATATATAATAGGTGTAGCCGTCCTCGTTCTCGTTGAACTCCGCAAGCCGGACATTCAGTTGCGCCCGAAACGTGTTCAAGTCCATCGAGTAGGAATCGAAGACTTCCTCATAGACGACCTCTTCTTTGTTCCAGTTTTTGCTCACATGGATTTCGTATGCGTATGCCTTTTTGGTCTGCTTGTTTTTCTTGCTGATGATATAGGCACTCATCCAATAGTTGATGCTGTAGCTGAACCCGTCGTTCTGGTTGTTCAACTGCTGCACGCGGTTTCTTGACCAACCGGCATATCCTTCCGAGTTGGCAAGTACCTGTTCCCGTTGCGAGGCATCAGGATAGAAATTCGGGTCGCTCGTGTTGAACCGCACCCATGCGCCCCCGTTCAGGATGCTGTTGTCGTCCGTCGGAGGATAGTAGTCGCACAGCGATACGCTCCCTTGGTCACGCCGGGCAATGTACCACCGCTGCGTGTAATAGTTCCCCATCGCTTCGTCCAGGTAGTCGGTCATCCATGCCGTGAGGTTGTAGTTGCTGAAGTTGAACAGACCGGCCACGTTGTCCGGACCACCCACCATGTCAATCAGCAAGCCGCTGATGTCATGTTCCGCCTGCTCGAATAGACTCCCGTAGTGTTCATACAGGTTGCCGATTTCTTCAACCTTTCCACCCAGCAGGTCATGGAACGAGCTGCTTTGCAACAGGGCGTCACCAAGATTGGCAATGCCTGCCGTTGCAAGGCCGACCCCCGTGTTATAAAGGTTGTCGAGGTCGCTTTTCAGGTTCTCGTGGGTGAAGTTGCCCGGTATGCGGGCGAAGTTGTCCATCATCCGCTGCCAGTCGATGTTTCCCGTTTCGGAGAGTTTCAGCAAGGGGGCAATTTCCGGATTGATTTCGAGAAAGGCGATGTCCGAAAAGGTCAGCGTGCTGTTGGTCACCACGCTCTCGAACTGCATACACAGACTTTTGGTATCATCGCAGACTTTCATCAGGTAACTGCCCCAATAGATAGCCGTTTGCGGCGAATGGAGCATCTGCTTCGCCACCACCCATATCTTGGGCATGATTTTCTCCGCCACCATCCGGTAGATGCGCCGGTAGTAGTAGTTTTCCGTACGGCTGTTCCAGATGCCGAGGTCGCTCAGGGCTTTATGCTCCAAGAACTTGGCCGCGAATATCCCGGCGGTAGCGACCTCCGCTGCCGTGTAGTGCTTGAGGACGTCATCGACCTGCTCCCGGTAGTACCCTTCGGCGACCGCTTCCGTACCGAAGGCAGCCACCATCGCCGCAACGGTACGGGTGTCGTAGTTCACGCTGTAATACTGGGCGTGAACCGTCTGGCAGAGTGTGACCGAGGCGATGGTCAGGATAAGGAGTAGTCGTTTCATGGCTGCAATGTTTATTTGGATTCATGCACGGGACGGAGGTTGAGCACACGCCCCGTCTCGTTTACTTTTTGTGCAAAAGGCAGGGCCTTCCCGATACCGCTGGCATCCCAGTCCCGGCAATATGCCTCGATAGCTTCCTGATGGCTGCACCGAAGTTCCTTCTTGTAAAGCTTCAGTGCCTCCTTTTCCGCCCGTTCGGTCGTGTAGGTCATGTAGCACTCGTGCGGCTCTTCCACGCCGTACACGCCGCTGGTCGTCCCCCGACGGATAAACACTTCGCGGAAGAAGCTGCGCCCATCCTTGTTCTCCAAGCGGTTGATGGTAAATATCTTCTTGCAATCCACCTCGGTCAGACCAAGAATCTTTCGGATTTCGTCAAAGCGTTCCTTGAACTTGCTCTGGTCAAGCAGCATCACCACGTCCGAGTTGTTGATGATGGCCTCCTTCACGATTTCGCTGCCGATGATGTCCTGTATCTCCTGCGTCACCACGCCGACAGAAGCCCAAAACTTACGGGCGGTCTTGTACATGAACTTGATGTATTCCGCCATGAGCGGGCTGGCAATGGCCTTCCACGCCTCTTCGATGACAAGGACTTTACGGGGCTTCTTGATGCGCATTTTCTGCAGGAACACGTCCATGATAATCAGTGTGACAATGGGAAACAGTTTCTTGTTTTCCTTGATTGCATCCACTTCAAAGACGATGAATGTCTCGTCAAACAGTGCCGAATCCACATTCTCATTGAGAATCTTCTCATATGCGCCTCCCTTGTAGAACGGCTGCAGCATGGTCGAATAGGTCGAGTAGCTGATTGTCGTGATGTCATTTTCGGTGCAGATCTGCTCCAGACGGTCGAATGAGTAGTCAAAGAATGAGTTGAAGTTCAGTTCCGACACTTTGAGAGCCGCCCGCCGTGCCTCAAGCACCTCTATCTGTTTGCGCACCATCTCATCCACCTCTCTGGGTGGTTTGTTTGGGTTCTTTCGGCTGGCCGCCGCAAACAGGTTTTTCAGCAGTACCTCCCGTTGCTCGTCGGTGTATCTTGTAAATCCGTTGAAATAGGCATCATAGTAGTCTATGATTATCTGCTCGACAATGCGGAACTCGATTTCGGGAATCTGGCTGTCCGACCCTTTCCAAATCATCAGGATAAGGTTCTTGAGGAAGTCTATCTTCTCGATATTGTATTCCTCCCGGTTGATGCGAAACGGATTCATCGTAATAGGCCGTTCCTCGGTATAGGAGATATACTTGCCGCCCAGATACTCGCACAGTCCCTCGTATGAGTTCCCCGTATCGACCATCACCACATCCGTTCCCTGCTCATGGAGCTGGCGCACGACCGAGTTCATATGAAAACTCTTGCCGCTGCCCGAAGGCCCCAAACAGAAAAAATTGGAATTATCAGTCAGTTTATTCTTTCCCTCTTTTCCCGTGATGTCGATAGCCACCGGCACGCCCTGACGGTCGGTGTAGTAAATCTTCAGCGGCGTTTCCTCGCTGTGCAGCACACGCTCCTTGTACATCAGGCACATCGCCGCATCGGAAAGGGTCAGGAAACGGTCGTATTCCTCATTGAGCGTGTAGCAGTTGCCCGGAAACGAACCGACGAACAGTTCCAGTTGGTTGTATGCCCGCTTGCTGATATGGATACCCATACGCCCGAAAGCGTTTTCCAAGTGGTTCGTACACTTTTGCAGGTCTGCACCGGCAGACACGGCCACCACCATGTTGAAGTGTGTATATACCAGTTGCTTGCTCTCACGGGCGATGACTTCCTGCACACGCTTGATGTCCTCGACCGCCATCTGGTTGTTCGGATTGGGAATGCTCGCGTGGCGGTTCTTCTTTTTGTCGAGCAGCGACAGCTCACGCTTCTGGTTGGGCAGGAAGATGATTTGGTTATAGACCACCGTCTCGGCGTTCGGGATGCTGTCCACCACCGACACCAAATCGACGGGCATTTCCGTGTTGTTGACCTCGATATTCGTGTACGGACGTATCTGTGAGGGCAGTGCGGCACAGTCCACGTCCACAAGGCTGTACACCTTGCAGCGTTTGTCGCCCATCGACACGGTTTCATCGTCCGCCTTGAAGTTCGTCATCGACACGGTGCGGTCTTTGAAGTTCATGGCGAAGTAACGATCGACGTACTCGCTCGCTTCGGCTTTGTTCAGGAATCTGGCCTGTACGCCGCCGTCACGTAACTGGTCGTGTACTTTACGGATTTTCACAAGGAAGTCGCGCCACTTTTTGCTATCGAACGAGAACAGACGGCTTTTCTTCGCCTCTTGCGTGATGGTCAGGTAGCAAAGGCTGTCCGTGTAAGGACGTCCCTTGAAATAACGAAAATAGGATGAAGACAGGAACTCCTGACCGTCAGTCGGTTCGCTCGCAAACTGTTTCCTGACGAAGATGTCCTGCTTGTGGATGGCGTACCCTTCGCCCAACGTCTGCGCAAGGGCGGTGAACAAGTGTGTGAAGTCGTAGTAACTGTCAATGTCCGCCGAATATTTCTGTACCGGATTCTCTATCTTAAGTACGGCGGAATATTCGCCGGTCTTGGTGTACAGCACACCCACACCGTCCGTTTCCTCCGCCGAGAAATAGATGTCCTGAAAGATTCGCTTGCGCTTGCCGCCCGTACCGAACGCATAGACCGACAAGGCCATACCCGCGCACAAAGCGACAAAACATAAAATGATGTATAGGGTCATTTCGATATACGTGTAATTAAATAGGGGCAGGTTCGCCTTGCTTCAAGACAAACCCGCCCGCGTTCAACAATCAATAAAGCCATGCACATTGCCGTGATGGTTTTTCTTTCGTCAGATCTTGCGCGAGTGGGCATACACATACACACCCGGAACGACCTTCTTGCTATGCAGTCCTTTCCGCTGTTTGAGGAGGATGAGCACGATACCGGCCGATACGACGGCTGCCAGCACGACAAGCCCGGCAATGAAACCGAGCAGGCAGTAGGCGGCGACAAAGCCGACAATGGCTCCGCACGTCGTCACCGCCGCCCAATATATATACCGGCCTTGGATGCCCAAAAACTCAAGAGGCCGTTGCAGTCCCTTGAACAGCGGGTAGTCCGGATAGCGTTCGTCCTTGCCTTTCATACTTATCCTTGATGTTTAAGCGGCAATACCGAAGAACAGAGGCAACGCCTTGGCCGCCGCAATGAGGAAGATACAGGCTCCCACGACCATCATGATCTTCTTCTTGACGTCCTGCTCCTCGTTGTTCATGGCGATATATACCGAGATTGCACCCACGATGGCCACAACGCCGGCAATGGCGTAGCACAATTTCACCATAATAGGCACATACTTGGCAATCTCCTCCGCGACAGTGGATAATGCGCTCGTACCGGCGGAATAGTCGCCTGCGGAGTTCTGCGCTTTCGCCACCATGCCGGACAGCAGCATGAAGGAGAACATCATTACTTTGGTAGGGATTCCGTTGACGAATCCGAATGCCTTGCGGCACAGTTGTTTGGTTTTCTGAAACATACGTTTACTTTTTTAGTGAATACTTTATTTGTCTGCGACCTGATAGATGTTTGGTTATATGCGGTAGCCGATGTATACCGGGAAAACATAGAATGCCCCGATCAGGAACAGGCACGCACCTACAAGCGTCATTATCGACTTGGTGATGCCGTCCTCGCCCGTGTTCATCTTGATGTATATCTGACAGACGGACACGATGACGTAAACTCCGGCGATAGCGCAACAGATATACTGGACATAGAGCATCATCGTCACCACGAAGTCGTGCATCGTGGCCAACGCATCCGCTCCCCAGCTATAGTTCACGCTGCCGCTTTTGGCAAAAGTCGTGTAGGGGAACGGGAGGCACAGCGCACATAGAATCTTTTTAGCTTTCGACATCTCACAACCGGTCTTGAATTGGGTTCCACTTTATTTCCGGTCGGTTGTCTAACCGTCCCTTGGAAATCATAGCCTTGTACATCTCCTCCGACGTGCGTGCGTCCGACAGGTAAGGCGTGGTCTCTTCCATCTGTTCCTCCGCCTCGGCCTTCAGCCGTTCCAGTTTCTCCTGCGCCGTTCCCGGTTTGTCCTTGACATCCTCAAGGGATGTTTCGGAAGAGGTAGCCGTACTTTCCGTCTCGTAGTTCTCGCTACCGATACTGAAGCCGGTCTCGCTTTCCGTGACAGCCACACTCTCTTCCTCTTCCGGTGCGCCGAGGTCGAAAACTTCCTCGTTCGGTTTGTCCGTCCCCTTTTTCCCGTAGATGTCATGCGCTATGATGACGGCGTAGTAAATGATGTAGGCAACCGTCAGGACGATGGCAAAAATGAAATATGAGTTCATGTATTTAGTATGAATATTAAAATTTGTATTAGTATGATTTTGCAAAGAAACGCACGAAATATAAAACCATAAAATAATTGAGCATTAAACATCTATTTCGTTAATGAGATTTATGTAATTTCCAAAAATCGAACTATTAAATCGTACTATATTGCAGTCTCTATGGAGGGAAATGGAGAAATCGGGGCATAAAAAAAGCTCTCGTGGTGGAGAGCTTTAGGTGGCAAAGGAGAACACTGAATATCAGCGTTTCTTTCCGCGCAGGTAATCGTTCAGGTCTTTGTATTCCGCATAGTGGCAGGATTCATCGCTGACACGTCCATCATACATCCCGGCAATGGTCTCTGTGGTTCTCTGCCCGGCAAGGTCATTGTCGAGATAACAGTGGATGACCGAATATTCCTGTAAACGTGCCAGCGTCTTTTTCAAGTTGTTTACCGAGTTCATCACGAGGTAGTCGCATGGCATGGCAAGACAGACCGTTCGGTCGCCTGCCAGTTTCAGTGTCATATAGGAAAGGAAATCCATGAAGCCCTCGAAAACACAGACATTTTCCTGTGTCTCTTCTGTCAGATGTCTTATCAATGAGATGTCCTTGTTGTTCAGGCATCCCTTGTAATAGGCGTTGCGCACCTCGTAACCACCGGAGGTATTGCCGAATGCGAGAGCGAAATAATGACGGCCTCGCAGTTCATAATGCACCTCCTTGCAATACATACGGCCGATGTCCGCGTCGATAAGCCGGGATTGGAGGTAAGAGAACAGGGCGTGATGGCGGAGTGGAATCACGATCACGTCTTTCATTTCAGCCTCCACCGGTCGGGGTGGAGCGGTCGGCATACGGGTTCTCGGTAGTGATGCGCCATTCACAAGCCTCTCGATATACGCCAGTGCCTCGCTCACGCAGTCCGTCCGGCAAATGTATTTTGCCAGTTCCACCAGGTCGCCGCCGGTCGCCTCGCCGAAATCGTACCATTCATTGATTCGGTCATTCACCTTGAACGACGGGGTACGCTCGTTCCGTAACGGTGAGAAGTACCAGTATTGTTCCGATTTTATATGCTGTGCATGGTGGCCGAGCTGTGCCAGAAAATCCACGATGCGTACTTGTTTTGCTTCTGCTATGGTCATCTATTTTTCTTTCACTTGATTTCAAAAAAAGGTTTAGTTTAGTTTTTCCCCTATATATATAAATACTAAAGTAAACTAAATGATATAAGCCCGCGCACGACTTCATTCTTCATCAAAAAGCATGGCCTCGGTAGGCGTCATGTCGTAATAGAACAACTTGTCCCGTTTGATGATGAGCTTGAGGTTGTCTATCAGGTATTGCATCAGTTTTATCATGACACTCCGGCCGCGTTTGAACCCGATTGCCTCGTAGGAGACCATCAGGCTCTGCAGCAGGTTGTCGAATCCCCGGATGGGCTTTTCCCCGAATGCGGCAGAGAGAGCTTCGCGGTGCTGTTCGATGCTCAGTTCCGTAAACCCCGTTCTTGCCTTGGGCTTCGGGGGCTCGCCAAACGAGTGTACTTCCGCAATGACGGGCAGTCCTGTTTCATTGATGGTAAATG
>CAJMSQ010000037.1 GCA_905216095.1 uncultured bacterium | reverse complement strand
ACTCAATTTTCATCCACCAATTGAGGTCTTCTTAAAACAGATAATATAAATTTGCACTTGCTTGTTGAATTCACCGAAAGTGTACAAAGGTTAAAAATGTTAATGTCAGGTCCGTCGTAGCCGCCGTTTCCCGACATCCGCGCCGCGGTAAGACAACGGCAAAAGGGACAGGCGGACGACTTCCTGCACGGAACGGCACGGCAGATGCCGGCAGCACGACATTCTTTGCCCAATCTGCGCCGCTTTTCGGTTTCTTTGTCGTATCTTTGTAGCCAAAGAAAAAAAACAAGCTAAAAACATATTCTCCTATGATTCTCTTTTTTAGAACTCCGTCGGAGAGCGTCATCGCCACACAGGCGGACCGTCAGCTCAACGAAGAAGAAGTGAAAGAATTGTGCTGGCTCTATGGCGACGCCAGGCCCGAAAGCGCGGATGCCCTGCCGGGCTGGTTTGTCGGACCGCGCCGCGAAATGATTACGCCGTGGAGCACCAATGCCGTGGAAATCACGCAAAACATGAACCTCTGCGGCATCACGCGCATCGAAGAGTATTTTCCCGTCTCGGGGGCCGACGCCGAACACGACCCCATGCTGCAACGCCTGTACGAAGGCCTCGACCAGCATATCTTCACCATAGATCTGAAGCCGGCGGCCATCGAGTTCATCGACGACCTTGATACTTATAACGAACAGGAAGGGCTGGCCCTGTCGCCCGAAGAAATTGATTACCTGCACAACGTCGAGGGACAGCTGGGCCGGAAACTGACCGACTCCGAAGTGTTCGGCTTCGCGCAAATCAACTCCGAGCACTGCCGCCACAAAATCTTCGGCGGAACGTTCATCATCGACGGGCAGGAAATGCCTTCCTCGCTCTTTGCCATGATCAAGAAGACGACACAGGAGAACCCGCACAAGATTCTTTCGGCCTACAAGGACAACGTGGCCTTCTCGGCCGGACCTGTCGTCGAGCAGTTCGCACCGCAGGACCACTCCACCAGCGACTACTTCGTCATCAAGGACATCGAGAGCGTCATTTCCCTGAAAGCGGAGACACATAACTTCCCCACGACGGTAGAACCCTTCAACGGCGCGTCCACAGGTACGGGCGGCGAAATCCGCGACCGCATGGGCGGCGGCGTAGGCTCGTGGCCCATCGCCGGAACGGCGGTCTACATGACGGCCTATCCGCGGCTGGACGGCGGACGGCCCTGGGAGGACATCCTCGACGTGCGGAAATGGCTGTACCAGACGCCGGAACAGATTCTGATAAAGGCTTCGAACGGCGCGTCCGACTTCGGAAACAAATTCGGACAGCCGCTCATCACCGGTTCCGTGCTCACCTTCGAACACGCGGAAAACGGCGAGAAGTACGGATATGACAAGGTCATCATGCTGGCCGGCGGCGTGGGCTACGGCACGCGGCGCGACTGCCTGAAAGGCGAGCCGAAAAAGGGCAACAAGGTGGTTGTCGTCGGCGGCGAGAACTACCGCATCGGACTGGGCGGCGGCTCCGTATCGTCTGTCGAGACGGGACGGTACAGCAGCGGCATCGAACTGAACGCCGTGCAGCGGGCTAACCCCGAAATGCAGAAGCGTGCCAACAACCTGGTGCGCGCCCTGTGCGAGGAGGATGTGAACCCCGTGGTCAGCATCCACGACCACGGTTCGGCCGGACACGTGAACTGTCTGTCGGAACTGGTGGAAGAGTGCGGCGGACTCATTGACATGACGAAGTTGCCCGTGGGCGACCCGACACTGTCGGCCAAGGAAATCATAGCGAACGAGAGCCAGGAGCGCATGGGTCTGCTCATCCAGGAAGAACACCTGGACCACGTGCGCAAAATTGCCGAACGCGAACGCGCGCCTATGTATGTCGTGGGCGAGACCACGGGCGACGCGCACTTTGCCTTCGAGCAGGGAGACGGCGTGCGGCCGTTCGACCTCGACGTCGCGCAGATGTTCGGCCATTCGCCCAAGACCGTAATGACGGACAGCACGGTGGTCCGCACTTACAAGGATGTGGAATATGACGTCACGCGGATAGACGACTATATATATAATGTGTTGCAGCTCGAAGCCGTGGCCTGCAAGGACTGGCTCACCAACAAGGTGGACCGTTCCGTCACCGGCAAGGTGGCATGCCAGCAGACGCAGGGCGAACTCCAGTTGCCGCTCGCCGACTGTGGCGTGGTGGCGCTCGACTATCGGGGAAAGGCCGGCATTGCGACCGCCATCGGACACGCACCCCAGGCCGGACTGGCCGACCCCGCGGCAGGCTCCGTCCTGTCTGTGGCCGAGAGCCTCACCAACCTGGTGTGGGCGCCGCTGGCCGACGGCCTGGACAGCGTAAGCCTGTCGGCCAACTGGATGTGGCCGTGCCGCGCACAACAGGGTGAGGACGCACGGCTCTACAAAGGCGTGCAGGCGCTCTCGGACTTCTGCTGCGCGCTGAAAGTCAATGTCCCGACCGGAAAAGACTCGTTGTCGATGACACAGAAATACCCCGACGGCGAAAAAATCATATCTCCGGGAACGGTAATCGTCAGCTCCGGCGGCGAAGTGAGCGACATACGCAAGGTGGTGACGCCGGTCATCAGCAACGAGAAGTCGGTGCTGTATCACATAGACTTCTCCTTCGACACCCTTCGTCTGGGCGGCTCGGCATTTGCCCAGAGCCTCGGATACGTAGGCTCGGACGTGCCTTCCGTAAAGAACCCCGAATACTTCCGGGATGCCTTCAACGCCGTGCAACAACTGGTGGACGAACGTCTCATACTGGCCGGACACGACGTGTCTGCCGGCGGACTCATCACCTGCCTGCTCGAAATGTGCTTTGCCAATAGCGAAGGCGGTCTCGAAATCAATCTCGACGGATTCAAGGGCGCGGACCTCGTCCGTATCCTTTTTGCCGAAAACCCCGGCGTCGTGGTACAGGTGGCCGAAAAGGACAAAGGCGCGTTCAAGACCATCCTCGACAATGCCGGCGTGGCCTACGTCAAGCTGGGACGGCCGACCGAGGAACGGCACATCATGGTAGAGAAAGACGGCGCGACCTATCAGTTCGGCATCGACCATCTGCGCGACGTTTGGTTCGAGACCAGTTATCTGCTCGATACGAAACAGAGCATGAACGGCTGCGCTGCGAAACGCTTTGACAATTATAAGCGGCAGCCCATGGAGTATCACATCCACAAAGACTTCAAGGGCACGTTCGCAAGCCTCGGCATCTCGCCCGAACGCCGCACCAAGAGCGGCATCCGCGCCGCCATCATCCGCGAAAAAGGAACGAACGGCGAACGGGAAATGGCTTACGTGCTCCATCTGGCCGGCTTCGATGTGAAAGACGTCATGATGACCGACCTCATCACGGGACGCGAGACGCTCGACGACATCAATATGATTGTCTTCTGCGGAGGTTTCTCGAACAGCGACGTTCTCGGTTCCGCCAAAGGCTGGGCCGGCGCTTTCCTCTACAATCCTAAAGCCAAGGCTGCCCTCGACCGCTTCTACGCACGCCCCGATACGCTCTCGTTGGGCGTATGTAACGGCTGCCAGCTCATGATAGAGTTGGGACTTATCAACCCGGAACACACGGCGAAGTCGCGCATGTTGCACAACGACAGCCGGAAATTCGAAAGCAAGTTCCTCGGACTCACCGTCCAAACTAATCGTAGCGTCATGTTCGGCTCGCTCAGCGGCGACCAGCTGGGCATCTGGGTGGCACACGGCGAAGGAAAATTCTCGCTGCCTCTCCCGGAAGACAATTATAATATAGTACTTAAATACAGCTACGACGAGTATCCCGGCAACCCGAACGGCTCGGACTACAACGTGGCCGGCATTGCCAGCGCGGACGGCCGCCATGTGGCCATGATGCCCCACTTGGAACGGGCCTTCTATCCCTGGCAGAATCCTTTCTATCCCGCAGACCGGCGCAACGACGAAGTCACACCGTGGATGGAAGCCTTTGTCAATGCCCGCCGCTGGGTGGAAAAGCACATGCAGAAGTAAAGAAAGGGCGACTACGCCTGTCAAAACAAAAGCTCCGACTGCACTTGGCAGTTCGGAGCTTTATTTTTAGAAAAAGTAAGCGCGTGAAAGCAGATATTTCCTCCGGCTAAATCTTTAGGAAAATACCGTTACGGTACATCGCCCGGAGGATGAAGAAGACGATAAGGTAGTTGGCGAACGTCAGCCACGCGCCATAGTAATCGCCCAAGTATTGTTCCAGCCCGTAGCTGACGGAAGCGGCGACGCAACGGAAGTTTATGCACTCGCCCAACAGGTATGCCGTTATCGAATTCATGCCGTAAATCTTCAGCCATCCCAGTCCGCGCGAACAACCCTTGTGGTCGATGACATAATAGAACAGCCCCATCAGCAGAAAGCAGTATCCGCCGGAAAGTAACGTCATGCTACACGTCCACAGGCGCTTGATAACGGGCATTTGGAAGCTCCAAAGCCAACCGGCAAGCGACAAAGCCGCGCCGGCCACCAGCAATTTCACGACTACCCGGCGGCTGTTCGCCCGTTCCGCCTTCATCAGCTGTCCTGCAAACGACCCGAGCATAACGGTCACGCCGAAAGTCAGACTGCTGAGTATCCAAGTATAATTGTAATAGGGGGAAAAATGCCAGTTGCCCGCCTCGTCCCAATACACACCATCGCGGAAACGGCCGAGTACAAGGCGGTCCAGGCGCTCGGCAAAGTTACCTTCGGGCGTGAAGTCGCCCAGGAACGTCATCGGGAACCAGTATGCCGCCAACAGAAGCAGGGCCAGAACCACCTGTCCGCGCGACGAAAGACAAAGAAAAGCTATTGCGGCAATCAGATAGCCCGTGGCAATGGCCTGCAGCGTGTTGGTATAAAGATACAGATGCTTGGGATCAAGCCCCAGAAGGTTACCTTGCACCACCATACCCAGCACAAAGAGCACGACGAAACGCTTCAATATCTTCCGCCATACGGCAGACTTGTCCCCGGCCGTCCGGTACTTGGCCAACGAAAAGGGCATGGAAACGCCGGTCATGAAGAGAAACAGCGGCATCACCAGGTCCCAGAAGCGGAAGCCTTCCCAACTCTCGTGGTCGAAGTGATATAGGATTTCGTTGAGCCAGGGAATGTCGGCCTGTGTGCCGACCGCGATTAAAACGGGTTGCAGAAAGACGAGCAGAAACAGGTCTGCGCCGCGCAGGATGTCGAGCGAGGCCAGACGCTTCGGCACGGACGTAACGGTATGTGTCATGAAAGTTTGTTTTTATGGCTTGAAAATATCGCCGCGGCGGCTTCTCCGCCGAAGCATGTCTATTCAAAGTAGAACGAAAGCACCACCATGTTGTTCGTCATGCCGTCGGCGCTTTGCGTAAATACGAGCTGTGAAGGGTCAGTCTGGTCGTTGCGTTTCTTTTGCAGGATGTTGCCGAGACCGAAGCAGAACTTCAGTTCGGGAATGAGCTTGAAGAAAGGCAGGTACAAGTCGCATCCGAGACCGGCCTCCAGCATCAGGTTGAACGGCTTGGCACGCAGTTTGGTGTGCTTGCCTGCCGTGAGGTCGTACTGCGGGGCTACGCCCGCGATGACGTAGGGCCGGTAATTGTTGAAACGCGGTGCGGCGATTTTCACATCGAGGGGCAGTGACAGGTAAGAGGACTTCATGTCCTGCGTCTCCTCTTCTCCCGTCGCCAGGTTGCGGAAAGCGATGTGCTTGCTGCCGAAGTGCAGCGAGGGAACCAGGCGCAGCGCGAAATTCCTGTTCAGTTTCCATTCGCCCAATATGCCCACGCTCAAGCCGATGCCTTGCCGGTCGTTTTCGGCCAGCCATTGTGCTCCCGTCGCGGGGTCTGTGTACCCGTTGTTGCGTATCTTGACGCTCTGGTCGTGCAGTCCGACGGTAAAACCGTAGTGGAAGCGCCGCTCGTCTATGAAGGGACGGTTCTGCACCTTCCGGGTTTGCGCGGCCAGCGGCAGGCAACAAAGAAGTGCCAGCAACAGGGAATATGTTTTCTCGGACCAATTCATGTTTGTATATAAACGTCGCGCGGTTATATTTATTGTGGTTTTTCGGAAGATTGTTTTCCTTCGTCGTTCCGCTGCGTCGCGGCCGGCTTCACCGGTTCCACGTGTGTGTTGATGATGGTTTCGGGACCGAAATGCCTGCGCAACCGGTCCTCGATGGTACGTGTGGCGGCGTGCGCCTCGTCGATGGTCGTGTTTCCGTCCATGCGGAAGTGCACTTCTATGGCGCAATAAGTGCCTATGCGGCGTGTGCGCAGGTTGTGCGGGTCTGAAACGCCGGGATGCGCAAGGATGGTCTTGCGGATGAAGCGCTCGTCCTGCTCGGGCAGGGACTTTTCGAGAAGTTCGTCCACACAGGGAATCAACTGGGACAGGCCCGCGCGTATGATGAATACGCTCACGACGATGGCGGCCAAGGGGTCGAGCACATGCCACGCGGGTCCCAGCAACACAGCGCCGCCTATGCCGGCCGCCGTGCCGATGGAAGAAAAGGCATCACTGCGGTGGTGCCACGCATTGGCCACCACGACCGAAGACCTCAGCCGCCGGCCGACCGTAACCGTATAGCGGTAAAGCACTTCCTTGACGACAATCGAGAGTAGCGCGGCAACCAGCGAGATGTAGCCCGGACGTTCCAGCGCGCGGCCTTGCAGGAAATCGTAGACGGCGGTACATCCGCTCCAGAAGATGCCCGCCCCGACGACGAGCAACATCATCCCGATGACGGTTGTCCCCAGTGTCTCGTACTTGCCATGCCCGAAGTCGTGGCATTCGTCGCTCGGCCGTCCGGCTATGCGGACAAAAAAGAGGACGACAATATCGGTGGCAAAGTCGGAAAGCGAGTGAACGGCGTCGGCCACCATTGCCGCGCTTCCGCCCACTATGCCGGCAAAGAATTTAAAGAGCAGCAGGCACAGATTGCCTATGCTGCCTATGACGGTCACGCGGTAGATGCGTTTCTCCCGCTCCTTTCTGCGGTTGTTTTCCCGGTTTTCGCTCATCGTTTCGTTCTTTTATGAAAAGGAATGTATATGCCTTGTCCGCCTCCGCCGCGAGTCATTCTTCCGAGAAGTCCTTCATGATTTGTCGGTACGAGGCGTAGAGGCGCGGTTTCGTGATGAATCCCACAAAGTTACGGTCGGAGTCGAGCACAGGCAGCACCGCGGCGTCCGTATCCTGGAAGCGGTCCATGATAACCGCCATCGAGTCGGTCGTTGTCAGTATGGCCGCCGGCTGCTGCATCAGTTGTTCGGCCGTGTAGACCCTGTAAAGTTCGCTGCGGAATATCACCTTGCGGATGCTTTGCAGGTTCACGACGCCCAGCAGGCCGCCCTTGCGGTCGCACACCGCGAAGTTGTTGGCCTTGCTCTTCGACACCACCTGCACCAGCTGCCCGAGATTCATGTCGGGACTGAGGCGCGGGCGCTGTTTGTCTATGACGGCGTCGAGCGACATGAGCGTCAGGATGGAGCGGTCCTTGTGATGTGTGAGCAGGTCGCCCTGACGCGCCAGTCGCATGGAGTAAATGCTGTGCGGCTCAAAGGTATGTATGGTCAGATAGCTGCTGGCCGACACTATCATCAGCGGGATGAACAGGTCATAGCCGCCCGTCAGTTCGGCAATGAGGAAAACGCCCGTCAGCGGCGCGTGAAACACCGCGCTCATGACGCCGGCCATGCCCAGCAGGGCGTAATTCGTCTCGGGCACGTGGATGGCCAGCGGTTCGTAGCAGTTCCACAGGCGCGAGAATACATATCCGCCCACGCAGCCCAGGAAAAGGCTCGGCGCAAACGTACCGCCGCAACCGCCTCCGCCGTTGGTGGCCGTCGTCGTGAAGACTTTGAACACGACAATCAGGCCCAGATAGACGAGCAGGTATTCCGAGTGCCCGTAGAAGAGCGAATTGTTCATCACATTGTCCACCCCGCCGCTACCGCCTGCCGAGAGCAGCGTGTTGATGGTGGTGTAACCTTCGCCGTAGAGCGGGGGGAAGAAATAGATGAGCAGGGCCAGCACCGAACCGCCCAGGGCCAGTTTCGTATAGAGGCTGTCCAGCCGCGCGAACACCTTCTCGAAGGAGTTCATGGTACGGGTGAAATAGAGCGACACCAGGCCGCAAAAGATGCCGAGCAGTATGGTGGAGGGCACGCGCTCCACGGTAAACGGGTCGTTCAGGTCGAAAGAGAACATGGCCTCGGTACCTGTGAGCGCGTAGGTCAGGCATGTGGCTGTCAGACAACTGACCAGGAGCGGCAACAACGAGGCCATGGTCAGGTCTATCATCAGCACCTCGAGCGTGAAGACCAGCCCGGCGATGGGGGCCTTGAAGATGCCCGCCACGGCCCCCGACGCGCCGCAGCCTATGAGCAGCATGAGCGTCTTGTGGTCGAGTTTGAAGATGCGTCCCAGGTTGCTGCCGATGGCCGAGCCCGTGAGGACGATGGGGGACTCCGCGCCGACGCTTCCGCCGCAGCCGATGGTCAGCGCGGACGCTATGACGCTCGACCAGCAGTTGTGGGGACGGATGTGCCCCTGCCGCCTCGATATGGCGTAGAGTATCTTCGTCACGCCGTGCCCGATGTTGTCGCGCACCACATACTTGATGAAAAGCGCCGTGAGGAAGATGCCGACGACGGGATACACGAGAAAGAGCCAGTTGGAGCTGGTAACGTCGAATTGTGAGGTCAATAGGGTCTCGATGGTGTGGATGAGCCATTTCAGCACATAGGCCGCCACGGCCGTCCCTATGCCTACCGCGAAGCTGAGCAGGAGCAGGAACTGCCGCTGGCTGAGATGTGCCTCGCACCAGGCTTTTATGCGGTCGGAAAAACCGGTCCGGATATTTTCTTCGGTCATGTCAGTGTGTTTAGATATGGGGCGGGAAGCCGTCACTCACGGATGATGCGGACTTCGCCGCCGCTTCCCAGCTTGATGATGGACGAAGCCTGCGCCTGTCCCTTCTCTTCGCGGCGCGAGGTGCAGACATAGTCCACAGAACGCAGGATGTCCCCGTCTATTTCGGCAAAGCAGCGCGGTGCGGGCTGCCCGCTCACGTTGGCCGACGTCGAGACAATGGCGCGGCGCATACGGGCGCAGAGTTCCCGGCTGAAGTCCTCGCGCGTCACGCGGATGCCTACGCTACCGTCGTCCGCCGTCAGGTTCTCGGCCAGGTTGCGTGCGCCGTCGAAGATGACGGTCAGGGGGCGTTCCGACACTTCCATCAGGTCCCAGGCCACATCGGGGACGTCGCGCACGTAAAATTGCACCTTCGCCTCCGAATCTACCAGCGCGATGAGGGCTTTCGAGTCGGAGCGGCGCTTGATTTCGAAGACGCGCCGCACGGCCTCGGCATTGGTGGCGTCGCATCCGATGCCCCAGATGGTATCCGTGGGATACAGGATGACACCCCCGCGGTTCATCACCTCCACAGCCTGCCGTATGTCTTCGCGGTAGCTTCTGAGCCTTGCTATTCTTTCTTCGCGCTCCCGCATGTCGCGGTCGCCGGATGCCGAGTCTGTTCTTTTCATGTCTTTGCCGTTTGTTCCGGAAAGCCCGCCCCTGCCTCTTTCCGGGCTGTAAAAACGGGACGGCCGGACATATACACTGCAAAAATACTAAAAAACTCTTTCAACATACAAAGGTTTGAACGACAATCGCATTGATACGGGCCGAAAGTCCGGTTACGCACCATGCAGACACGCATTCCGCACGGCGGACACGACGGAAAGGACAGCCAGACGCAGACCTGTGCCGGAAAAACAGAAGGAAACGACCGACGGACATTAACATTTTTAACCTTTCTGCACTTTTCGGGCGGCGTACATGGCTTGTAGTTTCGCCTACATGCAGGGACAAAAAGAACTACAAGCCATGTAATTTTTCCTACATGGCTTGTAGTTTTTCCTATGATAGGGACAGTTTCCCCCTGAAACGGGCCTGCGGGCACGAAAAAGGGGCGGTTTCAGGCCGCCCCCCTTTATCGCTGATGCAAAGATACAACATTTTCCGCCGAAAAGCAAGAAGTGTTAAAATTGCCCGCGCGCCGTTTTTGCTTCCCCGGTGATGGCCGCATCGGGAATTATCGTTACATTTGCCGTAAGTAACCCGAAACATACGGAATCATGACAAACGAAGAATTGATGCGCATGGCCATCGCGCTGGCGCAGGACAATGTGGCCCGGGGCGGCGGACCGTTCGGCGCGGTCGTGGCCCGCAACGGCGAAGTGGTGGCTACGGGCGTGAACAGAGTGACGGCCGACTGCGACCCCACGGCACACGCCGAAGTGCGTGCCATCCGTGCCGCCGCGGCACGCCTCGGCACGTTCGACCTGCGCGGATGCGAGCTGTTCAGCAGTTGCGAACCGTGCCCCATGTGCCTGGGCGCGGTCTACTGGGCGCGGCTCGACCGCCTGTTCTACGCCTCCACCAAGGCCGATGCCGCCGGTGCGGGCTTCGACGACTCGTTCATCTACGACGAGATGCCGCTCCGGCCCGACGAACGTTCCCTTCCGTCCGTGCAGATGCTGCGCGACGAGGCCGCACGGGTGTTCGAGGCATGGATAAACAAGGATGACCGTGTCGAATACTGAGCCTGTGCCCGACGTCACGCCGGAGTTGCGCCGCTACGTGGAGCACGACATCCTGCCCCTGTACGACGCCTTCGACGCGGCCCATCGACGTGACCACGCCGAGGCCGTCATGGCGCGCAGCATGGCCCTGTGGCGGCACTATCCCGCGCTGCGGGCCGACATGGTCTATCTGGTGGCGGCCTACCACGACGTGGGACTGGACGAGGGCCGCGAGTACCATCACGAGGTGTCGGCCCGGCGTCTCCTGGCCGACGCGAAGCTGCGCCGATGGTTCACGCCGGAGGAACTGACCCTGATGGCCGAGGCCGTGGAAGACCACCGGGCCTCGGCGGACCGCCGTCCCCGCTCCCTGTACGGCTGCATCGTGTCCGAGGCCGACCGGCTCATCGACCCCGACACGGTGATAAGGCGCACCGTGCAGTATGGGCTGTCGCATTATCCCGGGCTGTCGCGCGAGCAGCACTATGCCCGCATGTGCGAGCACCTCGGACGGAAATACGCCGCCGGCGGATACCTGCAACTGTGCCTGCCCGAGAGCCCCAATGCCGCCCCTTTGGCGCGGCTGCGTGCCCTCATCGCCGACGAGGGACGGTTGCGCGCCGCCTTCGATGCCCTGTACGACGCCGAGACGGCCCGCTGATTTTTCTTCACCGGCTTTTATGACAAAACGCCCGGGACTGTCGCTTGACAATCCCGGGCGTCCGTTTTCCTGTATGCCTAAATGATTATTCCTGGTCGGGGGCCTGGTCAATCAGGTCCATGAACTGGTCGAGCTTGGGCGTGATGATGATTTGCGTGCGGCGGTTACGCTGCTTTCCCTTCTCGGTGGCGTTGGAGGCGACGGGGTTATACTCGCCGCGGCCAGCGGCCGACAGCCGCTTGGGGTCTACACCGTAGCGCGTCTGCAGGGCCTGTACGACCGAAGATGCGCGCAGGGCGGACAAGTCCCAGTTGTTGCGGATGTTCTTCTGCGAGATAGGCACGTTGTCCGTGTTGCCTTCGACGAGTACGTCGTACTCCTTGTAGTCGGTAATGATTTTGGCAATCTTGGAGAGCGTCTCTCCGGCGCGGTCGCCTATTTCGTACGAGCCGCTCTTGTAGAGCATGTTGTCGGCCAACGAGATGTAGACAACGCCTTTCAGCACCTGCACGTCCACATCGTTGGTTTCCTCGCGCGTAAGCGAGCGGGTCAGCTTGTTGGTCAGGGCCTGGTTGAGCGAATCGCTCTTCGACTTGGCCTCTACCAGTTGCTTGATGAACTTGTTCGAGGCGTTGATTTCGTCCACCAGCTTGGAAATATTCACGTTGCCCTGCTGTATGTTCTGGTCGTAGCTACCTTGCAGTTTCGCATAGGCTTCTTTCATTTCCTTGTTGCGCTGTTGTTCCTCGGCCAGGCGGGCTGCGAGACTCTTGGAATCGCTGGTGTATTCGGCGATGCGCACCTGGGCGTTGTTGTAGTCCTGCTGCAGTCCGCTGTGCTCCGTCTTCAGGCGGTCGTAGTCGGTCTTCAGTTCGGCATACTGCTTCTTGCTGACGCAACTGCTCAGGGTCAGCGCGACAGCGATGAGGGTAAGGATGGTTTTCGGTGTTTTCATTTTTCTTGAACGTTTGATTCTTCAGTCGGGATGCCTTTTGCGGGCCTTTCTCCGGGACAAAGTTACGATTTCCCGGCGTAACACGCCTGCCTGTCCCTGCATAATTAGGGAAAATTGGCTGATTATTAACGCATTTTATCGAATATGCGTGTGAATTCCTTGGGGATGGGCGTCTCGAAGTGCAGGTGCTCGCCGCTGACGGGGTGGTAAAAGTCGAGGCGGAAGGCATGTAGCGCGAGCCGTCCTATGGGGTCGTCGCCGTTGCCGTATTTCGTGTCGCCGCAGACGGGATGCCCGATGTCTTTCATGTGGACGCGTATCTGGTTCTTGCGGCCCGTGGCCAGTTTCAGTTCCACCAAGGTGTGGTTGCCGTCGCTTCTGACCTCCTTGAAGTGGGTCAGCGCGTATTTCCCGTCGCCTTCGCGCGGCGAGGACAGGGTGATGTAGTCGCGGGTCTCCCTCAGCCAGCTTTCCACGCTGCCCTGTCTGGCCGGCAAGGCTCCCGAGACGAGCGCGATGTAGCGCCGGTCGGTCACGATGCTGTGCCAGTTGTACTCAAGCGTCTGTTCCGTCTGCATGGTCTTGGCATAGACGAGCAGTCCCGACGTGTCGCGGTCCAGACGGTGCACCACGTGGGCGGTACACCGCTGCTTGGAGCGGCGGAAATACTCGTCGAGCACCTTTTTGACGCATTGCGCGTGGTGTGACGTGGCCATGGAGAGTATTCCGTGGCGTTTTTCGATGACGATGATGTGCTCGTCCTCGTAAACCGGGCGGACCAGGTTGCTTTCGAGCCGTGCCCCGGGTTTCCGCTTGCCGATGCTGACGCGCATTCCGGGGGTCAGCCCGAAATCGTGCCGCACCTGCGTCTTGCCGTCTACCGTGACGCCTCCGCCGGTCAGTATGGACTTTGCGCGGGTACGGCTGATGCCGTCGAGCGCCTTCATGATAAAGGGGAGTAGCTGTGTGTCTGTCCTGACGACAAAGCTTGTCGTCTTGTCTGTGTCTTTTCCGCGCATGTCTCTGGGGTGGGAAAATGTCTGGTGGATGTGGTCTGTGTGTTCCCGCGGGCCTTTTGCCTGCGGGCGGGTGTCAGTATTTCCGGAATGTCAGCAGGCTGTCGCCGCTCGTCAGTACCATACGGTCGTCCGAGACGCTCTCGATGTGGAGCAGGCCGCTTTCGGGGATGGCGAACCGCTTGACGGCGGCGAATCCCACGACGGTCTTTTCTCCTCCCACGGCATCCGGGTCGGGTACCGTGGTGGGGACGGCGGCGCCGACAAGGTTTTCCTTCGGCCGCTGGCGGGCTTCGAGCAGACGGAGTTCGTTCCCGGTGTAACGGAATGTGAGCAAGACCGGGTCATGCCCGATTTGCTCGGCCTTCATCAGCTGCAACTTGAAGTGCCAATAGATTTGGTCCTGCTTGTCGAGGAGGATTTCTTTCGTGGACCGACGTTCGAGCGACGTGAGCTGCCACATGCCGTCGAGCGGGCCGTTGATGTCTTCTTTCTGGCAGCTTGTGGCGAGCGCCAACACCATTATATATAAAAGGGCACGTATTTTCATGATAGGCAGATGTGCGTTTGTTTGTTAAAAATTACCTGAAATTTCCGTTCCACCGCAGGGAGATGAGCGCTCCGGTGCTTTTTCCGAGCAGGTCGCCGCCGTTTGAAGCCACGGCGGCCCGCAGTGCAGATCGGAAGAGCGTCGTGTAGGGAAAGAGTGTCTTCGCCAGTGTAGATCTCGGTGGTCGCCGTATCATTAAAAAAAAAAAGGGGGGGGGGGGGGGGGGGGGGGGGGGGGGGGGGGG
>CAJMSQ010000036.1 GCA_905216095.1 uncultured bacterium | reverse complement strand
ATCCCCGGCCGTGGTAGTCGAGGCTGAAGTGCCAGCTTCCGAGCTGGTTGCCCGCCACGTTGGCGAAATCCCCGTCGCGTTCGTCGCTGCCGCCCGGTATGAAGGCGTTCCAAAAGCCTTTCAGTCCGTCGTTCATGTTCACGTAGTCGCCGGTGAATCCCGAGCTGTTGCCGTCGGCGCGGTAACCAATGTTCCACGCCTCGCCGCCGAATTGCGCGTACATCTCCAGTCCGCCGGTGAAGGTGAGGGGGAATTTCTCCTTGTTGCCTATGCGCAGGAATCCGGCCTTGGAGTGGTAGTAGACGCCCTTGGCATAGTGTTCGCCGGGTGCGTGGAAGTCTTCCTGCCAACTGTCATCGGTGAAACGGCCATAGGCCACGTGTCCCTTGATGGCGAGCCAGCCGTGCGTGCCCGGGATGTTCCAGAACTCAGGCAGCCCCAGGCGTACCTGGGGTACGGGGCGCGCGTTCATGCTCGCGGTCAGACCGCCCGTACTGAGCAGGGCGTTTTTCAGTTCCGAGGGCCGCTCCTTGCTGCCCACCGTGAGGCGGATGGCACGCCAGTCGAAGTCGGCGTAGAGCTGCTGGACGACGAAACTGCTTGTCATGTCGTATGCGGCGGCCACGTCGATGCCGTAGCCGATGCGCCACCTGTGTGCGGAGTCGGCCTCGGCCGCGCGGAACAGTCCGCCGCGCAGGTAGCCGTAGCCGCCGTCCGTGCCCGACAGGCCGTATCGGTTGGCGCTCAGGTAGAAGGGTGTGGTGCCCGGCGACGCGGTGACGACAGCCTCGCTGCGCACCTGCAGGTCGTCGGTAGCCCTTTGCAGCGCGTTTTGCGCCGTGCCCGTGAACGGGATGGCCGTCACCAGCAGGCTTAACGCCCCGGTAATCGGCAGGAATGGATGTTTCTTCATGTGCGGGTCTGTTTTTCTTGGTAAAAGCGGCCGGTGGCCGTTATTGCACAAAAGTACAAAATATTCTTATTCCTGACAATTGTTATTTCAAAAAAGGGTGAGGTGCAGATGGTACGGACCTGCCCGCAATTAACGGACGGAAAGGAAAAACTTTCTGCAGGAAGAAGGAACGGATGCCCGTGTGATTGGGTTTGCTCCCATATTCAGAATATTGTAAGTGAATTGTTTACATAGAAAACGGCGTGACATCCTTTGTCAAGGAACATCACGCCGTTTGTATATTTTGGATGAGATGGATGGGAACGACAGTTGTTCTATACCATGTCTACATATCATCAATATTTTAACTGACATTCATATTTCCGGAATCCTCAGGGATATGATTGGCAGAGTGTACGAATTTCACAAAACGGTTCAAGCCTTCTGTCAGCGTATTGCGCGGGCAGGCGATATTCCAGCGCATGAATCCTTCCCCCTCTGTGCCGTACATCGTTCCGGCATTGAGCCACAACCGGGCGTCGGCTACCAATCGCCGCTCAAGCTCTTCCGAGGACATTCCGAGGTTGCGGCAGTCCATCCAGACAAGATAAGTTCCCTCCAATACCGTGACGGGAAAATCCGGCAGATGCTCACGACAGAATTCCCGCAGATACAGATAATTGGCGTGCAGGTATTCGATGAGTTGGTTCAACCATTCTTCTCCTTCGTCGTATGCCGCTTGGGTGGCGATTACTCCGAACGGATTGACGTCGCATACTTCGTTGTCGTTGATGGCCCGGTCTATTCTCGTACGGCGGTCGGCATCGGCGCAGACGATGTTTGCAATCTGCAATCCGGCGATATTGAATGCCTTGCTTGGGGAGATACAGGTGACGGAATGCTGTAGGAATTCTTTTGAGATAGAGGCAAAAGGCGTGTAACGGTGTCCCGGAAAAAACAGTTCACAATGAATCTCGTCCGAGACGACCGTAACGCCGTGCCGGATGCAGATTTCGCCGATACGTACCAGTTCCTCACGCTTCCATACACGTCCGGCAGGATTGTGGGGATTGCACAGCAGCATTACTTTCACTTTGGAATCGGCGGCCTTGTGCTCCAAATCTTCGTAATCAACCGTGTAAGTATTGCCGGCAAGGCGCAAAGGCGATGACTTTATTTCACACCCGTTGTTGCGGATGGACGAAAAGAAACAATTATAGACGGGAGTCTGCACCAACACCTTATCTCCCGGAACGGTCAAAGCCTTGATGACTGCCGAGATGGCCGGGACTACGCCCGATGTGTAAATAATCCATTCACGGCCAATCTTCCAATCGTGCCGGCGTGCGAACCAACTCATAATAGCTTCATAATAGCTGTCGGGTACGCGGGTATAACCGAAAATACCATGCTCTACCCGCCGGCGCAAAGCATCGACAATGGCCGGGGCTGTACGGAAATCCATATCTGCCACCCACATCGGCAATACATTTTCGTCTGAAGCGCTGTCCCATTTGTAGGAATCGGTTCCCCGTCGCGAAATTTGTTCTTCGAAGTCGTATTTCATATTCTCGTCTTAATCAGTAAAACAGGTGCGTTCGTCCCGAAGACGGATTTCACAATCGGCAGGAGCCTTGATGTTCTCGTCTATGGTAATGGAACCGTACTCGTCGGCCACGATACGTCCCGACATCGGGTTCTTGATGTTCGTGATGGCACCGCGAATGTCGGCCTGTAACGTGCTGTACTCGAATGCGCGGTCGCAGTCAGGGCCGAAGGTGCAGTTCTCCAGTATGAGGTCGTGAGCATAGCATAGCGGTTGCTCGCCGGTGATGTGGCAGTTTACCAGACGCAGGTTCTTCGAATGCCAGCCGAGATACTCTCCGTTGAGTTCGGAATCGTAGATGGTCACATTTTCCACTTCCCAAAACGCATCTTTCGTCGTTATTCTGGCGTTGTGGATTTCCGCATTCTTCACGTACTGGAAGACATACTTGCTGTCGCTCTCCAATCCGTCTACGTAAATATTGTTGCTGAACATGAAAGGATAGGTTCCACCGTGCAACTTGAGATTTTTGATGCGGATGCCGTTACAACGCCAGAATACTTCATCAGCATCGTTCATCGTTACCTTTTCAAGGTCTATCTCGTCCATTTCACGGAACATCTTCGGTGCGTCGATAATCGTGTCGGTCATCTTCAGGTGGTCGGAATACCACAAGGCCGAACGCCCTCCGACGTCGAAATAGCAACGGGCGATATTGAAACCGTGTACATGCCAAAAGGGATAGTTGCCCTCGAAGCGGCAATTTACAGCTTCTATATTGCTGCATTCCTTGATGGCCGATTCGCCGGCGCGGATAATCACATTCTCCAGACGGAGATCATGGGACTCGAACAAGGGACGCTCGCCCCCGAATTCTGTATCTTTAATCAGTTGCATTTAGAATATTATTTTAGTTGTCTTGCTCATTGATTTATTACTATCCTCTAAAGTTTATCGGACAGTAATAGTTTCAAATAGTTTTTCTTCTGATTTCACATTGCAAAATTACAGCGGATGACAGAGAGTTCCGGTAGATGGATTACAGAGAAGATAACCCCAATTACAGATATTATTTTATTATGTTTCTCATCCATCGTTCCCGCTTCAGGCGAATTAGGAAAATCACTCCCCTGAAACACAGTTCGACGCACATGGCTATCCATACGCCTTTCAGTCCCAATGACGGGGCGAGCAACGCGGCCAATGACAGACGCACCGCCCAGATGCTGAAGAAATTCATCAGACATGGGACAAGCGTGTCCGCCGCCCCGACAAATACACCATAAGCTACAATCGATGCAGCAAACATCGGTTCGGCGAATGCCTCGATGCGCAGGGCCATCACGCCCAAGTCCCGGATTTCCCCGACGGGAGTCATCAAACCGATAATCTGAGGTGCGAACAGATACATGAGTATGCCCATCATCCCCATGATGAACATTCCCATAAATACGGTGATACGAGCGAAACTGCGGGTCAGTCTTCGGCGACCGGCACCGATACTCTGTCCGACTAATGTAGTGGCTGCGTCCGCAATTCCATAACCGGGCATATAGCAAAGACTTTCGGCTGTGATGGCAAATGAGTTGGCAGCAATGGCGAAGACGCCCAGCGGTGCCACGATAACCGTCGTCATGATTTGTGCACCGCAAATGACAATATGTTCTATTCCCATAGGAAGGCCGATATGGAGTGCCTTCTTTAGCGTAGTAGTCAGCGGGCGGAAACATCCCTGTTCTTCTGTCAGTCTTAAATAATTGGAACGAGTCCAAAGATACCACAGCAATATTCCGGCAACTATTGCTTCGGCAGCAGCCGTACCCAATGCTGCGCCTTTCACTCCCAAGCCTGCACCCGGTATCGTGAAAGATACACCAGCCACATGCCATTCTCGCGAAGGGAAAATCAGAAGAAAATTGAAAACAATATCCAGTATGCACATCGTCACACCCGCCATACTCGGCACGTGCATATTGCCGCTGCAGCGCAACATGCCTCCTGCAAGGAAGTTCATCTGTAAGGCGGGTAAGAAAAGTGAGAAAATAAAAAAGTAAAGCGATGCATCACGGCGAATGGATACATCGCCTCCCAACCAACCGGGAAGCATACTGCTGATTGCCGTACCAAGCACAGCTAATAACAGGCTGAAAACAAATGTGGCGGTTATCGACTGCCGCAACACGGCACGTGCTCCTTGCATATCGCCCGCTCCGATTTTATGTGCCACTTGTACGGAAAATCCGGTGGCAGCCGCCACACACAGTCCCCAAAAGAGCCATGTGGTCGTCGATACCAGTCCGATGGCAGCTGAAGCCTCGGCTCCGAGGTGTCCCACCATCGCCGCATCGATATATTGCATGACAATAGAGGAGAGTTGTGCAATGATTGCAGGAACGCTGAGCAGTACGGTCAGACGGAGCTGTTGCTGCAGCATCATCGGTTTACCGTCACGGATTGACGCAAGCAGTGCGTTTGTCTTGCCAGCCTGTGTCCTCATACGTTTTCTAAAGAGTGATTTACCTGAATTACGATGAACCGGAATGCCGCCATAAAGAAATAAGGAGTGAAGTGTGCCTATTCCTTGACAAATGGTTTCAGACCCTTGACTGCTTCCGCAGCAGTAATGCGCTTGCCTCCATTATCCAAGTCGATTAAAATGTATCTGTCATTGCCCATTCCCAGCTCCTTCATGTATGACAATTGGCGCAATCCGTGCCGGCTCTCGATGCGTTCCACCAGGTCATGGTGTTCGGCTTCGGTCATGGCATAAACCAAATCCACGCAAGCCTGATCCAAAGCCAGAATATCAGTGGAAGAAAGTATTCCGACATTCGGGGTCACGACAGGAGCGGCATTCACTCCCTCGCAATCGCACGATACCGACATATTGCGCATTACATTGACATACGTGATTTGCCTGCCAAAGTAATCAATGACAGCCTTTGTGGATTCGGTCATGCGTTCCATGAACTCTTCTTCTCTGATGTCCCATTGGTTGTTCTGTCCCGGAGTGGTATGAATCCAAGCCTTTCCGAGACGTCCGTCCGCACAACCGATACCGATGTTCTTGTTGCTGCCGCCGAAACCGCCTTGCGTATGACCTTTGAAGTGGGTAAGTACCACAAGTGAGTTGTAGTCTGTCGTATGGCTGCCCACGGACATCTCCTTGAACCATTTACCACCGTGGACAGGCAATGTCAAGGTATCTTCCTCGTCCAGAATATCCACGTGGCGGAATGTCCAGCCGTTCACATCCAATGTTCGTCGGTGCTGCTCGGTCGTATAACGGTCGCCCCGGTAATAGGTATTTGTTTCCACGATGTTGGCATTGGGAAGATCCTTGTCAAGCAGAGCTTTTACCCACTCACGAGGTATGATGTTCGGTCCATTCTGCTCCCCGGTATGCAGTTTTACACCTGTCTGTCCCTTGATGTTCGCACTTACCTGTTCATATGCCTTGATTAGCCCTTCGGCACTGAGGCTACGTGTGAAATAGACTACGGATTCATTGCCCGTACGTTCTTCGTAAGGCAAATACTTATTACCGTTTTTCCCGGGAACCGGACCGGATTGTGCTCCGGCATTTGTTCCCATTACAAATAAACTTGCAATCATTATGACTGATATACGTTTCATTATCTCTGGATTTTTTGAATTTAGTATTTCAGATTATTAATGCAAAGTTAAGCATATGTCTGAAAATATAATGTAGATGAATTACGGATGTTATAACCACAATTACATGATTTTCGGAAAGAACTACATTAATCTGTAGTCAAGGTTATATTATCCGTAATTGAGGTTATGGCAATCTCCATATAATCCTCTACCTTTGTGTCTGGAATAAAACGGATTTGAATATGGTTATGGATAAGATTCTTCAGGAGAAAGTCATTGAAATGGCAAAAGACTGTATAGCCGGTACACAGGATACAGTAAGCCAGATAGCTTATTCATTAGGATTCCAATATCCGCAGCACTTGTGCCGTATGTTCAAGAAACGGGTCGGATGCACACCGAATGAATATCGGGCAAGGATAATCGGATGATAGGACGGATGAAAGAAACATTGGCCATCAAGAGTGTATGTGAATGCAACCGTCGTTTGGGGTGCAGGACGCTGCATCCTCAGGTGAGTATAATCAATCTGGAGCACCCAGATTTTGAGCAGGAAGCTGTGAAATTTGATTTCTATGCCGTTTTGCTCATAGAGGAATGTCCCGACGGATGTTGTTGCGGGCGTAAGTATTACGACTATTCCAATGCCACGATTGTATTTCTCAAACCCGGAGAAGTTTTCCGTATGAGTGAAGCGGGTGTATTGCCTGATAAAGGATGGCTGTTGGCATTTCATCCCGATTTACTATACCGGACTTCACTGAAAAATCATATTAAAAACTATACGTTCTTTTCTTATAGCAAGGAGGAGGCCTTGCACCTGTCGCAGCGTGAGACAGCTACTATTACATGTTGCCTCGAAAACATTGAGGATGAACTGCACCACTCCATTGATATGCACACTGCCACCATCCTTTCGCGGCATATAGAATTAATGTTGGACTATTGTACGCGTTTCTACGAGCGGCAGTTCATCACACGGGAGAATAAAAACAAGAATGTGCTTGCAGAGTTGGAAACCCTGCTTGATGACTATATCGCTTCAGGCAGATTGCGCGACTCCGTATTGCCTACGTCGGAATATTGCGCCGCGCGGCTGGAATTATCCGTCCCTTATTTCAACGATTTGTTGAAACTCGAAACAGGTAAAACCTTGGATGAATATTTCCAACTGAAACGGCTTGAAGCGGCTAAAAGTATGTTGCTCAAAACTGGAAATACCCCATTTGCCGTTGCCCGGCAGTTAGGGTATTCCAATGTGCAATATTTCAGCCTGCTGTTCAAGAAAATTGTGGGAATTGCCCCGAATGAATACAGGTATTTGAATAATTAAGATCTATTTCCGTATCCATCCGCCGCCCAAGAAGGCGAAACCTTCTTTCACCCATTGAGCCATATCCTCGTTCGGCAGTCGTCCGGCAATGCCATGTCCTATCCGACGCTGCCTTCGAGCGAGACGCTGAGCAGTTTCTGCGCCTCGACGGCAAATTCCATGGGGAGTTTGTTGAGCACCTCCTTGGCGTATCCGTTCACGATGAGGTCTACGGCCGTTTCGGTGGGGATGCCACGTTGGTTGCAGTAGAAAAGCTGATCTTCGGATATTTTCGAGGTCGTGGCCTCGTGTTCCACGACGGCGTCGGGGTTATGTACGTCGATGTAAGGGAAGGTATGTGCTCCCGAGGTGTCGCTCAGCAGCAGCGAGTCGCACGACGAATAGTTGCGTGCGCCGGTTGCGCGCGTGCCGGCCTTGACCAGTCCGCGGTAGGAGTTCTGGCTGTGTCCTGCCGATATGCCTTTTGACACGATGGTGGAACGTGTGTTCGCGCCGATGTGTATCATTTTCGTGCCGGTGTCGGCCTCTTGCCGGTTGTTGGTGACAGCGACGCTGTAGAATTCGGCCTGTGAGCCTTCGCCCATGAGTACGCACGAGGGATACTTCCATGTGATGGCCGAGCCCGTTTCCACTTGTGTCCAGGACAGTTTCGAGCCGCGCCCGCGCAGTTGTCCGCGCTTGGTGACGAGGTTGAGCACGCCGCCGCGGCCTTCTGCGTCGCCGGGATACCAGTTCTGTACGGTGGAGTACTTCACTTCGGCGTTCTCGTTCACCACGATTTCGACGATGGCGGCGTGCAGCTGGTTCTCGTCGCGCATGGGGGCGGTGCAACCTTCAAGGTAGGAGACGTAACCGCCGTCGTCGCAGACGATGAGCGTGCGTTCGAACTGGCCGGTGAAGCGTGCGTTGATGCGGAAATAGGTGGACAACTCCATGGGACAGCGCACGCCGCGCGGGATGTAGACGAAAGAACCGTCGGAAAAGACGGCGGAGTTGAGGGCGGCGAAGTAGTTGTCGCGATAAGGCACGACCGAGCCGAGGTACTTGCGGACCAGTTCGGGATTCTCGCGGACAGCTTCGCTGATGGAGCAGAAGATGATGCCTTTCTCCTGGAGTTTTTCCTTGAACGTGGTCTTGACGGAGACGGAGTCCATGACGGCATCGACGGCGACGCCGGCCAGCGCCATGCGCTCCTCGAGAGGGATGCCGAGCTTGTCGAACGTGCGCATCAGCTCAGGGTCTATTTCCTTCTTGCCGCCGTCCGCGGCCTTCTTGGTGGGGTCGGCATAGTAGGAGATGGCCTGGTAATCGATTTCGGGCAGGTGTACGTGCGCCCATGTGGGCTGTTCGAGTGTCAGCCAGTAGCGGTAGGCTTTCAGACGATAGTCGAGCAGCCATTCAGGCTCCTCTTTCTTGCGCGAGATGAGGCGGATGACGTCTTCGTTCAGGCCGCGTTCGATGATTTCGGTCTGTACGTCGGTGGTGAATCCGTATTCGTATTTTTTCGAGGCCACTTCCCGCACGAGCTTGTTCTTCTCCTGCTCTCCGGGGATGCGGGCCGCGTCGGTTCTTGCTTGCTCTTTCTCGGTCATGACTTTATTTCTTTTTTCCCTTGGCGGGTTGCTGTTGTTGCTTCAGGTCCACCCAGATGGTGTCGGAAGCCTGTCCGTCGCAGTTATGCGCGGACCTGTATTGACTGACCTGGTCGCCGAAGAACGGCATGAGGGCGATGGTCGGTCCGTACAGGTGGCTGTCGCAGGTTTTCTCGGTGTCGAGTATGTCGAGGCGGCTCATCATGTTGAGCGCGCAGCTGAGCAACAGGGCGAACTTGGTGGTGCTGAAGACCATGCCGAGCAGGCTGTTGGGCAGGCCCAGCTGCATCCCCTTCAACATGCGGGTGAGCTGTCCGGCCACAAAGCTGAGTACGATGGGAAGTATGATCCAGAGGATGAAAAAGGCGACAATGCTGAGAAACATGTTCGTGGTGCTGCCGGTCACGGCCAGCAGGTTGTCGCCCATCAGCATGTAGAGCAGCGCGGCTATGAGCAGACCGGAAATGATGCCTATGGTGGAAACAATTTCCTTGAGGAAACCGTTGCGCCATCCGCTGATGAGCGCCCATACGAGCAGGATGGCGATGAAAAGGTCTATGTACATGGCTTCTTTCTTGATGAAAAGGGCGGACATGCGACGGCCGTGTACATCGGGATGTCCGTACACGGCGCGCCGGAGCCGTCTCTTTCCTTATTATTATAATGTGTCGCCGCCGCGGGCCGCCGGCAGTCGCGTGCAGGCGGCTGCCCGTGGAGCGGAGGCTGCGTTTCAGAGTTTCTGCTTGACTTCTATTTCCTGGAAGGTCTCGATGATGTCGCCCTCCTTGATGTCGTTGCAGTTCGTAAGACTGATACCGCACTCGAAGTTTGTCGTGACTTCCTTGACGTCGTCCTTGAAACGTTTGAGCGCGTTTATCTCACCGGTGAATATGACTATGCCGTCGCGGATGAGGCGGGCCTTGTCGGAGCGTTTCACCTTGCCGTCGATGACGTAGGCGCCGGCCACGAAACCGACCTTCGAGATGTGGTAGACCTGACGCACTTCTATCGTCGCCGTCATCTCTTCTTTCAACACCGGTTCGAGCATTCCCTCCATGGCTTCCTTGACTTCCTCGATGGCGTCATAGATGACGGAGTACTGACGTATCTCCACGCCTTCCTTTTCGGCCAGCTTGCGCGCCGGCTGACTGGGACGGACCTGGAAACCGACGATGACGGCCTGCGAGGCTGCGGCCAGGGTGACGTCGTTCTCGGAGATTTGGCCCACTCCCTTGTGGATGACGTTCACGGCGATGGTTTCGGTCGAAAGTTTGATGAACGAATCGGAGAGTGCCTCTACGGAACCGTCCACGTCGCCCTTTACAATGATGTTCAACTCCTGGAACGAGCCGAGTTTGATGCGGCGTCCCACTTCGTCGAGCGTCAGCATCTTGTGCGTACGCAGGTCTTGCTCGCGCTGGAGCTGCTCACGCTTGTTCGCAATCTCGCGGGCTTCCTGTTCGGTCTCCATGACATGGAACTGGTCGCCGGCTTGCGGTGCGCCGTTGAAACCGAGCAATGTCGCGGCCATGCTGGGTCCTACTTCCTGGACGCGCTGGTTACGCTCGTTAAAGAGGGCTTTTACGCGCCCGTAGTTCGTTCCGGCCAGGACAACGTCGCCTTGTCGCAACGTACCGTTCGATACGAGTACCGTAGCCACATATCCGCGGCCTTTGTCCAGGGACGATTCGATGACCGTGCCGCTTGCTTTCCGGTTGGGGTTTGCCTTGAGCTCGAGCATGTCGGCTTCGAGCAAGACCTTCTCGAGAAGTTCGGACACTCCCAGGCCTTTCTTCGCCGAGATGTCCTGGCTCTGGTATTTTCCTCCCCATTCCTCGACAAGGAAGTTCATGTTGGCGAGCGCTTCCTTTATCTTGTCGGGATTGGCCGCCGGCTTGTCTATTTTGTTGATGGCGAAGACGATGGGGACATTGGCTGCGACGGCGTGGTTGATGGCCTCCTTCGTCTGGGGCATGATGTCGTCGTCGGCGGCAATGATGATAATCGCAATGTCGGTAACCTGCGCACCGCGGGCACGCATGGCGGTGAACGCTTCGTGTCCGGGCGTGTCGAGGAAGGTGATGTGACGGCCGTTCTCGAGCGTGACGTTGTAGGCACCGATATGCTGGGTGATGCCTCCCGCCTCGCCGGCAATGACGTTGGCCTTGCGGATGTGGTCGAGCAACGACGTCTTACCGTGGTCCACATGTCCCATGACGGTGACGATCGGGGCACGCGGCAACAAGTCTTCCTCGTTGTCCTCTTCCTCGGCTATGGCTTCCTGCACGTCGGCACTGATGTATTCTGTCTTATATCCGAACTCTTCGGCCACGAGGTCTATGGTTTCGGCGTCCATGCGCTGGTTGATGCTGACCATGATGCCGATGCTCATGCACGTGCCGATGACTTTCGTCACGGGAACGTCCATCATCGTTGCCAGTTCGTTGGCTGTAACGAATTCCGTCAGTTTCAGAACCTTGCTGTCGGCTTTTGCCTCGAGCATCTCCTCTTCCTGCTGTGCGCGGACCTGTTCCCGTTTTTCCTTGCGGTATTTTGCGCCTTTCGAGCCCTTTTGTTTGCTGGTCAGACGGGCGAGTGTCTCTTTCACCTGCTTGGCTACGTCTTCGTCGGATATTTCCGGCTTGATGGTAGCCTGCATCTTGCGGTTGCGTTCCTTGGAGCGCTTGCTTCCGCCCTGCTGTCCGCCGTTCTGCGGCGCGTTTCCGCCGTTCGGACGATGGCGCTGCTGGTTGCCGCCCTGCTGGTTGGCTGCAGCGTTCACGTCGATGCGTTCTTTCCCGATGCGGTTACGTTTCTTTTTCTCCCCGTTTTGTGCGCCGGGCTGGCGGTTATTTTTTTCTTCGCGCTCTTTGCGCCGTTCTTCCTTGCTTTTCTTTTTCGGCCGCGTGTTCTGATTGATGCTCGAAAGGTCGATGGTTCCGAGTACCTTGGGGGCGGTGATTTCGGTCTGCTTGTGCAGTTTGAAGACACCGTCGCTTTCTTCGCCGATGGCCTTGGCCCGCTCCTCGACGGAAGGCTTCTGCTTGGGCGCTTTGGGCGTTTCTTTCGTTTCCTGCGGCTGCGTGCCGGCTTCTACCTTCGGTTTTTCAACCTTTACCTCGGCTTTTTCGACTGCCGGAGCGGCTTCTGTGGTGTCTTTTTCGGCCGGCTTTTCGGTGGCGGGTGCCGGCTTGGCATTCAGTTCGATGCTGCCTTTCACGACGACCTGCGGGCGCAGTTCTTCGGGAATCTTGGTCTCGATGACTTCGGGTGCCGGTTTCTTTTCCTTCTGTCCCTTCTCCTTCTGACGGCTCTGGAGCATTTTTTCGGCTTCCGAACGCAAATCCTTGTCTGCCCCGAATTCTTTCCGCAGCAGTTCGTATTGTTCGTCCGTGATTTTCTCGTTCAGTGCCGCGTTTGTCTCGAATCCCTTTTTCCTAAGGAAGTCCGCCACCGTCTGGAGTCCGACGTTGAATTCTTTTATTACTTTATTTAATCTGATACTCATGTGTTTGTTTTTGGTTAAGAGTTAAAAGTTAATAGTTGAGAGTGTCGTCGGCGACCGCAGGCGGCACTTGCGAGCGCCTGTTTCGGGGCCGTGGACGTTTTACTTTTAACTATTGACCGTGTTGTTGTCTTCTTCGAATTCCGCGTTGAGGATGCGCAGCACTTCGTCCACGGTGTCCTCTTCGAGGTCTGCCTTTTCGATGAGCATTTCCCTGGGGGCGTTGATCACTTCCTTCGCGGTGTTCAGTCCGAGGCTCTTGATGGCGTCGATGACCCACTGGTCGATTTCGTCGGCGAACTCGTCCAGGTAGATGTCTTCGGTCTCTTCGCTGCCTTCCACCTCGCGGAATACGTCGATGGTGTATTCTGTGAGCATCGAGGCCAGTTTGATGTTCTGTCCGCCCTTGCCTATGGCGAGCGAAACCTCTTCCGGCCGCAGGTAGACTTCGGCTTTTCTTTCCTCTTCATTGAGGTTGATGCTCGAAACCTCGGCGGGGCTGAGCGCACGCTGTATGAACAGGCGCGTATTGGCCGTGAAGTTGATAACATCAATGTTTTCGTTGTTCAGTTCGCGCACGATGCTGTGTATGCGGCTGCCTTTTACGCCGACGCAGGCGCCCACCGGGTCGATGCGGTCGTCGTAGCTTTCGACGGCAATCTTGGCTCTTTCGCCCGGTATGCGTGCCACGCGGCGCAGTGTGATGAGGCCGTCGGCAATTTCGGGTATTTCGGCTTCGAGCAGGCGGCGCAGGAATTCGGGCGATGTGCGGCTCAGGTAGATTTTAGGGTTGCCGTTGGTGTTGTCCACCCGGTCTATGACGGCGCGGACGGTATCTCCCTTGTGGAAGAAGTCACGTGGGATTTGCTGGTTCTTGGGCAAGAGCAGTTCGTTGTGCTCGTCGTCCATCAGCAGCGTTTCGTTTTTCCAGGTCTGGTATACTTCCGCGGCGATGATTTCGCCTACGCGGTCTTTATATTTGTTGTATAAGGAGTCGTGTTCGAGTTCCAGAATCTTGCTGGCCAGGGTCTGGCGCAGGGTCAATATGGCCCGTCGTCCGAACGAGGCGAAATTGATGGTTTCGCTGACTTCCTCGCCCACTTCATAGTCGGGGTCGATTTCCTGTGCGGCGCTCAGGGGCATCTGCTTGTTGGGGTCGGTCACCTCGCCGTCGGCCACGACTTCGCGATTGCGGTAGATTTCAAAATCGCCCTTGTCGGGGTTTACGATAACGTCGAAGTTCTCGTCCGAGCCGAAGAGCTTGGCGATGACACTGCGGAAACTTTCTTCGAGCACGCCCACCATGGTGGTGCGGTCGATGTTCTTGGTTTCCTTGAACTCTGAGAAAGTGTCGATGAGACTGACGGTTTCTGTTTGTTTCTTTGCCATATTTTTTTTGTTTCTTTGTTCGTTTCAGTATTACCGCCGCGCAGGGTAGCCCGGCGTGCGGCGTAGGGTTATTTGAATTCGATGAGATACTTCGTATATTTGACGTCGCCGTAGCCGAATGTCAGCTCGCGTTCCACGAGCTTGGGGCGTTTCTGCCCTTCCTCGCGGACCTTTTCCTCGATGGTCAGCCGGAATGCTTCGGGGGTGGCTTCACCGAGCACGCCGCAGAGTTTCCGGCCGTCGCACGTGAGCACTTCCACGCGGTCGCCCCGGTGGATTTCGTATTGGCGCAACACTTTGAAGGGCTGCCCTATGCCTGCGCTGCCCACTTCCAGCTCGAAGTCTTCCTCCTCGCGGTCCAAGTGGCTCTCGATGTGCCGGCTCAGCTCTACGCAGTCCTCTATCCATACGCCTTCCTCGTGGTCTATTTCCACCACAATGCGGTTATCGGCCGAGACCGTCAGGTCTGTCAGGAAGTAGTCCTTCTGTTCGAGCCATTCCTCCACCAGTTTCTTCACAACGTTCTTGTCTATCATACTTGCGTGTTATTGTTGCTTGTAAAAACAAGTGAGGAACTTTTGCAAGCCCCTCACTCCATTCCTCTGCAAAGATACGAACAATTATCTGTAACGCCAAGAAAAAATGTTAAATCTTTCGTTTCTTTTCGCTTACGGCGTCATTGGCGGCGGGTATGCCGTGTGTAGGGACGCCGGTTGTTCGCGGCCCCCCGCGGGCCGGGGGGGTGGTTTTTCTGTTTTATTAAGCCGGCGCGGCGGGGGAGCCGGCCGACGGGGGGCAAGTTA
>CAJMSQ010000035.1 GCA_905216095.1 uncultured bacterium | reverse complement strand
GGCAAACCTCCAAAGTGTTTATGGACCAATAGGAGTGGAAACTCTTCGAAAATTTGCACTTCTATCTTGAACTTACATTTGGCGCGGCGTACATGGCTTGTAGTTTTCCCTACATGCAGGGGCAGGAAATCCTACATGCCATGTAGTCGTTCCTACAAGCCATGTAGTTCTGCCGGTCATAGGGACGGTTTTGTGCGGAAACGGGCTTCCGGGTATGAAAAAAGGACGGTTTCAAGCCGTCCCCTGCACTTACGCAGTGCAAAGATAATACATTTTTCGGCGAAAAGCAAGAAGTGTTAAAATGACGGACGGGCAGGAAAAAGTCTCGCGCGCCCGATGCCGGCGATAACACCTTTATTATATATGGACATGTCTGAAGCGGCGTCCTGTTCCGCCATTCCGGCGTGTGCGGAGGCCGTCCGGCCGTGTTTTTCCTGCGCTTTGCCGGTCCTGCCGCCGTTCCGGTCGTATTTTTATGCCCCGTGTCGTGCGATTTCCGCCGTTTATGTGTATTTTTGTCCTCAATAAACAACAGGAAAAACGCCCGGTCGTGCCGCTGTGTCGCTTTGTTGAGGCTTTTGCGCCGCGCCGGGAGAATGAATGTCACGATGTTTTCAGACAAGGAAGAGATTAAGCGACAGACACGCGAATTGTGGAAAAACTGTTTTGGGGATTCGGACGATTTTCTCGACATCTATTTCGAGGAAAAGTATTCGGATGCTTCCAACCTGACCGTCAGCCGTGAGGGACGGGTGGTGGCGGCGGCGCAGATGCTGCCTTATCAGCTGTTGTTCTACGGTGTGCCCGTCCATGCCGGCTATCTGTCGGGATTGTGTGTGCATCCCGACATGCGGGGACAGGGGCTCGGCTCGCGCATTGTCCGCGAAGGCCATCGCAGGCTCTACCGGCAGGGCGCGGCCTTGGCATTTCTGATTCCGGGCGACGACAGTCTGCGCCGTTACTACGAACTTCCGCAGCACGGGGCCTACTGGACGAGTACTTTCCGCACCGAACAGGAATTGCCGCCTGCCGGGACGGTGTCCGCCGGCCTTACGGTCGGTTGTCCCGACGAGTGGGGAATGGACCTCTATGTGTTCTTCCGCCGCCATTCCGTCACGCCTTTCATGTTCCGGCCCGCCGAGAACGATTTCTTTGCGGCACTGGCGGCGTGCGACCGTGCCGGCGGCGCGGTGCTGACCGTGCGCAGCCGGCAGCGTGTCATGGGTTTGTGCCTGGCCGCGCGCGAGGCGGACGGCCGCGTGTTCGTGCGCAACATGACCACCGCGTCGTCCGAGGCGCGCGATGCCCTCGTTGCCGCCGTGCGGCGCGAGTTCGGCACGGAAAAGGTGTACGCCCGCGTGCCCGTTTCGGGCGAGACCGAGGGAGCCGGACCTTATGTCATGGCGCGTGTCGTGAACGTGAAGCGTTTCTTGAGCGCGGTGGCGGTGGCGCATCCCGAATTCCAACTCCACATCGGCGTGGATGCCGACCTCGATGTGCCCGAGAACAACGGCTATTACCTTGTGGCCGACGGCCGGGTGCAGCTTACGGAAGAGCGGCCCGGCAACATTGTCACGCCAGGTGGCTTGGCCGCCATGTTCCTGGGGGCACATGCCGTGTGGGCGGACATGTTGCTTGACGAATGAGGTCTTTGGCCCGGACCGGTGCGGCGGTACAGGTCCGCACCGCGGATTCAAGAAAAAACAGAAGGATTGAGGCGGCCGCCGGCCGTCGGACGGATAAAACAGATGACCGATGAAACAGATTTATTGGATATTGGCCCTGTGCTTTTCGGCCGTGCGGCTGTCGGCACAAGAGGCTGTCGGACTGAAACAACGCCCCCTGTCGGACTGGGGCATAGGTCCGGCGCAGTTCAGCGGCATTGCCCCGATGGGGAATGCCCGCTATGCGCTCGTCAGTGACAAGGAAGCGACGGACGGCTTCTTTGTGTTCCGCATAGAACAGGACTCGGTGAGCGGAGAAGTGACGCACGTCGCGCTGGAAGGCTTCCGGGGAAATCCTTCACCCCGCCTCGACGCGCGCGGCATCAGTCTGCGCGATTGCGAGGGCGTGGCCTTTGTGCCCGAAACGCAGACGGTCTTCATCAGCGGCGAGGGCGACCAGGAAATCCTCGAATACCGGCTCGACGGTGTGCCCACGGGCCGCGGGCTGCATGTGCCTCCCGTCTTTTCATTGAGGAACATTGTGCCGAATTACGGCTTCGAGGCGCTGACTTTCTCGCCCGAGACGGGGCGCTTCTGGACGACAAGCGAGAGTATGTTGCCGCATGACGGCAAGGCAGCCGGACCTGCCGCGCCCGGTGCGCAGAACCTGTTGCGCCTGCAATCCTTTGACACCGGACTGCATCCCGTGGCGCAGTACGCTTACCGCATGGACCGGGGGAAAACCGACGATTTCGGCCGGAACTATGCCTATGGCGTGCCCGCGATGACGGCGCTTCCCGACGGCCGGCTGCTGGTCCTGGAGCGCGAACTGGATGTCTCGAACGGCTATCTCAGCTCGGAGTGCGTCTGCAAACTGTTCGAGGTGAACCCGTCCGAGGGCTGGCAGATAGACAGTTCCACCGACTTGCAAGGACTTGACCCGAACCGTTTCCTTATCAAAAGGCTGCTGTTGGTTTTCAAGACAAGTATGACGCCGTTCCGGCATAATTTCGCCAACTACGAGGGCATGTGCCTGGGCCGGACCTTGGCCGACGGACGCCGCACGCTGTTGCTGGTCTGCGACTCGCAGGGAGGCTTCGGAAAAGGCCCTGTTCACCTGAAAGATTATATAATGTTTGTGATTCTCGCAAAGTGATATGTTTCTGGGGGGCCGGGGTGGTGTGGGGGCGGTTGGTAATACGCACGGGGCGCACGGGGTGGGGCGCCCGTTCCTGTGCCGTCTGTTTGCTCCTTGTGCCGGATTTCGTCTGTCTGTGTCCCGCCGGGGGTCAGATTTCCTCCGCCTTGACCAGTCCGTGTGTGACGGCATAGATGGTCAGTGCGGCAACGTTTTTCGTTTTCAGCTTCTCGGCGATGTTCTTGCGGTGCGAGATGACCGTAGTCGGGCTGACGTGCAGCCGTTCCGCTATTTCCTTGTTGATGAGTCCGGTGACAATGAGCCGCAACACGTCCTGTTCGCGCCGCGTGAGTGCCGCATCGTCGTGGCGCGGTGCGGTCTGCGCGTTTCTGACCGGCTCGGGCTCGTTGCCGGGTGCGCCGTGTGCCGTGCGTGCCAGCCGCAACAGGTCGCGCACAAGGTCGGCTTCCTTACGGCACATGTCCAGTCTGTGCATGTCCTGCGGGATGTGTCCCGCGTTGTTGCCGTCCACGAGCAGAATGGTCTTGTGTCGTCGCGCCAGGAAGTAGGCCGCGTCGGTCAGGAAGAGGCTTGCCGGGACGAAATAGTGGAAGAAGCGGCCGTTGTCGGCCTGTCGAAGGTCGGAGATGCCGTCGAACAGGCAGATGTCTGCTCCCGGCATCATCTTCCTTATCAGTTCCGACAGGCCGATCCCGGTCAGCGTGTTGCGTAGGATGATTGCAATGGATGGTTTCATGCGGTAGGCCGGTCTTTGTGGCCGGTCGGGTGTGCCGGGAAGGCGGTGAGGCTCTCCCGTGCGGGTCAGGCGTGGACGAATGTGCCGATGTCCTCGCCGCGGAGCACCTTCATGAGGTTGCCGTTGCGGTCCATGTTGAAGACGTAGATGGGCAGATTGTTTTCTTTGCACATGGCCGTGGCGGTGATGTCCATGACGCGGAGTCCGCGGCGCAGTACCTCGTCGTAGGTGATGTCGGAGAACTTCTCGGCAGCCGGGTCTTTCTCGGGGTCGGCCGTATAGACACCGTCCACCCGCGTGCCCTTGAGCATGACGTCCGCCTCGATTTCAACGCCGCGGAGGCTCGAACCCGTGTCGGTCGTGAAGTAAGGGCTACCGGTGCCGCCGCTCATGATGACCACTTCGCCGCGCTCCATGGCCTCGATGGCTTTCCACTTCGAGTAGAACTCGCCGATGGGCTCCATACGTATGGCTGTGAGCACGCGGTTCTTCACTCCGATGGCACCAAGTGCCGAGCTGAGCGCGAGCGAGTTGATGACCGTGGCGCACATGCCCATCTGGTCGCCTTTTACCCGGTCGAAACCTTTTCCCGCACCGCTCAGACCGCGGAAGATGTTGCCGCCGCCGATGACGATGCCTATTTGTACGCCTTCGGCCTGTGCTTCCTTGATTTGCGAAGCGTATTCATTGAGCCGTTTCACGTCGATGCCGTAGCCTTGTTCGCCCATCAGGCTTTCGCCGCTGAGCTTCAAAAGAATTCGTTTGAACTTTGTCATGTTTTTCTGGTTTAGGTCCGTTTGCGGACAAAGTTAGGAAATATGTCGGATATGGGCGATAGGGAAGTCCGAAAAAGGGGATGCGGCCGGCCGGATGCGGGGTGAGCGAGTCGGGATGTCCGGTGCGAAGCCGGTTCAGACCGGTTCGGTGGCAAAAGGATGCTTCTCCATGACCGTATATTTATGGAGGAGAATTTCGGGCTGGTAGGACAGTTTTGCGCGGCGCAGGCCTTCGATGCCCAGATCCTCTTCACGGTTCAGGTAGATGTAGTGTTCGGGTATCCGCGAGGCGAATTCGCGGTTGATGGCGGCGTATGCGCCTTCGTAGTCGGTGTCGGCCTTTTCAAAACATACGCCGAAAGTGTCGCGGTTGATGGGAGCGCCGTAAGTGAAAGCCACCAGTCGGCCCCCGACCCGCAGGGCCAGTCCCGTGGTGCCGAGGTGCTCCCAGTTGTCGAGGACATAGGCCAGCGATCGTTGCTCGTCGTCGGACTTGATGCGCCCTTGCCCGTTCTCCTGCCGGCTGTTCCATTGTGCTTCCAGCCGCATACATTCGTCAAACAGTCCGGGAGCGAGCGGCAGGTACTCGTGATCGGGATATAGCCGGACGAAACGGTTGGCGTGGTTACGCTTGGGTTGCAGTTTCTTGCCGGCCAGTGTGGCGAGGGCCTCGCGCCGGTAGATGTAGTCGGTATAACTGCGGTCGGCATGGGCATAGAAGTGGCCGGGCATGGCGGCTTCGATGGCTGCAAGCGAGTGTTCGCAGACACCGAGCATGAGGAACGAGTGCTCCGAACGGCGGGTCTCGGCGAGGAGCTCGGTGATAACCGGCGTCATGTCGCCTTCTCCGACGGGCGCCAGATAGGCCGGGTGTCCGTTGGCCTTGAACCGGAACAACAACCACCCGTCGTGGAAAGCCACTTCGGTATCGTAGAGAAACCGCCAACTCATGAGGTTGGGAAAATTCAAGTCGCAGTTGCGGCAGACCGTAGCGTAAACGTGCTCTTGGATGGCGGTTTTGTCGTCAAAGGTTATGGGACGGAATTTTAAGTCGGACATAGCGGTCTTGATGAGGCTTTCGGGTGGAATCAGAACGGCAGTCGCTTGGTGTAAAGGCCGTTTGGGGTCTGGATGCGCATTTCTACGGAGTCGCGGCCGGCCTGCAGTATGTCGCCGAAGCCGTATAGCGGGCACGAAAGGTAGACCTGTCGTTCGTAGAAGTCACCGTCGTCGTTGTTGTCGTGGTATAATTCGATGGTTTGCAGCAGATGGCCTTCCGCCTGTGCCTGATACCCTCTGTCCACAAAGGCGAATTTGTGGGCTTTGTTGCTTGTGGGTATCGTCAGCAGCAGGTTGGCGTAGCGTCCGCCGCGCCAGACGGCATCCACCCGGAGCGGAGCGTTCCTTATCGTGGCGTCGGAAACGATAGGCTTGGGGGAGACGATGCTGGTCAGGCCGATGATTTCGACTTTGTCCGCGCTGCGGACGTATAGCGCCGATGTACGGTAGACCGTGTCGGGCCTGAGCGGTTGCATGAGGGCGGCATTGCTCACGGAATAGCTTGTACCGTCGTCGGTCACGAGGCTGGTGATTTTTCCGTCGGCATCCGTGAACACCTCCGCCAGGTCCTGTTGGAAATTGTTCACGGGTACGTCCTCCTCGCCGCAGGAGAATAAACAGCAGACGAGGGCTGCCTGCAACAGTATGGATGGGATTTTCATGATTGTGCGGCGTAGAAGTTTTTGAGTGGATTGGCGTACATCGTAAGCAGCCGCTCGCGCAGAAATTCCACGTCCTTGTCCGGCAGGTCTATGAGGTCGATGCGTTCGGCAAGGTATTGCTCGAAACGGGCACGGTCTTCGGCGCTGTAATGTCCGGAGTAGCGGTTGCCACCCTCGAGCAAATCGGCCGCGACATAGTTGTTGGGGAACAGTTCGTAGCGGCTGTGGATTTCCTGGTCCATGCGTTGTGCGATGAACCGGAACACTTCGCCGCGCGGAAGCGTTTCGGCTTCGTCTATCCACGTGTTGATGCACGGCGACATCGCGTAACGGACGCGGCCCTTGTAGCCGAAAATGCCGGTCTGCATATTCTTCAGGTCGTCCTCGCGGGTCTTTTTGAACGATGCGTCGTCCCGTTTCTGCTGGAACTCTTTTGCCTTCAGGTAGTCGCAGGGGTCGTATTCGTAGGATATGGTCAGTGGCACGATGTTCAGTTGTCTGAGCCGCTCCGTGGCGCTTCCTTCGCCGCCCATGGCCATCATTTTCAACACAGACTCTTGTGTGCGGTCGTTGGAGTCTTTTGCGCGTCCCTCCCTCTGGGCTATCCAGATGTTCTGCCGTTTCTCTGCAATGGCGAAGTGCATGTACTCGCTCATGCGTTTGCTGCTCTGAAGCATTTCGCGCATGGAAAGCGAGCGTTGCACGATGAAGGATTTGTTTATCCTTACGAGATTCTTTATCCACGGGTGGATAAGCAGATTGTCGCCTATGGCGATTTCGACGGTGTCGGGGTAACCGTTGTCTATCATTAGGATGGACAGGATTGCCGCGTCGAGAACGATGTCCCGGTGGTTGGATACGAACGTATAGTTGGCGCTTTTGTCGGCGATGGCCGCATCCTCCAATGTACAGTCCGTGGCACAGCGCGACATGAGTTGCTTGAGCGGACGATAGACAAACTTCTTCTGGAAATCAAGACTGTCCTTGCAACTGTGAAGCTGCTGCCGCAGCATGTCGGCAGGGATGTCCGCGCCGATAAAAGGCTTTGCCACCGACAGGAAGTCCGCGTCGGCCAGCAGTTTGTCGAAGATTGCGGGAAGTTCCTCGGGCGTGAAAGGACGGATGTCGTCAAATTCGGCAGGTATGTTCATGGCAGGTCTGTTGAGGTTACCGATGGGTGTCAGAATTTACCTTCTATGATGTCGGAAAGAACATCTTTGATGTCGAGACCGGCGGCCCGCACCTGCTGGGGTATGAAGCTGGTGGCGGTCATGCCGGGCGTAGTGTTCACTTCGAGCAGGTTGATGGTTTCGTTGCCCTTTTCGCCCGTCAGTATGTAGTCGATGCGGATGATTCCGTAGCAGTCCAGGATGCGGTAGATGTCGGTGGTCATCTTGCTGACCCGCGAGGCCGTTGCGGGAGCGATGCGGGCCGGCGTGTTTTCGTCTACTTTCCCGTTGTATTTGGCGTCGTAATCGAAGAACTCCTGCGACGTTACGACCTCCGTGATGGGGAAGGTGATGATTTTGTCGCCCTTGCGGTAGCATCCGCAAGTAATCTCGGTGCCCTGCATGAAGCGCTCAATCATTACTTCGTTGCTTTCGCGCATGGCTTTCTCTATGGCCGGCAGAAGTTCTTCGGAGGTTTTCACCTTTGTCACGCCGAAACTGCTTCCTCCCGCGTTGGGTTTTACGAAGCACGGCAGGCCGAGGCGGTCTGTCAGCTGCTTGGTGTCGGGTATCGGCCGGCCCTGACGCAGCATGACGGAGTCGGAAATTTGCAGTTCGGGGAATGTGCGCAGGTAGGTGTTCAGAACGAATTTGTTGAACGTCATTGCTTCGACGAGGACGTCGCTTGTGGAGTAGGGCATCCCGATGAGGTCGAAGTAGCCTTGCAGTATGCCGTTTTCTCCGGGCGTCCCGTGTATGGTGATATAGGCGAAGTCGAACGTATGCCGGCCGTCGTCCGCCGTGAAAGAGAAGTCGTTGCGGTCTACGGGGCATTTTTCCTGACCGTAATGTACCATCCATTCGTTTTTGCTGATTTCAACGATGTACGAGGTGTATTTGCTCGTATCCATGAAGGAGAGAATGCCTGCGGCACTGCGCAACGAAACGTCGTGCTCGGAGGAGTCGCCTCCGGCAACGATGGCAATGATTCTTTTCATCTTTTATTATTATATATGTGTGTCGTGTTATGTTGTGGTTTGTCGCGGTTGCGACGGTTTTCTACTTGAGTCCGTTGGCGTAGGTGCGCCATTTTTCCAACAGGGCGCTCATGTCGTCGGGCAATTCGCAGGTGAAGTCCATTTCCTTGCCGGTTGTGGGATGCCGGAAGCCCAGTGTGCGAGCGTGCAGGGCCTGGCGGGGACACAGGGCATAGCAGTTGCGGATGAATGCCGTGTAGGTGTTCGACTGTATGCCGCGGAGTATCTGGTCGCCGCCGTATCGTGCGTCGCAGAAGAGCGGATGTCCGATGTGTTTCATGTGGGCGCGTATCTGGTGGGTGCGTCCTGTCTCGAGGACACACTCGACCAGTGTGACGTAGCCGAAGTCTTCGAGTACGCGGTAGTGGGTCACGGCCGTTTTTCCTATGCCCGAGTCGGGTGGGAATACTGCCATCTGCATACGGTCGGCGGGATTGCGGGCGATATTGCCCTCTATGCGTCCGGTCTGTTCCAGAAAGTGTCCCCAGACCAGGGCGTTGTAGCGTCTGCGTGTGGTCTTGTTGAAAAATTGCAGGCCTAATTTCGTTTTGGCGTCGGCGGTTTTTGCCACGACCAGCAGTCCCGAGGTGTCTTTGTCGATGCGGTGCACCAGCCCGACCCCGGGGTCGTTCGGATCGTAATGGGGATTGTCGCGCAGATGCCAGGCCACGGCGTTCACAAGTGTGCCCGAGTAGTTCCCGCAACCGGGATGGACCACCAGTCCTGCCGGCTTGTTGATGACTAAAAGGGCTTCGTCTTCGTAGACAACGTCAAGAGGGATGTCTTCCGGCTCGATGGTGTTTTCGTAGCGCGGACGGTCGAGCAACAGGGTCACCACATCGGCGGGCTTTACCCGATAGTTGCTCTTGACGGGCTGTCCGTTTACGTGTACGAAACCGGCCCGTGCGGCGTTCTGTATGCGATTCCGGGAGGTGTCGGGCAGGTGGTCGAGCAAAAACTTGTCGATGCGCAACAGCTGCTGTCCGCGGTCGGCGACCACACGGAAGTGTTCGTAGAGCGTACCGCCCTCTTCCTCGTCCGTATCTTCTATTTCGGTGTCCGCAGGCTGCGGTCCGATGCCGTCCGTCCGGTCTTCGTGCGGTTGTTGCAGTGCTTTTTCCTCCATTTGCCTCTGTATTATTCTTCGATGTCTGTCTTTGTGGACTCTCCGGGCAATTCTCCGCCGCCGTCCTCCATGATTTCTATGTCATTGTCGTCGCCGAAGATTTCGTAATCGAGGCTGTCGTTTCCGTTGAACTCTTCTTCCAGGCTACCGTCGCCCACTACGAGCGTGATGAGTGTCGTGACCGATACGCGTGTGCCCGGCATAGTCCTTTTCCCGTCTACTTTCATTTCCGAAACCCAGTCTCTATAGCCTACGGTGTATTCGGTGCGGATGTTCTTGAAGCCCAGTCCGCGCAGACGGGCTTCGGCTTCGCGTCGCGAGCAGTTGTCTGCGATGTTCGGCAATGCTATGGCACGTGCCGATGCCGAGTTGATGGTCAGTTGTATGATGCGTCCGGGCTTTACCCGCTCGCCGGGGCGGATGGACTGTTCCAGGATGACGTCGCCCACATAAGTGTCTACGTATCCCGTGTCCCTGACCTCGGCTTCCAGTCCCATGGCTTCGAGTTTTCTGAAAGCCACGTCCGCTTTCTGTCCGCGTAGGTTGGGGACGGTTACGGTATGGTTGTGTCGCGTGTAGCACCCAATGAAGTAGAGCGAGCCGGTAATCAGGAGTGCCGATGCCGCGACTATGCCCAGGCAGTTGCCCATGAGATAGACGCTGAATATTTTCTTGAAGAAATCAGATATACTCATATCGTTTTTTTATTTCGGGGCGGATGTAGAGTTACGCCATTCAGAAGCAAAATTAGGCAAAAACTGCGAGATTAGGCGTTGGCGGACGAAAGAATTTGCTGCAGCGGTGCCGATGGGCGGGAAAAAGTCCGGCGGCCCGGGGCAGACTGTACGTTTTTCCTGCGTGTTACTGTCTCGTACCATGGGTTGCGGGTCATTCGGGACGCTTGGGCTTCAGGTGCAGTCGGTAGATGACGTGCGCCATCAGGTAGGAAGGGATGGTGTTGAGCCATGTCTCGCTGCGTCCCTGCGTGTTCACCCATCGGGTCGTGCTCGACAGCTGGCGCAGAATGTCGAAACCGTCGAGTACGAAGGTGAGGTTGGGGCGCAGGATGCTTTTCGATAGGCGCAGGTTCCATACCACGTCGTCGTTGTTCATGGACGAGTCTTCGTATCCGCGGCGGCTGTACACGGTGATGTCCGTGGCGAGCTGCACTTTCCATGGCAGTTGCAACGTAGCCGCCGCCCCGAGACTGTAGTTCACGGCACTGATGGTGTTGAAGTCGGCCCGTCCGCTGTAAGCATAAGTCCAGTCGGCCGCGGCCTTGGCCGTGACGTTGTAGTCGCCGTCCGTGTAGTTGAACGACAGATGCTCGCCCGCCGTGACGTTGCGTACGCTGCTGCGCACCGACGATGCGTCGTTCCGTTCGGTGATGTAGTCCACGCTGTTTTGGAATCCCGCGCTCGTGGCCGTAGACACGATGACCCGCTGTCGCTTCCCGACGGCCTGCGAAAAGTTGAACGACGTGCTGGCCCACCAGTTGCCGTCGATGTTCCTGGGCCGGTAGTGCCGGCGTCCCGTCTCCGGTTCGTAGTCCATGGCCTGCGCCACCGCGTGCCGGGTCACGTTGTACCTGGCCTCGACGCGGATGTCACGTTTCAGTTCCCGCTTGCGGAAACCATGGTAGAAGTAGACGTCATGATACACCGGGTCTTTCAGATCGGGATTTCCCGTGCGCACGACAAGCGGGTCGGCGTCGTCGCGTGTGGGCAACAGGCTCACGAGTGCCGGCTGCTGGCGACCGGCCGAGTAACGCAGCAGACCGTCATCCTCTGCCAGCTCTATAGCCGGCTCGAACACCGCCACGCGGCGGGTCATGACCGTGTCTATGTCGCCCCTGAGATATTCCAGCCGGTTCTTTTCGAAGCGTACCGCGGGGATAAGCGTGAACCGGCGGCTGTTGCGTCCGCCGCAAAGCCAGAAGTTGATGCGTACCCTTAGCCGCTGCCTTACGGTCTGCTGTACGGAGTGGAAGCTGTTGCCGGCATCCATCGCCCGTTGCAGCGAGTCGGTGGTGGAAGGCAGCGCTCCGAGCGGCCGGTCCGCGTTGTTCCAGTTGTCAAACCGCTCCAGGCGGTACAGGTTCCGGTCGCTTGCGTTCCGGGACTCGTGGAACGAATATTCGGGCTGCAGCTCGCCCCACTTCCAATCGGGTCTGTTCCAATAAGCCACGCGCAAGTTCAGTTCGTGCGAGCTTTGCGGCGCTGTTGTGTAGCGGTTGTTGAACACGCCGGTGCTTTCGCTCTCCTCGTTGTAGTCGAGGCGGTAGTGCGAGAAGCCGGCGTTGCGGTACCGGCGGTAATTTCCGTTAGCCGACCAGTCGATGGCGTCGGGCGAGTTCGGCAGTCTCCACGTTCCGCGTGCCTCTCCGCCGGCCTTCCATGTCGTGCCCCATCCGCTTCCCTCGTTCTTGCGTCGGTTCACGAGCGTCTGCAGCAGTCGTGTGTCGGCGGCGGGTTGCATGAAGACGCTGTCGAGCGCCGCCATGCGGTACGATTCGTGCGGCCACGTGTCGAAGTCGGCCGCCAATGTGATATACCGGTTGCTGTTGTGGGTATAGTGCATGTACGCCTTCAGCGTGGTGTAGGCCGTAGGCAAGGGCAACGTCAGCGTATGTTCGCTCGACACGCGCATTCGTCGGGTCTCCGTTGCGCTGCGCTGTCGGGTGTAAGTCTCGTAAGTAGGGAAGAACCACGAGGAAGAGGTTTCCCTCACGTCGTCAATATCCTCGTGGTAAGCCTTGAGGTTTCCGTTGAACTTCCACCGGTGGTTCTTGTCGCTGACGAGCAGTTCCGCACCTCCGGCCACCTGTCGCGTCAGTCCGGCCGCCGTCCCGACGCTCTCCCAATCGCCCGACGTTCCCGGTTCCCGCGTGTCGTTGGTGTTGTTCGTATTCCCGAAGACGGCCAGCCGCGACTGGTCGGTGAAACGCAGCCCGAAGAGCCTCCCCATGAAGCGGTCGTGCGTGCCGCGCCCGGCTTCCGCGTTGCCCACCCAGCCCACGGCGTATTGCCGTTTCAGGTTCACGTCCACTACTAACGGCCATTTTTCCTTGTCCCGCAGGTAGTCGAAGAGGTAAGCCGTTTCGGGTTCTTTCTTATATACTTTGACTTTGTCCACCATATAGGATGGCAGGTTCTCGAGCGCCACTTTGGGGTCACCTTTGAAGAATTCTTCTCCGTTTACGAGTAGGCTGCTGACAAATTTCCCGTTCACCATGATTCGTCCGCCTGGCTTCAGTTCCATTCCGGGCAGCCTGCGTATAAGTGCGTCGAGCATGGAACCTTCGGACATCTGGAATGCGTCGGCATCATATACGATGGTGTCGCCCTTCATCACCATCCGCACTTTCGTGGCACGGACGGTGGCTTCTCCAAGTGTATAAGGGTCTTTTTTCTTTGTTAATTTTACTTCTTTCTGAATCCAATATCTTAATCGCTTATTGCCTTTGAGTGATACGTTTACGTATTTTGTTTCATAACCGTCCTTTGAGAATCGCAGAATAAACTCTCGTGCGGGTAACGAATCTTTCCATAAGATGAAATAATTCTGTTTCTCATTGCCGCTATTGAATGCTGGTCTTGAACGGATGCTGTCCAACAATACACTGTCTCTGTTCATGATGTCGATGCGTACGTCGTCTATAAATGCTCTTGTAGTGCTTTGTACGACCCGCCCCATCAATGAATACACGATGTCGTAGGCCATTATGTTACATGGAAGTATAATAAGAATAAGTGTGAGGATTATTTTCTTTACGAGAATGCCTGGCGTTGGTCCTTTTTCTTGGAGAATTTTTGAAATATGCCGGAAAAGAACTGTTTTTCGTTGGCTTTTGATTCTATTCAGAAACATTTTGTTTCGTCGGGATGCGGCTTGTGTGGTATTGGAATGGGGTGAGTTCATAAGACCTTAGTGTTGGTTCTATTTAGCTTGCTTGGCCGTTCTACAGAATGACGAAACACACAAATTTATGTGTTTCAGTTAATGTGACCAAAATAAACATACGATTTTTTAACCACTTCCCCGTTTTTGTATTCCCTTTACATTTAAGGCTGTACCCGGCGGCTGCCTGTTTCTTTTCTATGGCTGCGGGCGCGTAGAAGGCGGGACGTGACGTGCTGATGCCGGAAAGCGAGTATATATAAATGAGGTAGTGGCGGACGGATGCAAGAAAAGAGGAATCCGACTCCCGTTGCCGGGATGTGGATTCCTCTGTGGTATTTTTTTGCCAAACCTCGTTGGCGCAGGACTTATTTCTTGCCGTGCACTTCGTCGGATACGGTCAGTTTCTTACGGCCTTTTGCGCGACGGGCGGCCAATACGCGACGTCCGTTGGCTGTCTGCATACGCTGACGGAAACCATGTTTGTTGTTTCTCTTTCGGTTGTGAGGTTGGAATGTTCTTTTCATGTCTTATGTCGTTTTTATTTTTTTGAATCACACTTTCGGGCTGCAAATTTAGACATTTATTTCTAAACAAGCAAATTACGCTCCGCTTTTTTATCTGGCAAAACGCTCGGTTTGCGATTTTATGAGCTCGTTGTCGTCGAAATAGTTGATTTTCATCGCCTTTCTGACGTCGTCGAGCGTCTGTGCGGCGACGGCGCGTGCCTTTTCCGAGCCTTGTCGCAGGATGTCGTAGATGGCAGGGATGTCTTTTTGCAGTTCCAGCCTGCGGCTGCGAATCGGTTCGAGCGTTTCGTTCAGTATTTTCTCGAGGAACTTCTTGCACTTCACGTCGCCCAGTCCGCCTTTCCGGTAATGTTCTTTCACCTCGTCCAGGCTGGTGTAGTCGTTCCAGTAGCGTCTGAAGTGTTCGGGGCGGCAGAAAGCGTCGAGATAGGTGAATACGGTGTTTCCTTCCACATGTCCCGGGTCGCTGATGTTCACGTGCAGCGGGTCGGTGTACATGGACATCACTTTTTTGTGCATTTCCTCGGCGGTTTCGGCCAGGTAAATGCAGTTGCCCAGCGACTTCGACATCTTTGCCTTTCCGTCGGTTCCCGGCAGGCGCAGGCAGGCTGCGTTTTCGGGGAGCATGATGTTCGGTTCCACGAGGGTTTCGCCGTATATGTGGTTAAAGCGTCGCACGATTTCGGTGGCTTGTTCTATCATGGGCTTCTGGTCCTCGCCCGCGGGTACGGTCGTGGCGCGGAAGGCGGTGATGTCGGCGGCCTGGGATATGGGGTAGGTGAAGAAGCCTACGGGGATGCTCGACTCGAAGCCGCGCATCTGTATTTCCGTCTTCACGGTCGGGTTGCGTTGCAGGCGGCTGACGCTCACCAGGTTCATGTAATAGAACGAGAGTTCGCACAGTTCGGGTATCTGGCTCTGTATGAAAAGCGTCACTTTCTCGGGGTCGAGTCCGCAGGCCAGGTAGTCGAGTGCCACCTCGATGACGTTCTGACGCACCTTTTCGGGGTTTTCCATGTTGTCTGTCAGGGCTTGCGCGTCGGCAATGAAGACAAACATCTGTTTGTAGTCGCCTGCGTCCTGCAGTTCTACGCGCCGGCGCAGCGAGCCTACGAAGTGTCCGATGTGCAGGCGGCCTGTCGGGCGGTCGCCCGTGAGTATGATTTTTTCTTTCATAAGATGGTCGTGATTTGCTTTATGGTAGGCAAAGTTAATGCTTTTTCGGCAATTCTCCGGCCTTGTCTGCCAAAAAGATGCTTCCCGATGCGTATCCCTATCTGCCGGGCCACGCAGTGGCTTTTCCGCGCCTACGGAATTGATACAACCTTCTTCTCGCCCTAAACATTAACATTTTTAACTTTTCTGCACTTCCCAGCAGTGCGTACATGGCTTGTAGTTTTCCCTACATGCAGGGACGGGAAACACTACATGCCATGTAGTGTTTCCTACAAGCCATGTAGGAAATTCTAAAATAGGGACAGTTTCCCCCTGAAACGGGCTTACAAATACGAAAAAAGGACGGTTTCAGGCCGTCCTCCGCACTTGCGCAGTACAAAGATAATACATTTTTCGTCCAAAAGCAAATTGTGTTAAAATCGCAATATCATTGTCGCACGTAGGGACGCGATTCATCGCGTCCGCAAGGATGTACATCGAATAAAATCCC
>CAJMSQ010000034.1 GCA_905216095.1 uncultured bacterium | reverse complement strand
AAACTCAATTTTCATCCACCAATTGAGGTCTTCTTAAAACAGATAATATAAATTTGCACTTGCTTGTTGAATTCACCAAATGTGCAGAAAGGTTAAAAATGTTAATGTCGGGATGAAACTTTCAAGGCCGTAGGCGCACAAAAGCCACTGCGTGGCTTAAAAATGTTAATGTTGCGTGTCTCTGGGTTTAATAAAATGCGCCGGACCTCGGGGGAAGTCCGGCGCACGATGCTTATGGCCGCCGCTGTCACTTGCAGCCGGCGCAACGGGGCTTTATCTGCTGGAAGAAATCATTGCCCTTGTCGTCCACTAAGATAAAGGCAGGGAAGTTTTCCACTTCGATTTTCCACACGGCCTCCATGCCCAGCTCGGGATATTCCACGCATTCGATGTGCTTGATGTTCTCCTGTGCGAGGATGGCCGCCGGTCCGCCTATCGAGCCTAAGTAGAAGCCGCCGTGCTTGCGGCAGGCGTCGGTCACGGCCTGCGAGCGGTTGCCCTTGGCCAGCATGACCATCGAGCCGCCGTGCTCCTGGAAGAGGTCTACATACGGGTCCATGCGTCCCGCCGTGGTGGGACCCATCGAGCCGCAAGGCATTCCGGCGGGTGTTTTTGCGGGTCCGGCATAGTAGACGGGGTGGTTCTTCAGGTATTCGGGCATCTCTTCGCCGCGATCCAGGCGTTCCTTGATTTTGGCGTGCGCGATGTCACGTCCCACGATAATCGTTCCGTTGAGCGAAAGGCGTGTCGAGACGGGGTGCTTGGCGAGTTCGGCCAGAATCTCGGGCATCGGCCGGTTCAGGTCTATGCGGACGGCCTCTCCCTCGCCGGCGGCGCGGAGTTCCTCGGGGATGAGCGAGCCGGGGTTGTCGTCCATCTTTTCTATCCAGATGCCGTCGCGATTTATCTTGCACTTGATGTTGCGGTCGGCCGAGCACGAGACGCCTAAGCCTACGGGGCAGCTGGCACCGTGGCGGGGCAGGCGTACCACGCGCACGTCGTGGGCGAAATACTTGCCGCCGAACTGTGCGCCCAGGCCGATGCGGTGCGCTTCGTCGAGGAGTTGTTTCTCGAGTTCCACGTCACGGAAGGCGCGTCCCGTCTCGTCGCCCGTCGTGGGCAGGTTGTCGTAGTAATGGGTCGAGGCCAGTTTCACCGTGAGCAGGTTTTTCTCGGCCGATGTGCCGCCGATGACGATGGCGATGTGGTAGGGCGGGCAGGCTGCCGTGCCGAGTGTCTTCATCTTGCCCACGAGGAAGGGCACGAGGGTGCCGGGGTTGAGGATGGCCTTGGTCTCCTGGTACAGGTAAGTCTTGTTTGCGGAGCCGCCGCCCTTGGTCACGCACAGGAACTTGTATTCCATGCCTTCGGTGGCCTCGATGTCGATTTGCGCGGGCAGGTTGCACTTGGTGTTCACCTCCTCGTACATTGACAGCGGAGCGTTCTGCGAGTAGCGCAGGTTCTCTTCCGTGTAGGTTTTGTATACACCTAAGGAGATGGCCTCCTCGTCGCAGAATCCCGTCCATACCTGCTGGCCTTTCTCACCGTGTACGATGGCCGTACCGGTGTCCTGGCAAAGGGGCAGTTGGCCCTTGGCCGCCACCTCGGCGTTGCGCAGGAAGGTCAGCGCCACATACTTGTCGTTGTCCGAAGCCTCGGGGTCGGAAAGGATACTCGCCACCTGCTCGTTGTGGGCGCGGCGCAACAGGAACGAGACGTCGCGGAAAGCCTGGTTTATCATCTTGGTGATACCTTCTGCCTCTACTTTCAGGACGGGTTTGCCTTCAAACTCGCCCACCGACACGTGGTCGCGCGTCAGCAGGTAGTATTCCGTGTCGTCCTTGCCCATCTGGAACATGGGCGCATACTTGAATTCGGGAATTTGTGCCATGGTTTTGATATTGTTTTGTTGGTTGTGATCGTTCCGTCGTGCCCGGGCGCCGCAGCCGGATGCCGCGCCGCGCGGTACTGACAGAAGCAAAGTTAGCCAAAAATCCGAACTCCTAAAATTTTTGGCGGCATTTTCATGAAAACTTGCGGCGGGAAGAAAAAAGCATCCCGCGTTTTTTCGTACCTTTGTGCCCGATGGAAAAACATACCGCCACATTCGTCCGTCTTCTCCTCGCGGCCGCAGTGTTCATGCTGGGCACGGCCGACGCCGCGCCGCAGACCGTCGCCGCCGACTCCGTCTTGCGGCCGCCCACCACGCACCAATGGCTTTTCGGCGCGGGGCGTATGAACGCGCTCGATACTTATCTGTCGCCGTTCGAGTACGCCGGACCGGCGTTGTCCGTATTCCATCGTTCCGAACGGCCCGCCCGCTGGTGCAGGGACAGGGTTACGGTCACGGGCGTCTTTTCCGCGCGCGGCGCTTACCTGCATTCGCCCACCGACGACGGCAAGGAGTGGGAGGGAAACCTGTCCGCGGCCGGCGGATGGCACTACAACTTCCACCCGGCCCATGGGCTGCGCATCGGCATCGGCGGCCTGTTGGAAGCGGCCACGGGCTTCACTTACAACACCCGCAACGGAAACAATCCGGCACAGGGACGTCTCGAAGCCGACATCGCCTTGTCGGGCGTGGCGGAATACGGTTTCAGCATCGCACGCCGGAAGTTCGCGTGGCTGACGCAGATAGACGTGCCGCTGGCCGGACTGATGTTCAGCCCGGACTACGGGCAGTCCTACTATGAACTGTTCTCGCTCGGGCATCGCGGGCACAACGTGTGCGCCACGTGGCCGCTGAACGCGCCGTCCGCCCGCATCATGACCACCTTGTCGGCGAAACTCCTCGGTGCGACGCTTTCCGTAGGTTACATCGGCGATGTCCGGCAGAGCGACGTCAATCATATCAAGCGCCATGCCTGGCACAATCAGTTCGTCATCGGTTATGTGCGCCGCGTTGTCCTCATCAGGTGACCGCCGGCCGCCGCCCGCATTTATTTTCCACAAGTCCCGCAATCCATGACCCGCACTCCTGTATTCCCAATCCCGTTTCGCCGGCTGCCGGCCCTGTGCTGCCTTCTTCTTCTTCCGTTCTGGCTGCTGCCGTCCTGCATCACCGAGGACGTCCCCGCCGATACGCGCCGGGGTAACTTCGAGGCCATGTGGCGTACGTTCGACCAACATTATTGTTTCTTCGACCTGAAACGCGACGAATGCGGGCTGGACTGGAACGAGGTGTACGGCCGCTACGCGCAGGCCGTCAGCGAGAACATGACGGAACGACAGTTGTTCGATCTACTCGCCGACATGTCGTTCGAACTGCGCGACGGACACGTCAATGTCTATGCACCCCACGACGTGGCACGCTATGGTGCGTGGTACGATGACTGGCCCATGAACTTCTCCGACTCGCTTGAGCGCGCCTATCTGGGGCGTGCCGAAGACTACATGGTGGCCTCGGGACTGAAATACCGCATCCTCGACGACAATATCGGCTATGTGCGCTGCGCTTCGTTCGAGGCGGGTTTCGGCGACGGCAACCTGCACGAACTGATACGCGGCCTGGCCATGTGCGACGCGATGATAGTGGATGTCCGCAGCAATGGAGGAGGAATGATCACGGCGGCGCAAAAACTGGCCTCGCTGTTCGTGAACACGCCGACGGTGGGAGGATACATGTGCCACAAGACAGGGCCCGGACACAGCGACTTTTCGGAGCCTAAGCCTGTGGTCATCGAACCTTTCACGGGCCTGCGCTGGCAGAAGCCCGTGGCCGTGCTCACCAACCGCCGCAGCTACAGCGCCACCAACTGCTTCGTGATGTATATGAAAGGCCTGCCCGACGTTACGATAGTGGGCGACATGACAGGCGGCGGGGCGGGAATGCCTTTCACCTCGGAACTCCCGAACGGATGGAAGGTACGTTTTTCCGCATGCCCCATCTATGACCGCGACATGCGGCTTACCGAAGCGGGGATAGCACCCGACGTGAAGGTGGACATCACCTCGGAGGATTATGCCCGCACCTCCGACACCATTATCGAGACGGCGCGCCGGCTGCTCAAGGGAAAGGCAGCCGCGGCACGGAGATAGTTCAGCGCAGCTTGGGCCTGAGCGTGACGAGCGGTACAATCATTTCTTCCATGGATACTCCTCCGTGCTGGAACGTGTCCTTGTAGTAGGACACATAATAATTATAGTTGTTCGGATAAGCGAAGAAACGGTCGTTTTGTGCAAAGATATATGTTGTGGAAAGGTTGGGCGCGGGCAGTCCGAAACGCTTGGGCGAGCGTACCTCGAATACTTCTTTGGGATTGTAACTCAAAGTTTTTCCTAACTTGTAGCGAAGGTTCGTGTTCACGTTCCTGTCGCCCACTACCTTTACGGGTGAGCCGACGCGGATGCTGCCGTGGTCGGTCGTTACGACGATGTCGCAGTCCACGGCCGCCAGCCGCGTGAACAGTTCCCTGATGGACGAGTGCCTGAACCACGACAAGGTGATGCTGCGATAGGCCGCCTCGTTGGCAGCCAGCTCCCGCACCATCCTGGATTCGGTCCGCGCGTGCGAAAGTATGTCGATAAAATTGATGACCAGCACGTTGAGCGGCACATGCACGAGTGTGCTGAAGCCGGAAAGCAGACGTTCCACAGCCTGAGAGTCATTTAGTTTGTGGTAAGTGAATTTCTCGCGCCGGCGGAAGCGTTCCAGTTGTCGCGCAATGAGGGCTTCTTCGTTCAGGTTCTTGCCTTCTTCTTCCTCCTCGTCCACCCAGAGGTCGGGATAATGCTCCCGGATTTGCAGGGGCGTCATCCCGGCGAACAAAGCGTTGCGGGCGTATTGCGTGGATGTAGGGAGAATGCTGAAATACAGGTTCTCCTCGATGTCGAAGAGCGGCGAAAGCGCGTCTCCCAGCACGCGCCACTGGTCGAAGCGGAAGTTATCGAGCACCAGCACGAAGACCTGTCGTCCGGCGTCGAGGCGCGGGAAAACCGTGCGCTTGAAAACGTCGGGGCTGATGAGGGGCCGGCTTTCGGGCGAGGCAATCCATTGCTCGTAGTTGCGGCGTACGAACTTCGCAAAGTTCTGATTGGCCTCCTCTTTCTGCATCTGCAACATCTCGCTCATGGCTCCGTCCACTCCGGAAAGCTCTATTTCCCACTTCACAAGCCGCTTGTAAAGTTCTATCCACTCGTCGGGCGTCAGGTTCTCGCCCATTTGCATACCGATGCGCCCGAAATCCTTGCGATAGCCGGTTTCGGTGACCTCCTGCACGATTTCGCTGCGGTGGACAAGCTTTTTGAGCGTAAGCAGAATCTGGCTGGGATTGACTGGCTTGATGAGATAATCGGCTATCTTGGAGCCGATGGCCTGGTCCATAAGGTCTTCGGCCTCGTTCTTGGTGACCATGACGACGGGCACGCCGGGCAGGATTTCCTTGATGCCTTCCAGTGTCTCGAGACCGCTCAGTCCGGGCATGTTCTCGTCGAGCAGCACGAGGTCGAAGCCGTTTTCGCGACACAAGTCGAGGGCATCGTTCCCGTTGGTGCAGGTCACGACCTCATAATCCTTCTTCCGGAGGAAAAGGACATGGGGCTTGAGCATGTCTATCTCGTCGTCCACCCAAAGCAATCGTCCGTTTGTCATAAGTATTTCCGCATTTGTGTTACGTCGGGCGAAGATAAGAAAAAACGGCCTTATGAAGAAAGGCGTTAAGTTAAAGTGTGTAAGCGCCGGCACGGCACAGAGGCGAAACGGCAATCCATGTGGTTGAAAACGGGCCCGCGGAAGGTTTCCCGGGCCCGTGGACCGTTTTTTCTTTGTCGTGGAGTGAGAAAAACGAGAAAAAGAATAATATTGCGTGCCCTTATTCAAACGGTTTGCATTACCTTTGCCGCAAACAGAGACATACCATGCAAACGCTGACAGCCTATTTTATTATTTCGGGGTTCGTGGCCCTCATCGACATAGTCCCTTTGCTCGCCCGCCGCTATCCGGGGAAATATTGCCTATCCGTATTTCTGCAATACCTTTTTGTCGGGGTAATTATTTTCTACATCACGTTACCCCTTCTGCCCTGGTGGGCGCAAGGTCCTGTCATGGCGGTCTGCCTGTCCCTGCCCGCGCTGCTGCGTCCTGCCGCGCGTGGCGCACACGCTTGGTACATTGTAGTGCTCAATGCCATTGTGGTAGGCTTCGTCGTGTCGTTCATCAAGACACATCTGCCCGGCATAGCGCATTTCTTTTCGGCGGCTGCGTGACCGCATAGCCCGTGGCGCGGTGCGCGTCAGCCTTTCGGGCGGACAATGACCAGGGCTTCGTTTACGGACACGACGACCACGGGCGTGTTCTCGTCGATAAATGTTCCTTCCGACTTCACTTCGACCACCTTGCCGGCGATTTCAGCGTTGCCGATAAGGGCAAGGCGCGTCAAGGCCCGGCCCTCGTCGCCCGGACGTACGGACAGTTGTTCGGCCCGGGCATTTGTCGATTCGATGGCGCTGTCGAGCGAAAGCCGGTCCAGCGTCTTCGAGCGGCTGACCGCCCACAGCATGAGGCCCAGCACGATGATGGCGACGAACAGGGCCATGACGGCGGATACCGGTCCGTACTCGTAGCCGATAATCAGGATGTCGGCCAGGGCGCAGAGCGCCGAACACACGCCGGCCACGCCGAAACCGGGCACTACATACACTTCGAGCAGTCCCAGCACAAAGGCGAGAACGGCCACAATGATTATAACGGTCAGTATCATAACAGGTAGTTTTTACAGGTTTGCATTCCGTGGTTCCCGTCACGGCGTCCGCCGTCAGAAGGCGGCCCGGTATTTTCCCTCGTCCTTGTCCTCGAGCATGGAAAGATAGGACGTGTAGCGCGAAAGCGCCAGCCGTCCCTCCTCGAGTGCCCGGAGCACGGCGCATCCCGGCTCATGCAGGTGCGTGCAGTTGCCGAACCGGCATTCGGACGACAGGCGGAAAATGTCGCGGAAGTAGTGGTGGATTTCCTCAGGCTCCATGTCGAACGTGCCGAACCCCTTGATGCCGGGAATGTCTATGAGCGAGCCGCCGCCGGGCAGGTCGTACAGTTCGCTGAATGTAGTGGTGTGCATACCCGTGCCGTGGGCTTCGGAGATTTCGGCCGTGCGGGCGTTCGCTCCCGGCACGAGACGGTTGAGCAGTGTGGACTTGCCCACGCCCGAGTGCCCGGCCAGCAGGCACACGTTGCCCTGCATGGCGGCGCACAAGGCATCCACGCCGTCGCCCCTCAGGGCACTCACGGCGTGGCACTCGTATCCGATGCCGCGGTAAAGGGCCTGCAGGTCTTCGGCCCGTTCCCGTTCGTCGGCAGACAGTTCGTCGGTCTTGTTGAAAGCCAGCACGACGGGCACGCGATAGGCTTCGGCCGAAGCGAGAAAGCGGTCGATGAACGTGGTTGTGGTCTCGGGCCGCGCCATCGTCACGACCAGCACGGCCAAGTCCAGGTTGGCGGCCAGCACATGGCTTTGTTTGGACAGGTTGGAGGCTTTCCGCACGATGTAGTTGCGGCGGTCGGCCACCTCGGTGATGAAGCAGACGTCGCTGCCCGGCGTGCCCGACAGGCTGACATGGTCGCCGACGGCTACGGGATTGGTGGAGCGGATGCCGCGCAGCCTGAAATTGCCTTTCACCCTGCACTCCAGCGACTCGCCCTGCGGGGTACGCACCACGCAGCTGCTGCCCGTGGTCCGCACCACGATGCCCGTCGTGCGTATGCCGGCGGGCGGTGCGTCCGGGGTCCTGTTCCGTTCTTTGTCCATATCTGTCGGTAGCGTTTTGATGGCCGTCCGTCAGCCGCCGTTCCGCGGTTGCCGTTTCTCAGACGGTCATGATTTCCTTGTTCTTGGCGGCCAGCAGTTCCTCGACCTTTTTCACCATCTTGTCGTGTACTTTCTGCAGGTCGGCCTCGGCGTCTTTTTCCACGTCTTCGGACAGTCCGTCCTTGATGGCCTTCTTCAACTTGTCGATACCGTCGCGCCGGGCGTTGCGGATGGCCACCTTGGTTTCCTCGGCCTCCTTGTTGCATTGCTTGGTCAGGTCGCGTCGGCGTTCTTCGGTGAGGGGAGGGATGCCGAGGCGTATGATTTCGCCGTTGTTCTCGGGCATGATGCCGACGGAAGAGTCGATAATGGCCTTCTCTATGACGCGGAACATCTGTTTGTCCCAGGGCTTGATGGCGATGGTGCGCGCGTCGGGGGTGGTGATGGCGGCCACGTTGTTCAGGGGCACCATGGAGCCGTAGCTGTTTACGCGGATTTCGTCAAGAATGTGCACGTTGGCCTTTCCGGCGCGTATGTGCGACAGTTCTTCCTCAAGGTGCATCACGCTCATTTCCATTTTTTCCTCGCAGTCGGCAAGGCATTTTTTCACGTCTAACATGGTCGGTTGTCTGTTAATGGGTTTCGGTATTAGGTATATTGCAAGCAAAGATAAGAATTAATACGGAAATGACCGCAAAAAGCCTGCGGAACGTTGCGAAATGTACGGACGGGATGCTGCCGCCCGCGGATGCCGGCGGCGGACCTGCACCTGCAACCGTCCGGAACGCCGGAAAGGGAAACCGCAACTTTAACATTTTTAACCTTCGTGCACAAAAAAAGAAGCGTTTCTCCCTTCTGTCTTTTCCTTACATGCAGGGGCAGGAAAAACTACAAGCCATGTAGTTCCGCCTACATGCCATGTAGTTTTTCCTATCATAGGGACAGTTTCTCCGGAAAAAGGACTTTTTGATACGAAAAAGGGACGGTTTCACGCCGTCCCTGCACTTCCGCACTGCAAAGATACAACATTTTTCGCCCGAAAGCAAGGAGTGTTAATTTTTCAGCCGGCAAGTGTTAAAATACAAGGTGGTCCGCAACCGCCTGTCCGTGTGTCCTGTCTTTTGGGGCGTGTTTCCCTCTTCTCCGTGCCCGGCCGGTCCGTCGTGCCCGCACAAAAACGGGAAAAACCTTTCCCCGCCCGCTGTTTTCACGTATCTTTGCATAAGATAGGCTGCACTTCGGCAATTTGAGCAAGCTCATTGCGCTCTGTTTGCACTATCTTTGCATAAGATAGGCTGCATCTCGGCAATCTAAGCAAGCTTATTGCGCTCGATTTGCACTATCTTTGCAAAAGATACCCCCATAGGAATGGAAACGGAAAAGCTTACCAAAGAACCGGCCTATCGGAGCAGACTGAAGAGCGAGAGGGCCGACGAACTCTACGTGCGCATCCTCGAACAGCTTACCCGCGACAGGCGTTACCGGAATCCCGGCTACACCGCCGCGCAAATGGCGAAGGAGCTGGGGACCAATACGCGCTACATCTCGGCCGCCATAGCCCTGCGCACAGGCAGCAACTACAACGCACTGGTGAACAGTTTCCGCCTGCGCGATGCCTGCCGCATGTTGCGGAGCCCGCGCCACGCTCACCTTTCGGCCGAAGAAATCGGGCTGCTGTCGGGCTTCTCGTCGCGGCAGTCCTTCTATCTGGCCTTCCGCCGCGCCTATTCCGTCACACCCCGCAACTACCGTTTGCAGCCCGCCGGCTGAAAACGAACAGATACTTTTCACCGATATGTTATCCGACAAAGAAAGACAACAGATAGTAAGGCTGGTGCGCCGGTGGGTGGTTCCCGCCATCGGATGTACCGAGCCCGTATGCGTGGCCCTGGCCACCGCACGCGCCACCGAGATCCTGGGCTGCCTGCCCGCACACATCGACGTCCGTCTGAGTGCGAACGTGCTGAAAAACGCCATGGGCGTGGGCATTCCCGGCACGGGAATGGTGGGTCTCCCCATTGCCGTAGCGCTCGGGGCGATGATTGGAAAATCCGGATACGGGCTCGAGGTGCTCCGCGACTGCACCCCCGAGGCCGTGGCCCGCGGACGCGCCTACATGGACGAGGGGCGCATCGCCATAGCCCTGAAGGAGGGGACGGAGGAAAAGCTGTACGTCGAAGTCGTCTGCCGTTCGGACGACGGACATGAGGCCTGCGCCGTCATCAGCCGCGAACATACGCGCTTTGTCCGCCTGACGCGCGACGCTGAAGTGCTGCTCGACGAGCATGACACGGCATCCGACGCCGGCGATGCCGGTGAGGAGACGCTGCAGCTGACGCTGCGCAAGGTCTACGACTTCGCCACGACCGCGCCGCTCGGGGAAATCGAGTTCATCGACGAGGCCCGTCGGCTCAATGAGGCGGCCGCGGCCCGCTCGCTCGAGGGTAACTACGGCCACCGGCTGGGCAAGGCGCTCTCGCGGCCGCTCGGGCGAGGCATCATGGGCGACAGTATTTTCTCGCACATCTTGTCGAGCACGGGATGCGCCTGCGACGCGCGCATGGCCGGCGCCATGATTCCCGTCATGAGTAACTCGGGCAGCGGCAACCAGGGCATCTGCGCCACCAACCCCGTGGTGGTCTTCGCTTCCGAGAACCACAACACGCGCGAGGAGATGTTGCGCGCGCTGATGTTGAGCCACCTCACGGCCATCTATATCAAACAGCACCTCGGCACGCTGTCGGCCTTGTGCGGATGCGTCGTGGCGTCTACGGGGTCGAGCTGCGGCATCACTTACCTGATGGGCGGCAGTTACGAACAGGTCACTTATGCCGTGAAAAACATGATTGCGAACCTCACAGGCATGATTTGCGACGGAGCGAAACCGAGTTGCGCGCTCAAACTGACCTCAGGCGTCAGCACAGCCGTGCTCTCGGCCATGCTGGCCATGCAGGGCAACTGCGTGTCGAGCGTCGAAGGCATCATCGACGACGACGTGGACCGCAGCATCCGCAACCTCGTGTCGATTGGCGCGGATGCCATGAACGAGACCGACCGCCTGGTGCTCGACATCATGACGCACAAGCATTGCTGAATGCCTGCCCGCGGAATGCGGACGGCAGACGGATACGAACAGTACAGGCCCGGAACGTTCCGGGCCTGTACTATATTATATAATGTGTATGTCTGTCTGCGGTGAGTCCCCGTCCGTCGTTTACAACAGGCGGAGCAGTTCGGGCAGATGCGCGATGACAGCGTCGGGCAGGCTCTCGTCGTGTCGTTCCTCCGTCCAGCCTTCGCCCTTCAGCCATACGGCGTGGCAGCCCACGGCCTTGGCCGGCACGATGTCCTTCGTATAGCTGTCTCCCACCACGACCACGCGGCACGGCTCCACGCCGGCGGCTTCCACACCCATGCGGTAGATGGCGGGGTCGGGCTTGCGCACGCCCACCACGGCACTCTCGATGACGCAGGGGAAGTATCGGTCGAGGCGGAAGTCGCTCAGGATGGTCCGGATGTTGCCGTAGAAGTTGGAGACCAGCACCAGGCTGTACCTGTCCGCCAGCTTGTCGAGCACAGGCCGCACGGTCTCGAGATGGTGCAGCACATAGTCGTTGCAATAGTCGGCCACGGCGCGCACGGCCGCCTGCCGCTCGTCGGGAGCGGGATGCCAGTGGCCGCCGGCCACGAGGAAGTCGGTTTCCTGCTCCACCTTTTTCAACAGGACGCGGTGGAAGTTGTCGTCAGGCTGCACGATGGGCGACTTGGCCAAGGCCCGCTCGCCATGGACATAGGCGTCGCGGAACGCGGCTTCGGACACGTCGATGCCGGCCGCACGGTAGCCTTCGCGAAGCACGTGTGCCCAGTGGCGGGCATCGGTGTCGAGCGTGCCGCCATAGTCGAAGATGACGGCGGATATGTTTTCGGGCGAAATACCCTGCGCCCCGCCGTCGGCCGCCTGCGCTCCGGTGCCGCTGCAGTCCTGCAGCAGCCGCTTGTTGCCCACCTTGACCAGACTGACACCGATGAAAATCCATACCAGCTCGCGGATACGGGTGAAGAAGCCCGCGAAAACGCCTACGCCCAGGCCGTTGGGATAGCCCAGGATGCGGATGATGAGCGCCAGACCGCCCTCGCGCGCTCCCATCTGCATGGGGAAGAAAAACAACAGGTTGCCCATGAGCGACGAGAAGGCCAGTACGAGCACCGCATCTGCAAACGTGACGGGCGCACCGAAGGCCAGGAGGATGAAGTAGAATTCCAGTGCGTTCACCACGCGGGCCACGTATTCGTAGAACAGGGCTAAGTAGAACGGACGGCGTTGTTGGTGCATGTAGGCGATGTTCCGGTCTATCTGTTCCATGCTTTCGAGGTGCTTGTCGTAGAAACGCCGCGCGTACTTGCCGGCCCACGGAATATAGAGCAGCACCTTGTAGAGCTTGACGATGAGCCCGTTCTTATAACCCTTGTAGAAAAAGTACAACACAAAGACCAACACGCCCGCAAACAGCCCGAAGACGCTCCAGAGAAAGGCATCGACTTTCTCGAAATAGACAATGATGAACAATACCACCGAGCTGGCCCAGAGACAGATGTGGGAAAAAATGTGCATCATGGAGTAAAGCACCACGGACGACATGGCGCGCGTCGTTCCGATATGGGCGGCGAGTTCCATGACGCGGTAAGGGCCGCCGCCGAAGCCGAACGGTGTGGTGTAGCTGAAGGCAAAGCCCGAGACCGTCAGCTTGTAGGAGTGGCGGAATGCCAGGTGCTTGTCGGGAGATGTGGTATTGACGATAATCTGAAAGGCCCGCGCGTTGAAAGCATAGACAAAAATCCACACACCCACGACGGCCGGCAGATAAGCCAAGGCCCGCGGAAGCATGGCCCCCAGCCGGGCATAGTCCACATCGAACGTAAGGAGCATGACGACGATGGCCGCGATGCCGAACAGCAGGAAAATATTTCTAAACAGAGGCTTCATACGAATCAAGACGGTTTTGCAGTTGGCTGCACAGGCGTTCGTGACGGCCGCGCATGTAGAAAAAGATGACATTCATCACGCTGATTTCAAATATCAGGTAGATCCACGGCTGCATCAGCAGGATGGAGACGTACAGCACGATGGCCCGCGTGTTGAACGTAAGGATATTGGCCCACTTCATCAGGGGCAGGCTTCCCCGGCGGAAGTCTTCGGCGAGGCGGGTGGGAATCCGGCGGCCGAAACGTGCGTCCACGTCACGCTTGAAGGCTTGGAAGGCCGGTGTCATGCCCTCTTGCGACCGCGTATAATTGCGGTAGAAGAACAGGAACAGCTTCCACGCGCCGTCCTTGCGCCAGCTGAGCGTGCCGAACTCGGCGGTCAGGCGGTCGGAGCGGTCAAGTTCGCTGCCGTTCTCGCCTTTCAGGAAATAGAGATGTATGTTCCGGTAGTAATCGGCCAGCTGGCACTGTTTCCCATGACAGATGAAGCCCGAAAAAGCCGAGAGCAACCAAATCCAGACGCCCCACTTCACGTCGGTGAAAGGGATGTCGGTGCCCTGGAGCCGCAGGCAGATGGCGGCATATATCGTGAAAAACCACACGTCGCCCGCGAAACCGTCGAGGATGCGCCCCCAACGTGTCTTTTTGCCCGTCATGCGTGCCAGTTGCCCGTCGGCGCTGTCGTAAAGGTTGGCCCAAATGAGCAGCAGGATGCCGATGACGTTGAGCGGAAGGCTTTCGAAGTAGAACATCACGCCGGCCGCCGCGCCCAGCACGATGGAAAGCAGCGTCACCACGTTGGGATGGATGTCGAAACGGTTGAAAAAGTTTGCCCAAAGCAGGCCGAGCGGCCGTGTGAAGCGGATGTCGAGCCATTCCTCGGTATCCTGCGACTTGAAAGTCGCGGAGAGTTGTTTGTTTTCGGTCATGTCAGAACGTGTTATTGTAGGATTCGTCGTGCGATGGCCGCAGCCGCCGCGTCGCGGCATAGGGAATAGCTGGGCCAATCGTTGAAGTCGATGATGACAAAGCTCCCGTCACGACGCACTACGCAGTCGCCGCCGTAGACGGTCAGCCCGCTGAGGCGCGCCGCACGGTCGGCACAGGTTTTCAGAAGGCCGGTCGGGACAGCGTAGCCGGCGGGTGCGCCGTTGTATTTCTCCAGACCGAACTTGCTGAAGTGCGCTCCGTCGGTCGCATGATAGTGGAAGAAGAAATCTGTCCCCTCGACACCGTAGAATTTCACGAGGTCGCCGGCGGCGTGTTCGTAGGCCAGGATGTCGGAGATGCCGCGTGCGGCGAACGAGGCCATGGCTGCCTCGAATTCCCTGCGGTCCGCTGCGTGGCAGACGTCGGTGGCGGACTGCGCACAGGCATCCCCGCGCTTCAGCCATAGCGGGAAGGACAAACTGCCGGCGGCCTCGGCGGCCGGACATGTGCGGGGAACGGGTATGTCGTTTGTGATGAAAAGCCGTGTCAGGGCAGATCGGTCGGCGTGGAGCAGGGCTACGGCCGAATTGATGACTTTGCAGCCGGCTTGTTCCTCGGCCGCGAGCCACGACAACAGGCTTGCGTCGCGCGCCATGCTGAATACGGCGTCGCTTGCCCGGCAGCAGCGCGACAGTTCCTCGCGGCTGCCGATGCCGTCTTCCGACATCGTCTCCACTTCGTGCCCGTCGGCGCGAAGTACGTCGGCAACCGCGCGGAAGACAGCCTCGTCGCGGTGTGCCGAATTGGGTGAGAAGCGTTCGGAACGTGCTATGCCGAAAATTTTCATCTTGGTCCGGATGTGCTCAGAAAGGTTTCGGCTTTTGCGATGTCGCCGGCATGGTCCACATCGAGTACTTTGCTGAAAGGCCAGGCCCGCAGTTGCAGTCCGTCGGCCACGAGACCGCGCTGAAAAGCCCTCATGCGCAGCTGTCCTTCCGCCATGCAGCGGTGCAGTGTGTGCAGGGCCGGCGGCGTCAGGGCGTAGATGCCGCCCGAAATATACCGGTCTCCCTCGTCCGTGTCATGGAATCCCGTGATGCGCAGCTGCCCGTCGGTGGCCACGTAGAGCGGGCTTTCGTCGTCTATGTAGTCGGTTACGGCCATCATGCCGTCGGCTCCGGAGTCGCGGAAGGCACGTATGTATTCCGCGAACTCATCTTCGCGGAAAATCGTGTCCACGGTCGTCAGGCAGAACGGCGCGTCGGCCAGATAAGGCGCCAGTTCGTTGAAACTGTGCATCGAGCCGGGCGTTGTTTTCACTATGAGCCGGATGGGTGCGCCGCGGCCCTCGTCCATCAGTTTGCGCACATGGGCTTCGGTCTGCGGGTGCAAACGATTGACGATGATGCAGATTTCCTCCGCTCCGTTGGCGTTGAAGATGCGTATCAGGCGGTCAATCATGGCTTCGCCGCCAATCCGGACGAGCGGTTTGGGCACTTCGATGCCTTCCTGTGCGAGCCGTGAGCCCTCGCCTGCGGCTATAATGGCATATTTCATTGCGGATTTTCAAAGTGTTTGATATGTCGTTGCCGCTCTCCGTCTTCCCGTCGCTCGTGATAGAGTTTCGGCAACGGGTCGGCATAGGCTTCGTCGTCGCTTCTGCGGTGACGGTAAATGTCGAGTGCCATGTAGACGGCCTGACGCAGGGATGCGGCCGATGCTTCCCCGCGTCCGGCGATGTCGAATGCCGTCCCGTGGTCGGGCGATGTGCGCACAAACGGAAGTCCCGCCGTGAAATTCACGCCGTCGTCCATGGAAAGCGCCTTGAAGGGGGCAAGTCCCTGGTCGTGGTACATGGCCAGTACGCCGTCGAAGTGCGTGTACATGGCCGAACCGAAGAACCCGTCGGCCGAATATGGCCCGTAGCAGGTGATACCCGCCTCGACGGCTGCCGCGATTGCCGGTGAAATGATTTCCTGCTCCTCATTCCCGATGGTCCCTCCGTCGCCGTTGTGCGGGTTAAGTCCCAGTACGGCGATGCGGGGTGCCGGGATGAGGAAGTCGCGCCGCAGGCTGCGGTTCAGTTGTTCTATCTTATGCTGCACGAGTTCGGCGCTCAGTGCGTCCGACACGTCCTTGTGGGGCACATGGGTCGTGACGAGAGCGACGCGCATCAGGCTGTTGGCCAGTATCATCAGCGGCTCTCCGTCGCCTCCGAGGCGGTCGCTCAGGTATTCCGTGTGTCCGGGAAAGCGGAAGTCCGCGCTCTGTATGGCTTCCTTGCAGATGGGCGCGGTTACCAGTACGTCGATGCGTCCCGCCTGCAGGTCCTCGACGGCGTGTTCGAGGGCCACGAAAGCGGCATGTCCGGCTTCGGCGCTCACTTGTCCGAACTCCACCTTCACATCCTCGTCGAAACAGTTCACGAGGTTAAGGCATCCGTCCTCGGCTTCCTCGGCCGCCGCCACGGTATGGTAGTTGGTCTCCGCGGCAAGTGCCTTGCGGTGGAAAGCGGCCACCTTGGCCGAACCGTAGACGATGGGGGTGCAAAGTTCCAGCATGGTGCTTTCCGCGAAAGCCTTCAGGATAATTTCGTATCCCACGCCGTTGGTGTCGCCGTGGGTGATGCCTACGCGCAACAGCCGGTCTTCCGGTTGCTGCGTGTTGCGGTTATCTTTGTTTTCGGTCATATCTTTGGATTTATGAATGTGCGATGAGTGAAGCGTTGCCGCCTGTCGGCCGGGACTCTTCCGGTCCGTCTTGCGTCCGGCCGTCTTTCAGCGCCTCCTGCCGGCTGGTCGAGAGCAGTCCGCAGGCGGCAAAGATGTCCTGTCCGCGCGATGCGCGTATGGTGGTGAAGATGCCGTGCGCCGTAAGATAGTCCCGCAGCCGCAACATCCGTTCGTCCGGAACGCCGTGCAGGGGCGTGTCGGGAATGTCGTGGAAGCGGATGAGGTTGATGCGGCAGTCCAGTCCGTCGAGCAGGCGTATGAGCGCGTCGGCATGGCGTGTGGTGTCGTTCAGCCCGTCGAAGACGATGTATTCGAACGACAAACGGCGCTGCCGCGTGGTGTCGCTGCCGGCGTGCCGGCGGTTGCAGAAGTCGTACCGGCGGAGCAGTGCCACGACGTCGCGGATGCTGAAAGCCCTCTCGGCCGGCATGAGCCGTGCGCGCTCTTCGGGGATGGGGTGGTGCAGGCTGATGGCCACGTGGCAGCGGGTGGCGTCGAGCAGCCGGCCCAGTCCTTTGCGCAGCCCCACGCTCGATACGGTGATGCGCTTGGGACTCCACGCATAGCCCCATTCGGCGGTGAGCACCCCGATGGCCCGCAGCACGTTGTCTAAGTTGTCGAGCGGTTCGCCCTGTCCCATGAAGACGATGTTCGTGAGGCGGTCGCGTTCGGGCAGCGAATAAATCTGGTTGAGTATGTCAGCAGCCGTGAGCGAGGCGACAAAGCCTTGCCGGCCCGTCATGCAGAAGGCGCAGCCCATCTTGCAGCCCACCTGGCAGGACACACACAGCGTGGCCCGCTCGCCGTCGGGGATGAAGACGGTCTCGACGAAATGTCCGTCGCGGGTGCGGTACAGGTACTTGGCCGTCCCGTCCGCCGAGCGTTGGCATTCGACCGGCGCGGAGCATCCCACGTCGTAGTGTCCGGCCAGCCGCGCCCGCGCGTCCTTGGGCCAGTCGGTCATACCGTCAATGTCGGTCACGTGTTTCGCATAGAGCCACGCGGCCAGCTGCCGTCCGCGGAACGCGGGCATACCCAGACGGGCCGCCACGTCCTGCAGTTCGTCGAGCGTCAGTCCCAGCAGCGTTTTCCTTTCCGCCGGTGCCGTGTTTCCGGCCGTGTCGTGCTTTGCGTGCTCTGCCATCTTTTCTTTTGTTTTTGCCTACAAATTTACGCTAAAAATCTTGAAGTGGAGCGGATATGCCCGAAAAAGCGCGGTACGCGGGGCTTGCCTCCGTCCGTCCGGCACGTAGGTTTCCGCCGCCGCCGGGGATTTTAACACAATTTGCTTTTCGTCGAAAAATGTTGTATCTTTGTGGTACGGAAAATAGGGAAGGCGG
>CAJMSQ010000033.1 GCA_905216095.1 uncultured bacterium | reverse complement strand
AAAAACAAGTGACAATGAGAAAAATTACCTTTTCTTTTCTCGCCCTTCTGCTGACGGCGGTAGGGGCATGGGCACAATCGGTGACGCTGCAGCCATCTACGTCTGTGGACTCGCCGGAGTTTGTGTATTACCTTACAAACTGTAATCAAAAGGGAATGGATGCAAATACTGCTCCTACCGAGATTTCCGGTCAAGCCCTTGGACGATTTGCATTCTTTGCTGTTGATGGCAAGGACGACACTTATACGATTATGAGTGTTGATGCTACCGGTGACAACAAGTGGCTGTCTTATGACAATACCAATATTGGTGTAGGTCAAAATAAGGTTTCCTTTACTTCCCAAGATAATGCAAAGCCGTGGAAACTTACTTCTAATACGACAAAGAACAGAACATATAAAAGTTATGAGTTGCATCCGTATAACGCAGCGGGAGCTGTTGTATCCGGCCAGTATATGAACTGGCGTGGTGGTATGATACAAGGTCAAACTTCCGTCGGCTTTCATAATCAGGATGCTCACACAGATCTTGGTAGCGGCTGGCTGCTTACATCGGCTCCCATGGATGGACATGATTACTACATATTCGATAAGACCCATAATATGTATTTAAGTCTCACTAAGTTGAAGAATTATGCTGGTATCAATATGGTTACCCTTACTTCCACTCCGGAAATGTGCAAGTTTACAGCAGCAGATGGGAATTGGAAGATTTCAACAACAGGAGATAATCCTATATACTTGAACGGTTCCGGCTCCCATGCTGTTCAAAGCACTGACGAGACGACCTCTACTGCCTGGATTTTGCAAACTATATATAATGACGAGATCGGCGAAGTTTATTGTCGGCTGAAAAACCCTGTAATGACAGGTGATGCTTCGTTTATTGGTAATAACGCCCATACGGAGGAAGGAAAAGAAGTCTGGGCTAATGCCCCTTCCAGAGAAGCTTTGGACTTCAGACTTATGGCTGGAACAACTAAATATGTCAATGTTACTGTTCAGGCCGGTCCTTATTCAACTGTAATGACATTGCCCGTTGGCAATAACCTTGATATCAGTTCTTATTTCGAAGCAAACAATTTGCTGAACTATACCAACACGGTTGTAAATGTAGAGGATAGAGAAAACCAGACGGTCACAGTCGATTGTACTGAGAATATTCCTTTTGCCACAAGCTTTGAAGGATTGAATACGGGCAACAAGTGGGTGTCTTTCTTCACTCTGCAAGGACGTATGCACGTATATGATCCCGCTTGTTATTATGAAGGTAAATATAAGTATCCCTCTATCGACAGGGCAACTTTTGCCAAATTGAACAATAGAAAGTTCTGGGGCTTTGTATGCGCGAACCCGCTGACTGATAAAGTCAAGATTGTAAACAAAGGTGCCGGTAAAGATGCAGGAACTTTGTATCTTACTACACAAAACGACCGCAACAATCCACTGCTGTTGGCTGCGGCACAGGGCTCCTATATTACCGATGAGTGGATTATAGAGAATGGTCAGACTAAACAGGAGAATGGTCAAACCGTACAATACTATACAATTAAAGCAAATGGCACCAGTCAGTACATCAATAACTTCCAGGGTGCAGGTTTTATGACTACATGGAGCGATGGTAAAGGTGATGGTGGTTCCAACATCAAGTTCACTTCCGAACTGGATACATACAATTTGCTGAAAGACCGCGCCCTCAATGCTCCTTACAATGCTGTACACAGCCTTACCGCAGAGGCACGTGCGCTAATCACCGGCGAAACTGTGGCTGACTACAAGCAGGCTATTGGTAGAATAAAGGAACTGCCTGCAGAAGGCGTTGTCCAGTTTGACGAAAGCAAATATTATTACTTGCGTAACTACACTCCTGCCGGTCAGAGCACGTATGTTCTCGATACTAAAAACGGGACAACAGCAACTACTATTGCGGCTACATACGGTCTCGGAAGTGCAAACGATGAAATGACGTATTTCAATGCCAACGCCCTTTGGACTATCAAAGCCGCTGATCCTGAAGACAAGGGCTACACCGGCGGAAGTGAAGATATAGGTGTCAGCAAGACCATCGGTCGCAAGGTTACTCACGTCAATAGTGGAAAGAAACTTCTCGCTGAAAACCGGAATGAACTTTCTTCTATCGCAATGAACGAAACAGGAACGACATTCTATTTCGTAAACCTGGGTGCCGGTCAGCACTTCATCAAAAATGAACAGTACAATGGTACAGGCCAGCAGGCCAAGGCGATGCCTATCTCTTGCGATAATAGTGGAAACCTGTCTCGTAGAGGAGATGGTGGTGCACACACCAAGAACAGCCGCGACACTTGGTACGGCATCCCCGTTACCAGCCTTAACATCACTCTCCACAACGGCGGTGACGAAAAGTATTACGCTACGGCCCACTTCCCCTTCGCCGTCAGCATCGACGCAGAAGAAACCGTGAAGGCCTACACAGTAGAGGGCATCGACAAAGAGAACGGCATGCTGAACCTGGCGGAAGCCACCGGCGTAATCCCTGCCGGCACGGCCATGATCCTTATTGACGGAGACGAAACCGCAAAAGTGAATATCCTTCCCGAAGTCACCGAGACGGCACAGGCAGGTGCCATCCTGCAGGGTGTGAACATGGCTCAGGCTTTCGATGCCGACATTACGGCAGACAATGTGCTCGTGTTGGGTATCGGTGGAAGCAGCTCCAAAGTAGGTTTCTACCTGCCTGCCACCGGCTCCACCGGTCTCCGCAGCAACAGCGCCTACATCCCCGTAAGCGAACTTGACGGTGTGAATCCCGCCAACGGCCTGAAGTTCAACTTCGGCGGCGTGGCCAACGGCATCGACGGCGTGAAGGCCGACAGCAACAAGGGCACCGTGATCTACGACCTGCAGGGCCGCCGCGTGAACAAGCTCTCCAAGGGCCTGTACATCGTGAACGGCAAGAAGGTCATCCTCTAAAGGCGGACCTCTCCCGAGAACAAATCCATGTAATCCGGCAGCGCGTGCGGCGTTGCGTCCCGCGCTGCCGGTTTACCCGAAACATACCGGAACCCGTGTTCCACTAAAAGAAACATATCCGAAATGAAGAAATACATTCAACCCCGTATCGAGGAAATCAACCTCTTTACCGAATCCATGCTGGCCAACTCGATTGACGAGGTAGCCATCAACAAGGACGACCGTAACGGCAGCGTCGAGAACAGCGGCTGGACCAACAAGAAAGACGGCGGCATGTTCGGCTCTTCCGACTACTGGAGCGCCGACGAATAAGGCATAAACCTGCCGACATGCGGCAGGGGCGTTGCAAGGTCCCCCGGAGGGTCTTAATTAAGGGGGATTTTGCCTCGCCAAACAGACAAAGGAAGTAATATCCTCTACATTGTTTGATATTTGGGAGTGGAAAGTCACGGTCTCGGCTGTGTCTTTCCATTTTTTTTCGGCTTTGCGCCCGTCCGTCCCCGTGTCCGTGCAACGCCATGCGGGCCGCGCAGCGGCTCTTGTGCGCCTACGGGGTTGAGACAGCCTTTTGTCCACCTCCGACATTAACATTTTTAACCTTTCTGCACTTTTCCGGACCGCCTACATGCCATGTATGAAAGGCTACATGCAGGGCCGGACAAAACCACAAGCCATGTAGTTCCGACTACATGGCTTGTAGTTTCTCCTATAATAGGGACAGTTTTCCCTGCAACGGGCCTGCGGGCACGAAAAAAGGACGGTTTCAAGCCGTCCTCCGCATTTCTGCAATGCAAATATACAACATTTTTCGCCGAAAAGCAAGAAATGTTAAATTCGGTGCGGGCAAATCGGGAATGGCCGTCGGCCGACGCTGTCTGCCTGCCGGAAAAGGAAAGCCGTCCCCGCGGCGTGGTGTGCGGGGACGGCTTTTCGTTGTATGTTACGGCCTGTTACGGCATCTTCCGCGGTCAGAGCGGAATGGTCATGCCGAGGGTCAGGTTGGCGTTCAGGTTGTTGAGCGGAATGAACTCCTTGGACACCTTGCCGAAGAAGCGGTCCGTTCCCACGTAGAAGTTGAAATGCTTGGCCTTGAAGCTGGCGGCCGCTCCCAAGGTCCATCCCGTGCTCGATACGGCCGTGTTCAGCGTGGCTTCCACCCACTTGAGCGGGCGCACGTTGGCCGAAAGCATCCCCTGGTGGTAGGAGTAGAGGCCGTGGATGCGGCTGGTGTAGAGGAAACCGAAGCGCAGCTTGTCGTAGTAGGGCAGGGTGTACTCCGCACCCAGGTTGATGGTGGCCGCGAGCGCCTGCGTCGTGCTGCCCTCGCCGTCGTCGTAGAGCGCGAACATGTCGCCGAGGTCGTCACCCAGCGTCTCGAACTGGTCGCCCAGCTTGTTGTCGCCCGTGTTCGTACCGCCGGCATAAATGTTCTCGAATCCGGTGAAATTCCAATGGCCCTGCGAGGAAGCCTGCTTGGTCTTGCCCCAGCTGATGAAGCCCAAGTCGGTCACACTTGCGCTGACCGTCAGTCCGTCCATGACCTTGTACGTCGCTCCGAAGTCGAAAGCCATACCGAAGCCCGGCATACCGAAGCCTACGTTGTCAATTCCGTCCACGCGGGGGCGGCCGTCGTCGGCATTTTCCTTGCCATCGTCGTGCGTAAGCTCGCTGCTGAGGATGGAAGCCTTGAGGCGCGCGTCGCCGTCAATGGCCCAATGGTCGCCGTCCATGGTCAGGTCGAGCCGGTTCACGGTCAAATCGGCGTATGCCAGGCCGAAAAGGAACTTCACCTTGGCGCCTGCCGTCAGTTTGTCGGTGATTTTGCGCGTGTGGCCCAATGCCAGCTCCATGTAGTTCTGGGTACGGACGCCGAGGTCCTTCATCGAGTAGTGTTCCTTGGCACCTGTCGTCTTCATGAACTCGAACAGTTCGAGCGGCAGGCACAGGTTGGTGTTCGAGCGCAGGTTCATTTCCACCAAGTTCATGCCTCCGAACGCCTTGAAGCCCACCGAGGCGATGTTGTAGTTCACGTAGATGTCCGCACGGTTCTTGTCGTGCAGGCTGCCCAGGAACTCTCCGGCGCTGACTGCGGGGTTCATGAAAGTGGTCTGGTCGTAACGCGGGTTTCCGCTCAGTTTGTAGACGAAGTTGGAGAGGCCTACGTTACCCGTCGTGCCTATGTTGATGTTGCCGAACAGGGGTACGGAGAAGTAGGCCGAGTCCAGTAATGCGGGGTTCAGCTGGTGGCGCATGTTGCTCGTCTCCATGAAATACGAAGAACGGAATTCCTGTGCTCCGGCCGGCATCGCGGCGGCCAGCAGAAGGCCGGCGGCGACTATATTGCGAGTGATACGTTTCATGTAGCTGTATATGTATATAATGGTATATGTGGATGTACTCGTTCTCAGGTTAGTTGAAGTCGCCTACTATCTGTCCTTTCAGTTTCAGGCGCATGTCCTTCACGATGATGTACTGGTCGGTTTTCAGATCGCCGGTGGCACCTGCGGCGCTCGCTCCTATCTGGAAGAAGAACTTGTCGAGTTTCTTGAGCGCCTTGGGGTCGTCCAGCGTGATGTTGAACTCCAGTTCGCTTTCCTTTTCCGCATATCCGTTACGGGCGGGGTCGAACTCGGTGGCGGCTGCCACGGTGTTCTTTGTCAGTTCCACGTGGATGTCCCTGATTTCGTTGCCGTTGATGTCGGCGGGCGTGAGTTTGGCGTTCAGTTGCAGGGGGATAGTGTTCGCCACCTTGGCGGTCACGGCCAGCGCCGTGGCCTCATAGTCCTGCAGGTCCTCGTTCATGTCCTCGATGGTGTCGTTGTAGACGATGTTGAGGCGACCGCCGAATTTGAACGGCATAAGGATGTTGTAGTCGAGGTGCGCGTTGTAGCGGTGTCCCAGCCGGATGGTGAACAGTTCTTTCTGCTTCATCTGCACTTTGCCGCGGCTCTGTGCGATGTTGTCGCCGCCCAGGTCTATCTGTACGTGGTCCGGCAGTTCGGTGATGAGGCTCGTGAGGTCGTTCACCTCATATTTCTTGCCGTTGGCCGCCAGCACTTCATTGCCGTCGGCATCCACGTCGAAGGGGGCGCCTTCGTAGAAATACAGGATGTTCTCTGTTTCTTTCGTAAGTTCGGCTGTCTTGCCGGTTTCGGGCAGGAACACGTCGCCAAGCGGTCTTTCGGCTTTGTCCTTGCTCGTGAGCACGCCGTTGATGTTGAGCGTGGCGGGGATTTCGCTCATGTCTACGTTGAATTTCAGCGTGACGTCGCTCACGTCCACCTTGACATCATCGTCGGTCAGGAAGTCGGGCAGTTCGTCTGCAATCTTAACGGGGTCTACCTCGGGCTTGATTTCCGGGTCGAAGCATCCTGTCACTTCGGCCAGGTTCACCATGACGTTGCCGTCGCGGTCCACTTCGTTTCCGCCCAGGGTGATGATAAGCCGGACGTTGAGTTCGTCGCCCGCATTGACGTTGAACGCCCTGTCGGCTGCCAGCTCGAAGTCGCCTGTCATGCGGACATCGTCGCTTACGTTGAAGGATTCGTTTTCCACCTCCTGGCCTAACGTGCCTTTCAGTTCGAATCCGTCGATGTTCACCCGTCCCAGGTTGATGACATTGCCGCTCAGGTTCTCTTTATTGGGCACGGTGTAACTGTTGTCCGCGGCAAAGGCCTTGCTCTTGATGAAGTCAGGAAATTCTATCTTCAGGTTCCTGACGCTTTCGAAGCGGACATGGTTGCGGTGCGTACCGGTAATTTCGAGACGCATGGTGAAATGGCTCGATGCCGCCGCAGGTGTGATGTGCTTGACGCTTTTCACGTCCTGCCCGATGTCGTCTACCTTGAAGTCGAACACGTCGGAGGCCGTCGTACCCGGGTCTACCCCGATTTCCCCTGCCGGCACCGTCATGGCTATCGGCCAGTTCACCACGTTGAATTCAGGTGTCAGCGTGGCTTCGTTAATCTTGACCTTCACGGGGTCCACATTGATGTCGAAGTCCGACGAGCCCGATTGCGTCAGATAGAAGAGATTGTCTGTCGTCGTGCCCAGCAGGTCCTCGTTCTCGAAGTCCAGGAGCTTGCCCAGCCCGATTTCTTCCGTCGTGCCGACTTTCAGTTGCAGGCCGTCGGCACCTATGCCCATCGTCATGTCGATGTCCTTGCTCATGTCGTAGCTGTCGTCTACGCAACCTGTGGTTGCCAGGCCGAGTGCAAGTATGCACAACCCGCTTGCCGGCCATTTCGCAATCATACGTTTTTTCATAAGTTTTATTTTTTAGAATGAATATTTCGTGGAATGGGATATGCGGACACCTGTGCCCGCGTTTTTTTCATCTCGTCCGGCTTTGGCCGTCGTTTTCCTGCAGCTTGTCTTGTGCAAAGGCAGTGCAAACCGAGCGCAATGAACTTGTTCAGATTGCCGAGGTGCAGCCTACCTTATGCAAAGGTAATCTTTCTTTTATAAAGTCGAAGCGTTTTTTTGTATTTATTTAATGAAACCATGAAAAGGTATGTTCTTCTCATGGTTTTCCGTTAGAAACTGACCCCCTTCCCCTATCTTTTTGCTGCTCTCCGCCTGCCGGTTTTTCTGCCCGCCGGAGATTTTAACACTATTTGCTTTTCGGGAAAAAATGTCGTATATTTGTACTACGGAAGCAGGGAGGTACGGCAAAGTCCTCCCTGCTTCTGTGTTTTCCGGCCCTTTCGGGGCAAAACTATCCCTATTATAGAAGAAACTACAAGGCACATAGGGGAAACTACATGGCTTGTAGTTTCGTCCGGCCCTGCATGTAGCGTTACGTACATGGTATCTACGCAGTTCGGAAACGTATAGAAAGGTTAAATATGTTAATGCCAGTGGTGACGAAAAGGCTTTTTCAGGCCCGTAGGCGCACAAAAGCCGTTGCGCGGCCCACTGCGTGGCTTAAAAATGTTAATGTCGCAGTGCCCGTTTTCCGCCTTTTCGTCCGTCTGTCCGGCGGACGGAAACGATTGTCCCCGGCCGGGTGCATCCGGGCCGGGGACAAGGTATGTGTGTCAGGGGTGAAGCGCGTCAGAAGCGCAGGCCGATGAAGAAACGGTTCGTCTTGGTGGAGTGTTTCATCTTGGGGCTGCTCTCTTCGCCGTCGCCCGAGCCGCCGAAGCTGTCTTCCACGTCGTCGAAGCTTTCGGTATTATACTTCGCGCTGCCCCAGCGGTGCTCGAAGCCGATGGTCAGGGCCTTCCAGGACAGGCTGAGGCCGAACTTGAAGAAGTTGCAGTAGCCGTGGTTCACCAGTGTCTCTTTCTCGGTCTCGCGGGGCATGCCCGTTGTCTCGTCGAAAATGGTCTGTGCCTCGCGGGTGCGGAGCACGGCCGAGTAGGAAGGCATCCAGTGGAAGTAGGCTGCCACTTTCAGGTAGTTGAGGCCCTTGATGTTGAGCGGGCGGAACGGCGTGACGGTCACCGAGGGACCGATGCCCATGCCGACTTCAATCTGGTGCATGCCGAGGTCGATGTCCGCCAGCTCTTCGTCGTAGTCCTCGTAGTCGTCATATCCACCGTCGTAGATGCCTTCGAAGTCATCTTCGTCGGGAATATTGAATTTGAGTCCCTTGCCTTTTTTGTAGCGGGCGTAGCTTACGTCCATCCAGGTGGCGTCGAGTCCGATTTTCACCATGTTGGCGATGGGTTTCTTGTGCAGGTAATAGGTCTTTCCCCACGTGAAGCCGGCGGCGAACTGGCTCTTGTAGCCTAATTTTCCGAATTCGGGGTCCTCGATGTCGAGGCTGGTCTTGCCGATGCCGACGGTCATGAAACCTCTGCGCTTCCAGATTCTTTCGGTCTCGTGGTCCGTCTCCATCTGTTCGGCCTTTTTGGTTTGCTCGCTGAGTACCTGCTTCATCGAGTCGATGGTCTGCTGCATGGCGGCCGTGCGGGTGCTGTCGGCCTGCTGTGCGCCTGCGCCTATTCCGGCCAGGGCCAGGACGATGGTAAGTAAAGTTTTTCTCATGTTTATGTTGGTTTTGGTTCTTCCGTGCGGGGGGAGAGGGATTGAAAAAACGGCTTCGGCCGTATCGGTCTGCCGGCGTGCGGCATCTTTCCTCCGTCTTGCGCTGCAAAAGTACGGATTTTATAAAAAATAAACAAGTATTTAGTAATTCAATTCGCCGACCGTGTCCTGTTTTGCCGTATTTGACAGAAAGAAAGCCGCGGACAGGATTTTCTGTCCGCGGCTTTGGTCTCGGCAGGTGCTTTGTCCGGATGCGGACAAGGCAGCCGCTGTTTTCTTGTTTAGAACATATATGCGACTCCTACGGTGAGGTTGCGGTTCTTGGCGTCGCCTTCGTCATAAATCTTGCTGAGTCCGAATTCGTAACCTACACGAATCTGGAACTTGCTGTATTCTACGCCGACGTTGATGCCCCATCCGGCATCGAACTTCTTGACTCCGTCTTCGAAGAAGTCTACCTTTGCGTCACCGAACTTTGCTTTGCCGCAGATACCGTAAGCGAAGTAAGGACCGGTTTCACCAAAGATGCTCAATCCGTTGTCAAATCCGTAGCGGTAGCCGACCATGACGGGCAACTCCAGGTAACCGGGGTTCTCTTTTACCTTGTAGCCGTCTTCGTCAAACTTTGCGCCTTTCTGGGAGAAGAGCAAAGAGGCAGTTCCGTAAAGGGAATTGGAAAAATTGTACTCTCCGCGTACACCTACATGGAATCCGATGCGGCTGTCCATGTCACCTTCGCTGAAATTGCTGCAGTTCAAGCCTGCGGTCACGCCGTAACGAAGTCCTTTCTCTGTCTGAGCGGAAACTGTGCTGACACCGCAAACCATCAGGGCGGCGATAAGAATTGCTTTCAGTCTCATAAGTTTGTTTTTAGTTAGTGAATAATGTTTGAATATGTAATTCAAGGCAAAGGAAACGTCTTTTAATTAATTTTTCTAAAGTTTTTGTATCCATGTGGTTTACATGTAAACAACTTGGATACGCTTCCGGTGGTTTTTTTGCCGGATTTCCGGTGTTCCGGCTCGCATCTTGAAGGTCCGGATGTCCGTTTCTGGCACAGGGACAGGCGGCCGGCCTTCGCTTTCTCCCGCCCGGCGGCCGCGTGGTGCGGGCTGCCGCCGAAACAGTCCCGGCACGGCCCGCCCGGCCCTATTTTCGCCCAAACCGGCCGTAAAGCTGCGTAAAACGCGCCTACTTGATTTTTTTTGCATAACTTTGCCCGTTGTACGTTACGCGCTTCTTCACGCGCGCGCGTTCATATAATATATAGAAAAGTAAAGACCATACAGAAAGGAGAAGCCACATGAGTATCACCGGGTTGCTGAGACCCTGCTTCGTACGAAGGGCCAACGAGATAGAGACCAAGGCCTTGTCGGCCGAAAAGGTGCAGCGCGACGTGCTGGCGCGCCTGTTGCGGCGCGCGGCCGGCACGGAGTGGGGCGCACGCCATGACTATGCCGGCACGGAGAGCTATGAACGTTTTGCGGAGCGCGTGCCGCTCAACACTTACGAGGAACTGAAGGGCTACATCGACCGTATGCGCCACGGCGCGCGCGACGTGCTCTGGCCCGGGCAGGTGCGCTGGTACGCCAAGTCGTCGGGTACGACCAACGACAAGAGCAAGTTCATCCCCGTGTCTGCCGACGGACTGCGCGACACGCACTATGCCGGCGGACGCGACGCCGTCTCGCTCTATCTGAAAAGCCGGCCGGACAGCCGTCTGTTCGACGGACGCGCCCTTATACTGGGCGGCTCGCACGCGCCCAACTATCAACTGCCGCATTCGCTCGTGGGCGACCTGTCGGCCATACTCATCGAGAATATCAATCCGCTGGTGAACCTGGTCCGCACGCCGGGCAAGCGCATCGCCCTCATGTCCGATTTCAGACAGAAGTGCGACCGCATCGCCGAGACGGCCATCCGGCAGAAAGTGACTAACCTGTCGGGCGTGCCTTCGTGGATGATGGCGGTGCTCAAGCGGGTACTTGAGCTGTCGGGAAAGGAACGTATCGACCAGGTATGGCCCGACTTGGAAGTCTTCTTCCACGGTGGAGTGGCCTTTACGCCCTATCGCGGGCAGTACGAGAGCCTGATCCGCTCGCCGCGCATGGCTTACCGCGAAACCTATAACGCCAGCGAGGGGTTCTTCGGCCTGCAGGACGACCCGGCCGACCCCGCGATGCTGCTCATGACCGACTATGGCGTGTTCTATGAGTTCGTTCCGCTGGAAGACGTCGGGCGGGACAATCCGCGCGTGCTGCCGCTCTGGGAAGTCGAGACGGGACGCAACTATGCGATAGTCATATCCACGTCGTGCGGGCTGTGGCGTTACCAGATTGGGGATACGGTCCGCTTCACCTCCGTCAGTCCTTACAAGTTCGTCATATCCGGCCGGACAAAGTGTTTCATCAATGCTTTCGGCGAGGAACTCATCATCGACAACGCGGAACGTGGTCTGCAGCAGGCTTGTGCCGCCACGGGCGCTGTTGTCCGCGAATATACCGCCGCACCCGTATTCATGGACGCCGAAGGTAAGTGCCGCCACCAGTGGGTCGTGGAGTTCGACCGACCGCCCGCCGACTATGAGCGCTTTGCCGACGAATTGGACCGCGCGCTCCAGGGCCTCAACTCCGACTATGAGGCGAAACGGCGCGGAGACCTCACCCTGCAGCGGCTGGAACTCATCCCCGCGCGCCGGGGCCTGTTCGACGACTGGCTGGAAAGCCGGGGCAAGCTCGGCGGACAGCACAAAGTGCCGCGACTGGCCAACAACCGCGACATCATCGAGCAGGTGCTCGAAGTGGCCGCGGCAGACAGCGGAGCGCAGAACGGGTCCGACGGCGAAAAAACGTGTCATACTCAGACTTTTCGGCAGCAATGAAATCACTCACTGCATCATACATACGGCAGGGTGCGACACCGCTGTTGCGGAATGCCGCCCTTCTCGTCATTACCCTTGTGTCGCTCGTGCCTGTCCTTACAGGCTGTGCCAATCCGGGCAGTGGTCCGGACGGCGGACCCTATGACGAGACGCCGCCACGCATCGTGTCGATGTCGCCGGCCCTCGGGCAGCGGAACGCACACGACCGTAAAATAACCATTACCTTTGACGAACTGATAAAAATAGAGAACGCAGCGGAAAAAATCATCGTGTCGCCGCCGCAGACCGAAGTGCCGGAAATAAGGACATCCGGCCGGCGCATCACGGTCTCACTGCTCGATTCGCTCCGTCCCAACACTACGTACACCGTAGACTTCTCGGACGCCATAGCGGATGCCAACGAAGGAAATCCGCTCGGCAACTTTACTTATTATTTCTCTACGGGTGAGCGGCTCGATACGCTCGAAGTGGCCGGCCACGTGCTGGCGGCCGAGAACCTGGAACCCGTGAAGGGCATACTGGTAGGCCTGCACGCCGACACTACCGACACGGCATTCACGACCAAGCCCTTCGACCGCGTGGCCAGGACCGACGCCGAAGGACGTTTCTCCGTCAAAGGCGTCGCGCCGGGCACATATCGCGTCTACGCCCTGCGTGACATGGACGGCGACTTCCTGCGCAGCAAGGGCGAGATGATGGCTGCCTTGCGCGGGACGGTGACACCGTCGGGATTTCCCGCCGTGAGGTATGACACGGTGTGGCATGACAGCATCCGTTACGACAGCATCCGCACGGTCCACTATACACACTATGTGCCCGATGACCTTGTCTTGCTGGCCTACACGGAGAAGCCCGCGGAGCGATATTTCCTGAAATCGCAACGGGATGTCCCCGAGTGGTTCCGCATATACTTCACCGCGCCCTCCGCCCACGTTCCCGTCGTGCGCGGCTTGAACTTCGATGCCGGCAAGAACCTGCTGGAACAGCGTTCCGCGGGCAACGACACCATTACCTACTGGCTGCGCGACATGTCCCTGCCGGTCATCGACACCTTGAAGATGGCTTATACCTACGAAGCCTATGACGATTCCACGCAGACCAACATCCTGCGCACCGATACCCTCGAGCTGGTGCCGCGGCAAACCATGGCGCGGAGGCTCAAACAGCAGGCCGAGGAACACGAGAAGTGGCTCAAAAAGCTCGAGAAGCGGCACAAGAAAGGCGATTACAGCAACGAGACGCCCCCGACCGTGCACCTGAAGTTCGCTTGCAAGGCATCCCGCACGCTGGCCCCCGACCATAATCTGAACTTTGAGTCCGAAGAGCCGATGGTATCCCTCGACACCGCCGGGCTGCACCTGCATCTGGTCGTGGATTCCATACGCACCGAGGCCGGTTTCCGGCTGCTGCCGTCCGCTGACAGCCTGATGGGCTTCACCGTCATGGGTGAATGGCGTTACGGTCAGCAGTATGAGATGACGGTGGACTCGGCTGCTGTGACGGGACTGTCGGGACGCACGAACGACAAATACACTTTCAAGTTCGGCATCGGGCAGGAAGACGACTACGGCTCGGTCTTCATCCTGCTTTCCGGGGCAGACCCGTCGGCCGTGGTGCAGTTGTTGTCGTCCGACACGAAGGTGGAGCGGCAAGTACGCAGCCGGAACGGGCAGGCGGACTTCTTCTACGTGAGACCGGGCAAGTATTACTTGCGACTGTTCTACGACCACAACGGAAACGGTTACTGGGACACGGGCGATTATGCACGGGGAGTCGCGCCCGAAGAGGTCTTCTATTTCCCCATGCCCGTCGAAGTGCGCGCCAACTGGGACATAGAGCAGACCTGGCGCCCGGACGAGCTGCCGCTCACAAGGCAGAAGCCGCAGGAACTGCAACGCCAGAAGAAGGAACAGGAGAAAACCGTGCGCAACCGCAATGCCGAGCGCGAGCGGAACAAGGGCAGGTAATTCCGTCCCCCGTCCGGGAAACGGCATCCCTGCACAAAGGAAAGAAACAAACATTACGGTAGAAACTTATAAAACGGAAAATGAAATGAAAAGACACTTGCTCATCATCACGGCGGCAATGCTGGCCTTCCTGGCCCTGCCTTCGGCCGCACAGGCGCAATGTACGTCGGCGAACACGGCTTTCAAGAGCGGCGAGACGCTGATGTACGACCTTTACTTCAATTGGAAATTCGTCTGGGTCAAGGCCGGTACGGCCTATATGAATACCACGCAGACCACTTACGCGGGAAAGCCGGCCTACAAGACATATCTGATTACGCGCGGCTCGAAAAAGGCGGACGGGTTCTTTGTCATGCGCGACACTCTTACTTCCTATTGCGGCCTCGACCTGGCTCCTATCTATTATAAGAAAGGTGCGCTCGAGGGAAAGACATACCGCAAGAACGAGGTCTGGTATTCGTACAAGAACGGCCAGTGTAACGTGAAGATGCGCTATCAGAAAAACAACGGGACCCCCGCCGTGCATTCCTCTTCCAGCCGTTATTGCGCCTATGACATGATCAGCATGATGCTGCGTGCCCGCTCGTTCGACCCGTCCGGCTTCAAGGTGGGACATCGCATAAACTTCCTGATGGCTGACGGGCGTACCTGTGACTGGCAGGCCATTGTTTATCGCGGCAAGAAGAAGTTCAAGATGGAAAACAGCAATACAAAATACCGCTGTCTCGTATTCTCCTTCGTCGAGAAAGACAAGAAAAGCGGCAAAGAAGAAGAGGTAGTCACCTTTTACATCACAGATGACAAGAACCACCTGCCCGTGCGGCTCGACATGAACCTCAACTTCGGGACGGCGAAAGCCTTTCTCACGGGAGCGAAAGGATTGCGCAACCCACAGACGGCCAAACTGAAATAATCATCCGGACAGAATGAAACGATTGCGGCTTGTCATCGACGACAAAATACCCTATCTGCGCGGCGAGGCCGAACGGATAGGCGAGACCGTCTACCTGCCCGGAGCCTCCATCACGGCAGACGACGTGCGCCGGGCCGACGCCTTGATTGTCCGCACCCGCACCCGCTGCGACCGCGCCCTGCTCGAAGGCAGCGCCGTGCGCCTGGTCGTCACCGCCACCATAGGCTTCGACCACATTGACACGGACTACCTGCGCACGGCCGGCATAGCCTGGACCAACTGCCCCGGATGTAATGCCGGCAGTGTGGCGCAATACGTCGAGGCCGTCCTGCTTCTGCTGGAAGCGAAAGGCATGTGGGACATCCCCGGATACCGTCCCGTCGTAGGCATCATAGGCGTAGGCCACGTAGGCAGCCGGGTTGCCGACCGTGCCCGGCGCTTGGGACTGCGCGTGCTGCTTTGCGACCCTCCGAGGGTGGCTGCCGGCAACTTTCCGCCCGGCATGTCGGCCGACGACTTCTGCAGCCAGGAAACCATTGAACGCGAAGCCGATGTCATCACGCTGCACGTGCCGCTGACCACCTGCGGCCCGCACGCCACTTGCCACCTGGCCGACGACGCTTTCTTCGGCCGCCTGGCCCGCAAGCCCGTCTTCATTAACACAAGCCGCGGCGAGGTTGCCGACACACAGGCACTGTGCCGTGCCTTAGACAGCGGTTGCGTGCGCCAGGCCGTCATCGACACGTGGGAAAACGAGCCCCGGATAGACCGGGGTCTGCTCTCACGTGTACTTATCGGCACACCCCACATCGCCGGATACAGCGCTGACGGAAAAGCCAATGGCACCCGCATGGCGCTCGAAGCCGTGGCGCGCCACTTCGGCCTGCCGTGCGACTTCCGCATACAGCCTCCCGCGCTGCTGCAAGGCTTCCGCTATGACTCCCGTCCCGATGACGATTTGGCAGAAGCCATCCCCCGCCTCCGGCTCTACGACCCCCGCCGCGACAGCCGCGACCTGAAGCAAGACCCCGACGCCTTCGAACGCCTGCGGGGCAACTACCCGTTGCGGCGTGAGCATTCCGGCACTCTTTGAGCCCTCTCGCACGCGCGCGTATATATATAATAGGTATGGAACAAGGCATCCCCCCACCCGCCACCGACGGAGCGGGGACACCAAAACCCTGGAACGAACATGCACATAGGCAAGGAAATCAGACGGAAACTCGAAGAGCGACACCGCACCGTAGTGTGGTTCGCCGAGAAACTCTCGTACACCCGCGCAAACATATACAAGATATTCGACAAAAGCTCTATCGACACCGAACTCCTCTTGCGCGTGTCGGAAGTACTCGACTTCGATTTCTTTGCCCTTTACAGTGAAGCCGTACGCAACCGGAACGACGTATCCGTACCGGAGGAAAGCGACAGGCAGCTCCGGGGAGAAGAACACATCTCCGCCAGCCCTCATACGGCTACGGCATGAAAAACGGAGAATAACGGGCCGGCCGCAACGGGAAAATGGCGTACAAATTCAGGATGTATACACAACGGATACAGCCAAAGGGCGGTGAATAACGGAAAAAAGCTTACATTGCGGCCTTGAAGGGGAAATAACACCCCGAATGTCCAACCTAATAATTTTTTGAGTTATGAAAAAATTATTTCTTACCCTGATTGCAGCCGTTATCTCCCTGACGGCAAGTGCACAGTTCTATGGCGGCGGCGAAGTAAGCCTTTGGAGAAACTACGACGCCAACGAAACCAATTTCAGCCTCGCACCTGAAATCGGTTACAAACTCAGTGACAAATGGGCACTCGGCTTGCAGTTCGAATATGCCCACCTGTACGACGACGGAGTCAAGGCCAACGGCGTAGCCATTGCCCCCTACCTGCGCTACGGCTTTGCGAAATTCGGTATTGTCACGTTCTTCGTCGATGGCGGCTTCGGCTTCGGCACCGTCAAGGTAAAGGACTATGACGATTCGGCCAACAGTTGGGAAATCGGCTTCAAGCCCGGTCTGAAGGTGGCCGTATCCAAGCGGCTCGACTTCGTGGCCCACATGGGCTTCCTCGGTTATCGCGACAGCAACGACACGGCCGCAGGCCACAACATCTTCGGCGACGACGGAGTTGGTTTCAGACTGTCGAGCCGGGATCTGAGCTTCGGTCTGCTTTATAACTTTTAAGCGTCGGAACCCGCCTGCCGGGAAAACATAAAAAAGGCCTGCCGTAGTCTTCGGCAGGCCTTTTTCGGACAAAAAACACGGATTGTATATTTTTCCCTTGTCGTGTGAGAAAACGGGATGGGGATAGAAACGTGCTTTCCGCCGCTGTCTCGTCTTTTGCGACAGCTAAATTATCGCGAAAAGTATTGCAGGGCGGATTTTATGGTTATCTTTGTACCGCGGCCCGCCGTCAGCCGGTACGGAACGTCCGGTACGGCGCCGATCCGCGGCACAAACCCAAACGACAACATAAGGAAAGAAGAAAGAAAACAGACATATCAAAATAAAAATTAGCGTTTGCTATTTGTTCGGCGTGTCCCCGAAACCTGAGAAACTTCGACAGAACACAATAGACGAGCAAGTTCGGCGAACGTCTGCGCTGGGCGTGGACGGAACTTGTCTATATTGTGTGGGCTTTCTCAGGGCCTCGGGGCATGGACAGGCGTCCATGCCTTCTTTTGTGCCTGTCCCGCCCCGTCGTCCCGGTCTTTCCGGCCGAAGCCCGCGTCCGACGAATGCCGCACAACCTTTATCGCCCATGATTCATATTGGTAGCATCATCGAGCAGGAACTTCGTCGCCAGCGGCGTTCCGTGCGCTGGCTGGCAGAAGAGTTGTATCTCGACCGGTCTAACGCCTACCGTCTGCTCCGACGGCAGAGCATCGACACCGACATGCTGGTCCGCATTTCCCGTGTGCTCGGCCGAGATTTCTTTGCCGAATACAGCGGAGAGTGGCGGCGCCTGCGCGGAGAACCGTCCCCGCCGGCCGACATCTGACAGCCGCCGCGGGCGGTTCGTTCCCTCGTTTGGCATGGCCGCGCAAGCCGTTTGTGCGGCCATTGTCGCCGCTTGTGCGGTCCTGTATGCTTTTTGTCCGGTTTTCAAGACTTTATTCCTGTTTCCCGGCCAGCGCGGTTGTATCTTTTTTTGCGACAGAATGTGGCGAATGTCGCCGCAAGGTCTTCCAAGATATAGGTTTGGAATAGCTTAATTTTGCGAAAGAAAACAAAAAAAGCCGCATCAGGATGTTAAAAGCCTCCCGCATTTTGCTGCGGCACGTATGAACGAAACGGGAGGTGACCTGTAAAAATGAAAAAAGTACTTTTTAGTGTAGCCGTCATGGCACTGGCGCTGACCTCATGCACCACTCACGAAGCCACATCCACGACGATGAAAATTCCTACGTCCCTGACAAGCGACAATGTCGCCGACCTCGATGTGTCCGACCAGCTGGTCACTTACACCTACACCCCCGACAAGGCGGCGCGGCGTCTCGGCGTGCGCAACGTGAAACGCATTGCCGTGTCCAAGGCCCTCGAATCGGCCGGCGGCGGTGACATCCTGGTTTCTCCGCAGTACGAGGTAGTGAAGCGTAACGGCCTTTTCTTCAGCAAAGTGAAGTCGGTTACGGTGAAAGGCCATCCGGCTACGTACAAGCGCAGCCGTTCCATTAACAAATGAAAGGCATCCGGCTTATGAAAAATCTGACCATCGCAGCATTTGCCGGCGTTGTGGCTTTCGCCGCTTCCTGTACAACGGTTGAGCGGACCGCCACAACCACGCCGGTGCAGGCTTCCGTGAAACAGTATCCCACGGTGGCCGACCTCGATGTAAAGCCCGAGAAAGTGAAACGTACGGAGAACTGGAATTTCTCCCTTTTCAACATCGGCCGCCCGTCGCTTGCGCAGCGCAAGAAGAATCTTGTGGCCGACATGGTGGAAGGTGCGAAAGCCGATGTCCTGGTCGAGCCGCAGTATTCCTATACCAAGAAACTCTTCGGCCCGCGTTCGCTGACCATCAGCGGCTATCCCGCCACGTTCAAGAACTTCCGTCCGGCCACGGACAGGGACTTGAAAGCCCTTGCCCAGGTGGACCCGTCCTGTGAAAGGTATGCCGTCGCCAAGACAAAGGGCGATACGGTTATCAAGGTAGTCCGGAAAACACATAGGGTCGTGCCGAAAGAGCCCAAGCCCAGAATACCGTCACGCATCGGCCTTGTAGCGGGACTGAACATGAATAAAGTGGAAGCCGTCGAGACGGATATGAAAGCCGGATTCCATGTGGGCGTTCGCGGAGAACTTAACTTCCGTGCGCCTGTCTACCTTACGGCATCACTTCTCTATTCGCAAAAAGGATACAAAAAGGAGGAAGTATATTTTTACGACGAATATGGTAGTTATTACGAGTATGGCTATTCGGATAAAATAAAAGATACCGCTGGTTACGTGGAGATTCCCATCATGGTAGGTTATCGTTACGGATTCAATAATGGCTTGAGTGTGTTCGGAGAAACGGGACCGTATTTCGCATGTGGCGTTGCGGGCAAGACACGTGGCACCCATGGTTCCATGGGTGACTCTTTCTACGGCGATTTTGTGGACCGTCTTGAAGCCGGATGGGGCTTTAACGTCGGTGTCGAGTACAACCGGTACAGTTTCCGCCTCGGTTACGAGCTTGGATTTGATAAATTCTGCGGAAACCACCTTCCCGAGAACCGCAACCTCATGGTAGGTCTCGCCTACATGTTCTGATCGAATCGATAAAAGCCATTGTCCTGCCGGGCAGTGGCTTTTCCGCCCTGTCGGCCGCGCATTTCAAGGCCTGAAAAACGGTCTTTGTAATTCGTTGATACTCATATCTGAAAACTATCCCTATCTTAGTTTAAACTATCCCTATTGTAGTTTAAACTAAGATAGGGATAGTTTTTCCTACATGTGCATGTAGTTTTCATGGGGTATATTTTGCGAAAAGTTTGTGCCGTTTTCCATGAACGCACCCAAGTCATGGCGGGTGTTTTCTCCCTGTGGAATGCAGCCGTTTCATAATAAACCGTTATCTTTGCAGAAGATAGGCTAAAACACAAGGAATATGGCACTTCAGAACTTGCCCATCGGCATCCAGAACTTCGAGAGTCTTCGCGCAGACGGCTATCTGTACGTGGACAAAACCGAAATTGTTCATCGTCTCGCCACGACGGGCCGCTATTACTTCCTGTCCCGCCCGCGTCGTTTCGGCAAAAGCCTGTTGCTCTCTACGCTTCATGCCTACTTCGAGGGCAAGCGCGAACTCTTCGAGGGGCTGGCCGTCTCGCAGCTGGAGACGAAGTGGGAACAGCATCCCGTGCTGCACCTCGACCTGAACACGCAGAAGTACGAATCCCCCGAAGCCCTTGACGAGCTCCTTGACAAAGCCCTGACGCGATGGGAGGGAATTTATGGTTCCGAACCGGTCAGACGGTCGTTGTCCCTGCGTTTTGAAGAAGTCATCCGGCGCGCCTGCGAGCAGACGGGACATCGCGTCGTCATCCTCGTGGACGAGTACGACAAACCCATGCTGCAAGCCATCGGCAACGAGGCGTTACAGGATGCCTACCGCAGCACTTTGCAGTCCTTTTACAGCGCATTGAAAACCTGTGACGGGTACATACGTTTCGCCATGCTCACGGGCGTGACGAAATTCGGCAAGCTGAGCGTCTTCAGCAGCCTGAACAGCCTGAACGACATATCGATGGACTGGCAGTTCCATGGCATCTGCGGCATCACGGACGAAGAGCTGGACACCGTTTTCCCGGCATACACGCA
>CAJMSQ010000032.1 GCA_905216095.1 uncultured bacterium | reverse complement strand
TATTTCTACGGTCAGCAGCGAAAAGATTGAAAGCAAACCGGTTGTCAATGTCATCGACGCTTTGCAGGGACAGGTGGCCGGTCTTAACGTGTTGAGTTCCTCGGGTGACCCGGGCGCGGCCCTGAGTTCGGGCGGCTATTCCGCCAGCATCCGCGGTATCGGCTCGCTCAATGCCAGCACTACGCCGCTCTTCGTGGTGGACGGAGTGCCGACCAGTTCGAGTGTGCTGGGTATGATGAACTCCAACGATATTGCCAACGTGACGGTGCTCAAGGGCGCGTCGGCTACGAGTATCTACGGTTCGCGTGCGTCCAACGGTGTCATTTACATCACGACGAAAAGCGGACGTACCAACGAGAAGGCCGAGATTACCCTGAGCCAGAGCATCGGCTGGAACAGCCTGGCCCGCCGTATCGGTAACCCGATGACCGCCGACGAGCTGCTCGGTCTGCGCCGAGAGATGGGTATCATCAGCGGTGAGGATTATATGGAACTGAAGCAGGCCGGTGTGAACACCGACTGGCAGAAGTACAACTACGAGGATACCGCTCCGATGTATCAGACGAACTTCTCAATACGCGGCGGTTCGCAGAAGACTTCTTACTACTCCTCGCTCTCTTACTTCAAGCAGGACGGTCTGCGCCCCTCATCCGCCTTCAAGCGCATCACGTTCCGCACCAACATCGACTCGAAACCCCTCGACTGGCTGAGCTATGGCGTGAAGATGAGCGTCAGCTACGACCGCCGTCGCAGTGACTCGGGTACGGCCAACGGTACGAACTATATCAACGGCGGTACGATGAGTACGTATATGCTCGACCCGACCATCAATCCTTACAACGAGGACGGTTCGCGCAAGACTTTCTACAGTACGCCGTTCGGAACGTTCTATGATCCGTACTATCAGGCCAACCACAGCTTCACGAAGTACAATGACGTGCGCTCTGTCAGCTCGGCTTACATCAATATCAACCCGATAAAGGGACTGAACCTGCGTTCGCAGTTGAGTCTCGACGCCATCGAGACGCGCGGAAGCGGCAAATTCCTGCCTTCGCACCCGTCGGCTGCCGGTTACGGCTCGGCATCGGAGAGTTTCTCCCGTTCCATCGACTGGACCATCACGAATACGGCCGAATACAAGTTCAACGTGAAGGACAACCACCATGTCACGTTGCTGGCAGGCCAGGAAGGTATCCGCGGCACCTATGACGCTTTCAGCGCATCGACGGACGGACAATCCAACGACGCCATCACGACGCTGGGCAACGGGCTTGAGATTTCGTCGCTGCCTTCGTCTTCGGCCTACGAGTACCAGTACCTGTCCTTCTTCGGACGTTTCGACTACAACTATGCCGAAAAATACTTCGCCAACTTCACTGTGCGTAACGACCAGTCTTCCCGCTTCGGCCGGAATAACAAGGGCGCGACGTTCTTCAGTGGTGGTGTGATGTGGGACGTAATCCGCGAGGACTTCATGGCACCCACGCGCGGCTGGCTGAACAGCTTGCAGTTCCGTGCCGACGTAGGATCGACGGGTAACAGCGCCATCGGCAACTACGACCACCTGATGCTGCTCGGCAACGGCCAGTATGGCGGCAACTATGCCTATGCCCTGTCGCAGCTGGGTACCGAGGACCTTTCCTGGGAAAAGCAGATTCAGACGAGTATCGGCTTTGACGCACGCATTCTCGACCGCATCACGTTGAGTTTCGGCTGGTACAACCGCGTTACCAAGGACGCACTCATGGACGTGCCTTTGGCATACACGACGGGCTTTACTTCCGTCATGCGTAACGTGGGCGAGCTGAGCAACAGCGGCGTCGAACTGGAATTTGGCGTGGACGTATTCAAGAACAAAGACTGGTATGTGAACCTCCACGGTAATTACAGTTACAACAAGGATAAGGTAAAGAAACTCTTCAACGGACAGCAGAAGTGGGTGTACAGCGGTACGGGTGTCGTCTATACTGTTGGCAATCCCGTAGAGTATTACTATCCCATCTATGCCGGTGTCGATAAGAACACGGGTGAGCAAATGTGGTACAAACCGGGCTTCCAGGGCGACCCTGTGCACGATTTCAACCCCGAAACCATGACAAAGGAATACGATGAAGATGCCTTGTCACAGAATACAGGCATCAAGCGTTACGCTCCCCATGTGGGCGGTTTCGGCATCACGGCTTCGTGGAAGGGCATCACCCTGAACGCCGACTTCAACTTCGTGCTGGGCAAATATATGCTCAACAACGATATGTTCTTCGCCAACAATCCGGGCGCTTACCTCGAGTTCTGCAACCAGGACAAGTCTGTCATGAACATGTGGCGCAATCCCGGTGACATCACCCTCGAGCCCCGTTTCGGCGAGGAGCGTCAGTTCGACACGCACCTGCTCGAAAACGCTTCGTTCATGCGTCTGAAGAACATCAGCCTCTCCTATGACCTGCCGCAGAGCCTTGTGGACGCAACGCGTTTGTTCAAGAACATCCGCATCACGGCCACGGGACGCAACCTCTTCACGGTGACAAAATACACCGGCGTAGACCCTGAAGTCAATTCCAACGTTTCAAACAACACGTTCCCCAACACGCGCCAGTACACCATTGGCGTAGAGGTGACGTTCTAAGCGCAGAAACATATTGAAAACACAAGTAGTAAAATTATGAAGAAATATATATTGAAATATGTCCTGATGGGAATTCTGGCCGTGCCTGCTCTGACATCGTGCGAGCTTGACCAGACATCGCCCAACAACTTGCAGCCCGGCGAAGGACTGACATCCATCGACGATGCCGAGAGCTGGCGCATGGGACTCTACTCTACGGCGCGCTCTTCCTTTAGCGGACCGTCCGTTTTCGTAAGCGACATCGCGCTGGACCAGTTCGTAGCCACCAATTCCTACGGTAACTATTACGGTCCGACCGCACGTTGGAGTTTCGGAAACAGCGACCTCGACGACCAGACCGACATCTGGTACTACAACTACCGGCTCATCAGCCGCGCCAACGCCCTCCTGGCGAACGTTCCGTCCATTCCCGTCGATGACGAAGACGATTATGCGGAAATCCGTCAGATTGAAGGTGAGGCCTACCTGATGCGTGCCATCGCCTACCAGCGTCTTGTCGTCTTCTTCTGCGACCGCTACGAGATAGGCAATGCCGAAAACCAGAAAGGTCTGCCCATTGTCGTGAAAGTGGACGAGAAGGAAAAGCCAATCCGTCAGGACCTGGACAGCACTTACCGCTTCATACAGGAAGATCTCGACTCGGCACGTGTGCGTATGAACGACAACAACATGAGTCCGTACTATGTGCACAATCCTGAAATCTTCACAAACCAGTACATGCTTACGACTCCCATCATCGACATGGTGGAGGCGCGCATCGCACTGGCGCAGGGCGATTACGCACGTGCCGCCCAGTTGGCCGACGGTATCATCTACTCGGGCCAATTCCCCCTCATCGACGATGCTGAAGAGCTGGCAAGCATGTTTACCAACGACAAAGGCTCCGAAATCATGTTCCAGATTTTCCAGAACAAGGACGAACGCGGCGCTTCGTGGAATGACCTCGGCGCATACAACGCTTCTTATTCCAACGCATACGGTCGTCAGGTTTACGATGTCAAATATGTGCCTTCGGCAGAGATACTGGGCTCTTACGACGATACGGACATCCGTTACCAGGCATACTTCAAGCAGGTTTACTGCATAGACAATGGAAGCTGGGCAACGCCGGTCATCTTCCGCAAGTATCCGGGCAATCCTTCCTTGAAGAAGTCTGCGTCCGACACTTACAACACTGCGAAGCCGTTCCGCGTGGCCGAGGCATACCTCATCGCGGCCGAAGCCCACTACATGCTGGGTGAGACCGAAGAGGCCCTCAATGCCTTCAACGCCCTGCACAGCACGGCACGCGGTGGCGTCGAAGTGGACGACCTGACCGACTTCGAGCAGACCCTTGCCGACGAGTACAGCCGCGAATACATGGGCGAAGGCTTGGCTTTCAGCGCCTACAAGCGTCTGAACCGCAACGTGGTGCGCGGAGCACAGCAGCAATCCGTTGCCAACAGCTTCTCCAAGGCCATCAGCATCACTCCCGACAACAAGCGTTGGACATGGGAGATTCCGCAGCAGGATTTGATTGCCAACAAAAACATCGAAAAGAACTGGGCCGACTGACATAACGGCTCGCAAATAACTTGTAAAAATGAAGAAATCCATTTATTCCATAGCTCTCATGCTGCTGGCGTGTGTCGGTCTGAGTTCTTGCATCGACAACTTCGATGAAGACGAGAAGATTGCCTATCCCGCAAAAGCTCCCGTCTTGGGTGCATGGGGCCATGTCGCCGCTACGGCCGACGACTACGATTATACGCTCAACATGGTGGTCAATGCCGAGGGCGACACCGTGGTCACGGTGCAGTGTCTCATGGGCGACGGTTCCGCCATCACGACCTTGGGAACGGTTACCGAGTATGACCCCGTTTCGGGAACGCTCGTAGCCGAAGGCCAGTCCGAGTTCGGTTATTCTCTTTTCGGACAAGCCATGCCGGCCCGTATCTTTGTGAACTACAACAATGCGCTCAACGGTGTTTCCGTCAGCATATCGCTGGTAAACGGAAGCAATGCCTACGACGCACAATACTACATCGGTGCCGGTTCCTTCAATGCCGTGAAGTTCAACAAGCCGCTGGAAGCTTGCGGAACGTTCCAATCCGTTGATGGCAACATCACGCTGATGCTTTTCGGCGATGACGCGAATGTCAAGCAGCAGATAGGTTACACCGGAGAGGGGTATATCGGCGCGCTCTACGTGGGCGAAGGCCAGGACATCGTGCTTTACGAATACGACAAGGCCACCGGAACGCTTACCATGACGTCTTTGTTCGATAGCGAGACGCATTACAGCGCCACTTTCAACGAGAAAGCGGAACTGGTGTTACAGGCCGGAGAAACTCCGATAGTCCTCGAGCAGGTTTTCTAAGACCTTAATCGATAAAACGAGACAAAGAGGCTGTCTGACATTCCAAGTCAGACAGCCTCTGTCTTTCGTAAGAGGGAGCGCCCCCATCTCTCTGCGCCTTACAGGCATTCGGCAGGCGCATCCGTCCTGTGTCGCCCGTCACAAGTGCCGCATAGCCGCTTCCCGACATTAACATTTTTAACTTTTCTGCACAATTCGGGAGCGCGAAGACAGGCGTGTGTTTTTCCTACATGGCTTCTACGAAAAACTACATGGCATCTGAAATTTCCTACATGGCATCCGGGAGAAACTACAAGCCATGTAATTTTTCCTTTTCCAAGGCAAAAAAACGCGATGAAACGGGCTTTTTCCTACGAAAACAGGGCAAACCTCCGCGGTCTGCCCTGTCAGCTGTTGCAAAGATACAACATTTTTCCGCCAAAAGCAAATTGTGTTAAAATCGCAATATCATTGTCGCACGTACTCCCGCACAACATCGCGTCCGCAGGGATATACATCGAATGAAATCCCCAATGTTCCCTTGCGGACGCGATGAATCGCGTCCCTACATACGGAATCCGGCGGGAAATTATATTCCTGCCGGCGCCTTGTCTGTATCTTTTTTGTAAAATGTATGGCACAATTGTTTCACCTAAAGACTTACAGCAATGGAAAAGAAAGAAAAACTGACGTTCAGACTATCCTTTTATGTCAAACCGGCGGGCACAAGCCGCAAGCACGGCGAAAATGCCGACGGACATACGGTGGCGCTGATGTTGCGCATTCTCATCGACGGCCGGCGGGCCGACATGTCGCTCTACACGACGGCCGACCCGGCCTTGTGGCAACCTGCGAACCGCCGTTTCGCCGGCGGAGCGGACGGGGAGGCGGATGCGCTCAACCTGCTGATGGACGACTTCAGGGCGCGTGCCCGCCATTTGTTCTTCCGACGCCTGCTCGACGGCGAACGTCTGACGGCGGCCGCGCTGCGCGACGCCTTGCAGGCGCATGACAGCCGGCCGCACTTCCTGAGCTTTGCCCGCCGTCACAATGCCGACTTCCTGGAGTGGGTGGGCAAGGGCCGCTCGCGAAGCAGCTATAAGAAGTATTGCGCACTCGTCGCCCACCTGACGCAATATGTCGGCAGCGTCTATGCGACCGACGATGTGCCGATGAGTGCCATAGACGAAAATTTCGCCCGCCGCTTTGTCGCCTTTCTCGGCGGGACGCTGCGGTTGTCGCCCGGCACGATACGGCTTTACATCACGGCGGCACGCCACATTACCGGTCTGGCGCAAAGACGCGGACTGCTCCCGGCCGACCCTTTCGCGACATTGCGGCTGCCGGCCGTCCCCGTCTCGCGCGAGTATCTGACGGTAGAGGAACTGGCGGCCCTGAAACATTTGAAACTGAAAGGCACATACGCCCGCGTCCGCAACTTGTTCTTGTTCTCATGCTACACGGGAATGGCTTATACCGACCTGCTGCACCTGCGCCCCGAGCATGTGGAGCGCGACGCCACGGGCGTGTATTGGCTGATCAAGCCGCGCGAGAAGAACGCCCGCCGTTCCGTGGTGCGCCTGGTGCCGCCTGCCGCCGGGTTGCTCATGTGTCTGCGCGGCGACGATGCCGGCAGACTTCTCCGCGTGCCCGACAACCGCACGTGCAACCGCTATCTGAAGGTTCTGGCCGCGCAGGCGGGCATCGCCGGACGGCTGCATTTCCACATGGCGCGGCACACCTTTGCCACTTCGCTGCTGGCGGCGGGCATTCCCATAGAGAGCGTGAGCCTTATGCTGGGGCATTCGCGCATCACGACGACACAGATTTACGCACAGGTGACGCGCAACAAGATTTCACGCGACACGGAGCAGATGTCACGTGCCTTTGCAGGCTGGTGACTCCGCCGGTCGGAAAAAAGGACTGCGTACATATGCCGGACCGGCAGGCAGGCGGCCGCAGCTTTTCGGCAGGAAAAAGAAACAGGGAAAGGATAAATCCGGAGATTCAGGTAAAAAGTTCCAGCTGTCCGTCGCCCAACAGGTTGAAACTGCGGCGGTGGTAAGGCGTTGTTCCGTACATACGGATGCCTTCCCGGTGTTCCCGGGTGGGGTATCCGGCATTACGGTCCCATCCGTAATGGGGGTACTCTTCATGAAGCCGCGACATGTAGTCGTCGCGGTACGTCTTGGCCAGAATGCTCGCGGCGGCAATGGAGAGGAACTTGCCGTCGCCTTTGACGATGGTCTGCGAAGGCACGTCGCCATAGGGCTTGAAGCGGTTGCCGTCCACGATGACGAACTCCGGCCGCACACGTAGTCCGTCAAGGGCCCGGTGCATGGCCAGGATAGAGGCATTCAGGATGTTGATGCGGTCTATTTCTTCGGGCGTGGCTATACCTACGGCCCACGCCACCGCATCGCGTTCTATTTCTTCCCGCAGGGCATAACGCCGACGTGCCGACAACTGTTTCGAGTCGTTCAGTCCGTCGTTGCGATAATCGGGCGGCAGGATGACGGCTGCGGCATAGACACTGCCGGCCAGACATCCGCGGCCGGCTTCGTCGCATCCGGCCTCTGTCAGACCGGATGTATTGTACAGGTTGGCTAATTGTGGCATGGGCTATCGGGGATGAAGGCTCTACCGGCCGGCGGGCAGGAAAGCCCGTCAGGCCGTCACGGCGTCAGACGATTACCGCAGTGCCGCTTACGACTACCATCAGCATGGAACCGCCGCTGCCAACGGTCTCGTAGTCGAGGTCCACGCCAATCACCGCGTTGGCTCCACGCTGCCCGGCGCGGGCTGCGAGTTCGTTCAACGCCGTTTCCTTGGCCTGGCGGAGCACTTCTTCGTAAGAGCCCGAACGCCCGCCGAAGAAGTCGCGCAGGCCGGCCATGAAATCGCGGAAGACATTGGCGCCGATAATGGTTTCGGCAGTTACAATCCCGAGGTACTGTTTCACGGGTTGGCCTTCGATGGCCGGTGTTGTGGTCATAATCATGACAAGAAGGATTTATGGATAGATTTATAGGGTGTCCGGAGTTTCCGTCCGGTGACGGAGAAGCCGGTTTCATCGCACTTTTTCGATATTCGTCCCGGTTGTTCAGAACATTCTGCGGACCCGCTCGAGTCCGGCCACGAGGGCGTCGATTTCGGCCGGCGTGTTGTAGATGGCAAACGAAGCCCGCGCCATGCCTTCCACGCCGCAGCGTTCCATAAGCGGCTGGGCGCAGTGATGTCCCGTCCGGATGGCGATGCCGAGCCGGTCGAGCAGCGTGCCGAGGTCCAGCGGATGTATGTCGCCCACGTTGAAAGCCACGACTGCGCCTTTTCCTTCGGTTTCACCGAAGATTCTGATGCCTTCCACCTGCCGCATACGCTCCATGGCATAGTCTGTCAGCGCCCGTTCGTAGGCCGCAATCTTTTCCCTTCCCACACGTTCCATGTAGTCGATGGCGACAGCCAGCGCGTGGCTGCCCACATAGTCGGGCGTACCTGCCTCGAACTTGTAAGGAAGCCGCTCGTAAGTGGTCCTTTCGAAGCTGACACGCGAAATCATCTCACCACCTCCCTGATACGGAGGCATACGTTCGAGCAACTCTTCACGGCCGTAAAGAACGCCTATGCCCGTGGGACCGTACATCTTGTGCCCGCTGAACGTGCAGAAGTCGCAGTCCAGTGCCTGCACATCAACGGGAAAATGGGGCACGGACTGCGCTCCGTCCACGAGAATGTACGAACCGTTTGCATGGGCTGCCCGGGCCATGCGCGCTACCGGATTGACCGTGCCGAGCACGTTGCTGACATGCGTGACGCAGACCAGCTTGGTGCGCGGTGTGAGCATACGTTCGTATTCCTCGAACGACAGGTTGCCGGCATCATCCATGGGAACGACTTTTATAACAATGCCTTTGCGCTCGCGAAGCATCTGCCAGGGGACAATATCCGAGTGGTGTTCCATGACGGTCAGTATGACTTCGTCGCCTTCGCCCAGCATCGCTTCGCCGAAGCTGCCGGCCACGAGGTTGATGCCCTCGGTCGTGCCGCGCGTGAATACGATTTCGGCGGCGGAGCGGGCATTGATGAAACCGCGGACACGTTCCCGCGCCGCCTCGTGCAGGTCTGTGGCCTGCTGCGACAGGAAATGGACGCCGCGATGCACGTTGGCGTTCACCGAATAATACTCTTCGGCGATGGCTTCCACCACACAGCGCGGCTTTTGCGTCGTCGCGGCATTATCAAGATAGACCAACGGCCGGCCATGTACCTCTCTGTCAAGAATAGGAAAGTCCTGACGCAGGGACAAAGCGAAGCCGTCAAGGCCGGCCTCCATGCCGCAACCGGTATCACACGGGAAATTTTTCATAATGCTGTTTTGAGAGATTCTACTTGCACATGCGGCAGCCCTCACACTTGGAGAGTTCGCCGCGGAAACGCATCTCGACCAGCCTGGACAGGCGCTCGCGCAGCATTTCCGGCTCGACACGCCGCAGCACATCGTTGATAAAGGCATGTTGCAGCAGCAACCGGGCCTCGGCCTCGGCAATTCCGCGCTGCCGCATATAGAAAAGCGCGGTTTCATCGAGTTTTCCGACGGTCGAACCGTGGTTGCACTTCACGTCGTCGGCGTAAATCTCGAGCATGGGCTGGGCATAGGCGCGGGCGGACGGCGAGGCGCAAAGATTGGCATTGACCTGCTCGGACGCGGTATGCTGCGCGCCCGGCCTGACCAGCACCTTGCCGGCAAAAGCCCCGATGCTTTCGCCGTCGAGGACGTATTTGTAAAGCATGTCGCTCGTGCAACGCGGCGCGATGTGTTCGGCCAGTATGTTATTGTCCGCCCGCTGGTGCGCATCGGCTATGACGGCACCGTTGGCGGAAAGCATCGCCCCCTCTCCCGACAGGCGGAAATCGGCGCGGTTGCAGGTTGTGCCGCACGTCAGCGTGATGCCCGTGAAGCGCAGGCGGCTTCCGGCCTGCTGTTCCGCGTACATGTTGCAGAAGCGGGTGTTGGCTGCGCCCGTCTCTTCTATGGCACACAGGTCAAGGGATGCCCGTTCGGCGGCATAGACCTCGACGACCTGCGTGGTCAGATAGCGGCTGCTGCCGACGGCGTGGTCGCAAAAGAGCACGGAGGCCTCGGTATCTTTCCCGGCCACGAGCAGTACGCGCCGGTTGGACATGACATCGACGGCCGCAGAAGAAACATTGACTATCTGTATCGGCCGTGTGAGCCGCACACCGTCGGGGATGCGGATGACGATGCCGTCCTGTACGAGCAGCGTATTGAGTTCCGTGACGCCGTCGCCGGTCTGTGCGGCGATGCGATGGTAATATTCTTCGATGAAACGGGGATTTTTTGCTGCATAGTCCTGCAGGGACGCCACCTCAGCCCCCTCGATCGTCCCTTTCGTGCCGTCGATGGGAAAGACCACGTCGTTGATGACGAAAAAAGTCGCGGCGTTAAGTCCCGGCACATTGCAGCGGAACGCGCGCTGCGGGTCGGTCAGGCCGGCTTTCCTTCCCAGATTCAGTCCGAAGTCCGGGGCAAAAGCCGCCTGCACGTCGGTGTACCTGTAACGTTCCGTCTTCGGCGACGGCAGACCGCAAGCCTCGAGCCGCGCGAGTGCATCCCCGCGGCGCGCATTCAGCACACCGCAGCTTCCGGCCTCGAGCAAGCCGCGGTTTTCGCGGTATAAATCGATGTATTGACCTTCGACGCCCATCCTGTCAGTCTTTCAGTTCGTTCTTTATCCAGTCGAAGCCGCGCTCCTCTATGGCATAGCCCAGGGCGGCATCGCCGCTTTTCACGATTCGCCCGTTCACCAGCACGTGTACATGGTCGGGACGCAGATAGTCCAGCATACGTTGGTAGTGCGTGATGACCATTGCGCTGGTCTTCCCGTTGCGCAGCAGGTTGAAGCCCTCGGCCACGGTGCGCAAGGCGTCCACGTCGAGCCCCGAGTCGGTTTCGTCGAGGATGCTGAACAGGGGTTCGAGCACCGCCATCTGGAAGATTTCGTTGCGCTTGCGTTCTCCGCCCGAGAATCCCTCGTTCACGCCGCGGCTCATGAAGTGTGCGTCCAGCCCGACCAGTTTCCGTTTCTCTTTCAGCAGTTTCAGGAACTCGCCGGCCTGCATCGGCTCTTGCCCGAAGTACTTGCGCTTGGCATTGACGGCGGCCCGCATGAAATTGGTCATCGACACTCCGGGTATCTCTATGGGGGCCTGGAACGACATGAAGATACCTTCGTGCGAGCGGGCCTCGGGCGGGAGTTCCAACAAGTCTTTCCCGTTGAAGGTGATGCTGCCTGCGGTAACCTCGTACTTGGGATTGCCCACGAGTACATTGCTCAGCGTGCTTTTTCCCGAGCCGTTGGGGCCCATGAGCACGTGCACTTCGCCGTCTCCGATGGTCAGATTGATTCCTTTGAGTATCTCTTTGCCTTCGACCGCGGCATGTAAATCTTTTATTTCAAGCATGTCCTGTCTGTTTTCTGCTGTTGGGTTAAAACGAGCAACAAATTTAGGGATTTATTTTGGAAAGAAAAGGCACACGCCCGAAAATGTTGGCGCGTCCCGGTCGCCGTCGCGCGTGTGCGCGTGTATATATAATAGGTGCGGGTCGTCCGATTCAGCGTTTCATCCACTCTGCCCGTTCCTCCGCGTCGAATTTTTCGATGGCGTAGCGCAGCGTGGTGCGCGGCAGGGTGGCGGCGTGTTTCTCCAGGAACTGCACCAGCAGGTCTCGGTCCCGCTTTCCCATTTCGCGGAGCATCCACCCGATGGCTTTCTGCATGAGGTCGTGCAGGACGGGCCGCCCGTTCCGGCCGCGTACGGCGGTCTCCGCTCCGTCCGGATGCGGCTTGCGTCCCACAAAGTACTCGGCCAGACGGATTGTATCGATGAAATCGTGGTTTTTGATGAACGTGAGCGTGGAAACGACGGCTATGCGACGGTCCCAGAGCAGGGGGCTCGCGGCCAGCGTGTAGAGGTCGGTGCGGGGCTTGTCCGTCAGGAAACCGCCTACGATGGCGGGTGCGGAACGGTCCACCAGGTCCCAGTTGTTGATGCGTGCGGTCTGCGAGAGGTAGAATTCATAGATGCGCCGCCGTTCCTCCCCGTCGCTCTTTGCGAACCGTTCGACCAGCATCAGCAGGGCGCACAACCGGCACTCGTGCCATTCGCTTTGCAGCAGTTCAGCCGCCACGGCAAAGGGCGCGTCCCTGTGTCCGCGGGCCACCCGCCGCGTGTCGGGAACGACCACGCCGAGGAATTTGTCGCCTTCGCCGTATTCGCCCTTGCCGGTCTTGAAGAAACGCGGCAGGATGAGCCGCTTTTCAGGGTTGATGTATGTTTCGAGTTCGCGGCAGATGGCGGTTGCGGCAGCCTTGGCGGCTTCCGGATGGAGCGGGGATTGTGACGGTGCGCCGGATGCGGCTGTGGTTTTCTTTTTCATCGGAGGTAAGGGAAGGGGATATGGTGTAGCGGTTCGTTTGTTGGGCAAATGTACGAATATTTATATGAATTTATGGACAGGAATATGCGCTTTCGTGTTTTTTGTTCCCGACGGATGCGATGTTGTGCGGGAATATGGGCTGGGAAATCCATTTTCGGGGGCAGGATGCCGTGTGTAGGGACGCGATTCATCGCGTCCACAGGGGAACATCGGGGATTTTATTCCGTATATATCCTTGCGGACGCGATGAATCGCGTCCCTACGTGTGGCAATCACATTGCGATTTTAACACAATTTGCTTTTGGCGGAAAAATGTTGTATCTTTGCAACAGCTGACAGGGCGGACCGCAATGGTTCGCCCTGTTTTCGTAGGAAAAAGCCCGTTTCATCGCGTTTTTTTGCCTTGGGAAAGGAAAAATTACATGGCTTGTAGTTTTTCCCGGATGCCATGTAGAAAAAATCGGAAGCCATGTACGAAGAATTTTCTCCTGCCAAAAGAAAAACACCGCGGGCTTTCGCGCCGCCAAATGTGTACGAAAGTTAAAAATGTTAAGGTCGGGAGGCGGCGGATGCGGGTTCAGGCGAATGCGGCGGGGTAGTGCGGCGGGCGCACTGCGGGGCATGATAAAGGGAAGCCCGCTGTCCGGACTTCCCCGTTTATCTTGGTTTTATCCCGCCGGATAATTAGTTTGAGAGAATTGAAACCTATGTCGGTCTCTGATGGTGGTGTTTTAATAAGCAAGTGACGTTTTCACTGTTTGCCCTCGCGCCGTTCGCCCGGGCGTTTCATGTATTTCGGTTCAAGTGGTATCCGTTTCAGATTTCGAGTATCTGTCCGATGATGTCCTCGGACATGTTTCCCGTGAAGTCGAGCAGACTGAAATGTTTGCTGTCCTTCAGCCGCACGGCCACGAGTTCCACGAGCGTCTTTCCGCGTTTCCGGACGTAGACCGACAGGTTCTCGCGTTTGCTGTACGGTTTGTATCGTTTGTTGTTGCGTTGTGCCAGTTCCTCGGCCTCGTCGAAGAGGTGGCGGGCGCTGTCCTCGCCTTCCGAAGTGACTATGCGTATGCCCTTGAGCTGCGCCAGGACGGCTTTTGCCTGGGCCGACTCGCCGACGGCATTGAGTTTCATGATGCGTTCCATCATCTTAGGGCTGATGGTCTTGCACGTCAGGCAATGCCTGTCGCCGTAAAGCGCCATGAAGCGCGCGGCGAAGTCCTGTTCCCGCTGTGCCGCGGCCGCCAGTGCCAGCAGGCCGGCTAACGAAAGGAGTATCAACCGTCTCATGGCTGCGGGGTATCGGGTGTTTTCAGGGAATCGGTGTCGCCTGCCCCGTCGGACATGAGCAACACGTCGCGCAGTTCGCGGATGCCGTCGTCGAGGGTCTCGTAGGCCTCCTGCGGATTGTCGTACGAGTCATTGTAGGTAGCGGCATTGTAGTCCCATCCCGCGTTGTCCTGCGGGCGGTTGAAGGCGCGGTGCGCGGCGAGTCCCAGCAACAGGATGACGGCCACCGATGCGGCCGCGTGGTAAAGCGGGAGCAGGCGGCGGCCCGTCGTGAGGCGCTGCGCCTTGACGGTCATCGGGCGCACTTTCCCTGCCATGCGGCACACGCGGCGGTCGAAGTCTTCGCCCAGCCGGGTTTCTTCGGCCGCGGCGGCCTGGTATGCGAACAAGTCTCTGTAACGCTCCAGGTGTGCGGGAACGTTCTCCTGGCTGTAGAATGCGCGCAGAATGCGTTCTTCCTCGACGGATGTCTCGCAGTTCCAGTAGCGCTCCAGCAGTTGTTCGATGTATTTATAGTCCATTGTTTTCCTGTTTATCGTATGCCTCCCTCACGGCTTTCCTTGCGCGGAAGAGCATTACCTTGACGTTTTCTTCGGTCAGCCCCATGATGTCGGCGGTCTCGCGTGTGGTCTTTTCCTCGATGTCGCGCAGTTGCATCACGGTGCGCAGCTTCTCGGGCAGCCGGTCGAAGATGCGGGTCACTCTCTGCCGGCGTTCTTCCTGCTCCATGCGTTCCTGTGCCGACGGCGCGGTATCCGGCCGGTCTATTCCGCCCGCCTCGAGCGAGAGTTGCGTGGCTTCGCGGCTCCTGACGCGGTCGAGGGCGAGATTGCGACAGACGGTGAGACAGAAATTCTCTAACGAACGTATCGTGTCAAGGCTGTCTTTTCGTTCCCACACGCGCAGGAGTGTTTCCTGCGTCACATCTTCCGCCTCGGCCCTGTCGAGCAAGATGCGCGCTGCCAGCCGGAAGAGCTTGTCTTTCAGCGGTAACAGGTCGCGTCTGAAGTCGATTTCTTTCATGGCTCTCATATATAAGACGGGGAAGGATGCGTAAAGTTACAAAAAAATCCGTTTTTTTTCGCAGGACGGCGGCGGAAGGAGTCTGGAACCGTATGTCCGGAGGGGCGGGAACTTTATTTTGGGCCGGATTGTTCCCGGCGGATGCGATGTTGTGCGGGGTATTGGCGGGAAAATCCATTTTCGGGGGCGGGATGCCGCGTGTAGGGACGCGATTCATCGCGTCCGCAAGGAGCATTTGGGGATTTCATTCGATGTATATCCCTGCGGACGCGATGAATCGCGTCCCTACGGGCGACAATCATATTGCGATTTTAACACAATTTGCTTTTGGCGAAAAAATGTTGTATCTTTGCAATAGCTGACAGGGCGAACCATTGCGGTTCGCCCTGTTTTCGTAGAAAAGAGCCGGTTTTATCGTGTTTTTTCGACAAAACAAGGGAGAAACTACATGGCTTGTAGTTTCTCGCAGATGCCATGTAGGCGTTTCCGGCCCTACATGTAGGAAAAACTACAAGCCATGTACGCGTCCCCGATTGTGCACGAAAGTTAAAAATGTTAAAGTCGGGAACGCGGCCGGACCGCACTTGCGGCGCACGGCATGGGACGGATGCACCCCGGAGGGGCCTGTAAGGCGCAGGCAAACGGGGACCGCGCGCGCTTATATGAAAACAAATCCTCGTCAGATGGTATTCCGACGAGGATTTGACGTATGAATTTATCTCAAAGACAGAAATCAGAGAAGTTCCGTAATGGTAAAGGTGTCCATAGCCGAACCGAACGAGCCTCCGGCACTGGGGACATCCCATTTGAAGCCGAAGTAGAACGTTCCGTCTTCATAGGCAGCGGTTGCTCCGTCGGCAGAAATGGCCACGGGAACTGCAAATACGGCGCCATATTCGGGGTGGTCATATCCCCAGAACATGCTTTCAGCAGGCGTAACGGCGGTCTCTCCGACTTTCCAGTAGGCCGTGAGCACGCTGCCCGGGTCGCAGAAATCCTTGATGCGAAGCATCTTCTGATTTTGCGAATATTCCATTACGGCTTCAAAGGGGGCATCATGCCAGGCACTGGAGTAGGAACCTACTGCATAGGGACGCCAATCCTCACGTACGACGGTCTGCTCGTGGGATGTATAGTAGCTTTCACCGTTGTAGGTGGCAATCATCTGCTTCTTCGCGTTGAGCGACAGGTCGATGGTTGTACCGTCCTCGAGCGTGATTTTACCGTTGCTTCCCTCGAAGCTGTAGGTGGCTTCCGAGCTTACGTTGTCGATGATGACAGTGGCAGTGCCGTCGGGACGCAGGGTGAAGATGATGTCACCGGCGGTCCAGTCGCCGAGTACGGAGGGAGCGGTCGTCCCTACCATGACGAAGTTGTCCTTTTTGGACAGGCGGCCGTCCTTGAGTGAGTACATGGTCACAGTCATGCGGCTGTATCCTCCCTGCAAGGAGGCATATACCACGGCGGGGGTGTTGTAGGGCGATTCCTCGTAATAGATTTCGGTCATGCCGGTCTTCGGGTCATAGCTGACTTCGCCCGCACTGAAGACGTTGAACATCTCGGTTGCGGTGTTGTAGGTGGTGACGTCGCAAATTGTGTCTCCGGCTTCGTTCACGGAGAAGTTCAGGGTATAGTCCGTGCTCCCTGCAGGAGTGTATTCGCGTGCCCATGTCCCGAGCGAGAGTTTCCCGGGATAGGAGGTCACATTGTCGTCTTCATCGAAATTTTCGTTACAGGAAACGAACACAAGGCTCATCATCAGTAACGCAGCGATGGACTTGATATAACTTTTCATTGTTTTGAATCCTTTTTAGCGTGTGAGACAATCGGTTTATTGCAGCGTCCAGTTGCGCACGAGGTTCTTGTTGGCCTGCAGGTCCTGTGCCGGGATTTCCCAAACGAACTTTTCGTTGTCTGCACCGACGGTGAGGTCGAGGTAACCGCTCGTGGAAATGAACATTTCTCCGGGCAACGGCTGCGGGGCCATGCGGCTGAAGCCTTCGTGCCAGCGCTTGAGGCAGTCCAGACGGAATCCTTCGCCCACCATCTCGCGTATCCACTCGTTCTTTATCTGCGACCAGAGAACTTCACCCGTGGCATTGACCGCACTGGCACCGCGCTTCGTGCGCAGAGCATTGAGGTAGCCTCCGTCAGTTCCGTTGAGGCGGAAAGAAGCCTCGGCGGCGATGAGGTAAAGTTCGGCAGAACGAAAGACTTTCGTCATGTTATAGAAATCGGTCTGCTGTTTCTTGAGGGCGGGATTGCCGGGGAACTTGGCGAAGATGACACCATTTTCGTCCACCATGTCGTTGGCCGAAACCGGAACCTGGGCAAAGTAGGCATATCCGCGGATATCGTTTTCCTCATACAGGTTGAGCAAATCCTGTGACGGCAGATAGTAAGGATTGTAAGCGTTTGCGGCGGCATCGAACATGATGAAGATGGTGCTGTACGGATTGGTACGTTCATCTATCGTCTGCAAAGGCTGGTAAATGATTTCGCTGCCTTCATCGTTCTGCCACATGTCTGCGAATTCATCGGCATCCGAGATAAGCGGATACTTGGCCATGAGCGCGCTGCTGAGGTTGATGGCATTCTGATAGTCCTTCATGTACAGGCAGACGCGGGCATCGAGCGCATTGACGGCGTCGATGTTGGGTACGGCATAGTCATCGGCGGGAGCGTCGGCCAGCATGGTGCGTGCTTCCTTGATGTCACCCTTGATTTGTACGTAGGTGGCTTCGAGCGACGAGCGCGAAGGCTTGGCGTTCACGTCCACCGTATTGACTATCGGCAGGCCGAGCGTCGCAGCCGCCGTGGCAGGGTCGTATTCCTTGCAGTAACGGACCACCATGTTGGCATAGGCGAATGCGCGGGCGAAGTAGGCCGTGCCCTTGTAATGGCGCAAAGTGACGGCATCCTCGGACTCAGGGTCCACAACAATCTTGTCAATGTTGTTGATGATGTTGTTGGCGTTGGATATCAGGTTATAATTGTCCATCCATACGTCGTCTCCGTCAAACTGGGACGTCGTAAACGTCCACTGGTGCACTTGATTCTGTTCGGCAGTGCCGCGTCGTGCGTTGAAAAGGTCCGACTGAACTTCCGAAACATATGCGTGCGTTCCGCCGGCGACGGCCCGGAGATTGGATAACAGTCCCGTATTGTAATTGTCGGCATCCGACACTTGCGACCAGCTGGTCTCTGTCGTCAGACTTGTCTCGGGAAACTGGTCCAGCTCGCACGAAGTCATTGCGGGAACGGCCAGTGCCGACAGCAGAAAGGTCTTCAATATATATTTGTTCATAATTCTTCTATGTTTGTTTTAGAAAGTGACATCTATGCCGAACGTGAACTGGCGGGTGGCGGGATATACACCGTAGGAGATGTTGGTGTCGGTCTCGGGATCTGCACCTTTCCACTTCGTAACCGTGAAGAGATTGCGCGTTGTGAAGTTCACACGTACGCCGGAAAGGACGCGGGTGGCTTCTATCAGCTGCTTGGGCAGGTCATAGGATACGGACAGGTTCTTCAGACGCAGAAAGGAGGCGTTCTCCAACAGGTGCGTGTCGAACTGCGTGTCGTACTGGAATCCGGGAAGCACGGCCAAGTCGCCCGGCTTCTTCCAGATGTGGAGCATATCCTTGTCCTGGTTGAAACCGGCAGTAGCATTGCCGGCCGAACAAGAGAACATGCGCTCGTTGTTCACCATGTACTTGCCCAATACAAAGGAGAAGTCGGCATTAAGCGTAAGGCCCTTCCATCCGGCACTGAATCCGAAACCGCCGTTGTGGGGCGCGAAGAGTTTCTTGCCCGTGTCCTGCGACAGTTTGTCCTCGTCGAAATCCTTCGTCATGGTTTCCGGATTGTATACATAGCCGGCATCACCCGAGAAGCCTTTCTTATACCACATCGGCGCGCCGTCTTCCTTGTCTACACCTGCGTAAATCGGCATGTAGTAGTTCAAAGACTTTCCTACGATATAGTTTGTCAGCTTGGAAAGCATGGGCCACTCGTTGAGGTCGTGGAACAGCTTTTCTATCTTGTTCGAATTGTAAGCATAGGTGGCACGTACGTTCAAGAAAGCGTTCTTTGTGCGGATAATGTCATAGGATACTTCAATCTCTATACCCTTGTTGGACATTTCGCCCACGTTGGTCATCTGCGCTTCGAAGCCGGTAGTGTAAGGCAACGGCGTTTTCATGAGCATATCCTTCGTCATACGGTTGTACCAGTTGAAGTCAAGAGTCAGCCGGTCAAAGAAAGTGGCGGCAAAGCCTACGTTGGTCTGCACTTGCTTCTCCCAACCGAGCAGCGGGTTGCTGGGCTGGCTCATTACCCAGCCGCTTGTGCCGCCGTACTGCGTCGTACCGATAAGTCCCAGGTGTCTGTAATTTCCAATTTCGGAGTTACCCGTCGAACCGATGCTGGCTTTTACCTTCAGGTCGGACAACCAGCCGCGCGTAGGTAGCATGAAGTTTTCGGCAGCTATGTCCCACATCACACCGGCCGACACGAACGTGGCACCACGATTGTCGCGGCCGAAACGGGAACTCTGGTCGTTACGCACGGTCACGTTGGCGAAGTACTTGTTCTTCATGGCGTAGTCGATACGTCCGAAGAAAGAGAGGTATTCATACTTAGAAGATTCATAGGTCGGTAGGTCGGCCTTCGTAACGTTGCCCAAAGACGGCAGACGTACGTCGGTCGTACCCGTACCCGTGGCACCGAACGACTTGCTCGAGCCTTTGATACCTTCTTGTCCGGCCAAGAGCGTGAATTCATGGCTTTCGCCGATTTTGAACTTGTACTCGGCCGTGTTCGTAATGGTCCAAAGCGAGAAGCGGTCGTGGTATTCGCGCGCCGTACCCGACGATTTTCCTGGGAAGCCGGGCAGTACCTGACTGCTGCTACGCGTATCGACGGCATAAAGTCCCAACTGCGAACGAATGGTCAGGCCCTTGAGCGGTGTCAGCTCTATGAATCCGGTTCCGTTGTACACGATATCGTTCGTCTGTGACGGTTGCAGATCGTTCAGATACTTGGTATCGTAGCTGTTCATACCATAAATCAGATGCTCCGCGGCATATTCGGGATCGTACGGGTCCCAATAAGCAGGGTACATATAGGCCGCGGTGGCGTAGTCGCGGATGTTATCGCTTCCGGCAACCGTATAGCCGTCACGGGCACGGTCGGTGTACGTCACACTCTGGTTGAGACCGATTGTCATCCAGTCCTTGACTTTCGAATCAAGGTTGGAGCGCAACGTATAACGCTTGAACTTGTCCGTTGTCAGACCTTTCTGTTTCAGGTAAGAGGCAGATACAAAATAGCTGCTGCTCTCCGAACCGCCGCGAACCGAGAAGTCCGTCGAATAGAGCGGAGCAGCGTTGTCGAAATGATAGTCCTGCCAGTTCGTATTTGCGCCATGCGCCTTATATTCCGCATATTCGGCGGCACCGATGATGCCGTTCTCAAGTTGGAAGTCAAGCAATTCGCTTGCACTCATAGGATTACCGATTCCACTGGCCAGCTGGCTCCAGCCTATCTTCTGCGAAATCGTCACTTGCGCCTTTTCGCCGCGACGACCCTTCTTGGTAGTGATATATATGACACCGTTGGCGGCACGCGAACCGTAGATACTCGTTGCCGAAGCGTCCTTCAGGACCGTCACACTCTCGATGTCGTTGTCGTTCATCATGGAGAAGACGCTTTGCGACACGGGCGAACCGTCCACTACAATAAGGGGAACGTTGGCGGCACTCAGAGAACCGATACCGCGGATGTTGATGGAAGCGATACCGTCTGATGAGAGGTCTCCGATGTCACCCGTGTTCTGCAAAATTTGCAGACCGGCAACCTGTCCCTGCAAGGCATCCGTGAGCGTCGGAGTAGAGGCGTTGTTCACAACTTCACCGCCTACTTTTTTTACG
>CAJMSQ010000031.1 GCA_905216095.1 uncultured bacterium | reverse complement strand
AAAAGTACTACAAATAACACATACAAACCAAACTTTATAACAACTTTTTTTCAAGAAAATTTAAGAGATATTCATAAACATCTATGAACAAGTAATTTATAGAAACAGATTTTTCTATGACTTTTGAAACGTTTTTTTAATTTGAAACCATCTTGAGACACGGATTCAGATTAAAGAAAACAAAACAAAGGAAATGCAAACATCCACTAAGCACATCGTTCCACCCCGTTCTGCAAGTCTAAAACAAACCTGAAAGAAAACAGATGCCACATGGATAAGAGCCTACGAAACATTAAACGCGCCATGTGAGTTATAAAAAAGGCGCATTTGCCGGCCGGTTTTCACTTACGTGCAAACAATTCATCGGAACACGAAATAAGAAGAAACTACATCTTATCCACAAACAATTGTAACCGCACCACACCTATATAATATACGCGCGCGCGATGCCATCAACAAAACAGGCCGACCTCCGTTGCCGGAAATTCAGCCTGTTCTTATGTTGCATTCGCATTACCGTAGTCCAAGGATTTCAGCCCGCCGCCTCATCATTCCAGTCGCAATAAGGATGCCGGCGCAGGTTGGAGTTATAATATCGCCGGTCGCCGGTCACTTCCTTTCCGATGAAATCCGGACGTTCGTAATCTTCATCTTCTGACGACAATTCCACTTCGGCCACGACGAGCCCCGCATTGTCACCAAAAAATTCATCCACCTCGAAAGTGTGTTTACCCACAGGTACCAGCCAACGCACCTTATCGACAATGCCGGGTTCACAGATGCGCAACAGAGAGAGAGCCTCGTCCTGAGTTATCTGCTTTTCAAATTCATACCGCGACAGACCTCCGTTGAGCGAAGGGCCTTTTATGGTCAGGTAACCGCAGTCTCCACGCAGACGGACCCGCACTGTACGTCCTCTTTCACTACAAATATACCCTTGCACGATACGGCTATGCGACACAGCCTGCGACTTATAATCGCCCGTAACAAGGAATTTGCGTTCTATTTCTATTGCCATCAGCCCTGCCAGAGGTAATAAGCCAGGAGAATCACCACCATGAGTGCTATCAGCCCCATGAATATTCCGTTTATGACGCGACGGGCCTGACGTGCCTCCTGCGCTGCTCGTTTCATTTTCTTGGCATTTGCTTTCTTGCTCATAGCTATTTGTTTTTATGGTATTATTCTGTTTCCGGGGAAAGCCCTACGATAAGAAAAGCGCGGCATCATCCTTCGCTTTCCTGACCGGAGAACTCCATGAGATAGGCCTTGATGAAAGCATCTATATTGCCATCCATCACGCCGTTCACGTCGCTTGTCTGATACCCCGTGCGGTGGTCCTTGACACGACGGTCGTCGAACACATAGCTGCGAATCTGACTGCCCCACTCTATCTTTTTCTTGCCCGCCTCGATTTTAGCCTGTTCGGCCTTGCGTTTCTGCAAAGCGCGGTCGTAAAGTTGAGAGCGCAACAGGCGCATCGCATTCTCGCGGTTCTCCAGCTGCTTCCGGCTTTCGGTGTTTTCGATGAGGATTTCTTCCTCCTCGCCCGTATCAGGGTCTTTATACTGATAACGCAGACGCACACCCGTCTCCACCTTATTCACATTCTGGCCACCGGCACCGCCCGAGCGGAAGAGGTCCCACGATATTTTCGACGGATCCACATAGACCTCAATCGTATCGTCCACGAGGGGAGTGACAAATACCGAGGCAAAACTGGTCATCCGCTTGCCTTGTGCGTTATAGGGCGATACACGGACGAGTCGGTGAACGCCGTTCTCGCTTTTCAGATATCCGTAGGCGTACTCGCCCTCAATCTCGAAAGTAACCGTCTTGATGCCGGCCTCATCGCCGTCCTGCAGGTTTGAGACCGTCACCTTGTAGCCCTGCGCCTCGGCATAACGCATATACATACGCATCAGCATGGAGGCCCAGTCCTGACTCTCCGTTCCGCCCGCGCCCGAATTGATTTTCAGCACGCACGACATGGCATCTCCTTCCTGGCGGAGCATATTCTTAAGTTCCAAGGCCTCGATGGAACCGACAGTCTTTGCATAATTGTCGTCCACTTCCTCTTCGGTCACCATGCCATCCTTATGAAATTCAAAAGCCAATTCCAGTTCATCGCAGAGCATCTTCACTTCCTTGTAGCCCTCAATCCATTTTTCGAGCGACTTCACCTTCTTCATCTGCTCCTCTGCCCGTTTGGCATCATCCCAGAATCCCGGCGCCTGCGTGCGCAACTGCTCTTCCTCGAGCTGCACGGCTTTCGTATCAATGTCAAGATAGCGGTTCAGCGCCTCTACGCGATCCTTAGCCTCTTTGAGTTGTTCTATTGTAATCATTATTATATTATGGTCTGTGTCGTTTCGTATTTACGGTTTGACGGAATGTTCCTGCTCGGCCTCCTCATACATACGGCGGATACGGGACGCATAGCGGTCGTACACCACGTTGCGCTTCACCTTGAGCGTATTCGTCAATTCACCCGTTTCCATCGTAAACGGCTCGTGCAGGAGGATAAAACGTTTCACTTTCTCATAATGTGCCAAATCCTGCTGCAGCGTCTCCAGCCTCCCGGCTATCATCCCGATTATGGCAGGATGCGCACAGAGTGCCTCGCGATCGGCGCAAACAATACCTTTCTCCTCCGCAAAGCGTTCCAGCAACTTATAATCGGGCACAATGAGTGCCGACACGAACTTATGTTTGTCGGCCACGATTACGGCCTGCTCTATATATTTGTCTATCGACAATTTAGATTCTATCATCTGCGGGGCGATATACTTCCCGTTGGATGTCTTGAACAAATCTTTTATGCGTTCGGTCAGATAGAGTTCGCCGTCTTTCATGTAACCGGCATCCCCCGTATGGAACCATCCGTCGGCATCAAAAGCCTCCGCGTTGGCTTCCGGTTTCTTGTAATACCCGGGAGTTATCGTCTTGCCGCGCAACAGGATTTCGTTATTCTCTCCGAACTTGATTTCCAAGCCTTCAATCAGCCGTCCCACCGAACCTAACGAGACGGGACGGTCCATCAGGTCGCACGAGACCGTGGCCGTGCTCTCCGTAAGCCCGTACCCTACTACCATATTAATGCCGGCGGCATGTACGAAACGCTCCACATGGGGCGAGACAGCCGCTCCGGCCGTAGGAAATATATTGGCCCGTTCCAGGCCAAGCGTCTTGCGCAACAGTTTAATGACAGTCTTATCGTAAAAAGCGTATTTCATTTTAAGCATCGGCGGCACGCTCAAGCCTTTCGAGCGGTATTCCACCCAACAGCGGCCGCCGGTTTTCAGCGCGGCGGCGATGAGTTTGCGCTCCATGCGGCTGCCGCTCTCCATCTTTTCGATTACGCCTTGATAGACCTTTTCCCAGAAACGCGGCACGGAACTCATACACGTGGGGTGTACTTCCTGCAACGAGCGCAACACGTCATTAGGCTTCAGATTGACGGCCAGCTGCGCCCCCTCGGCCAGACAGAGATACGACCATGCCCGTTCAAACACATGAGTGAAAGGCAAAAAGTTCAGCACCACGTCCTTGTCGGAGATATTCACGGCGATGTCGTTCACGCGGAAGCCTTCATGATACATTCCGTAGGTGAGCATCACGCCCTTGCTCGCGCCGGTCGTTCCGCTCGTATAGAGAATGTTGGCCAGGTCGTCAAACGATGCGGCGTCGGCCCGTTCCTGTAATTCGGAAGACCAGTCCCCGTCCTTGCCCAAAGCCAGGAATTCGTCGAAGTATACAGACACCGTATCGTGTTCCTTGCGCTCCACGTGCCCGTCGAATATGATAATTTTCTGTAGTGTCGGGCATTGGGATATGACGTTCACGGCCACGTCGTACTGCATCTGCTCTCCCACGAACAAATAGCGCACACCGGCGTCATTTATCATGTAGGCAATCTGCGTTACGCTGCTTGTGGCGTAAAAAGGAATGGTTACCGCCCGCACGGCATACGCGCCGAAATCCACGAACAAGCATTCGGGCTTGTTTTGCGAAAACACGGCGAGGTTCTCCTGCACGCCCGTACCTAATTTCAACAAGGCGCGCGAAACCATATTTACTTTCTCGGAAAAGGCATTCCACGAAATCGGAACCCAGCAGTCGCGTTCGTAGTCGCGATAGGACAAAGCCGTCCGCCCGCCATAGCGTGCGGCCTGCTCATGCACCAATCTCGACATATGACAATTATTCAGCATGATGATTATTTTCAGATAGCACAAAGATAGCGGTTTTATTTGAAACCCTATACATATCGTAGCATTTTTTTACGTTCCGTCAGAATTTACTACCTTTGCCCCGAACCGAACCAACACCGGCCCATGAACGAATTAGACCCCGCACGACTTACGGAAGAGGCGGTCGCGCTCCTGAGCGACCTCATCCGCATTCCGTCCGTCAGCAGAAATGAGAAAGAAAGTGCCGATTTCATCGAACATTTTCTGATTGAAAGAGGACTTTCTCCACACCGCAGCGGAAACAACCTGTGGTGTACCGCTAAGGAGATGCGACCCACGCGCCCCACCCTGCTGCTCAACGCACACATCGATACGGTCAAGCCCGTCGCAGGCTGGCAGCGCGACCCCTATACGCCCGTGATTGAGGACGGATGCCTGTACGGGCTGGGCAGCAATGACTGCGGCGGCGGACTGGTTTCACTCTTACAGGTCTTCCGCCTGCTGGCCGACGCGCCCGGCACGCCGTGGAATCTCATCTGGCTGGCATCGTGCGAGGAGGAAGTGTCGGGCCGCGACGGCATAGAAAGCGTGCTGCCGCTGCTGCCGCCCATAGACTGCGCCATTGTCGGCGAACCGACGGGTATGCAACCGGCCATTGCCGAAAAGGGGCTGATGGTGCTCGACGTCACCGCCCGCGGCGTGTCGGGACATGCCGCCCGCGAGGAAGGGGTCAATGCCATCTACGAAGCGCTTGCCGACATAGAGTGGTTCAGAAACCATCGGTTTCATCGTGTTTCGCCGCTACTGGGCGCGGTCAAGATGTCCGTAACGGTCATCTCGGCAGGCACGCAGCACAACGTCATTCCCGACACCTGCGTATTCACGGTCGATGTCCGTTCCAACGAGATGTATTCCAATAATGAACTGTTAGAGGAAATCAGAAGCCACGTGCACAGCGAGGTAAAAGCCCGCTCCACACGCCTGAACTCCTCGCGGATTTCTCCCGACCATCCGTTGGTGCGTCGCGCCATCGACTTGGGCGGCATTCCCTTCGGCTCGCCCACACTGAGCGACCAGGCGCTGATGCCTTTCCCGTCATTCAAGCTCGGGCCGGGCGATTCCGCACGTTCCCATACCGCCGACGAATACATCAAAACGACTGAAATCGCCGATTCCATCGCATTTTACAAGCATTTGATAGAGGGATGACCCACGTAGGGGCTATATATTGACAATTGTCGCCGACCTGCTTCTGTTTCATTCAAGAAACAGCACATACAAGCCTGCGCCCGAAAGACTTTCATTCAGAGAGATGAAATCCTGACGGGCGCATTTTTCATCGGACGTTCCGGTCTTTTACAAGTTGGCAGAGAAAGGCAGACTTTTGATATAACCTTCCATAAAAATCCAATCCGGAGTTCCTGTCTCATTCGCAGGAAGTTTAATTTTATGTTTCATCAATGTCTTCTTACGATACTGCCGACCATACGCACATTTATAGCTATCCCGATTAATTACAGTAACTAAAAACATCATGGCATATTGGGAGATATCTTCCTTTGGTGTCAGCACCAGTATATTGTCATCGCAACAGAACTCATAGCCCCTGTAAACACAATAGCCAAACATATCGATAGTTATACAATCCGAGAAAGTTTCCATTTCATTATTGACAAAACGACTCACACCCTGGTTGTTCTCGCCGGCAGTCACCAACGGTATGTCTCCGCTGATGCTGTCCGCCTTAGTCAGGCGCTTGCCTTTCGAATGGTGAAAAAGATCGTCCGTAAGACTAAACCATTTCCACTTTCCAACCTCCAGTGGAATAGCCATATCATTCACAGGAATGTTGCTGTACACTTTCGGGATGTAATAATCGCCATTTTTTACAAGATAAGTAGAATACGCACACAAATCCTTGACAAAACAGTTTTTAGCCAGACTGGAATAATCCGTTACAAGATAAGCCTCGGCGCACCATTCGTCCTTGGCCGAAACGTGATACATGACGCTTTTTCCCGCAACTTCCTTCCTGTTCCGGTACAAATACAACCATTCGTCCTTTATCTCGCCCCACCTGTTATGCACATCTATGCGTCCCAGTTTCTTCCGCTTTTCAAAGCCGTCGTCCTTAAAATAACCAAAAAACGTTTCCTTATCTGCGGTATGCGGTTTATGTGCCGTAAAAATCATGACACAGGTTGCCACACTCTTGTCGGAATTGTAAAATAGTTCATCAGGCATAGAAAGCACGGCCTCAAGGGTATGCTTTTCCAACAGTTCTTTCTTCAGAAGCGCAATCCGCCCTTTATTGGAAATGGCACACTGCATCGGCACGATGGCTATGCAAGTACCTCCCTCGACCAACGCTTCCAAATTCTTTTTCACAAACTCCAGTTCCTCTACGTCATTCTTCTTATCGGCTTTATACGGTGGATTCAGCAATCCGACGGTCGGTTTATAAATTTTCCCTGTAAATTCATCGAGAACCCCCGATTTAATCGAAGAAATAAGTGTTTCATCCAATCCGTTCCCCGGGATAATATTTGTTTTTCCATCACCATGAATAGCCATATTAGAGGCAGCCAAACAATACATTTTATCGCCGTTCTCTACACCTATCAGTTGATTTTTTTTGATGGATTTCTCTGCACTTTTGTCGCCTTTGGCATCTTGAATCATCCGACTCATGGCTGCTATCAGGAAGCCACAAGTTCCTGTACAATTGTCAAAGACCACAGAATCCTTACTCACTGCGGCCAAATCGACGAAAAGTTCGGTAATATGGGTAGGAGTAAGAACTACTCCAAGATCATTGCTTGTATTGGCATAGCGCAGGAATGCGATGTATAGTTGTCCCAATACATCATAATATCGATTGGTTTTCTCGAAAGCATCAATATTCAACTCCATGTCGGTTATCAAATCACGCAAAGGGTTCTCACCTTCATCTGTCTGAGCAAACATTCCACGAATTGTGGCATATTTGGACTCCATTATCTCTATTTTCTTTTGACCGACATTTTCCTTCCTGAACCAATCCATCACATCGTTTATCATGTGATTGGCCAAAATACCCGGACTGGTCTCTGTCTTGTAATAACTTTTGAAATGGGGCAACCGTAATGCCAACAGGATACAACTTGCAAGTATACAACGCTCAGCCTCATCTATTTTCATTGTATGCAGCATCGTGTTCAGCACACGGGTGTAGTCCAACAGTTTGTCATAATCCTGCCTTTTCTTCCGATAGGTTCAGTCCCTCCATATAATCGTTTGGGGCACATAATTTATCGCCGAAATAAGAAAAAGCTAAAGGTTCGTCTTTCAAATGAATATAGTGCGAAACCTTCAAGTCATTCTTATCCGTTCCACTGATGGCTATTGCGATAACATCGAACTGGCGTGAAAGGGTAGAAGCATAAAGCAACACCCCATCTACGGCATAATCCGCATATTGCCTGTGACACTCGCTCTCATGGAACTTCTTGTCGGCCTTGTCCTCAATTACCACAACAATTTGCTTGTTATTTTTGAACTGTAGGATAAAATCCGGATAACCCTTGCCCAAACCTTTTTTAGAGGAATGGCGAAGTAATTTATCAATAATGGGATTCTGCGACGACTGTTGTTCTATGATAATTTCATCCTCATATTGCAGAAAGAAATCGCGCACAATGTTGTCTGTTATAACCTCTTTCTTACCTTTCGTATGTAGTTCATTCTTTTTCATATTGTCGTACCATTGGAAAGCGCATCGACAAAACCGGCATAATACAGCGGTTACTGTCACAATTGGATTATTCTTTGGACAAAAATAGTGATAATAATTGACATCCACAAGAATATCTTGGTAACGAAAAATCGAACATTGCAGAAACTACATCCAATCAACGAATACAGGGAGTACCGGACATACCAAACGAAGAATTAACATTTTTAACTCTTTTGGGCGGGATAAGTGAGGCGGAACGACTTGTCGTTTTATCGGGTCAAGGAGACAGATGCGCCTACATGGCTTGTAGGAAAAACTACATGGCTTCCGGTTATTTCTACAAGCCATGTAGTTTTTCGGGTCATAGGGATAGTTCCCGACTGAAAGACAGGCATATAAAGCAAAACGGGGAGAACGTTTATGATTCTCCCCGTTTGTCTATACAAAGATACAACATTTTTCGGCCAAAAGCAAGAACTGTTAAATTGCCGGAAGGCAAATGTTAATTTACCAGGAGATACTTATCAACTTGCCGTAAGGCAGGCGTCAGAACAGTCCGGAGATTTCACACCATACATCCGGAAAAAGAATACAGAGGTCGTTACACGCCGGACTTCTTCGGGATTTCACTCCACCACCTCGGCCCTGATGATGCGGATATCCTCGACAGGGCGGTCGTCGGCATCGGTTTCGGCTTTCTGAATGGCTTTCACCACCTTCATTCCCTCGATGATTTCGCCGAAAACGGTATATTGGCCGTCAAGATGGGGCGCTCCGCCTTCGTTCATATAGGTACGCACCATTTCGGGCGTGAATTCGACCTCGCCGCCCGTCATTTCGGACACATAGTCCCGCATGGGCGGGAAAGTACGTTCGTTAAAGGTTTTTCCCCATACAATGTAGAACTGCGAACCGCTGCTGCGGCGCTCGGGATTCACCTCGTCCGGCTCGCGGGCCGCAGCCACGGCACCACGATAATGGTAACGATAGGGTAAAGCCGTCTCGAGGGGCAACGTATAACCGGGTCCGCCGTCACCCAGCCGCTGGCCGGGCTTCGCCGCACGCGATTCGGGGTCACCGGTCTGCACCATGAAGTCCGCTATGACGCGGTGGAACAGCAACCCGTCGTAATATCCTTGACGCACCAACTTGAGGAAGTTGTCACGATGCCGGGGTGTCTCGTCAAAGAGTGCCATGACCATCGTGCCGACCGTGGTTTCCAGCCGCACACGGACGCGCCTGTCCTTGTCGGTGTGTGCGGAAACATCCGCCGACAGGCCGATAAGCAGCAAAAGGATGGTGAGGTATCTCATACTTTCAGGAATTAAGGGATGAGGACACGTGCGCAGACGGACGTCAGGCCAGCCCCTCGTTGCTTTGGAACTCGCGCTCGACGGCCGCGGCCTCGGGTTCCATCTCAATCTGTCCCTTGCCGGTGTCCTCATTGTTCTTGCGGGCATAACGGCTCACGCTGAGAATCATGCCGAAATAGACACAATTGATGATGGTGGACGTTCCTCCACGGCTGATCAGCGGCAAGGGCTGTCCCGTCACGGGAAAAAGGCCGACGGCCACCAGCATGTTGAGCATGGCCTGCGATACTAGGAGTATGGCAAGCCCCATGGTGAGGAACGCAGGGAAGTTCCGCTCGCACCTGCTGGCTATGCGCCCCGCCCGGAAGAGCAGGATGATGTAGAGGAAGACGACGAGCACTGCACCGAAAATGCCCATTTCTTCGATGATTATGGCATAGATGAAGTCGGAAAATGCCTGCGACAGCCTGTCTCGCTGGCTGGAATTTCCGGGCATCTTGCCGATGACGTTGCTCGAGGCTATGGCTATGCGCGCGTGGGCCTCCTGCGGATGCTCGCGCAAGTAGATGGTATCGTTCATTTCGGCCTCGGTGTGGTTGCTGAGACGCGACTCCCACGTGCTGAACCGGTGGAGCACACGCGAGTCCTTGACGGTATTCTCGGGCAGAACGGCCACCATCAGTACGATGAACGCGCCGACGGCGGCAAAAAAGGCGATGATTTTCCCCAACTGCAACACAGGCACGCGCCCGATAAACATCATGATGAATACCGTGGCGAACAGGATGACCGCCGTGGACAGGTTTTCGGGAAAGATAAGGGCACAGATGGTTCCGCCCACCACAAGGACGTACTTCATGGCCTTCTCGTCGGCCCCGTCCTCGCGTTGCATGTAGGCAAGTATCAGCGCGACGCTCGTAACGACCACTCCCTTCGCGATTTCCGAAGGCTGAAACTGTATGCCGAAGAACGAAAGCCAACGCGCGCCGCCGTTTTCGGATGTTCCGAAGAACAAAGTGACAATGAGCAGCAGGACACAAAGCGGCCAGAACAGCACGGGGATAATCTTGAAATAGCGACAGGGGATGGAATGAAAGAACCAGACCACGGCGGTGCCCACGGCCAGAAAAGCGGCCTGCTTGAAAAGCGGCGCCATGAAGTTCCCGCTCTTGTAGGACAACGAGCTGGCCGCGCTGAACACTTCGACAAGCGAAATCATGCACAGCAGGAAAAAGACAATCCATATCACAAGGTCGCCTTGGAAGAAACGTTGGAAGGACGGTTTCATGTATAGTCGGACATTTGTTTTCGGTTAAACTCCGCAGAAGGAATAAGAGGAACGCACGGCACGGATGTGGCAATCCCCGAAAGGGGCATCACGGTGCCGGGACAGGGAAAAGTCACTGCGGCAGGGCCTTCACCTGCGCCTTGAACTGGCGGCCGCGGTCGCCCATGTTGCGGAAAAGGTCGAAGCTGGCACAGCAGGGACTCAGCAATACGGTGTCGCCGGCACAGGCCAGACGGGCACAGGCTTTCACGCAGTCTGCCATCGAGGATGTGTCGGCCACGGGCAGCCCGAGGGCGTCGAACGAGGCATGAAGTTTGGCATTGTCCGCGCCGAGATAGACCAGGGCGCGGCATTTCTCGCGGATGACAGGCAGCAGCGTGGAGTAATCGTTTCCTTTGTCAAGACCGCCCAGAATGAGCACGACGGGAGTTGTCATGCTCTCCATGGCACACTGGCAGGCATCCACATTGGTGGCTTTCGAATCGTTCACATAGTGTACGCCGGCCACGTCGGCGACTTTCTCCAGCCGATGTTCCACACCGGGAAAATCGGACAGGGCGGCACGAAGCACGTCGGCGGGGACACCGACCGTCAGAGCCGCCGAGGCAGCCGCCATGATGTTGCGCAGATTGTGCTTGCCGGGCAGCGAAAGTTCCGCCAAAGGCATCTCGAATGCCACAGGCGAGAAAATCCGCAGCATACCGTCTTCGGGATAAGCCGTCATGCCGTCGGCCGGAGCATCGGAGAAACGGCAGATGCGGGCCTGCACGTCGTAACGCGGCAGTTCGCGGTTCACATGCTCGTCGCCGTCCCAATAAATAAAGGTATCGTCGGCAGTTTGGTTCTGCAGGATACGCATTTTCGAGTCTACGTAGTTCTGCAGACAGAAGTCGTAACGGTCAAGATGGTCGGGCGTGATGTTCAACAGCACCGCGACGTTGGCACGAAAGTCGAACATGCCGTCAAGCTGGAACGAAGACAATTCTATGACATAGGCGGCATGAGGTTCTTCGGCCACTTGCAGGGCCAGGCTATGCCCGATGTTTCCGGCAAGGCCGACGTCAAGTCCCGCCTTGCGGAGAATATGATAGATGAGGGATGTTGTGGTCGTCTTGCCGTTGCTTCCGGTGATACATATCATGGTGGCGTCGGTGTAGCGGGCGGCGAATTCAATCTCGCTGACCACGGGAACATGCTTCTCGTGCAACTTACGGACAAGGGGAACGCTGTCGGGTATGCCCGGGCTCTTGATGACCTCGTCGGCCATGAGGATACGCTCTTCCGAGTGTCCTCCTTCCTCCCACGGCAGGCCGTAACGGTCGAGCAGTTCCTTGTATTGCGGTTTGATGACGCCGCCATCCGATACGAACACCTCATGTCCTTTCTTGTGGGCCAGCACAGCCGCACCCACACCGCTCTCGGCAGCACCCAGTATGACTATTTTCATTTTCTACAGGTTTTATCTGATTTTCAAAGTAATGATGGCAGCCGCCGCCAGAAGTATGGTCGTAATCCAGAAACGCACCGTAATCTTAGATTCATGCCATGCGCCGTGCGGCCAGTTCTTGAAAACATAGCGGCAGTCGGGGTCGAGCTGGCCGGGAAGCATACGGAAATTGTCGTGGATGGGTGTCCGCTTGAACAACCGCTGACGTACACCCCGGCGCTTGCCGAGTTTGAAATATTCCACCTGGAGAATGACGCTCAGGCTCTCCAGCAGGAACACGCCGCACAGTATCGGGATGAGCAGTTCCTTGTGTATGATGACGGCCAATACGGCTATGACGCCGCCGATGGTCAGTGAACCGGTGTCACCCATGAATATCTGTGCCGGATAAGCATTGTACCAGAGAAAACCTATCAGCGCGCCGACCATGGCACTGATGAAAATCACCAGTTCCTGCGACCCGGGCACATACATGATATTGAGATAGCTGGCGTATTCTATATGGCTCGAGACGTAGGCCAGTATGCCGAGCGCAATACAGATGATGGCGGAATTTCCGGCCGCCATGCCGTCCATACCGTCATTAAGGTTGGCCCCGTTCGAGACGGCCGTAATGATGAATACCGTCACCAAAACGAACAGTATCCAGCCGGCCTGCGTCTTGTACTTCCCGCAGAACGACACTACCTCGGCATAGTCGAAGTTGTTGTTCTTGAAGAAAGGAATGGTTGTCTTGGTGGACTTCACCGCCTGGCTCTTGTGGACCACCTCGGTACGCGCGCCTTCGGGATGTTGCACCTCGATATTCTCGCGTATGACCGCGTCGGGACTGAAATAAAGCACCAGACCGACGAACAGGCCTATGACGACCTGTCCGACAATCTTGAATTTGCCGGGCAGTCCGTCCTTGTTTTTCTTGAAATTCTTGATGTAGTCGTCCATGAACCCGAGCAACCCGAGCCAGAGTGTCGTAACCAGCATCAGTATCATATATATATTGCGCAGGCGGCCCAGCAGAAAACAGGGTACAACGGTCGCGACGATGATGATGATGCCGCCCATCGAGGGCACATTCAGTTTCTGCACGCCGAACGGGTCGATCGAGGCATCTCGCTGCGTCTCGCTGATGCCGCGCCGCTTCATCCACTTGATGAAATACTCACCGAACCAGGCCGAAATGACCAGTGCGAGCATCAGTGCCAGCAGGGAGCGAAACGAGATATAGCCCCACAGGTTCGAACCGGGGACACCGAACTGTTCAAGAAACCGAAAGAAATAATATAACATGGCTTAGTGTTTTGATTCGCTGTTTCAGATATTTTCCGCCTCGGGGCACGCGGAACCGCATACTGTTCCGCCGCCTGTTCCGGCTTTGCGGCAACATGCGGATGCGGCCTCAGAGACCGAAAGCGGCACGTATCTCCTCGTGATCGTCGAAGTGGTGTTTCACACCTTCTATCTCCTGATAAGGTTCATGCCCCTTGCCGGCCACTAAGATAACGTCACCCGGCGCGGCCATCATGACAGCCGCACGTATGGCTTCCCTACGATTGACGATGCTCACGACTTTGCGCATTTCCTCTGCATCCAGACCGGCCAGCATGTCGTCTATGATGGCCTGGGGCTGCTCGAAGCGCGGATTGTCACTGGTGATGACCACACGGTCACTGCGCCGGGCGGCCTCTTGTGCCATGAGGGGACGTTTTCCCTTGTCACGGTTACCACCGGCACCGCACACTGTAATAATCTGGCCGCGGTCGCGCAGAATTTCACGTATGGCGGACAGTACGTTGGCCAGGGCATCGGGCGTGTGGGCATAGTCCACGATGGCGCTGACGCCTTTCGGCGAGCGGATAATCTCGAAACGGCCGTTCACGGGCCGCAGTTGCGAAAGCACACGCAGCACCTCGTCCGGCTCATGTCCCATCAATACGGCCGCACCATATACGGCCAGCAGGTTGGAGACGTTGAAACGGCCTACAAAGTGCACGCTGACCTCGCGGCGGTCTATGTTGAGCAGCATTCCTTCCATACTTTCCTCCACGATGCTGCCCTTGAAGTCGGCGGCAGTGCGCACGGAGTAAGTTTTGACCAGGGCCTGCGTGTTCTGAACCATGACCATGCCGTTGCGGTCATCGGCATTGACCAGCGCGAAAGCATCCTTCGGCAACGCATCGAAGAAAGCCTTCTTGGCATCCCTGTAGTTTTCGAACGTCTTATGGTAATCCAAATGGTCGCGCGTAAGGTTGGTGAACAATGCCCCTGCGAAACGCAAACCGCCGATGCGGTGCTGATGAATGGCGTGCGAACTGCATTCCATGAAAACGTACTCACAACCGGCGTCAGCCATTCTCCCGAGCAGACGGTTGAGGGTAACGGCGTCGGGGGTGGTATGTTCGGTCGGCAGTTCCTCGCCGTCGATGCAGTTGCACACGGTGGAGCAAAGCCCGCACTTGTATCCGAATCCACGGAACAGGTGATAGAGCAGCGTGGCTATCGTGGTCTTTCCGTTTGTACCTGTCACACCGACAAGTTTCAGCCTTTCCGTGGGATTGCCATAGCAGCGCGTAGCTATCGGACCGACGAGTTTTTCGGTATCCTCCACACGAACGAGCGCGACACCGTCGGGAATGTCAGCCTTCACCTCATCACAGACCAGCACAGCCGCCGCCCCGCGTTCGATAGCTCCCGCCACGTAGGCATGTCCGTCGGTCTGCGTACCTTTCAAGGCCACGAAAAGGTCGCCGGCACTCACTTGTCGGGAATCGATGTTCACATCCCGTATTTCGGTCTCAAGGTTTCCGCGAACATCCAAAAGGCGAAAATCTTTCAGCAACTCAGACAGTTTCATCGTTTCTTATTTATAGGAATACTTAATTGCTTTTTTTCTTTTTGGTTTCCCCTGCCGGGTGCGCCGCGGCAGCGGGTTTGTTTTTATCCGGCGCAGGGTTCTTCTCCGCCGGTGTCGTGACAGGCGAGACGTCCGGGGCAGCCGCACTGTCGGCAGTCAATGCTTCGGAGGCGGAATCGGCTTTCGGCTGTGCGGGCGCCGCCTTGGCGTGTCCCAGCGTCAGGTGTATCTCACTGTGTCCCGACAGGGAAGTTCCGGCATGAAGGCTCTGCCTGCTCACCGTCCCCACGCCCTCTGTCGTCACGCGCAGGCCCAGCCCCTCGAGCAGGCACACGGCGTCGCGCAGGCCGTATCCCGTGACATCGGGCACCGTCCCCGTAGCGGCATTGTGCTCACTCAGCACCACATTGCCGGCATGACTCTCGGCACGACCCCATACCGGTGTGTTCCGCTCTATATCGCCCGATGTGGAACAAGGCACCGATAACCGGGCAAGCGTGCGCCGGGCGGCCGACAGATTACCGTCGCAGGCCACAGGCGTCTTGATCTTCAGCGTATCGCAGGCCCTGCTGTAGTCAGCCACGTGCTTTTGCGCCATGACGGCCTCGGCCACGCGCTTGAACACCGGTCCGCACATGCCGCCGCCCGATGCGGGAGCGGGTTTGCGGATACATACGATGCAGGAATACTGCGGCCGGTCAGCAGGGAAATAGCCTGCGAACGAAATGAAATACTCGGAACTGCGGCCCTTGCCTGTCCAAATCTGTGCCGTACCGGTCTTGCCGGCCACGGAAAAGAGTTTGGAGCCGGCGGCCTTGCCTACACCGTTGGTTATCACGGTTTCCAGACAAGTGCGGATATTGGCTACGGCCTCGGGGCGCGCCATCTGCTCGCGCAGGACGTGGACGGGAAATTCCTTCACCACCTGTCCGTCGCGCATGATGGCCTTCACAAGTCGCGGGCGCAGCATCTTGCCGTTGTTGGCTATGGAGTTATAGAAATTCAGCGTATTGACCGGCACGTTCTGCGTCTCGTAGCCGATACTCATCCAGGGCAAGGCCGTGCGGGCCCAGTAGGAGCGGTCTTTCGGGCCGCGGATGCGGGGCTTCTTGTAGCCGGGAATGGGAATCTGAAGGTCTTCGGCCACGCCGATGCGGTAGAGTCCGTCCACGAACTTCTGCGGACAGTCGCGGTAATGTTTGTCTATGAGGACACTGACACCCACGTTCGACGATTTGGCGATGATTTGCGGCACGGTGAGCGTGCCGTAACCACCCGAACGCCAGTTGTGGTCTTTCATCTTGCTCGTGCCGAACTCGTGTATGCCGTTACCCACGTTCACGAAGTCCTCCATGCCGATGAGACCGTCGTCCATGGCGACGAGGAAAGACATGGGCTTGAAGACGGAGCCCGGCTCGTAGAGGTCGGTGACGGGCAGGGCGGCATCCTCATGATACGTTCCGTCGGAACGGCGCGACAGGCCGGTCATGGCCTTGATGTCGCCGGTGGCCACTTCCATGAGCACGCAGACACCCGACACGGCATTGATTTCCTCCAGTTTCTCCCTCAGCGCCTTCTCGCATATATCCTGCATGTTCACGTCAAGGGTGGTGAGCACGTCACATCCGTCCACGGCCGCCGTATCAATGACCTCGACCATACGGTTCATGACTTTCTGAAAATGATAAACGCCCGGCTTGCCCGCAAGCACGGTGTCGAACGTCATTTCTAGGCCGTGGCGCGCGCTGTCCTTGAAATCGCCGATGGTGCGCCGCGCCAAGTCGCCGTAAGGCCGCTTGCGCATATCTATTTTCTCGTAGTTGATACTCGATTTCAGGTTGAAAAGCGGAAGTTTCTTTACCTCGCTGTATTCCACATAAGAGATTTGCCGGTTTTCGCGGCGTTTCAGTTTGAGCGAAGTCACCTCATTGACGTAAACGGGCCAGTACTTGCTCTTCTTCTTGCGCCCTTCCAACAGGTGTTTGCGCATCTTGGCCGGGTCGATGTCGGGGAAAATGCCGTGCAGCCCGGCGCAGATTTCGTCGATATGCGTATAGAGTACGGAGTCACGGCGTTTTTGGTCCTTCACCTTCTGCAGGGAGTCGCGCTCACAACTCATATAGTCGATAAACACCTTGTACTGGGGCAGGGATGCGGCCAGTATCTGTCCGTCACAAGCCAGGATGTTGCCCCGCTTGGCCGGCAGGGTACGGCCTTCACGCACCTGGATACGGCTCATGCCTATCCAGCGGTCACGGTCCACGGTCATGGTATAGACGGCCTTGGCGACAACGCTCACACCTGCAAGGGCAAGCGCGAGCGTCACCAGGAAATAGCGCGGCATAATCTTTTTATTCAGAAAGTTCATGGCTCAAAAATTTTACTCACTTACATAATATGACGATTTCATCGAGGTTTTCAGCGTCGTGTCGGACAAGTTTTCCTCCACATTGCTGCGCATGGAAAACTCGGTCAGCCGGCTGGATATGGTCAAGGCCTTGAATTTGCGGTCCACAAGCGTATCGGCCAGGTCGTCGCGCCGGATTTCCTCACGCTGGCAGGCGTAACGGTTGCTCACATAGATGATGGCCAGCACGGCCAGCAGCAACACGTAGGCAATCTGCCGGCGAAACCAGCGGCCGGCCAGGATATCGCCGCCCAGGATGGTACGCAGCGACATTCCGGACTCGCCTTCCTCGTCGAGGTCGGTCAGTTTTCTGAAAGCCTTGCGGGCCTTCTCGTCCCGTTCGCTCTCCTGCTTCGACCCGGCGGACTTCCCGGAGCGCGCGGATGTCCGTTCCGAACCTTCCGGCTCCATTTCGGCGGTTTCATCGACGATATCGGAGACATCACCGTCGGCATCGGCGCCATAGCCGGCGTCATCCGCATCGGGGAAAGCCTTGCCGGCATCCTCTTCCATCGCTCTCTGTACGAGCAGCTCTATGTCATCTTGTTTTTTCTTCATCTGCTGTCAGTCTGAAAGTTTCTCGGCCACACGCAACTTGGCGGAACGGCTGCGGGGATTGGCTGCCTGTTCGGCCTCGTCGGGCACCACGACCTTGTTGTTTACGGGCCGGAGGGGCGCAAGCCGGTTGCCGTAGAAATCCTGTTCCACCTTGCCCTCGGCGTTGCCCGACTTCATATAGTTTTTCACCATGCGGTCCTCCAGCGAATGATAGGTGAGCACCACCAGACGTCCGCCCGGACGGAGCACACGCACGGCAGCATCCAGCATCTCGCGGAGCGCGTCCATCTCGTGGTTCACTTCGATGCGCAGGGCCTGGAACACTTTGGCCATGTCCTTCTTCTCGCGTTCACGCCCTGTAAGGGGGCGCACCAGTTCCACGAAGTCGGCCACGGTGACCACGGGCCTGTCAGCCCTTCCACGCACGATGGCGGCAGCCAGACGGCGGCTGTTTTTCAGCTCACCGTAGAGATAGAACAGGCGGGCCAGACTTTCCTCGTCGTAACGGTTCACCACGTCGGCGGCCGTCAGGCCCGCGCGGCCGTTCATGCGCATGTCGAGCGGCGCATCGAAGCGGAAAGAGAAACCACGTGTCTCGTCGTCGAAGTGGTGACTCGACACGCCGAGGTCGGCCAGTATGCCGTCCACACCGTCCACGCCATAGTAGCGCATCCAGTTGGTCAGGTAGCGGAAATTGCTGCGCACGAAAGTGAAGCGGCCGTCGGCATCGGGGATGTTGCGTTCGGCATCGGCATCCTGGTCAAAGCTGTAAAGATGGCCTTCAGCCCCGAGCCGCGAAAGTATCTCGCGACTGTGGCCGCCGCCACCGAAGGTGACGTCCACGTAAATGCCGTCGGGGCGGACGGCCATGCCGTCCACGCTCTGTTTCAACAGCACGGGTACATGATATGTCGGACTCGTTTTCATCTTCCTGTATGGAATGAATGCCTGTCATTCGGTGACGCCTGGCGAAAGGCGTTGCAGCGCAGCGCCGAGTGCCTCGTCCGTCAGAAACACCTGCTCCGTGCGGCCGGCGGCCCATATCTCGATGCGGTCGTCCACACCGATGAACGTGAGTTCGCGGGCATCGCCGAGCACTTTCTGCAGGGACCGGGGCACCAGAAAGCGGCCCGCGGCGTCGAGCGAGAGGGTTTCGGCTCCGGCAAGAAACTGACGGAACACCATGGCATCCTGCGGGTTCCAGCGGTTCAGCGTCCGCCGCAGCGCATCCACTTCTTCGTTCCAGGCTTCAAGGGGATAAATCACAAGACACGGCTGATAGACATCGCGGCGGAGCACAAACTCGGACGCGGCATTGCCCATCTGCTTGCGGTAGGCGGAGGGGAAGAACACACGGCCCTTCACATCCATTTTCGCTGTTATCGTTCCTGAAAATCCCATGATACCGGAAATAATTTCCAAAATTACGTATTTCTCCCCACAATTCCCCACTTTTATAAAATATTTTTTACTTATTTCATCAAAACCTTATGTTAAATATTTTATTTCCTTAATAAACAATATTTTATGAAAACAAGAAAAAGTGGGAGACTATTTTACGAAAGCGCATACGTCAGCCACGAACGGGCAAGAGGTCGTCCGCCGCAACGGGATGCCGGGCAACGCGCCATGGGCTGCCAACCGTTTTAACAATTCCCCCGCGACGTTTTAACAATTCTTGCTTTCGGCCGAAAAATGTTGTATATTTGCACTACACAAGTGCGAAGGACGGCCCAGACCGCCCTTTTTTCGTGTCCGTAAGTCCTTTTCCGGGCAAAATTACCCCTATGACGGTTTTTCGTAAGTGCCATGTAGAAGAAACTACATGGCTTGTAGTGTAGCCCGTCCCTGCATGTAAAGAGAAAAACAATAGAAAGACTGCGTCCCCAAAAGTGCAGAAAGGTTAAAAATGTTAATGTCAGACGGAAATTTCCCGCGGAGCGACAGGAGCGGCACAAGACAAGACCGCACAAAGCTGCCACAAGAAAAGCGGAAGCCGCTTCAAGGCATCACCCGAAGCGGCTTCCGTATGTTTGCAACGGCGCGTCACGCGTCGATGTTCGCGTAAGTGGCGTTTCTCTCAATAAATTCGCGGCGCGGACCCACGTCATCGCCCATCAGCATGGAGAAGACGTAGTCGGCATCGGCGGCATTCTCTATCGTAACCTGCTTGAGCATACGCGAATCGGGACACATGGTCGTCTCCCAAAGCTGCGTCGGGTTCATTTCACCGAGACCTTTGTAGCGCTGTGTCTGCACGCTGTTTTCCGTACCGTCGCCATAGGTGTCGATAAAGTTCTGACGCTCGCGGTCGTTATAGCAGTAAGCCTCCACCTTGCCTTTCTTGCAACGGTAGAGCGGCGGCATGGCGATGTACAGATAGCCGTCCTGAATGACTTGCGGGAAGTAACGGTAGAACAGGGTCATGATAAGCGTGGCGATGTGCTGTCCGTCCACATCGGCATCGGCCATGATGATGACTTTGTGGTAACGCAGTTTCTCGATGTTGGCTTCCTTGCTGTCCTCGCCGTTCAGTCCGAAACGGATACCGAGGGCCTGGATGATGTTGTTCACCTCATCGCTCTCGAATGCCTTGTGCCACATGGCCTTTTCCACGTTCAGAATCTTACCGCGCAGGGGCAGGATGGCCTGTGTCGCACGGCTTCGGCCCTGCTTGGCACTACCTCCGGCCGAATCTCCCTCGACTAAGAAAAGCTCACACTCGGCAGGGTCTTTCGAAGAGCAGTCCGCCAGTTTGCCGGGCAGGCCTCCGCCCGACATAGGACTCTTGCGCTGCACGCTTTCGCGGGCCTTGCGGGCCGCAACACGGGCGGTGGCTGCAAGAATAACCTTGTCTACAATGAGTTTGGCCTCTTTGGGATGTTCTTCCAGATAGTTGGTCAGCGCCTCACCCACGGCCTGATTGACCGCACCGGTGGCCTCGCTGTTGCCTAACTTGGTCTTGGTCTGGCCTTCGAACTGGGGTTCGGCCACCTTCACGGAGATAACGGCTGTCAAGCCCTCACGGAAATCCTCGCCCGTGATTTCCACTTTTGCCTTTTCCAGCTGCTTGGCGGCAGTTTCCTCGGCATACTTCTTCAGTACGCGCGTCACAGCCATGCGGAAGCCCGCCAGATGCGTACCGCCCTCTATGGTGTTGATGTTATTGACGTAGGAATGAAGGTTTTCGGAGTACGACGTGTTATACATGATGGCCACCTCGATGGGCATTCCGTTCTTCTCGGTGTTCAGATATATCACATCGTCGAACAGATGCGTGCGCGAAGAGTCTATATAACGGACAAACTCGCGCAGACCTAACTCGGAATGAAACACGTCGCTGCGGGTATTGCCTTCTTCGTCGGGACGCAGGTCGGTCAGCTTGATGGTAATGCCGGCGTTCAGGTAGGCCAGCTCGCGCATACGGTTAGCCAGGATGTCGTACTTGTAGGTGGTGGTGGTGAATATCGTATCGTCGGGCCAGAATTGCTGGCGGGTTCCGCGCAACGGGGTCTCGCCTACGACTTTCACAGCGTATTGCGGATGACCCTTGGCGTATTCCTGCTGGTAGACCTTGCCGTCACGGAACACCTGGGAGAGCATACGCGTCGAAAGGGCATTGACACAGCTGACGCCGACACCGTGCAGACCGCCGGAAACCTTATAGGAACCTTTGTCGAACTTACCGCCGGCGTGCAACACCGTCATGACAACCTCGAGCGCCGAGCGGCCTTCTTTCGGGTGGATGTCCACAGGGATACCGCGGCCGTTGTCCTGCACGGTAATGGAATTGTCCTCGTTAATCGTTACTTCGATGTGCGTGCAATAACCTGCCAAGGCCTCGTCGATAGAATTGTCCACCGTCTCATATACCAGGTGGTGAAGACCTTTTTCGCTAATATCTCCGATATACATCGCAGGGCGTTTGCGCACTGCTTCCAGGCCTTCGAGCACCTGGATGTTACTGGCGGAATAATCCGCGCCGTTCTTTTGCGTTTCGTCCATATATTATTAAACTTTTTACGCTTCAAATAACTAAGCAAAGGTACGAAAAATATTCGAAAAAGCATGGATTTGTGCCGTGGACTTTTGTTGCGGACCGTAAAAAGCGGACTTTCAGTTCCACATAGCCGTTTCAATACACGCTGCGGCCTTCATGCAGACACAACAGGACATAAATCTTTCTTGCATTCCAGCTTTCCCCAAACGGCCCGGAGTCCCGAAGAAACAAGCCCTATGGCTGTTCTGACGGTAACAAGGACATTCCTTTATATATAATAATAAAGGAATACAAACGGCATCTTTCTGCATCTGACATGCAGGATGCGACCCTGCGAAAGCTACGACGTGACCGGTATATGGTTTACAGGGAATTACAGAACTATTCCATGACCCACTTCTCGATGTTCCGTGTCTCGGAAGAGAAGTTCAGGCCGATGCGGAATACGCGTGTCTCGCCCGTCTCGAAAGGAAGTGCGTACGACTTGTCCTGTATTTGTCGCAAGGCCTCTTCCGCCGTTCCGTCCAACTTGAATTCCAGCACGTAGGTGTAGTCTTTGGTCTGCAACACCAGGTCTATGCGGCCCGCGCTCGTGCGGTACTCCGCACGGACATACAGCCCGAGCAGCTTACACAATATATACAGTACGTTCTGATAGTGGTTCTCCAATTTTTTGACCAATTCGTAGGGCGTATCGGCGAAGAAGGATTTCAAACGGTTGAGGAATGCTTCCGGTTGTCCGCTTTCTATTTCCTCGACAAACTTCTGAATGTGGAAAGGTGCCTCGACCTTGTTCACGGATGTATAGAACGGCAGCAGGAAACGGAAGAAACCGTCCTCCACCTCCTCGTTCGGAAAGCCCAATCTATAGGTGCGGAAACGCGGTTCATAGCCTTTGATGGTCAGATAACCGCTCTGGTAAAT
>CAJMSQ010000030.1 GCA_905216095.1 uncultured bacterium | reverse complement strand
TCTGCGCTTCCGCACTACAAAGATAATACATTTTTCGCCCGAAAGCAAATTGTGTTAAAATCTCCGGCGGGGCGGAATCCGCATCTTCGGCGGGCCGGCGGCGGGATGTCGGTGTGCGGTGAAGTGTTAGGATTTTTTTGTGCCTGTCCCTTGTCCGGTCGCTTGGAAAAGTGTAATTTTGCAGCCGAAGACAGAATGAGGAAAGATTTGGCTGCTTGCAACCTCAAGAAAAAATGCTAAAACGACAGTCGGCCCGTCGGGCCGGTCCGCGTCACGTCTGCGATACGGGGCGGGGATACCGGGAAAGGACGAAAAGTCGCACTGCTTTTGCATACGGTCACAGGTGTGGCGATTGCCGCAAACCGTTCTTTGTTCTGCTTCCGCGTTGCGGTGAGCAGTTTTTTTATGTCCAATCATCCTAAACGAAGAAATAAAATGGGATATCTATTTACATCCGAATCGGTGTCGGAAGGACACCCCGACAAGGTGGCCGACCAGATATCGGACGCCGTGCTTGACGAGTTGCTGGCCTATGACCCCGACTCGAAAGTAGCTTGCGAAACGCTTGTGACCACGGGACAGGTGGTCGTGGCAGGAGAGGTGAAATCCGATGCGTATGCAGACCTGCAGGACGTTGTGCGGCGTACCATCCGCCGCATCGGTTATACGAAAGCCGAATACATGTTCGACGCCGACAGTTGCGGCCTGTTGAGCGCCATACACGAGCAGAGCCCCGACATCAACCGCGGCGTGGAGCGTACCGACCCCATGGAGCAGGGCGCCGGCGACCAGGGTATGATGTTCGGCTATGCCAATAACGAGACCGATACGTACATGCCGCTGCCGCTGTCGCTGGCGCACGACATCCTTGTCGTGTTGGCCGAAATCAGGCGTGAGGGCCGCGAGATGACTTATCTGCGTCCCGACTCGAAGAGCCAGGTGACCGTTGAATATGACGACGAGGGGCGTGCCGTGCGCATAGACACGATTGTCGTTTCGACGCAGCACGACGACTTCATCACGGCGGCCGAGGCCGGCAGCCAGGAGCGTGCCGACGAGCTGATGCTCGACCGCATCCGCCACGACGTGGTCAGCATCCTCATTCCCCGCGTCCTGCGCGAGCGGGTGCATACGCCCGAGGTGAAGGCCCTGTTCACGAATGGTGTCATCAAGTACCACGTGAACCCTACGGGCAAGTTCGTCATCGGCGGCCCGCACGGCGACACCGGTCTGACGGGACGCAAAATCATCGTCGATACTTATGGCGGCAAGGGTGCGCACGGCGGTGGCGCGTTCTCGGGTAAAGACCCGTCGAAGGTGGACCGTTCGGCCGCTTATGCCGCACGCCACATCGCCAAGAACATGGTGGCGGCCGGCGTGGCCGACGAAATGCTCGTCCAGCTGAGTTATGCCATCGGCGTGGCACGGCCCGTTTCGGTCTATGTGAACACGTATGGCCGCAAACATGTGGATCTGACCGACGGGGAAATAGCCTGCAGGATACAGGAACTCTTCGACTTGCGCCCGCGTGCCATCGAGCAGCAGCTGAAACTGCGCAACCCCATCTATGAAGAGACGGCCAGCTACGGACACGTGGGCCGCCGGCCCGAAACCGTCACCAAGACGTTCCGCCGCCGCGGGGGCGAGACCCGGACCGTCGAGGTGGAACTCTTCACGTGGGAGAAACTCGACCGCGTGGACGACATCAGAAAGGCTTTCGGACTTTGACGGGAGACGGGCCGGCCGGTGCCGGCCGCTCCTATTATATATAATGTGTAGCGACCCATGAACATTACCATCTACAGCGCGTCGAGCGGTCAGGTGCCGGCGGCTTATGTCGAGGCGGCCCGCGGGCTGGGCGAACTGCTTGCCCGCCGCGGCCACGTTGTCGTGAACGGCGCGGGACGGACCGGCCTGATGGCTGCCGCGGCTGAGGCCTGCATGGCGGCAGGCGGCGAGGCGGTGGGCGTCATCCCCCGTTTCATGATAGAACAGGGCTGGCAACATACGGCCATGACGCGGCTCATCGTCACCGAAGACATGCACAGTCGCAAGGAGACCATGGCCGGCATGTCCGATGCCTGTATCGCGCTGCCCGGAGGCGTGGGCACGCTCGAGGAACTGCTCGAAATCATCACGTGGAAGCAGCTCGGGCTCTATCTGAAGCCCGTCGTCGTGCTCAACACGGGCGGTTACTTCGACCCGTTGCTGGCACAGCTCGAACGGGCCGTGGAGGAAAGGTTCATGCGTCCCGAGCATAAGGCCATCTGGCAGGTGGCCTTGACGCCCGACGAGGCCGTTGCGCTCTGCGAGAACACGCCCTGCTGGGAGGAGGCGGTGCGCAAGTTCGCCGCGTTGTGACAGGAAAAGAGGACGATGACCGACTGAAAAAATATTATTCCGTATGCCCGATACCTTATATATAGACAGTCTTGCGACCGACACCGTGCCCGTGTGCGCGCTGCCGCCGTCAGTCGTGTGCGCGCCGGACTCCGCCGTGTGTTTCGACTGTTGGGAGAACGCCGGGGCGCCGTCCGCGGCCGTAAAGGACGCGCCTGCGCTCACCTTCTTCCGGCTTGCCGACTTGCACACGGCCGACGCTCCGGGCGTTGCGGGCGATTTGCGGCCCTATGACATAGGTGCCGAGGACGGTTTCGCCGCAACCCTGTTGCTGACCGCCTTTTTCGCCGTCTCCGTCACCGTCCGCTCGTGGCGAAGCCTGTGCGAGATGTTCTCGGCCCTGTTCCGTGCGCCCGTGGCCGACTATGAGCGCAGCGAGCGTGCGGCATCCGAGACGCGCGGCTTCCTGTTCTTTGTCTTTCTGGCCGCCTTCGTGCAGGGCATCCTGTTCTTTGTCTACGCACAGGCCTGCCTGCCCGACGCCTTTGCCGATGTGCCGCCGCCGGTGCTGCCTGTGGTGGCCGTCGCCTCCTGTTTCCTTTTTTATTTGGGTAAGTTCGCGCTCTATCACATGGTGAACGGCGTGCTCTTCGACCGTTCCCGCACCGCGCAGTGGGCCGATGCCTATCTGTTGTCGCTGTTCGCTTCCGGCTTCCTGCTGTTGCCCGTCGTGCTGTCGGCGGTCTATTTCGGCCTGTCGCTCCGCCATTGCGCCATGGCCCTTGGCTCGGTGTCGGCACTTGTCGGATTAGTGCTATTTTTCAGGTGCTTTCGCATATTTTTCAAGCACGGGCTGGGCTATGTCCATATAATTTTGTACTTTTGTGCGCTTGAAATTTTGCCTGCGTTTGTGTTGTGGCGTTTCTTGCACTGGATAAGCCTGAATTTGACTATAACTGTTTAGATTGAAATAGAGTTTCTATGATAAAGAAGATTCTTGTGTCGCAGCCGCAGCCCGCTTCCGACAAGTCTCCCTATTATGAGATTGAGCGTAAGTACGGCGTCGAACTTGTATTCCATCCCTTTATTAAAGTAGAATGCTTGAGCGCGCGTGAGTTCCGCCAGCAGAAAGTCCAGATACTGGACCATAGCGCGATTGTCTTTAATTCCCGCCATGCCATCGACCATTTCTTTACGCTTTGCAAGGAAATGCGCGTCGCCATCCCCGAGGACATGAAATATTTCGGCATATCCGAGACCGTGGCGCTCTACATCCAGAAATACGTACAATACCGCAAACGCAAGGTTTTCTTCCCGACAAGCGGAAAATTGCCCGACCTCGTGGCGCTCATGGGCAAGCATAAGACCGAGAATTACCTGATTCCGCAGAGCGACGTGCACAGTGACGAGATGCACCTCATGCTTGAGGAAAAGAAACTCAGACATACGGAGTGTGTCATGTACCGTACGGTGAGCAATGCCTATCCCGCCGACCGCCCGGCCGACTTTGACATGGTCATTCTCTTCACTCCCGCCGGCGTGGAATCGCTGTTGAAGAATTTCCCCGACATCAAAAACACGAATGTCCGCATAGGTTGTTTCGGCAAGGCCACGGCCAAGGCCATCGAAGAGGCGGGGCTGGAACTTCATCTCGAGGCTCCGTCCGTCAAGGCGCCTTCCATGACCGGCTCGCTGGAGCTTTATCTTGAGGAAAACAAGGACTGAGTGGCCCGGATGCCTTTGGCGCGTTAGTCCCGGCAGACTGCGATGAAGCAATATACTTTTTCAAAACCCGAACACCTGTGCCTGAAGAGCGACATCGAGGCCCTCTTCTCGGCGGGTAGCCATGCCATGACCGTTTACCCCTTGCGGGCGGTGTGTCGCAGGGTCGCCCATACGTCGGGCCCGCAGGTACAGGTGCTGCTCAGCGTGGCCAAGCGCCGTTTGCACCATGCCGTGGACCGTAACCGTGCGAAACGGCAGTTGCGCGAGGCATACCGGCGCAACAAGCACGTGCTGCTCGGGGCGTTGCCGCCGGGTGTGGGATTGCACGTGGCTTTTGTGTGGCTGTCGGAAAGGCCTGAGCCGTCGCACAAGGTAGAGGCGCGCGTCGTGAGCCTGCTTGAGCGGATGCGCGAGTATGTTTCGCAACCCGAAGTGCCTGCCGCGGCCGCCGAAGACTGATGTACGAAATCCGAGGCTTATGAAAAAACTGATTGTCGCCCTGCTGGTGGCCCCCATCCGCTTTTATCGCCGTTTCATCTCGCCGATGCTGCCGCCGGCCTGCCGGTATACGCCCACTTGTTCCCAATACGCCATCGAGGCTTTGCAGAAACACGGCCCGCTGAAAGGCTTGTACCTTGCCGTGCGCCGACTGCTGCGCTGCCATCCGTGGGGAGGTAGCGGCTACGACCCCGTACCCTGATGCCGCAGGCAGGCGTCAAGCGGTCCGGAAACGGTATCTTATCACTTTGAAAATGCACTCCCTGTCTCCCGACATAGACTTTCACACCCATGACCTTACGGTTCCTGCCGGCTCGGCCATCGTAAATGTGCCGAAAGCCTGGCTTGTGCGTCCCGAAGCCTTCGCCCCGGTGCCCGGAGGCCTCTATTCGGCGGGCATACATCCGTGGTGGACGGCGCCGGACGAATGGGACGAGGCGCTGTTTACCGGGCTGGAAGTCCTTTTGTCGCATCCGCAGGTCGTGGCGCTTGGCGAATGCGGGCTGGACCGCCTGCGCGGCGGCAGTATGGAGCGGCAATGCGCGGTTTTCGGGCGGCAAGTGCGGCTGGCCGGACGCTTCGGCCTTCCTGTCACGGTGCATTGCGTCCGTGCCTTCGACATACTGTTGCACATGCACAAGTCGCTTCGTCCCGCCACGCGTTGGACGGTCCACGGATTCCGCGGCCGGCCCGCACTGGCCCGCCAGTTGCTGGCGGCAGGCATAGACCTGAGTTTCGGCAGCCGCTATGATGCCGGCAGCTTCGCCCTTGTTCCGCCCGGGCGGCGGCATGTCGAGACCGACGGGCCCTATATGGAGGACGGCCGGTAAGCCTTTTGTGCACCGCCGGCTCAGAGGTTCACGGCCAGACCCGCCATGAATGTGGCCCGCGGCATGGGGAAACCTTTCGTTTCCTCATAGCTTTGCGCCAGCAGGTTCTCGCCCCGCGCAAACAATTCTACGGTCCGGTTCAGCCGGAAGCATCCCCGCACGTTCCACAACAAGTACCGTTCCTGTTCCCCGCCGTCCGTGTCGAGGTAAAGCCCGTCCACGTATTGCAGGGAGGTTTGTGCCGTCCACCGGCCGCCGGTAAATGTCGCCGCGCAGTAAGCCTTGTGGCGCGGTGATAGCGGAACGGGCCGCTCCATGTGCAGGAAACTGTAATTTCCGGCTATCCGCCACTTCCTGTCTATGCGCCACGCGGCCGAAAGTTCCATTCCGCAGTTTTCTATCGCCCCCGAATTCTGCCATTTCGGCCGTCCGTTCGTGCGTACATTCATGATAATGTTTTCTCCCTTTATATAAAAGACGTTCACTCCGTAGGTCAGGCCGCTCCGGGACAGCTCCTGCGAAAATCCGAGTTCGTGGTTCCACAGCCTTTCGGGCCTGAGGTCGGGATTACGCGGCGTGAACATGTACAGTTCCCGCAGCGAAGGATTGCGGAAGCCGCGGGCCGACACCGCTTTCAGTACAATGCCGTGAGGCAGTCGTGCGGACAGGCCGAACTGAGGTACGGTCTGTGTGCCCGTCCTGCCATGCCGGTCGATGCGCAAGCCTGCGTCGGCCGTCAGCCACGGCGTCAGGTCCTGCCGGATGTCCGCGTAGCCGGCGATATCCGTCAGCGCCGTGTCCGCAGAATACTCCCGCCGTCCGTCAGCCCGGTAGTCGTTCCACGCTTTGCCGCCGAAACGCTGCAGGTCAAAGCCCAAAGTCAGGTGGTTGCCCCTGAAAAGCCGCAGTGTCTCGTATGCCGTCACGCCCGCCATGCGGTCGATGGAGCGGAACAAGTAGTCACGCGGCGGTGTCCCGGGCGAATGCCCGTCGTTGATGCGATGCCGTCCGTAGTTGAAGTAAGCCCGCACAGCCCCGCCGGCCCGCGCGTCCCGGCTCGCGAGGGCCAGCGACGCCATGCCGCGGTTTGCCAGCGCGTCATTGTCGGCTATCGGTGCCGATGTCGCACCCGGGTTCGACGAAGTGAAGTGTGTGAAACTCGCGTCGCCTGTCAGTTCGAAATGTTCCGCTATCCGGTAGCTCAGCTTGGCATATCCGCCCGCCTGTTCGAAGTCTAGGTCGTCGCGGTGGCCGTCCGTGCGTCCGTACTGGGCCGCCAGTGTTCCCGAGAAGCGGCCTTTGCGCATCTGGGCCTCGGCTTCGGCCGTCACCGTGCCGTATGAGCCGGCGGCCGCCTGCATCCGGGTGTGCGTTCCGTCATGTTTGGGTTGTCGTGTCACGATGTTCACCACGCCTCCCATGGCGTTCGAGCCGTATAACACCGATGCCGGTCCGCGTACCACCTCGACGCGCTCGGCCAAGTGCGACTGATACATGTCGGCGATGCCATGTCCGAACAGCCCCATGTATTGTGGCCGTCCGTCAATGAGCACCATGACCTGCGCGGCCGACGAGCCGCCCAGTCCGCGCAGCGTCATCGTTCCCGCGGCCCCGTTTCCGATGCCATATCCCAGCGGCCCGCGTGCCGATACGAACATCCCCGGAACCGCTTCGCCCAGCACCGGCAGCAGCGACGGCTCTTCGCGCAGACGCAGTTCCTGTCTGCCGATGACGGAAACGGTCATGGGCAATTGCCGCGCGTTGGTAGTCTCGCGTGTACCGGTCACGACGGCTTCGCCCAGCCGCACAGTGTCGGCCGGCTGTCCGGCCGCGGCCGCGCAGATGGATAAGAAGGCGGAGAGCAACAGCATTCCGCCCTTCGCATGTGCGATGTGTCGGTGAGTCATGGCCTGTCGCATCAGAGTTCCACTAACGTATATTTCTGCGAGCCCAGTCCGATGCTTTCTCCATAGTCGAGCGTGTGCATTCCGTGCCGTGAGTCGATGCGCTCGATGAGATGTACTTTACCCTCGTCGGGCGACTGGCGCACCAGGTCCGTGCAGGCCCGGTCGAGGGCCACGGGGTCGAGCGAGGCCAGGATGCCGATGTCAGCCATTTGCGGGGCATGCGGATTGGACGAACAGTCACAATCGACCGACAACTTGTTGGCTACCGAGATGTAGATGATGTTCCGTCCGCAATGGTCGGCCACAGCCTTTGCCGCTTCGGCCATCGACTCGAGGAAATCATCCTGTTCGGGCAGCATCTGCCACAGTTCGGCGGGATTGTCCGTGCGTCCGGCCGTATGGATGCGCGCCTTGCCGCCCGCAGAACCTATTCCGATGGAAATATTCTTGATGGCACCGCCGAATCCGCCCATGGCATGTCCTTTGAAGTGCGACAGAACAATGGTGAAGTCGTAGTTCAGGAAATTGCGGCCCACGAGGTCGGCCTTCAGGTGCCGGCCGTTCCTGACCGGAAGTTCCGTTTCGCCTTCGCCGTCCATGATGTCCACGTCGGCGATGGCCGTGAAGCCGTGTTCGGCCGCGGCCTTGTAGTGCTCCTCAGTCGTCGAGCGGCGTCCGCCATAGGCTGTGTTGCATTCCACGATAGTCCCTTTCACGCGTTTCACGAGGGGTGCGATGAACTGCGGGTCGAGAAAGTTGTGTCCGCCTGGCTCACCCGTCGAAATCTTCACGGCCACGCGGCCGTTTGCCTCGCGGCCCAGCGCTTCGTATATCCTTATCAGATTGTCGGCCGTGATGTCACGTACGAAATAAACCTTGGACGGAGTGTCTTTGTCCGTGTTGCCGGCGGCCTGCGCCGTTGTGCCGAGCAGGACCGCTGCGGCAAGAATCAGTGTGTTGCGGATGATGGAGTACATGATGATGATTTTTTATGGTTTTCGTTGAAGTGGAAATTTCCACATGTGCAAAAATACGTCGGTTCCGGCATTCCGCGCTTAGCCGGATTACTGATTTTATTACCTTTTTTACCGTTTCCCGGCCACGCAGTGGCTTCTGTATGCCTCCGGCCGGCCAAATGCGGCCGTGCAAACGCCACTGTGTGGCCGGATATGCCGGTTTGCCGCCGTCTGTTTCGGCAGAAAATCGTAACTTTGCGGCGCCTGCCGCCGCGAATCACGGGCGCAGGCATATCTGTTAGCATAAAAAAACGGTTTTATGACGATACTTGCATTTACAATCATCCTGCTTGTGGCCTCCTATCTGGCCGGTCTGCTCGGCTCGCTTACGGGACTGGGCGGCGGTGTGGTGGTCATTCCGGTGCTGACCCTGTGTTTCGGCGTCGATTTCCACTATGCCATCGGCGGAGCCCTCGTGGCGTCCATCGCAACCTCGTCCGGCTCGGGCAGCGCCTACGTGAAGGAGGGCATAACCAACATCCGGCTCGGCATGTTCCTCGAGATAGCCACCACCATCGGCGCGGTGGCCGGAGCCATCGTCGCGGTATGGCTCAACAACTCGGTCATAGCCATCATTTACGGCTGCGTGCTCGTGCTGACCGCGGCCATGCAGCAGCGTCGCAAGTCGGACCACGACGGCATCGTAGGGTCGGAGATGGCGCGGCGGCTCAAATTGTTCGGTACGTGGCCGCAAAAGGACGGTACGGTGCGGAAATACGAGCTCAGGCACGTGGGCGGCGGTTTCAGCGTGATGCTCGGCGCCGGAGTCCTGTCGGGAATTCTCGGTATCGGCTCGGGCGTGCTCAAGGTCATAGCGATGGACGGCATCATGAAGGTTCCGTTCAAGGTTTCGACCACGACATCCAACTTCATGATGGGCGTGACGGCGTGTGCCTCGGCGGTGGTCTACATCCAGCGCGGCAACATCGTTCCCGGCATCGCGTGTCCCGTGATGATCGGCGTGCTTTTCGGCGCGCTCACGGGCGCACGGCTGCTCAAGCGGCTCGACGTGCGCCTTTTGCGCCGCATCTTCTGCATTGCCATCCTTCTGGTGGCCGTTAATATGATTTACCAGGGATTTACCGGCAGTTTCGAACACCATTAAACGGACATGATGAAAGACAAGAACAGCGAACGCGACATACAGCAGCTCATAGGCAACACGCTCCGCTGGGGCGTGAGCATTGCCTGCCTCATCGCCTTTCTGGGCGGTGTGGTCTATCTCTTCAAGCACGGCATGGAACCGTTGCCCGACTATACGCGCTTTGCTTACGGCGATGCGCATCCGGCGGAGTACACGACGCTCGGCGGCATCATGGACGGCGTGCGCACGATGAACGCCATGAGCTGGATTCAGCTCGGTGTCATCGCCCTTATCCTCACGCCCGTCATGCGCGTGCTGCTTTCGCTCGTCGATTTCGTGCGCGAACGCGACTGGCTCTATGCGGCCATCACCGCCGTGGTGCTGACTATTATCCTGGCCAACTCGGTCGGCGGCTTCTGACCGCCCGCCACGCCTTATTATATATAGGAGCGCAGCGCCGTGACCCTGTCACATGAAAAAGCGTCCGTCCGACAGCATTGTGTCGGACGGACGCTTTCCGTTCAGCCCGCCCGGCCGTGGGGCGGGGCAGGGCTGTTTTTTCTTTTTCAGTCCTGTATGAGGTCGCGGCCCGTCATTTCGGCGGGCTGGGGCAGGCCGAGGATGTGCAGGATGCTCGGGGCCACGTCGGCCAAGACGCCGTTCGACACCTTCGCCCCGGCATTTGCGGTGACGTAGATGAAGGGTACGGGGTTCAGCGAGTGCGCCGTGTTGGGCGAGCCGTCGGCATTGATGGCGTTGTCGGCATTTCCGTGGTCGGCGATGATGATGGTCTCGTAACCGACCTCGTTGGCGGCGGTCACCACCTCGTTCACGCACGCATCGACCGCCTTGACGGCTTTCTCGATGGCGGCGTAGACGCCCGTATGTCCCACCATGTCGCCGTTGGCGAAGTTCACGACGATGAAGTCATACTTGTCCTCGCGGATGGCCGCCACGAGCTTGTCCTTCACCTCGTAGGCCGACATTTCGGGCTGCAGGTCGTAGGTCGGCACCTTGGGCGAGGCCACGAGTATGCGCTCTTCCCCTTCGTAGGGTGTCTCGCGTCCGCCGTTGAAGAAGAACGTCACGTGCGCGTACTTCTCGGTTTCGGCCGTGTGGAGCTGTTTCAGTCCTTTCGAGGCCAGGTATTCGCCGAGCGTGTTCTCCACGTTCTCTTTCGGGAACAGGATGTGCACGCCGGTGAACGAGGCGTCGTAGGGCGTCATGCAGTAGTACTGCAGTCCGGGTACGGTGTGCATACCCTCTTCGGGCATGTCCTGCTGCGTGAGCACCACGGTGAGCTCCTTGGCGCGGTCGTTGCGGTAGTTGAAGAAGATGACCACGTCGCCTTCCCGGATACGTCCGTCCACGTTGGCGTTTACGAGCGGTTCCATGAACTCGTCCGTGTTCTTGTGTTCCTCTGAGTCGGAGTCGTAGCAGCTCTGTACGCCTGCGGCCATGTCGGTCACGGCGCGTCCCTTGCCCTCGACGAGCTGGTCATAAGCCACCTTGACGCGGTTCCACCGCTTGTCGCGGTCCATGGCATAGAAGCGGCCGATGATGGAAGCCACGTGCGCGCCGGTTTCGGCACATTTGGCCGTGAGTGCCTCGATGAATCCCTTGCCGCTCTTGGGGTCGGTGTCGCGTCCGTCCATGAAGCAGTGCACGAAGGTGCGGCCGGCCACGCCGTACTCGCCCGAAATCTCGACGAGCTTGAAGAGATGGTCGAGCGACGAGTGCACGCCGCCGTCGGACGTGAGTCCCATGAGGTGTACGTTCTTTCCGTTGTCGCGTGCGTAGGAGTAAGCCGCAACGATTTCGGGGTTCTGCAGGATGGAACCGTCGGCACAGGCGCGGTTAATCTTGACCAGGTCCTGGTAGACGATGCGTCCGGCGCCGATGTTGAGGTGTCCCACCTCCGAGTTGCCCATCTGCCCGTCGGGCAGTCCGACGTTCTCGCCCGAGGCGAGCAGTTGCGAGTGCGGATACTTTGCGTTGAGCGAGTCGATGAACGGCGTGGGCGTCTGGAAGATGACGTCGCCCTTTCCGTGCGAGCCGATGCCCCATCCGTCGAGAATCATCAGTAATGCTTTCTTTGCCATAAGTTGATGTTTTTGGTAGATAATATTTGCGGCAAAGATACATATTTATTTCGACAACCGCAGTGCGGAAACCTGTCCCTGTGCGGGGAAAAACTGTTTTTAGGGAAAGTCGCGGGCGGAACGCCGGGCGGCACGGCGCAACATTAACATTTTTAACTTTCGTACACGTTTGGCGCGGCGTACATGGCTTGTAGTTGGGCTTACATGCCGGGCCGGAAAACACTACATGCCATGTAATTCCGCCTACATGGCATGTAGTTTTTCCCATGATAGGGATAGTTTCTCCCCGGAACGGGCCTGCGGGCACGAAAAAGGGGCGGCCTGACGCCGCCCCCGCACTTTCGCTGTTGCAAAGATAATACATTTTTCGCCCGAAAGCAAATTGTGTTAAAATCGCAATATGATTGCCATGTGTGGGGACGCGATTCATCGCGTCCCCACACATGGCATCCCGACCGGGAAGCCCGTCCCGGGGCGCGGCCGTGCGGACAGGTTTTCGCAAATCCTGCCTTTCTTTCTTTTTTTACAAAAAAAGGAGAATCAAGACAAAGGGAACGGAAAAATATTGCTAATTTTGCTTCCTAATGTATAGGATTGAAAAAGATTAAGCATTGAGATGAATCCTGAAGAGATACAATCAGTCTATTTTGTCGGTGCGGGCGGCATCGGCATGAGCGCGCTCGAGCGCTATTTCCTGTCGAAAGGCGTCGCCGTCGGCGGCTATGACCGTACTCCCTGCGCACTTACGGAAAAGTTGCGCGAGGAAGGCGCCGACATCCACTATGAGGACAATCCCGACCTGGTGGGCGAGGCGTTCCGCGACCCGGCCTCGACGCTCGTGGTCTACACACCCGCCATCCCGGCCGACCACAAGGAAATGGCTTACTTCCGCTCCGGCGGCTTCGAGATACAGAAACGCGCGCAGGTGCTCGGCACGCTCACCCGCAGCATGAAGGGACTCTGCGTGGCCGGCACGCACGGCAAGACCACCACGTCGTCCATGACGGCCCACCTGCTGCACGAGAGCCACGTCAAGTGCAACGCCTTCCTCGGAGGCATCACCAAAAATTACGCAAGCAACTACCTGCTTGCTCCCGAAAGCCCCTACGTCGTGATAGAAGCCGACGAGTTCGACCGCTCCTTCCATCACTTGCGCCCGTATGCCTCTGTCATCACCTCGGCCGACGCCGACCACCTCGACATCTACGGGACGGAGGAAGCATATCTGGAGAGCTTCAGCCATTACACGTCACTGATTCAGCCGGGCGGCGCGCTCATCGTGCACCGCGGCCTGAAATTCGGCGAAAGGTTGCAGGACGGCGTGCGACGCTACGACTACGCCCGCACGGAAGGCGACTTCCACGCCGAAAACATCCGCATCGGCGGCGGCCGCATCGTGTTCGACTTCGTTTCGCCCCTGGGCGGCATTGCCGACGTGGAGCTGGGCGTTCCCGTCAGCATCAACATAGACAACGGAATAGCGGCAATGGCGCTGGCACAGCTGGCCGGTGCGACGGAACAGGAGATACGCGCGGCGATGCTCACGTTCGGAGGCGTGGACCGTCGGTTCGACTTCAAACTGAAGACCGACCGCATCGTCTTCCTCAGCGACTACGCGCACCATCCCGCCGAAATCAGACAAAGCATCCTGTCTCTGCGCGAAGTTTTCGACGGACGCAAAATCACGGCCATATTCCAGCCGCACCTTTATACCCGCACCCGCGACTTCCACCGCGACTTCGCCGATGCGCTCTCCCTGCTCGACGAGGTTATCCTGACAGACATCTATCCGGCCCGCGAGGCCCCGATTCCCGGAGTGACGAGCCGGCTGATTTACGACGGGCTGCGCGCCGACATGCAGAAGCGCATGTGCGACAAGGCCGACGTGCCCGACATCGTGCGCGGGGGCGACTTCGACGTACTCGTCGTGCTCGGTGCCGGAGACCTGGACAACTGCGTGCCGCACCTCGCAGAAATCCTCGCAGAAAAGTATTGCTGACACCCGAAACAAGTCCGACCGTATGAAAACCTTTTCAAAACTGTTGCTGCTCATAGCCTTGCTCGCCTATCTGGCGTTCGCCTTCGTGCGGATGACGGGAGGGGCGGACCGCACCCGGTGCACGGCGGTCAATGTGGCCATAGCCGACAGCCTCCATGCGGGATTCATCACCGCGGCCGAGGTGGAGCGGCTTCTTGTCCGCGCAGGCGTCCACCCGAAAGGGCGCGAGATGGACTCCATCGACGGCCGGCGCATCGAGAAAGTGCTGCTCAGGAACTCCTTCATCAAGTCCGCCAACTGCTTCAAGACACCCGGCGGCCGCGTGAACATACTCATCTCGCAGCGTCTCCCCGTCATGCGCGTCAAGGCCGCCAACGGTGAGGACTATTACCTGGACGAGGCGGGCCACGTCATGATGCCCGAGGACTACAATGCCGACCTCGTTGTCGCGACGGGCGACATCGACAAGAAATATGCGGGGAAGAACCTCGTACACATAGCCCGCTACCTGCAGGACCACGAGTTCTGGAACGATCAGATAGTGCAAATCGACGTCGAGCCCCGGACACGCAACATCACCCTCGTGCCGCGCGTGGGCAGTCAGCTCATACGCTTCGGAAAGGCCGACAGCGCGACCGTCGAAAGCAAGTTCCGAAACCTCAAGACCTTCTACGACAAGGTGATGCCTACGGTAGGATGGAACACATACCGGGAAATCAATCTGGAATATGCACGCCAGATTATCTGCAAAAGGACTGAAACAAAATAAGACAATATAACATTATGGCAACAGAAGACAATTTCATCGTAGCGATAGAGTTAGGCTCTTCCAAAGTTACTGCCATTGCCGGCCGGAAGCAACCTGACGGAGCGATTCAGGTGCTTGCCTTCGCGCAAGAGCGGTCATCGTCCTTCATCCGCAAGGGACGCATCAACAATATCTCGAAAATGACGCAGTGCATCTCCGGCATGAAAGAAAAACTGGAGAAAAAACTGCAAAAGACCATAAGCCGCGCTTACGTGGGCATAGGAGGTATGGGAATGCACACGGTAGGAAATACCGTTACCCGCCATTTCCCGGCCAAGACCATCGTGGAACAGGACGTCATAGACAGCATCCTGGCCGAAAACCTTGACGCCCAAAGCGGCGAAAGAGTCATCCTCGACACCGTACCCCAGGAGTTCAAACTCGGAACGCAGACCACCAACGAACCGGTAGGCATCTCGGCCGAAAGCATCGAGGGACACTACCTCAATGTACTGGCCAACGCTTCCGTGGGCGAGGACATACGGAACTGTTTCCGCAATGCAGGCATAGGCATCGCGGGTATGCCCATCACGGTGCAGGTTCTGGCCGACATTATCCTTACGGAACCCGAAAAAAGGTCGGGCTGCGTCTTTGTGGACATGGGCTCGGAAACGACTTCCGTCCTGGTCTACAAGAATAACATACTCCGGCATCTGGCTGTCATACCGCTCGGCGGCGCTAACATCAACCGCGACATTTCTTCCCTCCAGATAGAAGACGATGAGGCCGAGACACTGAAAATCAAGTACGGCTCGGCGTTGCGCAACGAGGACGAGGCGGAATCTTCCCCTATCTTCCTGCAAGACGGACGGCAGGTCAAGTTCGAAGAGTTCAGCGGTTTGGTCGAGGCACGTATGGAAGAGATTATCTTGAACGTCAATAATCAGATTTCTCTCTCTAATTATGACAAGTCTCAGCTCATCGGCGGCCTCGTGGTGACGGGTGGCGCGGCCAACATCAAGGATATCGAGAAGGCTTTCGAGAGATACACCGGATTTGAAAAGCTCCGCTTCGTCAAGAACGTACGCCTGCAATTGCGTACATCGGGCAAAGAGCTGGCCGACTTCAATGCCGACGGCTCCTGCAACGCGGCCATTTCCATCATAGATAAGGCTGAGCTGAACTGCTGCGGCGGAGACCTCGGCTCATCCACCCCTGACATTTTCCTGGAAGAGGAGGAGCGCAAAAAACGTGAGGAGGCCGAACGACTGGCCCGCGAGAAACGCGAACAGGAAGAGCGTGAGGCACGCGAACGTGAGGAAGCCGAACGACTGGCCCGCGAGGAAGAAGAGCGCAGAAGGAAGGAACGCCGTTTCAAGGGCATCAAGAAAATGTTCGGAAAGGTTTCCGACATGGCCCGGAAGATGGTTACCGATGACGAAGGCCCTTACACTTCGGAGGAGAAGAAGGACAGTGAGAAGTAAAAGCCGCATTTTAACGTATTCAAGCAAGCTACAAAATCATGGACGGAGAATATAATGACAATCTGATAGACTTAGGCATTCCCAAGACCACGCCTTCCATCATTAAGGTAATCGGAGTCGGCGGCGGCGGGGGCAATGCCGTGAACCACATGTATCGTGAGGGAATCCACGACGTCAATTTCGTGCTCTGCAATACGGACTCGAAAGCGTTGAGCGACTCTCCCGTTCCCGTACGTCTGCAACTCGGGCGCGAAGGTCTGGGTGCGGGCAACCGGCCCGAGAGGGCGCGCGAGGCGGCCGAAGAGAGCGTCGAGGACATCCACCGGATGCTCGACGACGGCACCAAGATGGTGTTCATTACCGCGGGCATGGGCGGCGGCACCGGTACGGGTGCGGCTCCCGTCATAGCACGTGAGGCCAAGAGCATGGGCATACTGACCGTGGGAATCGTCACCATCCCGTTCCTTTTCGAGGGAAACCGGAAAATAGACCAGGCCCTCGACGGTGTGGAAGAAATCTCCAAGCACGTGGATGCCCTGCTGGTCATCAATAACGAGCGCTTGCGCGAGATTTATCCCGACCTCAACGTGCTTTCCGCCTTCGAAAAGGCCGACAACACCCTGAGCATCGCGGCCAGAAGCATTGCGGAAATCATTACCATGCACGGTATCATCAACTTGGACTTTCGTGATGTCTGCACTGTGCTCAAGGACGGCGGCGTAGCCATCATGTCCACCGGATTCGGCGAGGGAGAGAACCGCGTAACCAAGGCTATCGAGGACGCACTTCACTCCCCGTTGCTCAACAACAACGATATATTCAATTCCAAGAAGGTGCTGCTCTCCATTTCCTTCTGTGCCGAGCACGAGGGAGACTCGCTTATGATGGAGGAGATGAACGAAGTGCACGAATTCATGTCGAAGTTTCACGACGATGTCGAGACCAAGTGGGGCTTGTCCACGGATTCCTCGCTCGACAAGAAGGTTAAGATTACCATCCTGGCAACCGGTTTCGGCATAGCTACCGTTCCGGGCATGAAAGACAAGCATGACGCCGAGGAAGAGACACGCCGGCAGATTGACAACGAGCGTCAGGAAGAGTATGAGGAGCGTCGTGGCCAGTTCTACGGGCCTACCGACCGCAAAGGCGGACAGCGCAAGCGTCCTAAGATATACCTGTTCGGTCTGGACGACCTGGACAACGAAGAAATCGTGTCCATGGTCGAGCTTACGCCGACATACAAGCGCAGCAAGGAGGTACTTGGCGAAATCAAGAGCAAGGCCCTGGGCAACCGGGCCATTGAAATAGATTCGGCCATGGCACCCGGCGCAGTCATCTCCTTCACCTGAAAACAACCACATGCAGCGTGCCGGTCCCGAGATGGCCGGCACGTTTATTTACCTCTGTAATACGCGACAACATACATGGATGACCTGCTCATAGATCTCGTGAATGTCAATCGCCCCTCGATAATCCAGATATTCGGAGTGGGAGGCGGCGGCGACAATGCGGTGGCCCACATGTACACGGAAGGCAATATCGCCGAAGTGAACTACCTGGTGTGCAACACGGACGCCAAGGCGCTGGAGACTTCACCCGTGCCCGACCGCCTCCAGTTGGGCACGGACGGGCTGGGCGCGGGCGGAAAGCCGGAAAAGGCCAGGGAACTGGCCGAGGAAAGCATCGACCGCATCCGTGCCGCCTTCGACAAGCGGGCCAAGATGCTTTTCATCACGGCCGGCATGGGGGGAGGAACCGGTACCGGCGCGGCGCCCGTCATTGCGCGCGAGGCCAAAGCCGCGGGCCTGCTGACGATAGGCGTGGTCACGATACCTTTCCTGTTCGAAGGCTACCGCAAGATTGACAAGGCCCTTGACGGTGTCGCCGAACTGTCCAAGTACGTCGATGCCATCCTCGTCATCAACAACGAGCGCCTGCGCGAAATCTATCAGGAGTTCTCGATACTCGACGCTTTCCGCAAGGCCGACGACACGCTCTCCGTGGCCGTCAAGAGCATCGTGGACATCATCACCATGCGCGGCAAGATGATTCTCGATTTCCGCGACGTACACACCACGCTCCACGAGGGAGGCGTGGCCATCATGTCCACCGGCTACGCCGAAGGCGAGGGCCGCGTGTCGCGCGCCATAGCCAACGCCCTCAACTCGCCGCTCATCAACGACCGCGACATATTCAAGTCGCGCAAGATACTGCTTTCCATCTCCTTCAGTTCGTCAAACGAACTCATGGTCTACGAAATGAACGAGATAGACCGCTTCATGGAGAACTTTGAGGACAAGTACATCGAGACAAAATACGGACTGTCGGTGGACGAGTCCTTGGGAGGAAAAATCAAAATCACCATTCTCGCGTCGGGCTTCGGCCTGCACGACTTCAAGCAGCGCGAGAGCGTCATGAAGTTCACCGAAGACGACATCAACAAGATTATCCGGCGGCAGGAGGTCTACGGTCCGTCGTCCCGGCCAAGGACGCAGCGCCCCACAAGAACCTTCCTGTTCGGACCGGATGAGCTGGACGACCCCGAAATCATAGATGCCATCGACAGCACGCCCACCTTCCGGCGCACGAAGGAACTGATAGAAAAACTGCGCCGGCGCTGACGGACCGCGTGTCCCGGCCTGCGCCCGCAGGGATGCCGACCGGACATTGCCGGACGTTGTCCGGTGAACATTATATCAACATCAAAACAATATTATATGGAACTTTTCGACAAAGTAAGCAAAGACATTGTGGCCGCCATGAAGGCCAAGGACAAAGTACGCCTCGAGGCACTGCGCAACATCAAGAAGTATTTTCTGGAGGCCAAGACGGCTCCCGGCGCCAACGATACGCTGACCGACGACGCGGCCCTGAAAATCCTGGCCAAGCTGGCCAAGCAGGGACGCGACACCGCCGCACTGTACACCGAACAAGGCCGTCCCGACCTGGCGGAAGAGGAGTCGGCACAAGCGGCCGTCATCGAGGAATACCTGCCCCGCCAACTCACGCCCGAGGAACTCGAGGCCGAAGTGCGCGCCGTCATCTCGGAGACAGGAGCGCAGGGCCCGAAGGACATGGGCAAGGTGATGGGCGTGGCAACCAAGCGTCTGGCCGGCCGGGCCGACGGAAAGGCCGTATCCGCCCTTGTCAAGCAACTCCTTGCACAGGGCTGAGCGTCGCGCCGACCCTGAAACGCACATCTGCGACCGCGAAGCCCCGCCGCTTCGCGGTCGCATTTTTTTGCATCGCGCGGAAAACCGTTCGTGCTCCGGCATGTGCACTTTCCGCAGGGCGGTATATGCCCGAAAAAACGGCGGAAAGCCGTTCCCGACATTAACATTTTTAACTTTCGCTCACTTTTGGTGCAGCGTACATGGCTTGTAGTTTTCCCTACATGCAGGGCCGGAAAATCCTACAAGGCATGTAGGAAAAACTACAAGGCACTTACGAAAAACCATCATAGGGATAGTTTCTCCCTGAAACGGGCCTTCGGGCACGAAAAAAGGGCGGTTTCAGGCCGCCCCTATGCTTTCGTAGTGCAAAGATAATACATTTTTCGGCGAAAAGCAAGAAGTGTTAAAATTGGCCGCCGGCCCGGGATTCATATCAGTCCCTGCCGGCGCAGTTCGTCGGCTGTCTGTTCCAGTTCCCCGTACCATTCCGCGCCGAAGCGGCGGATGAGCGGGTCGCGCAGGAACTTGTAGACAGGCAGTTGCAGGGCGCGTCCCTTGCGCACGGCCGGCGCGCACACCTCCCAGCGGTGGTAGTTGAGCGCGACCAGCCCGTTGCCGAGGCGTTTCTCGCGGATGGGATACAGGTAGCACGAGATGGGTTTCGGCCACTGCGTCTTTCCGTTGCGGAAAGCCCGTTCCGTGGCGCAGAGGCAGCAGCCCGCGTCGTGGCACGTGAAGACGCAGTCCTTGCCTCCTACGATACTCGTCACGAGGTCGCCTTCCTCATCGACGTAGGCCACGCCCTGCCGGTCGAGGACGGCCTGTGCCGACGCACTCAGTTCGGGCCAGACCGTGTCGAGCACGTTCTCCAGTTCCGCCACCTCGTCCTGCGTGACGGGAGCGCCGGCATCGCCCTCCACACAACATGCGCCGCGGCACGCTTCGAGGTCGCAGCAGAAGCATTCCGTCAGTATGTCGGACGAGAGCAGCACATCGCCCACTTGTACAATAGGTATCATGTCTTTTCTTCTTGGCTTGGGTTTACGAAAAAAGGCCTTGCGCCCGCATCACCACGCAATAGGCGTTTCGCCGTGGCGGACCAGGTAGTCGTTGGCGCGGCTGAAGTGGTGGTTGCCGAAGAATCCGCGGTGCGCTGACAGCGGTGAGGGGTGCGGGGATGTGAGCACCAGATGGCGTTCGCGGTCGATGACCTCGCCTTTGCGCTGCGCATAGCTTCCCCACAGGATGAAAACGAGGTGTTCCCGCTCTTCCGAGAGCCGGCGGATGACGGCATCGGTAAACGTTTCCCAGCCCCGGCCCTGATGTGAACCGGCCCGGTGGGCGCGCACCGTGAGGGTGGCGTTGAGCAGCAGCACGCCCTGCTCGGCCCAGCGCCGCAGACTGCCGCTTTGCGGTATGTCGTGTCCGAGGTCGTCCTTGATTTCCTTGAATATGTTCAGCAGCGACGGCGGAAACTGCACGCCGTCGGCCACGGAGAAGCACAGGCCTTCCGCCTGCCCCGGCTCGTGATAAGGGTCTTGCCCGATAATGACCACTTTCACGCGGTCGAAGGGACACAGGTCGAAGGCCGAGAAAATCTGTCGGCCCGGCGGGTAGCACGGTCCGCTTTTGTATTCCTCGCGGACAAAGGCCGTGAGTTGTTCGAAGTAGGGCGCGTCAAACTCCGTGCGGAGTCTTTCGCCCCAGCCCGGTTCTATTTTTACGGTCATGGCTGGTGTTGGCGTTCAGGCGTATGCCTTTGTTCTTGTTCGTGTAGTAAAAGGAAACCCCGCCGCAGGCTCGGCTTCGGCGGGGTATGGGATAGTCGGTCCCGGATGCGGGACGGCGGTGCTCAGCAGACTTTCTCGAGACGCTTCATGATGGAGAACATGAACACGGCCGAGAGGAGGCAGAGCACGACAAAGATGCTCCATACGCACCATACGGGCAAGTCGCCCCAGAACTTCGAGCCGACGGACGTAAGCAGGTTGCCGATGGCCGTGGCCACGAACCAACCGCCCATCATCATGCCCTTATACTTGGCCGGCGCTACCTTGGACACGAACGAGATGCCCATGGGCGAGAGCAACAGCTCGCCGAACGTCAGTACAAGGTAGGTGGAGATGAGCCAGTTGGGGGATACCAGCATGGGAGTGCCGCCTGCGGCGACGACAGCCTTTTGCGCGTCGGGCGAAGGCAGGCTCAATGAACCGAGTATCATCACGCCGAAGCCCACGGCGGCCACCAACATGCCGATAGCTATCTTTCGCGGGGCGGAAGGCTCCTTGCCCTTGCGCGCCAGACTGCCGAAGATGGCAATGGATACCGGGGTGAGTGCTACGACGAAGCAGGGATTGAACTGCTGGAAGATGGGTGCGCTTACCGAAGTGCTGGCCGGCAGGGCCGTGTACTGGTAATAGAGCGCGCCCAAGGCGGCCGCGATGAACAGGGACGCATAGATTTTTCCCTGTCCGCTCTTGCTCTGGAACAAAGCGAAGAGGGCGTAGATGATGACTATGCAGAGCAGCAGGTTTATCACGTCGAAAGCCATGCTTTCAACGCCGGACGAGCTGGTCGCAGTGAATTGTTCGGCAAAGTAGGTCAGCGTCAGTCCGTTCTGGTGGAAGGCCATCCAGAAGAAGATGACCACTGCGAAGACGAGACACAGGGCCGTGATGCGCGCCTTGGTGTCTTTCGGGTCTTCTTCCACCACTTGTTCCGTCTTGGCGGCTACCGCTTTCTTCGTGCTGCCTTCCACGTGGCGGAAGGTGCTGCGGCAGGCATAATAGATGGCTATGGAAACGATGAGCGAAAGGCAGGCGACACCGAATGCGAAGTGGTAGGAATCGCCTACGCTGACACCCAGTTCGCGCTGGGCGTATTCCATGATTTTCACGGCCGCCGTCGGGGCGAAGAGTGCGCCGATGTTGATGGCCATATAAAAGATGGAGAAGGCGGAATCGCGCTTGTCGGCGTAACGGACGTCGTCATAGAGGTTGCCGACCATGACCTGCAGGTTGCCTTTGAACAGTCCCGTTCCGAGCGAGATGAGCAAAAGCGCGGCTCCCATGGCGACGAGGGCCACGGTGTTCCCGCCAAGCGGTGCTGCCAGCAGCAGATAGCCGAGGAACATGATGATGATGCCCACGGTCACCATCTTGCCGTAGCCGAACTTGTCGGCCAGGATTCCGCCCGGGAAGGGGAGGAAGTAGACCAAGGCGAGGAATGTTCCGTAAATGTAACCTGCCACGTCTTCGGGCAGGCCGAAGTTGGCTTTCAGGAAGAGAACGAAGACGGCCAACATGGTGTAGTAGCCGAAACGTTCGCCTGTGTTGGCGAGGGCCAGGGCATAGAGCCCTTTGGGTTGTCCTTCAAACATGATAGATGGGATTTAAGTATTAATGAATTATGGATTGATTTTATGGGATGCGGTGTAGTGTTCGTTATGTCAGTGTGCGGAACGCCTCAGTCGGCGATGTCGGCCACGGTGCCGCCGCTTTCGCGCAGCAGGTCCGTGGGACTTATCTTTATCTGGAGCCCGCGCTGCCCGGCCGACACGTAAATGTGCGGGAAGTCGGTCGCAGTTTGGTGGAAGTAGGTCGGAAACCGTTTTTTCATGCCGATGGGCGAGCATCCCCCGCGGATATATCCCGTTGTCGGGAGCAAATCCTTGAGCGGAAGCGGCTCTACTTTCTTGTTGCCGCTGGCACGCGCCGCTTTCTTCAGGTTCACGGTGCTGTTGCCCGGGACGACACAGACGATGTGCCCGGTTTTGTCGCCGTGCAGCACGATGGTCTTGAATACCTGCCGTATGTCTTCGCCCAATGCCTCGGCCACGTGCTCCGCGCCCAGGTCCTGTTCGTCGAATTCGTAAGGTATCAGTTCGTAGGCCACGCCTGCCTTGTCCATGAGGCGCGCCACGTTCGTCTTCGTGCTTTTCATGTCGTCTTTTTCGGTTTTAATTCGTCTGCCAGAAAGCCTGCAGTGTAACCTTTGCCGAGGCCGGCAACCTCTTCCGGCGTTCCCTGCGCCACTACAAGGCCGCCTTCGCGTCCTCCCTCGGGGCCCATGTCGATGATGTGGTCGGCTACCTTTATCACATCAAGGTTGTGCTCGATGACGATGACCGTGTTGCCTTTGTCCACAAGGCGGTTGAGTACGCCGAGCAGCACGCGGATGTCTTCGAAGTGCAGTCCGGTGGTCGGTTCGTCGAGGATGTAGACCGTTTGCCCCGTGTCGCGCTTGGCCAGCTCCGTGGCCAGTTTCACGCGCTGGCTTTCGCCGCCCGACAGCGTGGTCGAACTCTGTCCGAGCTTTATGTAACCCAGTCCTACGTCCTGCAGGACTTTGATTTTGTGCAGGATGGACGGCACGTTTTCAAAGAAATCGACGGCGCGGTCTATGGTCATGTCGAGCACGTCGGCGATGCTTTTTCCTTTGAAGCGCACTTCGAGCGTTTCGTGGTTATATCGTTTGCCGTGGCACGTCTCGCAGGGCACGTAGACGTCGGGCAGGAAATTCATTTCTATGGTTTTGTAGCCGTTGCCGCGGCATGTTTCGCAGCGTCCGCCTTTCACGTTGAAGGAGAAGCGTCCCGGCTTGTAGCCGCGTATTTTTGCTTCGGGCAGGCTGACGTATAGCGAGCGGATGTCGGCGAACACGCCGGTGTAGGTGGCGGGATTGGAGCGCGGGGTGCGGCCCAGCGGGCTTTGGTCCACGGCCACGACCTTGTCGATGTGTTCCAGTCCCTCAATGGAGGCATATGGCAGCGGTTCCCGCAGTGACCGGTAGAAGTGTTGCGAGAGTATGGGCAACAAGGTGTCGTTGATGAGCGTCGATTTGCCGCTTCCCGACACGCCTGTCACGCAGACGAGCGTTCCGAGCGGGAACTCGACGGTCACTTCGCGCAGGTTGTTGCCGCTTGCCCCGACAAGCCGCAGGCGTTTCCCGTTGCCTTGTCGCCGGCAGGCCGGGACTTCGATGGCGCGGGTGCCTTTCAGGTATTGCGAGGTGAGGGTGTCGTGCCGCAACATCTCTTGCGGTGTGCCCTGGAACACGACTTCGCCGCCCAGCCGTCCGGCCCGCGGGCCCATATCGACGATGTAGTCGGCCGCAAGCATCATGTCCTTGTCGTGTTCCACCACTACGACCGTGTTACCCGTATCGCGCAGTTCCTTGAGCGAGCGGATGAGGCGCACGTTGTCCCTTTGGTGCAGTCCGATGCTCGGCTCGTCGAGGATGTAAAGCACGTTCACGAGCTGCGAGCCTATTTGTGTGGCCAGCCGGATGCGTTGGCTTTCGCCGCCCGACAGGGTCATGGTGGCGCGGCTCAGGGACAGGTAGCCCAGTCCCACGTCCAGGAGGAATTTCAGCCGTGTGCGCAGCTCCTTCAATATTTCCACGGCGATGGTCCGGCCTTTCGGTTCGAGTTTTTCCTCTATGCCGTCGAACCATGCGTAGAGTTCCGCGATGTCCATGGAGGCCAGTTCGTGGATGTTCCTGCCTGCGAACCGGTAGCTCAGGGCTTCGCGGTTGAGGCGGGCACCTCCGCACGACGGACATACATCCGTGCGCGAGAACTGCTCAGCCCATTTCTGCGCCGCGGCGGTCATTTCCGCGTCGGCCATTTGCCGGATGTATTTCACGAGACCCCCGAATTCCACGTAGTAGTCATCGGTGGTGTGGGCTATGGCCGCGGGGATGCGCAGGCGGTCCGCGCGTCCGTTGAATACTTCGTCGAGCGCTTCCTCGGGAATGTCGGCCACGGGCATGTCGAGGTCGCAGCCGTAGAGTGCCAGTACGGCCTCGATTTCCCAGAATATCAGTGCGCTCCTGTACTTCCCGAGCGGTGCGAGTGCGCCTTTGCGTATGCTCAGTCCGGGGTCGGGCACCACTTTCTCGCGGTCGATGACCGATACAAAGCCGAGACCCTTGCATTTCGGACATGCGCCGCTCATGGAGTTGAAGGAAAAGTTGTGGGGTGCGGGCTCGCGGTAGGACAGGCCGCTGACGGGACACATCAGCCGTTTGGAATAGAAGCGTGACGTCCCGTCCGTGGCGTCGAGAATCACCATGAGGCCGTCGCCCTGCTCCATGCTTTGCGCCACGCTCTTCCTGAGGCGTTCGCCGTCCTTTTCGCGTACGGCGAGCTTGTCGATGACCACTTCGATGTCGTGGTTGCGGTAGCGGTCCACCTTCATGCCTTTCACCACCTCGCGTATTTCGCCGTCCACGCGCACGGTCAGGAATCCCTTCTTGCGGATTGTTTCGAAAAGTTCCTTGTAGTGTCCTTTCCGGTTGCGCACGAGGGGCGCGAGCAAATAGACCTTGTGGCCCTCGTACCGGGCGAAGATGAGTTCAAGTATCTGTTCCTCGGTGTATTTCACCATGCGCTCGCCCGTTTCGTAGCTGTAGGCCTCGCCGGCGCGGGCGTAGAGCAGGCGCAGGAAGTCATATATTTCCGTCACCGTGCCTACCGTCGAGCGCGGGTTCTTGTTCGTCGTTTTCTGCTCTATGGAAATGACGGGACTCAGCCCGGTGATTTTGTCCACATCGGGGCGTTCGAGGTTGTCAAGGAAGTTTCGCGCGTAAGCGGAAAAGGTTTCGATGTATCTTCTTTGCCCTTCGGCATAGAGGGTGTCGAAGGCCAGTGACGACTTGCCCGAGCCCGACAGTCCCGTGATGACGGAAAGGCTGTGCCGGGGCAGGCTCACGTCCACGTTTTTCAGGTTGTGGACGCGCGCGCCGAGTATTTCGATGCTCTCTTCCTCGTTGATGTTTGTCGTGTCGCTCATTCCGTCGCTCCGTTCTTTTCGGTAAATCCGCGCAGGATGTTGATGACTTTCTTGATGTCGTAGTTCCGTCCGTCGGCTCCCCGTGCCTTCACCACCAGGTAGTAGGCCCCGTCGGGCACGTCCCCGCTTCCGGTGCGTCCGTCCCAGCCTCCCTCAAGGTCGTTCCACTCGTAGAGTTTCTTACCCCATCGGTTGAACACTTTTGCCTCGAACGAAATGATGCTTTGATAGCCTTCTTTGGCGCGGAACACGTCGTTGATGCCGTCGCCGTTGGGCGTGAAGGCGTTCGGGAACTCCAGTTTCGACTCACTGATGTTGATGGAAAAAGGTTCGTCGGAGGCATATTCGATGCTTTCCGTGCCGCGTTCGAAGGTGACGTAGAGTTCCACGGTGAACGTGCCGCTGTTTTCGAAGGTGTAGACGGTGCTTTCGTCGTAGCGCACGAGGAAAGGGTCGCTCTCGCCCGTTCGTGTGAAGCGCCATTCGTAGCGTGGCGTGAAGTCTCCCAGGTCCTGCGGGTTCGCGTCAAAGCGTGCCGTCATCGGCGCCGAGCCGTCAAAACCGCTTTCCTCGGTTTCCGTTCCGTCCTTGTCGATGACGGTCATGGTGGGGCGCGCCGAAGGCAACGCGTCCTGTGCGGCCGCGGCCGCGGGCAACAGGCAGGCGAGCACCCAGATGCGTATAAGCAACGTCTGAAGCATATTGTCGGTAAATTATCAAATTGCAAAGATAATCAATCGCGGGCGATTTTTGCGGGCAAAAGGTGTGTTTTTGTGCGTTTGCCCGTTGATATTTCGCTGTTTTGCCGCTTGCGGATGCGGTTTGGGGTTTGTAGGGACGCGATTCATCGCGTCCGCAGGGGATATTGGGGATTTTGTTCGATGTATATCCCTGTGGATGCGATGTTGTGCGGGGATATGGGCGGGAAAATCCAGTTTCGGGGCGGGATGCCCCCTGCGGACGCGCTGAATAGCGTCCCGACATGCGGCAATGGTATTGGGATTTTAACACAATTT
>CAJMSQ010000029.1 GCA_905216095.1 uncultured bacterium | reverse complement strand
TGTGTTTTGGTTGTTTGGGTTGGGTGGTGGTTTTTGGGGTTGGGTTTGGGGGTCCCTACGCGGGGGGGGGGGCGCCCGCCGCCGCGCCGCCCGCCCCCCCCCGCGTCCCTACGTGCGACAATGATATTGCGATTTTAACACAATTTGCTTTTGGGCGAAAAATGTAGTATCTTTGTATTGCGAAAGCATGGGGACGGCGTGAAACCGTCCTTTTTTCGTGTTTGTAGGCCTGTTTTCGGACAAAATCATCATAGGGATAGTTTTTTGTAAGTGCCTTTTAGGAAAAACTATATGGCTTGTAGGATTCATTTCCCAAAATGTACCGAAAACTACATGCCATGTACGCCGTCCGGAAACGTGTAGGAAGGTTAAAAATGTTAATGTCGCGTTGTGGCGGCCGCGTTTTTTCCGCGGCGGTCGCGGCGGCGGTATGCCGCAGACGGCCTGGGGTAAAAGGAAGTCCCCCTCTTCCGTCGGCGGGAGAGGGGGACTCGGGAAAATCTATGGCTGATTCTCATTCATTCCTTTCGGGATGGTGCGGCGTTCAGTCGCGGTGTTCGCGACGGGGACCGCGGTTTTCGCCACCTTCGCGGCGGGGGCGGCGTGCGGGACGCTCTTCCCAGCCTTCGGGCTTCTCTTCGAGCACACGGTGACTGAGGCGGAACTTACCGGTCTTCTCGTCGATTTCGAGGAGCTTGACGTCGATGTGGTCGCCCTCCTTGATGCCGGCCTCTTCAACGCTCTCGAGGCGTTTCCACGCGATTTCGGAGATGTGGAGCAGGCCTTCCTTGCCCGGCATGAACTCGACGAAGCAGCCGTAGGGCATGATGCTGACGACTTTGGCGTCGTAGGTCTCGCCCACCTCGGGGATGGCCACGATGGCGCGTATCTTGGCGATGGCGGCATCGATACATTCTTTGTTCGGACCGCTCACCTGTACTTTTCCTACGCCGTCTTCCTCGTCGATGGTGATGGTGGCGCCGGTGTCTTCCTGCATACCCTGTATGATTTTTCCGCCCGGGCCGATGACGGCACCGATGAATTCCTTCGGAATCTCGAAGGCTTCGATGCGCGGTACGTGGGGCTTGAAGTCGGGACGCGGCGCGCTGAGCGTCTTCATCATCTCGCCCAGGATGTGTTCACGGCCGGCTTTGGCCTGTGCCAGGGCTTTTTCGAGGATTTCGTAGGAGAGTCCGTCGCACTTGATGTCCATCTGCGTGGCGGTCAGTCCCTTGAGCGTACCGGTGGTCTTGAAGTCCATGTCGCCCAGGTGGTCTTCGTCACCGAGGATGTCGGAGAGAACGGCATATTTGTCCTCGCCCGGGTTCTTGATGAGGCCCATGGCGATGCCGCTCACGGGGGCGGAGAGGGGTACACCTGCATCCATCAGCGCCAGTGTGCCGGCGCAGACGGTGGCCATGGAGCTGGAGCCGTTCGATTCCAGTATGTCGCTCACCACGCGCACCGTGTAGGGGAAGTCGGCGGGTATCTGGCCTTTCAGACCGCGCCATGCCAGGTGTCCGTGTCCTATCTCGCGACGGCCTACGCCGCGCTGGGCCTTGGCTTCGCCGGTAGAGAAGGGCGGGAAGTTGTAGTGCAGCAGGAAGCGCATGTAGCTCTTGTCGAGCACGTCGTCCACCAATTTCTCGTCAAGCTTCGTTCCGAGCGTGCAAGTGGAGAGCGACTGCGTCTCGCCGCGGGTGAAGATGGAACTGCCGTGGGGGCCGGGTAGCGGACCTGCCTCGCACCAGATGGGACGTATGTCGGTCGTCTTGCGTCCGTCGAGGCGAATGCCTTCGTCCAGGATGCAACGGCGCATGGCGTCCTTTTCCACGTCGTGGTAGTAGCGGTCCACGAGGGCGTTCTTGGCTTCCAGTTCCTCGGGGGTGAGTTCCGCGTGTGCGGCGGCGTAGGCTTCCTTGAAGTTCTCGCGCACGGCCTCGAAGGCTTCGGCGCGGGCGTGCTTCTCGAGTGCCTGCTTGGTGATGTCGTAACAGGGCTGGTAGCACTCGCGCTTCACCTGTTCGCGCAGTTCCTCGTCGTTGTCTTCGTGACAATAGGTGCGCTTCACGTCGGTGCCCAGCTCTTTCATGAGTTCCTTTTGCAGACGGCACATCGGCTTGATGGCTTCGTGTGCGGCCTTGAGGGCTTCGAGCAGCGCGCTCTCGGGAACTTCCTTCATCTCGCCTTCCACCATCATGATGTTCTCTTCCGTGGCGCCGACCATGAGGTCCATGTCGGCGTTTTCCAGTTGTTCGAAAGTCGGGTTGATGACAAATTCACCGTTGATGCGGGCTACGCGGCACTCCGAGATAGGTCCGTCGAAGGGGATGTCGGAGCAGGCGAGCGCGGCGCTGGCGGCAAAGCCGGCGAGTGCGTCGGGCATGTCTACGCCGTCGGCCGAAAAGAGGGTGATGTTTACGAAGACTTCGGCGTGGTAGTCGCTCGGGAAGAGCGGGCGCAGGGCACGGTCTACGAGGCGCGAGGTCAGGATTTCATAGTCCGAGGCACGGCCTTCTCGTTTGGTGAAACCGCCGGGGAAACGTCCGGCTGCGGAGTATTTTTCTTTGTAGTCGCATTGCAGGGGCATAAAGTCGGTGCCCGGAACCGCGTCTTTGGCGCCGCAGACAGTGGCCAACAGCATCGTGTTGTTCATGCGGAGCATCACGGCCCCGTCTGCCTGTTTCGCCAGCTTACCTGTCTCGATGCTGATGGTACGTCCGTCAGGCAGCGCAACAGTCTTCGTAATTACGTTCATCTGGTTGTGTTTCTAAAAAAGTTATCTAATATACACTTTGTAAATCGCGCAAAATTAGAAAATTATTTTGACTTGAAGTGTCTTTGGCCCGCTTTTTGTAATATTTAAGGATTGGAAAGTGCGGATGCGGGTCGGAAAATGCCCTCGCGGGGGTGTTTTCGGCGGGTCCCGTTTTCGGGGCGGGGAAACCCGTTTTCGGGGCGGGATGCCGTGTTGTAGGGGCGCCGGGGGGGGGGGGGGCGGGGGGGGGGGGGGGTTTTTTTTTTTTTTTTTTTATGGTGGGCGCGCGGGCTGAGGGGCCGCGTCGCGGGGGGGGGCGGGGTTATTTTGTTTTGTTTTTGTTGTAACACCCGTGCGGCCCCCATTCCACCCGCGTCCCTACGTGCGGGTGGCCCGTTACAACATGCGACAATGAAATTGTGATTTTAACACAATTTGCTTTTGGGCGAAAAATGTATTATCTTTGTGTTGCGGAAGCGTGGGGACGGCCTGAAACCGTCCCTTTTTCGTGTTTGTAGGCCTGTTTTCGGGCAAAACTATCCCTATGACGGTTTTTCGTAAGTGCCTTTTAGGAAAAACTACATGGCTTGTAGTTAAGACTATCCCCAAATGTACCGGAAATTACATGCCTTCTACGCCGTCCGGACTGTGTATGAAAGTTAAAAAAGTTAATGTCCCGCCGCCGCTTTCCGGTGTTTTCCGGGATGCGGGACGGGACATAGTCCTTATTATATGGTATGATGCGTGTGCGGGATGCGCCGTCCGCTATTCTTTCCCGCTCAGGATGCTGCGGTAGCGGGTGTCGTCCTTCAGTACCCCGAGGGCCGCGTCCAGGTCCTTGTCGTCCCGCAGTTCGTATTCGGCTTCCCCGCGTGTGTAGTAGTAGAAACCGACAATCGTGCGCTCCACGCAGCGGCGTATTTCCTTTTCCCACCGTCTGAAATCGAAGTCCTCGTTGTGGATGAGCTTGGCCTCGAGCGCGTCGAACTCGGCCTTCGCCTCTTCGGCATAGCCTTCGAGCCGCGCCACCTTGCGCAGTATTTCGAGCCCGCTGCGGCTTTGCCGGTCGTAGGTGAATTTCTTTTCCTTCATGAAGGCCTTGAAGTCCTCGTACTCCGCGTCTGTCAGCCGGAATTCCCCGGGCGGGGCTATTTCCTTGTGCGTGTTGCGGTAGCGGACGCAGTAGTCGAACATCGCGTCCGAGTTCTCGAGATAGGCGATAAGGCCGGGCAGGCTGTCTTCCCTGACGATGACGTCGGGCGTGATGCCGCCTCCGTCGCGCACGATGCGTCCCGCTTCGGTGCGGAACTCCTTCGAGAGCGAGTCGGGCAGGTGTACGGGCTCGCCGTCCTTGAACTCGTAGGCCTGTACACAGCGTCCGCTCGGAATGTAGTACTTGCTCGTGGTTAGTTTCAGTACACCCCCGTAGGGCAGGTTGCGGGCTTCCTGCACCAGTCCCTTGCCGTAGGTGCGCCTGCCCACTATGACAGCGCGGTCGTAGTCCTGGAGTGCGCCGCTCGTAATCTCGGCTGCCGACGCCGTCCCGTAGTCCGTGAGTACGGCTACCGGCATTTCGAGGTCGATGGGGTCGCCCTGTGTCTTGTAGGTGGCGGTGTTCTCTTTCGTCTTCCCGCGTGTGCTCAGCACTTCACGTCCGCGTGGCACAAAGAGGTTCACCACCTTGACCGCCTCGCCCATGAGACCGCCGGGATTGCCCCGCAGGTCGAGCACCAGACGCCGCGCGCCCGCCTGTTTCAGCTCGGCGACGGCCCGGCGCAGGTCGCGGGCGGTGTGTTCGGTGTAGCCGTCGAGCAGCACGTAACCGATGCTGTCCGTCAGCATCCTGTGGCAGGTCACGCTGGGCAGGGCCACCGTGCGGCGCGTCAGCTTGAAGGTCAGCGGTTTCTCCGTTCCGGGGCGTTTCACCTTCAGGCTGAAAGTCGTTCCCGGCTGTCCGCGGAGCGCCTCGCTTACTTTCGACGAGAACTCCCCCGGGTTTCCGCTGCCGCAGGTGCCGGTGTCCTTCCCGTCGATGGACAGGATGATGTCTCCGGGCCGCAGTCCCGCCGTGGCGGCCGGCATGTCGGCATACGGTTTGTTGATGATGCAGCGGTCCGGCTCCTTCCTGTAACTGATGACCGAGCCGATGCCGGCGTATTTTCCCGTGGTCATCTGTTTCAGCTCCGCGGTCTTGTCTTCGGGATAGTACACCGTGTACGGGTCCAGCTGGTCCAGCATGTACAGGATGGCGTTCTCTATGTTCTTTTTGGCCTCGAGCGTGTCCACGTAGTACAGGTCGAGTTCCCTGTACAGGCTGTTGAAGATGTCGAGCTGCTTTGCCGTTTCGGCGTTGTGCCGGCTCTGTTGCGCGCCGGCGGGCATTGCGGCCAGCGCAAGGAGCAGGACGATGATTTTTCGTGCCATGTCGTTTGTCGTGAGTGAATATGTCGTTGCGTGTGGATGCCTGTTTCCGGCGCCGATGCCGTTTAGAGTCTTTCGGCGACGGCCTTGCGGCATTTCTCCCATACGCATTCTTCCAGTTTTGTGCCGAAGGTCTGAATCACTTCCGTGGCCAGGATGGTCCCGCAGTGCAGGCACCCGGCCAGGTCGCCGCCGCTTGCGTGGGCGTAGAGGAAGCCTGCGGCAAAGAAGTCGCCCGCCGCGGTCGTGTCGGTCACCTTGTCCACGGGCAGTGCCGGCACTTCGGCGCGCCGGTCCCCGCATTGCGCCATCGCGCCGCGCGGGCCTGTCTTCACGACAGCCGTCCCGCAGATGCCGGCCAGTATGCCGAGGGCCTCTTCGGCGTCTTTTCCGGTGAACGCGCGGGCTTCCTCCTCGTTGGCGAATACGATGTCGGTTTTGGTCAATAGGTGTGCGAAGAAGTCCCGTTCGGCCTCGACGATGTTGTAGCTGGCCAGGTCGAGACACATCTTCAGTCCGTGTTCGCGGGCCAGGTCGGCCACGCGCTCTATCAGCTCATGGTTCTGCACCAAATAGCCTTCGGCATAAAAATACCCGTATCCGTCGAGCCATTCGGGGCGGATGTCGCCGGCGGTCATGCGGGCAGCTGCGCCCAGATACGTGCCGAACGTGCGTTGCCCGTCGGGGGTGATGAACGTTGAGGCGACTCCCGTCGGCAGGGTGTCGGCCAGCAGGTGCGCGCGGATGCCTTTTTCGCGGCAGGTGTCCGAGAAGAAGCGGCCGTACTCGTCGTCCGAAATCTTGCCTATCACTCCCGGCCGCGCACCCATCGAGGCCAGTGCGAGTATCGTGTTGCAGGCCGAGCCGCCCGTGGCCATCTCTCGCGGCCGGCCGCTCATGCGGTCGCCTATCTCGCGGTAGCGTTCCGTGTCGATGAGTTGCATCGAACCTTTGGGCAGGTTTAACGTTTCCAGAAAAGCATCGTCGGGCACGGGGAAAAGCACATCCACCAGCGCATTACCTATACCAAGAACTTGTTTCATTGATTTTTTTGCAATTTTTCCTGCAAAGATATTGCTAATTTCAAAAATAACCATTACTTTTGCAACGCAATTCGGCAGAAAAGGCGAAGAAACCGCCTGCAAGCCCGTTTCGCGAACGCCTTGCGGCAGGAGGGGGATGCGGATACTGCGGTTGCAAAAATGCTTCAGTAGCTCAGTTGGTTAGAGCACCTGACTGTTAATCAGGGGGTCGTTGGTTCAAGCCCATCCTGAAGCGCAAAGGGGAGATATCTTCACGGTATCTCCCCCTTTTTTGTACTTAAAAATTTGAAACTGCATATGCCGGAACTGTCCGGCGCCGCGTCCGGCCGCCGTTTCCGCCCGTGGCGTCAGAAGGTCACGCGGAACATGAAGCGGATGCCCCACTTGTCCGTTCCGGGCCGGTCGGTGTAGGTGAGCCGGCGGACGTATTGCACGTGGAAGAGCTTGAAAATGTTGTGTATGCCGCCGATGACCTCCACGTAAGGCTTGTTCCGGTCCATCGGTCCCGACAGGTACTCGAAAGAACCGTCGGCGTTGAAGCGTCCGGGAAAGTAGTACAGGCGGTCGTTCGCGGCATTCTTGGCCAGTGTCGGGTCGTTCTTGCTCGTGAGTGTGCCCCAAAGGACGTTGCATCCGATGTATTCGCGCCATTTCAGCTTCTTGAGCAGCGGTATGCGGTTGAATATCTTTCCGTTCATGTCCCATGAGAGCATCAGCGAGGCGTATCGGTCGTTCAGGAACTCCATGTTGTCAATCAGGTTGAACGTGTTGTCCTCGATGATGTAGGACAAATTGGCCGCGGGCATGATGAGCAGCGGGAACGGCACTTGGTTCCATTGCACGCCCCCCTTGAGATAGGTGTCGAACTTGCCCCACGAACCTAACCAGAAACGCTTGTAGATGCCTGCCTCGGTGAGGTTGTACGGCCGGTTGTCTCCCTTGTGCTCGTACAGGCCCGTGGTGTGCGAGAGCGAGTATATGGGTGCGTCGTGGCTGGTGGCGATGCGCCGCTGCTTGGTGTTGATCCACGTCACGCCCGGCTGGTAGGTCAGTTCCACGTTCAGGTCGTTCGTGCGCAGGTAGCGCCTCTTGTTGCCCGCTTGCGCGTCGGGCGCGCCTTTCCCGTCGAGGCTCTGGTAGAACAGGGCCGCCGTCGGTTCGTCCCGCTGCGTGCTGAGCTGCATCTTGAAGCGCAGGCCGTTGTTCCATTCGCGGTCCCACTTCAGCCGGAACGCCTCGTAGTACATCATGTGGTCTACGGTGGTCCACTTGAACGAGGTGAAGACGTTGTCCTTGTCCGTAGGCATGAATTTGTCGCTGGGCGCCATGACGTCGCGGTTGTACGAGAAAGTCAGATTGTTCACCGGGAACTCGCGCGGAAGATAGGCTTTCTTGTTGAAGGAATAGGTGACTTCGCCCAGTCCCTTCCATCTGTGGTCCTTGAATCCGTAGGCTACGTATCCCTTCAAGAACAGCCGGGGGTTGAAATTCGCCGTGGTCTGCGCCGAGGCCCGCAGGCGGAATCCGTCTACGAAGTTCTGCGAGACGATGGTGTTTACAGGTCCGATGTCCACCTTCGAGGGTTTTTCGGGCTTGCCGCTGGTCTCGACATAGTTCTCGATGAGGGCGCGGGCGCAGAACAGCACGAGGCTGAAGCCTTTCACTTGCGAGATGCGGCGTATGAGCAGGTCCATCTTGTCCTCGCTCTCCGTCAGTTCCTCGGAGCGGTGTTTCTCCCAGAAGTCCGTGCCGCGCAGTCGCGCGTCGGCCAAGGTCTGCCGCTCGCCTTTGAAGCGGAATTCCTTGTCGGGCAGGGGCGTGAAAGCAAAGTCGCTGTATTTCGTGGTGCGGCGCACCTGCAACTTGGGCACGGCCTCGAGGGCTTTCAGCTCCACCAGCATGTCGTCCTTCACCAATACCTGCTCGCCCGTGGGCAGTTGCCGGAACTCCTGTATGATGCGCATGTTCTCGACAAAGTTCACGTCGGAGCGGCGGGGAATGCCCATGTCGGCCTTCTTCACGCGGTAGGTGGAGTCGGTCGGGATGTACAATGTGCCGCTGAAACCGAAGTCCTGCGGGTTGTTGGGCGTGAAGTCCACGCGGATGCACCGCTCTCCGTCCACATCGAGCGTGTCTTCGATGAAATAACGGTAGAAGCCGATGGCCGAACGTGAGGATATGGGACTGTGGAAGGGATATTGCAGCAACCGGATGTCGTCCTCGTAGATGTCTACGTCGGTGAAGCAGTCTTTCAGCAGGGTGGTCAGGATGTCGCCCGTGCTGAAGAAGTCGTTGATGCCCTTTGAGCGCTCGCCCGTCACGATGGTCTTGGTCGTTTTCGTGCTTTTGCGCCAGATTTCGCGCGACGCCGTCTCCTCCACCGATATGGGCAGGATGAGTTTGCCCGTTTCGTTACACGTCTCGACGTGTTCTTTCAGAAAGGGGACCTTTTTGAACTTTCCCTCCTCGAAGATCTTGTCCGTCACATCGTTGAAGGCGAACGTCATTTTCGAGTATTTGTCGATGCTGTAATAGTCGTGTGCCCGCAGGTCGCTCTTCTTCTTGACGGCGATGACCTTCTTCATCAGCTCGACGGCGGGATTGTTCTTGCGAGAATACTTGTCGCGCCGCCCGCGTACCACGGCCTCGCCGAAACTGTTGTCGGTGGCGGACAGTTTCACGTTGAAATTTCCCGGCGCGCTGACACGTCGTGTCGCCGTCTCGTAGCCTATCATCGAGCAGCGCAGGCGCCCCGCCTTGAAAGGCAGGCTGAAACGGCCCTCCGTGTCGGTCTGGGTGTGGCCGCCTTTGTCAATGACGACATTGACAAAGGGCAACTTCTCGCCGGTGCGGGCATCGGTCACCGTACCCGTGATGCGCTGGGCGGCAGCACTGATGACGGTAAACAGGCCGAGGAGTAAAAGCAGGTATTTCTGGCGCATGGTTTTCTTCCTTTCGATGGAAATCGCAGACAGATTTGGAAAACCAAAATTTGTCTTTGCGTTTTCGCCTGCAAAAATAGGTGTTTTTTTTCATTTGAATGCGGCAGACGAATTTAATCTATGGGGATAAAACCCTAAAAACCTTAAAAATGGCACTTCGTCCGGTCGTGTGTGCCGGCACCGGAGTGTGCGGGGCGGCGTTCCGCGGGTCAGCTGTTTCCTGGTGGAAGCCTTGGAAAGATTGTCCCCGCGCAAGCCGGAACTTGTGCGGGGACAATCGTATGCTGTGCGCGGGGCAGGTGCTCCGCACGGGATGTCAGTCGGTGTTTGCCGAGACTTGAAAGCGGTTAGTCCACTTCCTCGTCAGCCTCGTAGCCACCCATCTCGCGGATGGCGTTCTTCAGCATCGTGTACTGGCGGAACAGGTGGTTCACAGGTACTTCTCCGTTCACGTAGTCGTGCATCGGGCTCTTCAGGAAGAAGCTCAGGAAGCGCTGTGTGCCGTAACGGCCGTCGCGGGCGGCCAGGTCGCTGAGCAGGACGAGGTCGAGCATGAGCGGAGCCGCCAGAATGGAGTCGCGGCAAAGGAAGTTGATTTTGATTTGCATGGGATAGCCCATCCATCCGAAGATGTCGATGTTGTCCCAGCCCTCCTTGTTGTCGTTACGCGGCGGGTAGTAGTTGATGCGTACCTTGTGGTAGTAGTCGGTGTACAGGTCCGGTTGCTCTTCGGCCACGAGAATGCTTTCCAGTGTGGACAGCTTCGACACCTCTTTCGTATGGAAGTTGGCCGGTTCGTCGAGCACAAGTCCGTCGCGGTTGCCGAGAATGTTTGTCGAGAACCATCCCGAAAGTCCTAAGCAGCGCGTGCCGATGATGGGCGCGAAGCCCGACTTCACGAGGGTCTGGCCTGTCTTGAAATCCTTGCCGGCAATGGGCATCTTGGTGCGTTCCGCCAGTTCCCACATGGCAGGGATGTCCACCGTGGTGTTGGGTGCGCCCATGATGAACGGCGCTCCTTCCTGCAGGGCGGCGTAGGCGTAGCACATCGAGGGGGCGATGTGTTCGCGGTCGTCGGCCTTCATGGCGGCTTCGAGGCTCTCGACGGTGGCATGTATCTTCTCGTCTACGGGAACATAGATTTCGGTCGAGGCGGCCCATATCACGACGATGCGGTCACAATTGTTCTCGGCCTTGAAACGGCGGATGTCCTCGCGGAGTGCCTCAGCCATTTCCCAGCGCGTCTTGCAGTCCTTCACGTTCGTACCGTCCAGCCGCTTGGCATAGTTGCGGTCGAAAGCGGCCGGCATCGGGACGATGGCTTTCAGCTCGTCTTCGACGGGCAGGATGTCCTTGGCGCGCAATACCTCGGCGTTCACGGCGCTTTCAAAGGCGTTGGCGGGGAATACGTCCCATGCGCCGAACACCATGTCCTTCAGTTCCGCCATCGGGACGATTTCGCCGTAGTGCAGGTACTTCTTGTCCTTGCCGCGCCCTACGCGAATCTTATCATACTGGGTCATTGAACCTACCGGCTTGGCCAGTCCTTTGCGGGCCATCAGCACGCCGGTGATAAAAGTTGTCGTGACGGCGCCCAGGCCGACACACATTACTCCTAATTTTCCTGTTGCAGGTTTCATGTTAATATGTTTGTGCAAAAAAACGCTTGTATGTACGGGACATAAGTCCCGCTTTGAAACTCCAAAGGTACTAAAAGTTTTTTTGGAAAGGTGTTTTTTGCTGATTTTTTTCAAGAAAAGGCTGGGATACGGTCGTATAGTGTCTCCCGTAACCTGTTTCGATGTAGAAAAATGCCGGCCGCCTGTGCCGCTACACCTTATTATATATACGCGCGCGCGAAGAATATGCCCCGGCTGCCTTTTGTGCGGACGCAGGATGCTTTACGCTTTGCTCGTCTGTCGGGCAAAATAAATTTTTTAGTTAAAAATGAGTGATTTTCTCGGAAACACTTGTGCAAATGGCTTTTTGTGTATATCTTTGAACACCGATTGAATCTAATAAATTATTGTTTCACTTAATAAATCACGCTAAATGAGAAAGTTAAATTACTTGCTTTCAATGTTTCTGCTGCTCTTTGCGGGCGTAGGAACCATTCAGGCGCAACTTCCCGACGCTTATGTGACAAAGGGTGCCGGTGTCACTGACATCGCTGCCATTGCCGCAAACGGAACGAAAGTTGCCGTGAAAGGTAGTAGCAACAATGGAGCCAAAGACTTCATGTCTACTAACTATCTTTCCATCCCCAGCCAGTCTAACGGCTGGTCTAATTCAATTACTGCGGGTAACCTTTATGTGTTCGAGGCTACCGGTGAAAATGTAGACGGTCATCCTACTTATTATCTGAAGAATGACTCCACGGGTCAGTACATTAAGTCGGAGTATAAGGCATTTCAGGATAACCCCAACCTTGACGATACCTCCGATGCAGGTATTAACATCGTTTTGACGAGCAACAAGGCGGAAGCTTTCAAGTTCACCGCTCTTCGTCCTACGGTTGATACGGGTGCCGGTGACCGTGTTGCCTATTCCACTACGGCACCTAAGACATCCACTCCCGACCAGTACGACTGGGTATTTGCCTATGCCGAGTCCGCCAATGTTTATTTTGGTGCTTACGGCCAGTATCCTTTCTATGCGAAATACATCGACACGAACTTCTGGAACGTGTACGAAGTAGAAAGTGCTCCCGTTTCGGACGCTCTGACTGCCGCTTACGGAAAGCTGGGCGCTTATTCTCCGGAAATGTATGTAGTGGGCAACCAGCCGGGAAATATCTCTCAGGAAGTGCATGACGCACTCAAGGCTGCTTCTGACGCTATCTTGGCCGGAATGCAGAATTCTTCCATCACCTTGGCTGAAGCCAATCAGTTGTACACGGCTTACAAGACGGCCATGGAGGCTGCCAATGACGCCCGTGTCAATACTCATCCCGTTGCAGTCGGCAAGTACTACTACTTCGTTGGCCATGACGGAAATCTCGGTATGTATGACGATGGCGACAGATTGGCACTCACCAGCGGCTTTACGCGTCCTGCTCTCGAGAATGTCGATCAGACTATCGCGAAGTACATTTGGCAGATTGAGGATGCCGGTGATGGCAAAATCTATCTGAAGAACTTTGCAACCGGACGTTATAACGGAACCAACAACGGTGCTGAACAGAATAGCTCCAAGACTGTTACAAGTCTTGTGTCGCCGGGTGACAAACTTCGCGTAGCGGTAAACTCTACAGCCTGTGTTAATGCGAATTCTTTGGTCTTTAATATCTTGACGCCTGATAATAAGGGATACAACCGTGCCGGTACAACTCGCGTCTGCTACTGGGGCGGCAATGACGGTGATGCAGGTAACTTCTGGCATGTCTATGAAGTAGAGCAGGAAGTTATCGACAAGTTCGCTCACGATGTAGAGAAAGAACGTCTGCTCACTCAGATGAAGGAACTTTATTCCACTGCCACTTACGTGCAGCACAAGGGTATGAAGTTCAATCCGGCTTCTTCCAATGACGGAAGTTTCGACGGTGCAGCCGTTGTGGGTGATGCCGCAATTACTTCCAATAACTATCTTCCTGGAGACCAAGCTAATCCCAATGCTAATGCACCTATCAACCTCAACGATGGTGATTTTGGTTCTATTTATCATTCTGCATGGGGTGGCAATCAGCCTGTGGCTACCGAACCTATATATGTTCAGGTGGACCTTGGTTCTGCTGCATTAGCCGGCAATTTTGAGATTAAGGTTGCTCCTCGCAGGAACGGCGACACTGTAGCTCCTAAGCGTGTAAGCATTCTTACATCTACCGATGGCAACGTTTGGAGCGATAAAGGTGATTATTTGCTGAGCTATAATATAGCTGCTTCAACCGGAGATAATCCTTTGATGCTGACTCGCGTATGTGTGCTTAACAACACGCCTGTTCGCTATGTTCGTTTCGTATGTAAGGAAAACAATACAATGGAAAATCTGTCAATGTCCGGAGGTTTTGCTTCGATGTGTTTGTCTGAACTTCACATCTATACTTCCGGCGTTACTTACAACGAGGATCCCGATGAGTCCTACTATCAGATGGTAAGCGCTGCCACTCGTGCCGAATTCGAAAAGCAGCTTGCTGCCGCTCAGGCCGAACTCGCTGCCGGCGAAGCTACCGAAGCTACCCTGAATGCCTTCAAGGCCGCTTACGAAGCCCTCTTGCACGAGATGCCGGATCCCCAGGAACTGCTCGACGCCATAGCAAATGCCAACACCGAAATCGAGTCTTTGCCCGAAGGTGATGCCATCGGTTACTACGATTCTGCCAAGAAGGCCGAACTCCAGACGGTTCTTCAGACTGCCAACGACGCTGCCGTAGACGGTATGAGCCGTGACGAAATCAATTCTTACCTGTCTGCTATCGACGAAGCCCTTGACGCTTACAAGAATTCGTTGATTCTCCCGACCGAAGGTTCCGTTTACATGATTCGTTGCGCTACGACGATCGGTGCCAATGCACATGTTCATCATGCGTTGCTCTACTCCAACGGTAACTCTTCTACCGCCAACCTCCTGCAGATGCGTCAGGTAGCCAATCCTAACTATAACGAAGAGGCCGGTGAGTCCGAGGAAAATCCCTCCAGAATTGACGGTATCGAGAGTCCGCACAATGACTTGCGTTTCTTGTGGCAGGTAACTTCTGTCAAGAACGGAAAGATTGTCCTCAAGAACCTTGCTACCGGTTTCTATATCGGTAATGCTGCAGCCAATCTCGGCGCATTGGCTAACGTAAGCGAGGCCGTTGAGCACGAGGTATCCTACTCCGGTCTTCCCGGCTCCCTGTATCTCAAGGCCGGTGTGGACAAAGAACTCGGTGACCTCTACGCCAACTTCAACGGTGGTGCCGCTAACATGATTGGATACTACGCTCCCGATGGAAACTGCGCTTTCGGCTTCGAAGAAGTTAATGTTGCATCCGGTGCTGCATGGTCGTTCAAGTATCCTGTGAACATTGCTGCCGACGGTTATATGGTGATGACCATGCCGCTCAATGTATTCGCTCCGTATGATGATACGGTTTACGAAGTACTGGGCCAGAGCCAGGACGGCGACAAGCACGTGTTGGTTCTGAAAGAATACACGGAAGACGTTCTCGAAGCCGGTGTTCCCTATCTGGTAAAGATTTGCTCGGCTACCGATGAGGCCAATGAGATGCAGATTGACATCTGCGATGCTGACGGTGTGGAAATCGAAGGAAATGACATCCTTTCTGTTGAGTACGTGAGCGAGGCCAAGGAATCCAACGCACTGGTAGGTACGCTGACCGGCGTTACGATGAAGGAAGGACCTATCGCTTACTTCAACAACGGTAGTGTTGCCATCTCTGACAATGCCAAACTGTGGGCCGGCATCAATATCGGCAACAACGGCGGTTATGTCAAGTATATCCAGACCGAGGAAAGCGGTGACGCTTACATCGAATTGCCCGCCGAAATGGCTACCGGTATCGCCGGTCCTATTGTCAGCGCAAACGAGAAGGTGGATGTTTACACCATCTCCGGCGTCAAGGTTCGCAACAACGTCAAGGCTGTCAATGCTACGAAGGGCCTGCCCGCAGGTATCTACGTAGTCGGTGGCAACAAGGTACTTGTTAAGTAATCAAGGTTACTGACAATTATCCCTTTCATATATCGGCGTCGCCCGCAAATTTGCGGGCGACGCTTTTTTATGCCTTTCCGGCTGTCGTTCCGCAAATAAAGCCTATCTTTGCATAATAAGCGAGCTTGTTGCACTCGGTTTGCACGGCCTTTACATAAGGCCTGCTGCGCCTCGGCAACTTAAGCGAGCTTGTTGCATTTGGTTTGCACGGCCTTTACATAAGGCCGGCTGCGCCTCGGCAACTTAAGCAAGCTTGTTGCACTCGGCTTGTACGGCCTTTGCCCACTGATAGAATAAAACACAAGGAACATGGCACTTCAGAACCTCCCCATCGGCATCCAGAACTTCGAGAGTCTCCGCGCAGACGGCTATCTGTACGTGGACAAGACCGAAATTGTCCACCGTCTCGCCACGACGGGCCGCTATTACTTCCTGTCCCGTCCGCGCCGCTTCGGCAAAAGTCTGTTGCTTTCTACGCTTCATGCCTATTTCGAGGGCAAGCGCGAGCTGTTCGAGGGGCTGGCCGTCTCGCAGCTGGAGACGAAGTGGGAACAGCATCCCGTCCTGCATCTCGACCTCAACACGGAGAAGTACGAATCCCCCGAGGCGCTCGATAATATCCTCAACTACACGTTGGCGAGGTGGGAGAAACTCTACGGTTCGGAGCAGACCGAAGTATCGCTCTCGCTGCGTTTTGCCGGCGTCATCCGGCGTGCGTTCGAGCAGACGGGACATCGCGTCGTCATCCTCGTGGACGAGTACGACAAACCTATGCTGCAAGCCATCGGCAACGAGGCGTTGCAGGATGCCTACCGCAGCACATTGCAGTCCTTTTACAGCGCATTGAAGACCTGTGACGGATATATACGCTTCGCCATGCTCACGGGCGTGACGAAATTCGGCAAGCTGAGCGTCTTCAGCAGCCTGAACAGTCTGAAGGACATCTCCATGCGCAAGGATTTCCATGCCGTCTGCGGCATCACGGAACAGGAACTGCGCGACAATTTCGCGCCCTACGTCAGCCGCATGTCGGACGAACTGGACCTTACGCCCGAGGAAGTGCTGTCGGAAATGGCCCGCATGTACGACGGATACCATTTCGTGCCCAACTGCCCCGGGCTTTACAATCCTTTCAGCGTGTTGAACGCGCTCGACGCACAGGCTTTCGGCAGTTATTGGTTCGCGACGGGGACGCCCACCTACCTGGTAAAGCTGCTCCGGCTGCACGATTATAACCTGCAGAGCCTTTCGGACGAATATGTCACGGAGGACATTCTCAACAGCATAGACGTGGCGTCCACCAACCCCGTGCCCGTGATTTACCAGAGCGGTTATCTGACCATCAAGGACTATGACCCCGAGTTCCGCACCTACAGGCTGGGCTTCCCGAACGAGGAGGTGGAGGACGGTTTCTTCCGTTTCCTGCTGCCTTTCTATACATCCGTGGACAGGGTGGAAGCACCTTTCCACATCCGGAAGTTCGTTGAGGAAATCCGTGCCGGACAACCCGAGGCTTTCCTCAATCGTCTGAAATCTTTCTTCGCCGATACTCCTTATGAGTTGGTCAAGAAATTGGAGAACCACTATCAAAACGTATTATATATATTGTGTAAGCTGCTCGGGCTGTACGTCAAGGCGGAATATCATACGAGTGCGGGCCGCATAGACATGGTGTTGCAGACCAAAGACTACACCTACGTGCTGGAATTCAAGTTGGACGGGACGGCGGAAGAGGCCCTGCGGCAGATACAGGACAAATCGTACGCACTTCCTTTCGAAGCGGGCGCGACACGCGTATTCCGCATCGGCCTGAACTTCTCTTCCGAGACGCGGAACATCGAGAAGTGGGTCATGGATTAAGCTTTCAACAAAGTTCCGGAAGCTTCATTATCTTTTACACTAAATCCGTATTCACGGGCGCATCGAAAAACGTTTCCATGATGTGCCCGTAATAGGTTTTGCGCCCGTCGGGCGTCATCCGGTGCAGGGGAATCTTGTACGTCAGCTTATGAAAATCGTATTCCTCGCAAAAACGTTGCCATTCCTGCGGGTCGAACGGCGCGTTGAGGCATTTGCCCAGCGGTCCCATTACACTCAGCGGCACACGGTCCACCAGTTCGGCGACGGCAGGCACGTGTCGGCGCGCAATGGCAAAGCAATAGTCAAGCAACAGATAGTCAATAAGCCGCCGGTGTCTGCGCCAATAGGCCAGATGCAGGTCGGCAATGACCGCAGGCAGCGGACAGTTACGGCCGCAAGCCAGGAAGAAACTCGTCCAACCGCCGCGCGAAATGTTATGATAGATGGGACGGTGACGGCAACTCCAATAACGTGTGCCCGTCCGTATGAACGACGCAAGTTCCTTGGCGGGAATCAGTACTGTCGCGTCCATCCAGATGCCGCCATGCCGGCGTAACAGTTGCATACGCAGGATATCGGCGAAATGAGTCAGGTCAATTACCCCCTCATTTGCCATTTCGACGATATCGTCCGGCATGTCGGCATACTCGGCATAGTTGTCTTTGGTAATGAAAACCACGGGATGCGTCCCTGCATGTCGGCGTATGGAGCGCACGCAGGCTTTCGCGATGTCGGGCATGGCCGCCTCGCCCTGCCACCAGCATATCCAGACGGGCGCATCGGCGGCAATCAGTTCACCGTCATCGGCCTGCGCGCCGGCGTATGCCGCGACAACTTCCGCTCCGCCCGACTTGCGCAACAGGTGGTACACAATGGCGCGTTGCTTGATGCGCACGAAGAATCCTTCTATGCGCTTTCCGAATCGCTTTATCTTAGGGTGTGTCATCGTTCGAGGCTGATATATTTCGGTTCCCGCAGGTGCAGACGGAACGGCAACAGGCGTACGAAGCGGCGGAAGCGGTTCCAGCTACTTTTCCACGGCTGCTTCTCGCACCAGGGCGTAAACTCATTATAACAGAAGTAGAGATGGCGCAGCGGATGCTGGTTGTCGTATTCCCAAGGCTTGCGGTTCGTGAAATGAAGTATGGCCGGCTTGCGCAAATCGGCGGCGTGGGCGGCGCGCCATGCTTCATCAAACTTCGGTAGCGGCCGGTAGAAGGCATCCTGCATGTTCCAGCTTAGGTCTACAAACTTTTTGTTATCATGGAAGATGCTGTTCAGGATGTCCTGATCGTTGTAAACAATGCGTTCCGGATAGGTACGGTAATATTCCACGCATTTACGCGGGATGTCATGCCTTCTCCAATAATCCAGGTCTATGAGCAGCACACCGGCATTGAAGTAAGAATCGGCCATCGGGTATTTCAGCACTTCGTAGCGTGGGGCATCGTCCGCGCCGATGTCCTCGACGGCGGCAATACCAGCCCCGTCGAGCGGCGTTTCCCACAGGGGACGCAACCGACCGAGCACCAACAGGTCGCAGTCCAGATAGATGACGCGGTCCACCTCGGCGGGCAACACATCGGAAAGCACGCACCGGTAATACGTGGCCAATGATATGCGTTTGCTGAACTTACGTATGGTGAAGCCGTCCAGTTGTCCGGGCTTCGGCATGTAGAACTCCACCCGGCTGCCATAGTATTCGGCCAACCCACACAGCTTTTCCTTTTCTTCAGGCCTCAGGCCACCCGTAACGATGTGCAGGCAGAAGGTTTCCTTCTGGTTGTTTCTGAAAATCGAAGCCATGGTCACGGCGCAGTGGCGCACGTAATTGCTGTCAATGTTAAAGGCAATGTGAATCGTATCTTGGGGCATGGCGATGCATTGTTATGTGTAAGATAAGCGCAACTGCTGCAGCTACATAAATACACCGCAGAAATTCGCGCTCTCTATTGCAAAAATAAAAAAAAACGTCCACATACTGCCACTTTGCGCCGAAATATCGCATTTTTTCACCGACAAAAGAAGTTGTAAAAGCCACCCGCATCCTTCTTACAGCAAGAAAGCCTGACAAATCACCACAAAAACACACAATAATTAACCACAAAAATACCTGACAATCTTGTAGAATTGCGCAGAAAGTAATAATTTTGCGGCAGATAACCCACTCGAGAAGATGAAATACTTAAAGAGAATCGCAGACGGAGAATTAGCATTACGTTTGGAGGCATTTGGTGCCGTACAGATAAGGGGACCGAAATGGTGTGGCAAGACTACCACGGCCGAACAACAGGCCGGAAGCGTCATCAAACTACAAGATCCGGACACAAGAGCGGGCTACTTGGCGACAGCCCGCACCAAGCCGTCTCTTCTTCTGAAGGGAGCAACTCCGCGTCTCATAGACGAATGGCAGGATGCGCCCGTGTTGTGGGACGCCGTGAGAGTTGCGGTAGATGAACGGGGACAAAAAGGACAATTCATACTGACCGGTTCGACGGTCATTGACGAAAAGAAAGAGAAAAGCGAAGAATACCGCCGGTTACATACAGGCACAGGGCGCATTTCCCCGATGACCATGTATCCTATGAGCCTTTACGAATCAAAAGAATCGACAGGCGAGATTTCCCTGCAGCGTCTATTCGATGACAAAGATTATGACATTGACGGCTGCCACTCGTCCATGAGCGTCGAGAATTTGATTTTTGCTGCTTGTCGGGGCGGTTGGCCGGCTTCGCTCGGCAAAATGAGCGACAAAGCCAGGCTCTTCATCGCCAAAGATTATCTGAACGTAATCTGCGACGAAGATATTTCAAGAATAGACAACATACAGCGCAAACCAACCTTGGCAAGACTCATTCTGCGCTCGTACTCCCGCAATCTTTGCACCTTGGCGAAAAAGACCAAGATGCTGGCCGACGTTTCGGCTGAGGCGGAATCCGTGGTCATGACCACGTTCGAGGATTACGTCAATGCACTCGAACGGTTGTACGTCATAGAAGACATCGATGCTTGGTGTCCGGCCATACGTTCGGCCACCGCCATCAGGAGCGGAAAGAAAAGGTGCTTCACCGATCCATCCATAGCCGTGGCCGCAATGGGCGCCACTCCCGCAACACTGGAAACAGACCTGAATACTTTCGGCTTCGTTTTTGAATGTATGTGCCTGCGCGACATGAAAGTCTATTCGCAGGCATTGGGAGGAAAAATGGCCTATTACCACGACCGATATGGTCTCGAAGCCGACATGGTACTACACCTTGACGACGGCCGATATGCACTCATTGAATGCAAGTTGGGCAGCCGGGACATTGACGAAGGGGCGAAGCATTTGCTGAAGCTGCAGCAACTGATCAAAGACAACAGGAAAGACGGCGGAAAGCCCACACTGCGCGAACCGGACTTACTGATGGTCATCACCGGCGGAGAGCTGGCTTACACGCGCGAAGACGGCGTCAAAGTTATCCCTTTGGGATGCCTGAAAGACTAAAGGGAACTCGTTGCCGGCAGTGTAACCGGAATCCACATCTCAGGCTTTTATGGCTGAACGGCCGTGCCGAATATAAAAAAGTATCTTCCTGTTTGTCGTTGCGCCCACCTTTCACTATCTTTGCATAGGACAGGCTGCATCTCGGCTATTTGAGCAAACTCATTACGCCCGATTTGCACTGCGCACCCTATATCTACACCTCATTATAACCCTGCAACCCATGGCCGAATCCATCCTATACAAACTCAACAGCGGCAAACCCGTCAAGTTCCTTGACTTCCTGCGCAATTTCGCAGGCCTGCTCGTGCCCGACGCCTACTACCGCCGGCGCCTGCGCCACAAACTCGAAGCCGCCAAGGCACGTCCCGACTACGAAGAACTATGTCGCCGGCGCGACTACTATTGCCGGCTGACGCAGCCCTGGACCGTCGCCGCGCAGGACCGCGCCGAACACGGACGCAGCATATTCCGCTACACCGGAGCCTTGGGCGACTACCGCCGGAACATGTTCCACACGGCCTATTTCTTCGACCAGCACGACGTGACCCGCTGGTTCCCGCCCCGGCTGCGCTGGAACTTCTGCCCGGGCGACGTCTACTTCACACCCGAAACGCCGACCGTGGTGAAAAGCCGCCTGCTCGACACGGACAACACGAACTCCGTCGTGCTGAAACTCGACAAACTACGCCATTTCCTCTTCGTGCGCGACACGAAGCCCTGGCGGGCAAAGCGCGACTGCGCCATCTTCCGCGGCAAGATACGGCAGAGCCGCGTGCGGACGGCCTTCCTGGAAAAGTTCTTCGGGCATCCGCTGTTCGACTGCGGCGTGGTGGGGCGCAACGAAGGCTGCCCCGACGAGTGGATGACGGCAAAAAAGACCATCCGCGAGCATCTTGACTACAAATTCATCATGGCCCTCGAAGGCAACGACGTGGCTTCGAACCTGAAATGGGTGATGTCGTCGAACTCGATTGCCGTGATGACGCGCCCCACATGCGAGACGTGGTTCATGGAGGGCACACTCCGCGCCGGCTACCACTACGTGGAGGTGGCCGAAGACTTCTCGGACGCGGAGGAAAAACTGCGCTACTACATCGCACACCCCGACGAGGCTGAAGCCATCATAGCCCACGCCCACGAATATGTGGCGCAGTTCTTCGACCGCGACCGTGAGGAACTGCTGCAACTCATGGTCATGCAGCGTTACTTCGAGACAAGCGGCCAGATGTAAGGCCCGGCGGCAACCGGAAAAGGAAAAGACTTATGGAAAATAAAAACTGTACGAAAAGAACACCGGCATCCGACACATGCCCGACCCGTCACGCGTTTCTCATCATAGCCCATCACGAACCGGAAGTGTTGCGGCTGCTGCTGACCCTGCTTGACGACGAGCGCAACGACATCTTCCTGCACGTGGACGGGCGCGCCGGCTGGCTGGCCGACCGTTTCCGCACGTGGAAGCCGGCACATGCAGGTTTCCGCCTGCTGCCCCAACCCATTGACGTGTATTGGGGCGACATCAGTCAGGTACGTACCGAACTGTTACTTTTCGAAACGGCACGTCTCACAGGGCCTTATGCCTACTACCACCTGCTTTCGGGTGTCGATTTGCCCCTCCGCGACATGGACTCCCTACATAAATTCTTTACCATCCATGCGGGAAAAGAATTTGTCAATATCACCGACACGCCCTATGACCGTGCAGACATCCGCCGCAAAGTGGGTTATTACTACCTTTTCACCCGCCACTTCAGAGACAGGGGCACGATGGAACACAATGTCTGCTCGTTCCTGCGCAACGTCGTACTGGCCGTCCAAAAAGTCGTGCGATTCCGTCGCCGTCCCTGGCTTGAATTCCGGAAAGGAGCCAATTGGGTGAGCATTTCCGACGATTTCTGTGCTTTCCTGCTGGAACGCGCATCGGAGATGGTGCGGCGTTATGCGAAAACGAAATGCGCCGACGAAATATTCCTGCAGACCCTGTTGTGGAACTCACCGTTCCGCGAACGGCTGTACCGCCTGCCCGACGGCCGTACCGGCAACCTGCGCGCCATAGACTGGGTACGCGGCGCACCGTACACATGGCGCGACGAAGATTTCGACGAACTGATGCAATCGCAGGCCTTCTTCGGCCGGAAAATTGGGGGGGTAACCGACAGCTCCTCCGACGGATTTACGCAGCCGTTACCGGTCTCGACGAACGTTTGCCATGGGAGAACTCGGCGGCCGATGTCTGAACGACTGCCGGCATGTGCATAAGCGCACGAAAGCGGCATCCGGAACAGGCACAATCCCTTGTACCGCTCACCGTCCCTTGTATCAGAAGAAAACATTTGCCATTATATGAAAAACTATCCCTACGACAACGGTTCGTACATATAAGGATAGTTTTTTCGCATCATAACACCCCGGCCCTCATTCCTTGAAGGGGCAGGCCTCAAACAGCGGGCGGTCGTCGTAACGGATGGGGCGCCATGCCGCAAGGGCCCGCTCCAGCACCGGCATATCGACGGTATCGCCGATGCACACTACTTCCGACTCGCGGCCCACGGCGGAAAAATAGTCGAGGAACTTGAAGTCGCCGCCCAACACCTTATCCGAGAAACGCGCCCACGCATTAGGCACACCATAGGCGTCGGCGGCGATGAGCCCGTGCAGGGACGAGGACACGATAACCTCGCACCGGCAGATGTGGTCGATGACTTCGCGCCAGTCGGCATAGTGCGCCAGGTCGATAATCGTGGCGTCGGCGTGCGTCTCCACGTACCGCCGCAGGCCGGCATTGTCCAAATCGCACACATGCGGCACAAAGCCGATGCGATAGGCCTTGCGGACGTCGGGACGATAGAAACGCGGCAGCAGCAGTGCCGGGTCGCCGTACGTGGCGGGACAGTCTATGCCCTGCGACGTGAGGAAACGGTGCGTCAGTTGCCCGCGGACGGCAGTTATCCGGCGCGGACGGACGGCGAGCGAGCGGACGCCGTACTGCACACCCGTACCCCAAACGACGGACTGCGGATTGACCTTATATTCCAGTACGGAACCGATGCACACATAGTTCTCCACCGGCAGCAGGTCGAGGAACGAGGCATTCTGCACGACGACACGGCGGCCCGAGATGGCCCGTACGAGATGATAGTTGAGGTCGTCGCCCCAGTTGTGCGGACGGGGACGGCCGCAGGCGTATTTCATATCAGCCCTTATGACAATGGCTTTCTTCCGACTGCACAAGGCGAGCATATCGGCCGGCAGGTTGCCGGCACAAGTATGTATTCTCATGGTACTTTCCTATAATTTCGACTGATGCTGAAAGGGTTTATCTTTCAGTATTTCCGCATTTTTCCGTTTTCAGTGTTTGTCTCTTGGTAAGAGACGGACACCGCTGGCTTTCATGCGGATAGACAAGGACTTGTTGCATCCGTGTAACATTAAATGCCTGTTTGTTTGGCAGCGGCAACCACTTTTTAAGCCGTATTATCGCTCATATTCTTGTTTTTACGTATTTTTGCACATAGCGGTGTCCGTCTCTTACCAAGAGATAAACACTATTACCGCACCCGCGACAAGTTCTCGCGGTCATCATGAAAAGGGGAATACAAGACAGACATGAAGACAAGCATCATCACCATAGGGCTGAACAACCGTGACGGTTACGAAAAGACACTGGCATCGGTGGCCGGACAGACTTGCAAGGACTACGAACTTATCGTGATAGACGGCGGCTCGACCGACGGCAGCGTGGACATCATCCGCCGCTACGAAAACATCATCGGCCACTGGACAAGCGAGCCGGACAGCGGCATATACAACGCCATGAACAAGGGCGTGGCGCGGGCCACGGGCGAATATTGCATCTTCATGAACTCCGGCGACGCTTTCCATGCGCCCGATGTGCTGGAACGCTTCGTCCGGCAGGCGGGCGACAAGGACATTTATTCCGGCAACGAGCAGATGGGCGAAGGCGGACATATATATTGTGTGCCCGACCGGCTGACGGCCGTCTTTGTGATGCAGAGAGGGCTGCCGCACCAAGCGACTTTCATCCGCACACGGCTATTGCGCGAAAATCCTTACGACGAAAAACTGCGCATCGCGTCGGACTGGAAGTTCTTCGTCGAGGAACTGGTGTTGCGTGGCCGTTCCTACGGCCATCTTGACTTTGCCGTGTCGCTCTTCGACGTTTCGGGCATCAGCTACATGGCGCACAACCAGGACCTCCTGCAACAGGAGCGCCGGCAGGTGCTCGAGGAGTTGCTGCCGGAACGCCTGCGCGAGGCACTGATGGGGCGGAACAAGATGGAAAAGCGCGTCCTGTATGCGCTGAGCAAGGACAACCTGTGGAAAAGGGACACGAAAATACTGCGCAACGTGCTCAAACGTATGCCGGGTGACTTTTTCAGAACATATATCCGTCGGAAACGGAAAGACTGACGGCACGCAGGAAGCGCGACATTAACATTTTTAACTTCCATTACGTGAATAAATGTAAATAGAAGAGGCTTACGACCGCATGGAAGGCATCTTTTCGCGCGCGGGCGGCTTCCATTCCAAACCGGAAGGCATGTATTTTTGCGCAGGCTGCTTCTAATTTTTTCTACATGTGCATGTAAATCGACTCATAAGGGGCTTATTTACACGAAAAAAGGCGGTCCGTGACCGCCTTCCCTATTTTCTGTACCACAAAGATACAACATTTTCCGGCCAAAAGCAAATTGTGTTAAAATCGCCGCAGTCCAATGCCGGGAAAGTACGGGCCGCGCGGTCACATCCCGCACTTGACATTCCCTTAATGCTTGATTTCTCGGAGAAAAGCCTACCTTTGCATAAGATAGGCTACGGAATAAAAGTCCGTTGCCCGGCACTTTCCCTTAAATCCACCAGTCCACAACCAATGAACGCAAAACAAGTCAGAAAAAACTTACGGAACATTTTGGCGGCCATGGCGGCCGGCATGGCCTGTATCGCACCTTCCACCGGCATGAAGGCCGATGTCATCCACCTGATGCCCAAAGTCAAGGAACTGAAAACGGGCAAAGGTTGTCTGTCACTGTCTTCTCCGCTGACTGTCAGCGACCCGCGACGAACTCCCGCACTCAACCTTTATCTGACCGACTGCGGAGCCACACTGACCCGGGAGGGCGAAACCGCCGGAACGCCTGTCACGGTTGAATACACCGACGAAATCCCGGGAGCCTTCCGGCATGAGTTCCCCGACTGGCCCGACGAGGAATACAGCCTGTCCGTCACGACCGAAGGCATCGGCATCAAGGCCGTCAGCCGGACCGGTGTCATCCGCGCCGCACAGACCCTTTGGCAGCTGGCACAGGAAAGGGACGGCTCGCTGCCCTGCGTCGAAATCAAGGACTGGCCGGCATTCAAAGTCAGAGGCTACATGCACGACGTGGGACGCTCTTTCATTGCATACGAAACGCTGCTGCGCCACATTGACCTGCTGGCACGCTTCAAAATCAATACTTTCCATTGGCACCTGACCGAGAACCAGGCCTGGCGGTTCGAGGTCGGCGGTTACCCGCAACTGACTTCCGCCGCCGGCATGACCCGCTTCCCGGGAAAATACTACACGCAGGAACAGTGTTCCGCACTGGCACGCTACGCGGCCGACCGCGGAGTGACGGTCATCCCCGAAATCGACATGCCCGGCCACTCCGAAGCGTTCACCCGCGCCATGGGCTTCTCCATGCAGACGGACGAAGGCGTCGGCGTGCTGAAGGAGGCGCTCCGCCAGCTGGCCGCCACTTTTCCGGACGCCCCCTACATCCACATCGGAGCCGACGAGGTGGCGCTGACTTATCCCGGTTTCCTGCAAATCATGACCGGTTACGTGCAGGACAGCCTGCACCGCAAGGTGGTCGTATGGAACCCCATCACCAACTTCACCATCACGGACAAGACGGGATTCGACATGACCACCACCTGGCACCCGACAGGAAAAGCGGTCAGCGGCATACCCAACATCGACACGCGCTACAACTATGCCAACCTCAACGACATGTTTGCCGACCCCGTCGGACTGTTCCGCAGTACGGTCTATCACGAGGAACAGGGCACCCGGGACATCGTAGGGGCTATATCGGCTTTCTGGAATGACCGCAGGATGACGACCGAGGAAGACATCGTCCGGCAAAACGGATTCTACACGTTCGTACTCGTCAATGCCGAACGCACCTGGGTGGGCGGCCGCAAGCAGTACATAGAACAGGGCGGCGCGATGCTTCCTCCGTCCGGCACTGACTTTGAAGAATTTGCGGACTGGGAACGGCGTTTCCTCTTCTACAAAGACGGCCTGCTGAAAGACGAGCCCATCCCCTACGTGCGCCAGTCGGACATCAGGTGGCGCGTGACCGAACCGATGCCCCGCGACGGAGCCGATGTAGGTGTCGTGTTCCCGCCGGAAACATCCGGACCGGCACTGACCTACGAATACGCCGGAAAGACCTACGGAACGGTACGCGCCGCCGGAGCCGCGGTCTACCTGCGCCACAGCTGGGGCAACAGGGTGAAGGCGTTGTTCGACAACCGTCCGACGGACAACGTGACCAGTTATGCCTACACTTATGTCTACTCACCGAAAAAACAGACCGCGGGCGCACTCATCGAATTCCAGACCTACGGACGCAGCGAAGTATATCCCGCCCCGCTGCCCGGCACATGGGACCGCAAAGGTTCGGACATTTGGGTCAATGACGAGCGCATCGCACCGCCCGTCTGGACGGGTTCGACCCGGCCGGGAGCGGTAAGCCGCGAGGACCTGTTGGGCAACCAGAACTTCACGGCACGCAAACCGGCGCAAATCAGGCTGAAAAAGGGCTGGAACAAGGTATTGCTCAAACTGCCCTACTGCAACCTGCCCAACATACGGCTGAACCAATGGATGTTCACGTTCGTGCTGACCGACCCCGAAGGCAAAAACGCACTCGACGGAATTATCTATGACCCGGATATATGCAACGGCACTTCTGTCAGGTCAGGAAGTGAATAGTTTCCTCAACCTGACCGTGGCATTCATTACCACACGCCGACGGAACTATTTCTTCCGCTTCCTCACGACAATATGAGCAACAGAAAGACATATCAGCAGCAGACCGACCTGATAGTGCCATAGTCCGATAGCGGAGTTCGCCCCGTCCACACCCGCAATCAGCACAATGCCCGTAATCACCACGAATAGGAAAAAGGCTGACAACACAAGGGGCAGCCGGAAGAAAGACTCTGACAAACAGCCGGGTACGGCCGAAAGGGAGGAAGCATCCACACGGCACGAGGTTTCGGGCAGTTGGTACGCGCGGCGGTGATGTCCCTCATGGGGGAAATCTAATTTTTTCCGGACATAACACTGCTCCCATATACAGGGAAACAGGGAAGAAAACCCGAACAACCTTCTTCCCTGTTACCCTGTAATGTGACTGCCTTATTCCGCCACAAGTTCCAGAGCGATGCTGCTCATGGGACTGTTCAGAGAGGAGGCTACATTCAAACCCGCATATTTGAGAATGCGGCCGCTCACAATCTTCCCGTCGAGACGGCTCGGACGGTCGGCACGCACCGGCGTGAGGTCTTTTATACGGTAGTTCCGGTTGATGTCCACACCGTCGAGACGCACTTTCGGCAAACTCTGGCCGGCCATGTATTCCATGCGATAGGCAAAAACGGCAATGTGTTCTTTTGCCTCGTCGGCATACATCAGCGCGGCCAGCGGACTGCCGCCGTAGGGGGAGACAAGGCGGTACTGGTCTCCGAACTGAACGACAGGACGGATGCGCTTGTAGGCCGCTATGGCGCGGCGGGAAAATTCTTTCTCCTCGTCGCTCATGTTCTTGGGCTGGATTTCCATGCCGAGGCGGCCGGTCATAGCCACGTCGAAACGGAACTTCAGCGGAATGCGGCGGCCCGTCTGGTGGTTGGGACTGGCACTGACATGGGAGCCCTGAGCGATGGCGGGATAGAAATGACCGGCACCCCACTGGATGAAGACACGCTGCATGGCATCGGTGTTGTCGCTGGTCCAGAACTCGTCGAACCAAGGCAGCAGGCCATAGTTGGTACGCCCGCCGCCGCTGGCACAGAGCTGTATGGCGACATCGGGATACTTGGCCCGGATGCGGTCGAGCACACGGTGAAGTCCCAGATGATAGCGGATGTATATCTCCGACTGGCGGTTGCGGGGAAGGTAGGACGAGCCGTAGTTCATGATGTCGGCATTGCAGTCCCACTTGATGTAGGCAATCTCCGGATGCTCCGTAAGCAGGCGGTCCGTGATGCCGAACACATAGTCCTGCACCCGGGGATTGCAGAGGTCCAACACAACCTGCGTTCCGCCGCGGCCCTGCGTCAGCGGCCGGCCCGGCTGGCTGAGAATCCACTCGGGATGCTGCTCATACAGTTCGCTCTTTGTATTGGCCATCTCAGGCTCTATCCATATCCCGAACTTGATGCCGTGGCGGGACGCCATGTCCGTCAGGGCCTTTATGCCGCCCGGTAGCTTCCGGGAACAGACCATCCAGTCGCCCAAACTGGTACTGCCGTTGTCACGCGGGTATTTGCCGCCGAACCATCCGTCGTCCATCACAAACAATTCTCCCCCGAGCGAGGCGATATCTCCCATCATCTGGTCCATTGTTTCCTGATTGACACCGAAATATACTCCTTCCCAACTGTTCAGAAGGATGTCGTGAAGCCGGTCACCGTGTGCCATCCCGTATTTACGGGCCCAGCGGTGGAAAGCACGGCTCACCCCGCCTTTTCCCTCCGAGGAGAAAGTCATGACAAATTCGGGCGTACAGAAGGTCTCACCATGCTCCAGCACATACGTGGAGGTCTCTTCGTTGATACCGCTGATCAGCTCTATGGAATGATTGGTGGCCACAATCTTTGTCTTGTAGTTTCCGCTCCAAAGCAAATTTCCTCCGAACACTTCTCCACGGTTCTCCGACGGCCGGCCGTCCAACGAAATCATAAAGCCCGCATTCGAACCGAAAGCATTCCGCAGGCCTGCTTTATCCGCAATAACGGTCTGGCCGTCAGGCAACCGCTCCTCGCTGATGCGGTGCTCGCCCGCCCAACTGCCGTGTAACTGCGTCAGATAATTGTCACCGCGCGTCAGCGGCACGCATGCACTGGCAAATGTAAGCAGCTTCATATCACCCTTTTTACCGGCATTGGTAAGCTCGGTCCAGGTGGAAAAGACTTCAGTTCCCTTGTAACTCCTGAAATACTGTCTGACCACAAGGGGATAGACGCGATCCTTAAAAACAAGCTCCAACAGTTCTCCTTTATCATCCGAACTGCGCTTCACGCTTTCCATCGCAAGATCTACACTGAGGCTGCCGTCCGGCATTTCCACGGCCAATGCCTTTTCACCCGACGAGGACACACCGAACTGCGGCAGAGTATGGCCCGTATAATTGGATTGAACGCCAAAGAACCCGCCAATATCCGAATCCTGAATTTTAGGACCGAAGTACTGGTAATAAGCCGTACCGCCGTCATTGGTCGTCACGGCCAAAGTCGTCTTATCGGAACTTAGCAAATGCGTCCGATTGGATTGTGCCACTCCATCAACACTGGGAAAAACCGCCAAACATAAAGACAGAAGTCCGGCATACAGACATCTCTTCATATCTTTCATAATTATTCAAAGCAATAAGGTATAACAAGTTTTTCTTCTCTACAAAATTACAACAAAACAGTGAAACGTATCTGACTTCCCCTAAGAAATAAATTCGTCCATCACACGGATAGATACATATTTATCCAATATCCTGTTGTGGACTGCTCTCAAATTTAGTACCTTTGCGCTATCAGGAACAACCAGAGCTTATTCCAGCAGTTACATACGCTCGTTGTGAATTGCTCTCAAATTAGTACCTTTGCGCTATCAGGAACAACTTCTTATGGAAATGGAAAGCTGCCACCCGGTTGTGAATTGCTCTCAAATTAGTACCTTTGCGCTATCAGGAACAACACAACTCAAAAGAGGAGTTCAAGGCGCGGTGTTGTGAATTGCTCTCAAATTAGTACCTTTGCGCTATCAGGAACAACTCATGACTATACGGACCGGACGGCAGGGCAGTTGTGAATTGCTCTCAAATTAGTACCTTTGCGCTATCAGGAACAACATATTAAAAAATTTAAAAAAATTGAAAAAAATTTAAATAGCAAAGAAATTAATAAAAATGGTATTTAATTGAAAAAAAAGTAAAGAATAAACATAATT
>CAJMSQ010000028.1 GCA_905216095.1 uncultured bacterium | reverse complement strand
CCCCCCCCCCCCCCCCCCCCCCCCCGACCCCCCGGCCACTCTCGACCCGCCTATTGCTATTTATTTTTTCTGATTTCCGCCCCGCGCGCCCCCCCCCCCCCCGGGGGGGGCCCCGGGCCCCCCCCCCCCCCCCCCCCCCCCCCCCCCCCCTTACTTCGGCTTCCGTTCCGCGTCGCAGTAGATGCAGCGGTAAATGCGGCGGGTGCGGTCGGTCAGGCGGAAGACCTGATCGAGGGAAGGTTCGACGGTCGTGATGCAGCGCGGGTTCTTGCAGCGGATGACGTTCACCAAGCGTTCGGGAAGCTCCAGACGCTTCTTTTCCACCACCACGCCGTCTTTGATGATGTTCACCGTCGTGCCGGGGTCAACAAAGCCCACGACATCCAAATCAATGTCGATTTCGTCGTCAATCTTGATGATGTCCTTCAGCCCCATGGCTTCGCTGCGGGCGTTCTTGATGATGGCGACCGGGCATTGCAGCTCGTCCAGATGCAGATAGCGGTAAATGTCCATCGCGCGGCCCGCCTTGATGTGGTCAAGCACAATGCCGCGGTGAATCGCGTCAATCTTCATACAATCCCTCCAGCAGCGTCGAAATCAGCGCCATACGCACAAAACGCCCGTTGCGCACCTGCTCAAAGTACATGGCACGCGGGTCAGCGTCCACCTTGGTGGAAATCTCGTTCACGCGGGGCAGCGGATGCAGGATGCGCATGTTGGGCTTTGCTTTTTTCAGCATGGAGGCCTTTAATATATATATGTCTTTCACGCGCTCGTACTCCATCAGGTCGGTGAAACGTTCGCGCTGTACGCGCGTCATGTAAAGGATGTCTGCGCCGCCGATGCAGTTCTCGTCGAATGTTTCCTGCTCCTCGTAGCGTATGTTGTGCTCTTTGCAGTAAATTTTGTACTCTTCCGGCATGGCCAGCTCCTTGGGTGCTATGAAGTGGAAGCGGGGATGGAAGTGCCGCATGGCCATGAGCAGCGAGTGTACGGTACGGCCGTATTTCAGGTCGCCGACCAGATAGATGTCCAGGTCTTCCAGCGTCCCCTGTGTCTTATATATGGAGTACAGGTCGAGCATGGTCTGCGACGGATGCTGGTTGGCGCCGTCTCCGGCATTGACGATGGGGACGGGAGAAATCTCGCTCGCGTAACGGGCTGCCCCTTCGAGATAATGACGCATGACGATGACATCGGCATAGTTGCTGACCATCATGATGGTGTCCTTAAGTGTTTCGCCTTTGGTAGAACTGGTCACTTTCGGGTCGGTGAATCCGATGACCTTTGCGCCCAGACGGTTGGCGGCTGTCTCGAAGGAGAGGCGTGTACGTGTGGAAGGTTCAAAGAAAAGGGTGGCGATGATTTTCCCCTCAAGCAACTTCCTGTTGGGAAACCTTTCAAAAGTCTCGGCCATCCCGATAAGGTGCATGATTTTGTCTTTTGAAAGATTGGCAATGGTGACTAAACTGCTTTTCATGTCTGTGATGACTATATGTCTTTGCGGCAAATTTAGAAAATAACTTTTGAAAAGCACAACGGTTCTCTCCTTTTTTCTTAGTCTTTCTTTACGTTATGTCCAATTTATGCAAAAAGAAGAGATTCCGCTTGGAACGTGTGATTTTATTGCTACCTTTGCGACAATTATTCCCTTAATCCTAAAATGAAGAAGAATGATGAAAGAATTGAAAGGAACAAAGACTGAGAAGAATTTGCAGACGGCTTTTGCCGGCGAGTCGCAGGCACATACCAAGTACCAGTATTATGCCTCCAAGGCGAAGAAGGATGGTTACGTGCAGATGGCAGCCATCTTCGAGGAGACGTCGCGCAACGAGAAGGAACATGCCAAAATCTGGTTCAAACTGCTGCATGGCGGCAGCGTTCCCGGCACGATGGACAATCTGGCCGATGCCGCAGCCGGCGAGAACTATGAGTGGACCGACATGTACGCCGGTTTTGCCAAGGAAGCCCGTGAAGAGGGCTTTGCCGACATTGCTGCAAAATTCGAGATGGTGGCCGCCATCGAAAAGGAGCACGAAGAGCGTTACCGCAAGCTCCTGAAGAATATCGAGGACAAGGTTGTGTTCAGCCGCGATGGCGATTGCGTGTGGCAGTGTGCCAATTGCGGTCACATCGTTGTGGGGAAAGCCGCTCCCGAGATATGCCCGGTCTGCGACCATCCGCAGAGCTACTTCCAGCTTCGTGCCGAGAATTATTAATCTGAACGTCTGCTGAGATTTAAGACTTCCCAGCTACATTTTCCCGCCCCTTGCGCCGGTTGTCCGGTACGAGGGGCGGGATTTCTTTTTTAGTGGTGTGTCCTGCACGGAATGGAATGTGCGCGGATGCAGCCTTCAGCCACGGTCTTTGGTGTTGCGGTCCACGTTCATTTGGTCCATGGCGGTCTGTACTTCACGCCGGGTGGGGTTGATGGCATCCGTGCTGATTTGTTGCATGGCGCGGCCTCTTTCTTTTCCGGACTGCATTCTTCCGGTTTCTCTCTCTGCATTGTTCATAAGTTCCATGTTTTTGGGTTCTACATAGGCACCGGTAACCGGAGAAACGCTTCCCGTCAGTTCCGACTGCCAAGTGCGAAGATACAGAAAAAAACAATGTGAACGTTTAGCCTTTTGCCGGTTATAAGTTTCTTTCCGCTTTTTTCGTCTTCGTTTCGACAAGCATTCCGTTACCTTTGTATAGATGTGTGAAGATATGTATGACATTCCCTTTCCGCTTGGCTTTTTCCAAGTGTTCCGGCATTATCTTTCTTTGCTTGGGCGGACGGAGGCTGCGGGCTTAGGGATTCAGCAGTATGACCTTTGCGGTCCGGTTCTTCATGCCGGGCATAGTGCGTCCGACAGGCGCGCCGATGTATGTCGGGTCGCATATCGTGAAACGCCGGCCGTCCACCGTTACATGGTCGCCCGCGATGCTGTCCGGAAAATGTACGGCTGTGGCCAGATGGCCGGGGTAATAGACGAGCAGGACGTCGAGACGGAGCAGGTCACGTATGAGACGCGAGAAAAGTATGGAGCGGTCCTCGCAGTCACAATAGGGATAATAAAGAGTTTCTTCGGCAAAGAAAGCGCGGTCGCCGCCCCAAACTTTGTCATCATACTCATATACGAAAGCTGTTTGCACGAAGTTGAGCAACCGTTCGGCAGCTTCCTTTGCCGTCAGTCCGGCAATGTTTTTCAGCAGTGCGGGATAGAGTGTCTGGCGTGCTTCCTCTTCGAGCGGTGTATTGGCATACGCTGCCCAACGTGTCATGCAATTGCCATCGGTCTCTGACGAAGGATAGGTTTCATAGAAACGTATGAGATTCTCATTCGTCCTGACTGCTGCCCGGACCTCGGGATAACGTTGGGAATGTAGCTGCCGTTCATTCGTTTGTGTCCGTGCGAGCCGGGGTTGTCGGGGCAGAAGCAGGGACAGGGGCTGTTCTTTCGGAAAAGTGGCGGAGCAAACGGACAGCCGCTGCGGGGAATGTCCGAAAGGATAGAACTTGTCGCTGCCTATGCTGAAGAATGGCCGGTCGTAGATGCTGTGTGCGCTGGCGTATAGCAGGACAAGCTGCTCCGGAGTGCGTCCGAGCCGCATCTTGTAGCCGGATTGACAATAAATGAAAGCCATGAACAAGGTTGCTTCGTCTGTTTTCCCCAGACAGGCCTGCGACATGGAGTCGAGCAGGTTCAGATAAGCCCAGTCGCAAAGTTGCATTTGTTTCCGTAGTTCCAGGCAATCGAGGACGGTGTTGTCGTAAGTTTTTCCTGACAGCCTGTTCCATGCCGCCGACAGTGCTTTCTCGTCGCGTCCGGACAGTGAGAATTTCACCGAGCGGTCGAACCGGACTTTGCATTCCGTTCCGAAAAAGCGGAATGTGGCTTGTCGGGCAGTCGGTTGCGGCTGTTCTCTGACAGGGGCGACGGGGACGGGGTGGGGAAGTGGTGCGGGCGGCACAATGATGTCCTCGATAGTTACGGGGTGCTCCTTTACGGGACGTGCTTTGTCCTTTTCAGGCATAGTTATGGGCGGTACTTTTTCGTCTTTGGGGCGGGGGAGCGCCGGCGAGATGTTATATTCCTGCCATGCCTGCCGCATATACGTTGCATATTCCCGGTTTGCGCGCTGTCGGAAATCGGCATATTCGGTTCCGGCCTGCCGTTTGAACTCATCGTAGCGGCGGCGCAGTTCATCTGTTTGTGCGAAAGAGGAAGCCGCGACAAGTGTGGAAAGAAAGATGAGGAATGAATTTTTCATGGTGTGTGATATGCTGTGTGATGGCTCTTGCCGAAGAATAAGCAGGCTTGTCCGGAAATGGTGCAGGCCTGTTAAGGTTAGGACGGACCTGCTTCAAGTTGAAAGCAAGTCCGTCCTTGTTCAATGCAGAAACGGGTCAGAATTTATAACCTACGGTGAAGTAAGCTGCCGCATTCTTTACGTCCTTATCATCGGGGGCGAACTTCAGCAGTCCCAGCTAATAAAAAGGGATTAAAAGTGTAAGTTTTTCCATTTTTCCTGCATACCGGCCGAAACGTTTACGGACGGCGTCTGCAACTTGTCGTTTTCCAGCATGGAATTCTTCTTTACTGCGGCCGCAACCGTAGAGAAGAGTTCGCCGAAAGGCATTTTGCCTTTGCTTTCCTTCAGCTTGTCCAAAATGAAATAGGTGAACATGCCGTGATGCTTCTCCTGGTAGGCCAAAGCCGTCTCGTCGTCCGAAGCGGCAGTAAACACGACAAGGTTTCCGCTAAGGGTTTCCGCTTTCGGCTTGATGGCAATGCCGCGTGCCGCTACGAGAGCCTGTCCGCTTCCGCGTTTTACACCGCTGAAACAGGCATCAAGGAGCACGGTGACGTTTTGTGTCCGCATCTTTCCGAGGCGTCCGTACAATTCGCTGAGTTTGAAACACGTCGTGATGTCTTTCGGAAATCCGTCGGTGGGTATCAGATAGGCCGTCTTGTCCTTTTCGTCGGGCATTCCGTGCCCTGCGTAATAGAACAGCATTCTGGAATTACCCTCGGTCACACCGGCAATGTTTTCCATCCAGTTGAGGGCCCGCTTGATGTCCGTGTACGATGCGTCAAGGAATACTTTTACTTGTTTCTCGGGTACACCCAAGGTCTTGATGCAGTATTCCTTGAACACCTCGCCGTCGCGCCGGGCGTATTCCACCTCGGGTACATCCTCGTATTTCTCGTTTGCGATGATGACGCAATACAGGTCCTGGTTCTTGTGTGCCGTTACCGGGATGTCCATGTCCACGTCGGCCAGCAGTATCTTCGTTTCGGGTGTTTCCTGAGGTACAGGTACCGGCTGCTGTTCCGGTTGTCTTCCGGCTTTTCTCGCCTGCTTTTCCGCCTCTTCCGCTTCCTTCTTTGCCTGTTTCTCCGCTTGTTTTTCCGCTTTCTGGGCATAAGCGGTGAGCAACTTGTTGGACAATCTGCTTATGAGTCCGCCTTTTGACGTTTTTTTCTCCTCTTTCTTCTCTTCGTCCTCTTTTTTCTTCTCTTCCTTCTCGGCTTTTTCCTTGAGTCGCTTGTTCTCTTCCTGCATTATGGCCAGTTGTCGCTCGCGTTTCTCCAGTTCCTCCTGCATTTCTGCACTCTGCCGCGCCTCTTCTTTCTCCTTTTGGGCTGCCAGTCTGCGCTCAGCCTCGGCCAGATGGTAATTGGTGTCGATTATCTCCCCGCCGCCGTTCGGGAATAGCTCGACTCCTGAACGTATGGACTGCTCGTTGAAGGACGAAGGCATGGTAAGTGTCATTTCCTTGTTGTCCCGAAAAGCGTTCTTGCCTATGTGGCGCAAGGAGGCCGGCAATGCTACTTTCTGTAACTTCCGGAATTCGTTGAAGCAGTATTTGTCCACGTCCTCGATGCCTTCTTCCAGCGTGAGGTTCACGGTGAGGTAATTGACACCGTTGAGGAAGGTGCTCACCTGCCGGACGGGGTATTCCATACCTTTATATATAACACTCGCAGGAATCGTCACATCAGTGGCTTTCGTGTTGAAAGCCGTGATGCAGACGCGGTTGTCATCTATTTTGCATTTGAAAGCTACACCTTTATATACATATTCGAAACGCTGTGCCTGTGCAAAGGCCGCCAAGGTGCACAGCATGATGATGAGAGCCGTTTTCTTCATTTTCGTTTTGTTATGGTCAGTGGTTTCAGAATGGTTTGCATGTTTTTGTCGTGCCTGCGGCATTTGGCCAGCCATTGTTGGAACGCCTCGGAGTCCAGTTGCCGCGGGAGCGTTTCGGCTATGGCGTTGTCCGCTGCTTTGGCAAACGGCTGCGGAGAGAATATCAGATAAATCCGGTTGTGCTCGTAAGGGCGTGAACATGTCATTGTATATTCGTCCACCTGGGCACGTTCTTCACGGGGAGCCTCCTGTACGTTGAAGAACAGGTATCGCCGGTTCGCGTTGATTCTGTATATGCCGTCGGACTGGCCGCGATAGGGCAACAGGCAATATACCTGTTTTTCCGCATCCATGAGGTAGACGGCGAGATACCCGCTCACGGGCGAGACGAAAGACAGGTAGAGATCGTCGCCGTCGCGGAACTCGTCGCTTTCGAACTTGTCGTCCGTGCCGTTGCGGAGCATTTTGGCGCGGAGATCTATCCGTGAGGAGACAATCTCGCGGGCTTTTCCCTTGACGTGTACTTTCAGTACAATCATGCCGTTGTCAAAGGAAATGTCGTATTGCGGTTCTCCGACGGTCTCTATCCATTCGCCCTTTACTTCACTGCTGCCGATGGAGAAGAAATCTATGTCAGACTTTCCTTCGTGGTTCTGTATGTCGGTCGTGTTCGTTTGCGTGACGATGGTGCCGAACGCCGTGGCCAGCGCCTGTATCTTGGCACGTTCGAGAGCCGTCCTGCGGGCTTCTTCGAGCGACATGTTTTCGGGAGCATGGTAGGTATATTCCGCTTCTACCGTCTTCATTTTCTGGCCGAAGGCGGAGCAGGCGGACAGGGCGAGCAGGAATGTGAATATCTGTCTGTTCATGCCGGTGTTTCTCACTTGCCGAAGATGTCGTCAAGTCGGTCCAGTTGTTCTTCTCCCTGTTTTTCCAGTTCTTCCCGTACGACAGCCTTGGCTATTTCCCTGGCCTTGTCCATACTGTAATAGGTCTGGACGCGCACCTGTACGTTGCCGTTTGGCAGTTCGCGGTACATTTCGATGACTGAATTGGTTTGTCCGAGTTTCTTCGAGACGAACGACTTCGAAGACCGCAGCACCTTGATGACCGAAGCCGCATTGTCCGCGCTGATGTCTTTGTTGCTGCGATTGGTCTCGGCCAGCTCGGTAATGTCCGTCTCGATGGAGCTGACAAGGTTCAGTCTGGCCAGTTCGAGCGCCTGCATCTTGCCTGCGTCATAGCTTTCGGCGGTAGAGGTTGCGTCTCCTTTCGCGTATTTCTGGGTTACGCCGTCCTCCTCGAAGGAGTTGTCAAGCAACTCGGCCCGTGCGAGTTGTTTCTCTATGCTCATGCCTCCCGGAGCGACTTTCCATCCTTCTTTGACAAGTTGCTTGGCCTGCTTGCGGGTGTCTTTGGAAACCTTGATTTCCTGCAGTTTCCTGTTCAGTCCCATCATTTCCGACCGTTGCTTGAACTGTTCTCTCGTAATCTGTGCCGGCATGGTTGTGAATGTTCCTGCCATTATGGCGGCGATAATGAAATGTACTGTTTTCATGGTACACATGTGCTGGTCTGACCGCAGTTCCCGAACCGGACAGATTGTTGGATAAGTTGTAGATGTCGGAACCTATATACAAAAAAGAGCGCGGGATCTGTACCTGTCACTTATCCCACGTTCTGGGCCTTCGCATTGCCTTCGCTCAAGGATAAGCAACGCAGAGCCCACGCCGATATGTAATATACCCTTATCCGTGGTCGGGATACGACAACACGGACAGGGGGTAAAAAAACATACCCATGGACATCTACCGCTGCTTTATCGTGTGAGCTTTTTTGAAGTTGCGAAGTTCAGAACGTCACAGATAAAACGTCAAGTAAACGTCTTTTCCATAAATAGTACATTCCCGCTCCGTCCATCCTCCCCGTAGGGAGGACATCGGCGTGGGTCTGCGCTGCAAATGTATGAAAAAATATATAAAGAAAAGATATAAATGAAGATTTTTTTCGGGCCGGATTTGTTTTGTGACGACCACGGAAAAACTACATGGCATGTACGACGAACTACATGCCATGTAGGAAAAACTAAGTGCCTTGTAGTTTTTTCTATCATAGGGATAGAAAATGCGTTCCCTATGTTGCTGTGTTTCAATATGGTTTCGGATGTGCTTCATCCGGAGTCTGTCCGGGCTGTCCGCCGGTTGCTTTTTTATGGGCGATGGAATGGTGTCTGTCGGAACGGGACGTAGTGGAATTTAGTCACATGAAAGTATTGTTTTCCCCGTTCCGGGTCTGTCTGTGCGTAAGGTGATGATAAAAAACGGCCGCCGAAAGAATATTTTCGGCGGCCTGTTCTGTACACTCTCAGGGGTTCGAACCCTGGACCCACTGATTAAGAGTCAGTTGCTCTACCAACTGAGCTAAGAGTGCAGGTCTCTTTTTCGTTTTGCGAGTGCAAAGTTATAATTTTCTCTATTGACAGCCAAAATAATCTGAAGTTTTTTTCAATTCTTTTTACGAAAGTCCCTTGCAAGGAAGGGGCAGGAGGTCGGTCAGCCGTCTCAGGAGCAGGAAGGAGGCATTGCCGGAGAACAGACTTGAGGACCGGTGGTCGGTGTCGGAAACAAGACCGGCCGCATGGCCGTTGCAGGGGCCGTGCGACCGGTTTTGTTATTGTTGCGGGAAGGGTTGTTCTTCCGGTTCGGGCAGGGAGGACCGCCGGACTGAGGTCAGCTGTTTTTCCGTTCGTGGAAGACGAGGGCGAAAAGCAGCAGAACGGCAAGGGCATAGGCGGCGAAGATGTACCATACCGTAGGCCATTCGCCAACCTGATAGAACTGCCCGCCGATTTCCTGGCTGTGCGTGAAGTGATTGACCACGGCTTGCGCGCCCAGTGTGCCGATGGTGGCGCCGAGGCCGTTGGTCATAATCATGAACAGGCCTTGTGCGCTGCTCCGTATCTCGGGTGTGGTGTTTTTATCGACGAACAGTGCGCCCGATATGTTGAAGAAGTCGAACGCGACACCATAGACAATCATCGAGAGGACGAAGAGCCATACGCCGTTGCCGGGGTTGCCCAGTCCGAACAGGCCGAAACGGAAGACCCAGGCCAGCATGGCTATCATCATGACGCGCTTGATGCCGAACCGCTTCATGAAAAACGGGATGAGCAGTATGCAGCAGGTTTCGCTGACCTGCGACAGGGAAATCAGGATGCCGGCGTGCTCCACACCGAATGTATGCGCGTAGACCGGTTCGGCGGCGAAGCTGCCGATGAACGGGTTGGCGTAACCGTTGGTTATCTGCAAAGAGACGCCCAGCAGCATGGAAAAGATGAAGAAAATGGCCATGCGCCGTTGCCGGAACAGGTGGAATGCGTCCAGTCCGAGGGCTGCCGCCACGGACTTCTTCTCTCCCTTCGCGCTGACGGGGCAGTTCGGCAGTGTCTGTGCGTAGGCGGCGAGCACGAAGCTGAGTGCGGCCGAGACGAAGAACTGGTTCTGGTTGGTCATGTAGCCCATGATGTCCACGAACCACATCGTGCAGATGAATCCCACGGTGCCGAACACACGTATGGGCGGGAAGTCCTTCACCGTGTCAAGGCCTGCGCGCGACAGCCCGTTGAATGCCACCGAGTTGCTCAGCGCGAGGGTCGGCATGTAGAACGCTACGCTCAGCGTGTAGAGCGTGAAGAGGGTGCTCATGCTGACGTCGGGATAAGCCCGCATACCGTAGAGGGCGGCGGCGCTCATGAAGATACCGGCCAGCATGTGGCAGAGCGAGAGCAGACGCTGTGCCGGAATCCATCGGTCGGCCACAATGCCCATCAGTCCGGGCATGAAGATGGAGACGATGCCCTGTACGGAATAGAACCAGCCTATGCTGGCCCCCAGTCCGATATTGCCGAGGTAGCGTCCCATAGACGTAAGGTACGCGCCCCATACGGCGAACTCCAGGAAGTTCATGGCAATAAGGCGCGATTTCAGCGAAGAGTTGTTCATGGTATTGTTATAAGTTTTGATTTTTGTATATCCGTTTCTTGTTTCATGGGGCCGGTTGCAGGGCCATGGCTTTCTCGACCGCCGCTTTCAATTGTTTGTACGACACTTTCCCGGCAAAGGCGGCCCGTATCGTACCGGTTGCGTCCGTCACGTACAGTCGCGGAATCGTATGCCGGGCAAATTTGCCGTAGATTGCGCGGTCGGGCTGCGCGCTATAGGGCAGGGACAGGTTGTTCCGCTCCCAGTAAGCGCTTACGCTCTCCGCGCTTTCCTCGCGGCCGATGCAGATGAACCGGACCTGCCGGCCCAGTTCGTCGAAAAGCCGTTGGACGGTCGGCAATTCCTTGCGGCAATCGCTGCATCCGGTGTTGAAGAAGACGATGACTGCCGGCTGTCCGTCCAGCATGACGGATGATATTTCCGTGCCGTCGGACAAGGTCACGACGAAGTCCGGCACAGGTTGCCCTATGCGTACGATGCCGCCGTCGTCGCTCTCCGCTTCTTCGGAAATGCAAGAGGCCAAGGCGGGCAGAACAATGCTGAAAAGGCAGGCGAACCACCATATTCTTCCGGTCAGGTGTATCATGTTGAATCGTTGTCGTGCGGACAAAGATACGGCAAATCGCAGGCACGTGCAAGCAAAAGCCGTGAATTTTGCTTGTTCCGCCGTTTGCTTTTGGGCGGATTGCCGATAGTTCTTGTCGTCTGTGCGGAAGGGTGGAGCGGGAGCGTTCCCGGTTCCGTCCGGGAGTATTTGAGAAAAAAAGACCGGCGGAATGTTACAAAAAACATACCTTTGCGTTATCCTTGTGAAGAAGGTTCGGAAAAACTGTTCCGCAAACAATGTGACGCATCCTTGCGGTAATGGTTTGAAAAACCTTTTCCGTGGTTTCCGACATATAATATCCGCATACGAAGAACGCATGAAGACCGACCTGAGGCAGTCTGAAGAAAACCACCGGCAGTCAGAAGATGACTTGTCACCCGTCTTGTCCGCATTCAGACGGACAAGGTCGGCACTGCGGCGCATGGCCGGCGCCATGCTCGGCGATGAAGCTGAGGCTGACGATGCCTTGCAGGATGCGTTCTGCCGCTTGTGGCCGCGCCGTGAGGGCATACACACGGAAAGCGAGGCGGCCGCGCTCCTTACCACCACGGTACGCCGTCTGAGCATAGACGTGCTGCGCCGGCGGAAAGCCTCTCCGCTCGTCGGGTTGGAGGAAGAGCGCGTAGAGGTGCCCGACGATACCGCCGAGGCCGAGGCCGAACGGGAAGAATGTTTCCGCCGGGTGTCGGCGCTTGTGGAGGAACGGTTGTCTCCGACGCAACGAGAGATTTTGCGCCGCAGGGAATATGCCGGAGAAGATATGGACAGTATCGCCGAAGACCTCGGTATGCAGCCCGCAGCCGTCAGGATGCAGTTGTCGAGAGCCAGAAAAACGATTAGAGAACTTTATAACAGACGATATCATGAGCAGCAGTAAGAACGGCCATGCCGTATGGGACGAACTTGTCCGCCGTTATTTCGAAGCGGAAACGACCGATGAGGAAGAGATGCGCCTGCGCCGTTTTCTCGTGTCGGAGGAGGGCAGAGACACCCGCTATGACGAGGTGCGTGCCGTGATGGGATTTCTCGCTTGCGGCAGGGCACAGGCCGCTGCCGGGGCATTCCGCGGCAAGGCTGCCGCACATGCAGTGCCGTCCGTGCCTTGTCGCCACCGCCGTCCGTCCGTGTGGCTCAGGGCAGGTGCCGTGGCCGCGGTGCTGGCGCTTGTCGCATTGCCGGTGGCGTGGCGGCTGGCTGCTGCCGGACCTAATGTCTGTGTGGCCTATGTCGGCGGGCACGAGGTGACTGCGCCCGATGCGGTTATGGAACAGATGTTCCGCTCTTTTGAAGACGTGGAACTGGCCGGCGGGGCTGCTTCTGTCGAGAACCAACTGAATGAAATGTTTGACACGCTTGAGGAATAGGAAGAAATGAAACGTAGAGTGATTTTATTTTTGCTGTGGTGCTGTGTGCTGACACCGCTGTCGGCCCAGGACGGTCTGCAGGTAGCCGCTCTTTTCGACGGCCGTTACCGCAAATGTCCCGATGTCATCGAGGTGATGTTGCAGGGAAAGAAGGTGAAACCTTACGGTCTGACATTGTTTCGCAGTCTGACGTTGCCGGCCCATACGGCAGACGTTTCCTATGTGGAATCTTTGGTCAAGTCCGACGGGGCACGGGCCGGGGACAAGGAGGTCGGGATGAAGGGCCGGCGGCTCTATTACGGCTTCTACGGGCTTCCGTCCCGGAATAACCTGAACCGTTATATCTTTTACCGCAACAATAGTTTGCAGACGGGCAAGAAACCGGTGCTGACCATTATATATATGGAGGGAACGGCCACCATTGCCGAACTGAAAGCCCGTTTCGGAAAATGATGTCCGCGGAAGGCGGTGCTGTATCCCTGTCGGGAGCAACGATTACAAACACAATAAAATATATGAGGATATGAAAAAGTTTTTTACTTTATTGGTTGTCCTTTCCATGACATCGGTCGCGTGGGCCGACGAGGCGGGCGACACCATCGTGAACGTACAGAATGCCGGTGAGGTGCTGCTTACGGAAAACGACACGACACTTCATCTGAGCATCAAGGGATGTGGTGAGGACACGACCTACTGTTTCGATTACCGGAAAGAACTGGGAGGCGGGAACGTGCGCCTGCTGGAAGAGCGGAGCAGCAACTGGGATTTTACGCTCTCTCTGGGCCGGAAGAGAAGCCGGAAGTCTTCACACTTCGTGACCATGGGCGGGGTGGGATTCGGCTTTGTCACGGCTGTCGGTGCGCCTGATGGAATGAACGTGGATATGTCTTCGTCCTACGAAATCTTTGCCGATTTGTTGGGAATACATACTTCCTATTATCATGGCCGCCATGATTTTTCCGTGGGACTGGGTATTGATTGGCGTAACTACCGCATGACGGGCCGGAGATGCTTTGTCAAGGATGACGATGGCGTACATGTGACCGGCTATCCCGAGGGGGCGGAAGAAGATTTCTCCCGAATCAAAGTTTTCAGCCTGGCCTTTCCGTTCCGGTATGAGTGGAAAGCCGCAAAGAAAATCTCGTTCAACGTGGCCGCCATACTTAACCTGAATACGTACGCGAGCATCAAGACGCGTTACACTCAGGACGGGCACAGGATGAAGGACGTATATAAAAATATCCGCCAAAAGCCTGTCACTGTCGATTTCATGCTTGGCGCGCGATGGAACATGCTCGGCCTTTATGTCAAATATAGTCCCTGCGACGTGCTCAACAAGGATTTCGGACCGCGCTTCCAGACGCTTTCCACAGGCTTTACATTGTTCTATTGATACGGTCTGCCGTTGTCGGCAAGGGATTTGGCCCTTTGTCGGAAAGTTTAACGGACGCCGATATACCGTTTCCCCGAAAAGTCTTACCTTTGCACCGGACTGCGGAACGTATATCGGTGTCCGTTATTGTCGGCTGCCGGTTGCTTTGAATACTCTTCGTACTCCTTTGCATCAGTTTCCGCATCGCCGTTCATTATTATCGTATGCAATTATCGTATGTATAACGGATTCATCAAAGTGGCTGCGGCCATTCCGTCGGTTCGTGTGGCCGACTGCCGCTATAACACCGACCGCATGGAAGCACTTATGGCCAAGGCCGAAGGGTTAGGTGTGGAAATCATCTGTTTTCCGGAACTTTCTGTCACGGGTTATACGTGCCAGGACCTTTTTCAGCAGCAGCTCCTTACGGACGAGGCCGAGGCGGCCCTGCTCAGGCTCATGGAGTTCAGTCGTAATCTGAATATCGTGGCGCTTGTCGGCGTGCCGCTGGCTTATGAGGGCATGTTGCTGAATTGTGCCGCCGTCATCCAGAGCGGAAAGATTCATGGGCTGGTGCCGAAAACTTTTATTCCCAATTATAAGGAGTTCTATGAACGGCGTTGGTTCACTTCGGCTGCCGCGATACCTTCCGGTACGTCGTTGAAATTTTGCGGACAAAACGTGCCCGTCGGTACCGGCCTGCTGTTCGAGACGGCCGGAACTACATTCGGCATCGAGATATGCGAGGACCTGTGGGCCGTCGTGCCTCCCGGTTCGCAACTGGCCCTGCAGGGAGCGGAAATCGTTTTTAACCTCAGTGCGAGCAACGAACTTATCGGCAAGAGCGGCTACCTGCGCGGGTTGGTCGGAACGCAGAGCGCGCGCAGTCTGTGCGGCTATGTCTATGCCGGCGCCGGCTATGGCGAAAGTACGCAGGACGTCGTCTTCGGCGGCCGGGCATATATTGCCGAGAACGGGCACATCCTAGCCGAGGCGGAACGCTTTGCCATGAAAGAACAACTCGTGGTGAGCGAAATAGATGTGGAGCGCCTGCGTGTGGAGCGTCGGGTGAACACGTCCTTTGCCTGTGCTCGTCAGTTGTCGGTCGCCGGTACACAGCAAACAGGCCGGAGGGTGGAACTCGACCCCGTGATGCACGCCGAAGAACGCTTTGAACTGACACGTGCGGTCGATGCCTTGCCGTTCGTACCCGCTGGGCCGGAGCTCGACGAACGGTGTGAGGAGATATTCTGCATACAATCCGAGGGACTGGCCCGTCGCATCGAACACACACATGCACAGACCGTCGTTGTCGGCATCAGTGGCGGCCTCGACTCCACGCTGGCCTTGCTGGTGTGTGTGCACGCTTTCGACCGTCTGGGCCTCGACCGCAAGGGCATTGTCGGCATCACGATGCCGGGATTCGGTACGACGGACCGCACTTACACCAATGCCATCGACCTGATGAAGGGGCTGGGCATCACTATCCGCGAAATCAACATCCGCGAAGCCTGTGAAGTGCATTTCCGTGACTTGGGTCACGACATCTCCAAGCACGACGTGACGTTCGAAAACGGGCAGGCCCGCGAGCGGACGCAGATATTGATGGATGCGGCCAACCAGATGAACGGATTTGTCGTAGGGACAGGCGACCTGAGCGAACTTGCACTGGGGTGGGCCACCTACAACGGCGACCACATGAGTATGTATGGCGTGAACGCATCTGTTCCCAAGACACTGGTGCGCCATCTGGTGAAATGGATGGCCGAGAATGTGGCCGATGAATATAGCAAACGCACGTTGCTCGATATTGTGGATACCCCTATCAGCCCGGAACTGATTCCGGCCGACGAGGAAGGAAACATCGTGCAGAAGACCGAAGACCTTGTCGGGCCGTATGAACTGCACGACTTCTTCCTTTATTATGTTTTGCGCTTCGGTTTCCGCCCTTCTAAGGTTTATTATCTCGCGAAACAGGCATTTGCGAAATCCGACGGCAGGGTGAAGGCTTACGAGGACGAGGTAATCAAAAAATGGCTTACTGTCTTTTACCGTCGTTTCTTTTCCCAGCAGTTCAAACGCAGTTGTCTGCCCGACGGACCTAAGGTCGGAAGTTGCTCGCTGAGTCCCCGCGGCGACTGGCGTATGCCCAGCGATGCCTGTGCGACGGCTTGGATTAACGAATGCGAGGCCTTATGAGCGGGAAAGGCATTCAATGGGCAATAGGGACCATGTGCGTGTTGCTGTCCCTTTGTCTGCCGTTGCAGGCCGAAGGGACAGGCGCGTCCGCCAAGGATGAGGAAGGCGTCGAGTTCTTTGTCCGTGCCGTCCCCGACCGTGCTGAGGTCATCTATGGCGACAGCTGCCTGGTCTCGTATGTGCTTTACGCCTCCGTACCCTTTGTCAAGGTGGAATGTAAAGACGAGGTAAAAGTGAAGAACGCCCGTGTCCGTCGGCTTGACATACGCCGCGAGGCCACTTCCGGCTATGTAGTGGAAAACGGCCGCCGTTACCACACACTGGTATGGGCGCAGTATGTCGTCGCACCTGAGCGGATGGGCGAGCTTATCCTGCCGGCCTGTAAGTTCAAGGCCGTACTGGGCGTGCCCGAACCGGTGCGTGATCCTTTCGAGGCCTTTTTCGGCCGGAGAAGAGTCCGCGAAGTGGAAGAGTCTGCGGCAAATGATAAAATACACATCAAGGTAAAGGAAAAACCGCGTCACACGTCGAAAGAACTGCTTCAGCGGAAAGGAACGTTTATGTAGGCGCACCTTTTTGTTTTTCTTCTGAAAAGAACTCCGGTAGCAGGTTCAGACAAAAATACCCGGGACACCGTTCGTCGTTGGATGGTGTCCCGGGCTTTTTTAGACCAATGTGGCGGGATATATTCCCGTTTCCGGTGTCCGGACAAGCGTTTTACGGATTCCTTTCAGAGGCGTTCTCCGAAAATATAGCTGCCGATGCGCACCATGGTGCTGCCTTCTTCCACCGCGATGCGGTAGTCTCCGCTCATCCCCCACGAGCGTTCGCGGAAGTAGGGACTATCGGGAAAAAATTCGCGGCGTGCCTCCTCGTAGAAGTCGAAGGCGGTGCGGAAGTCCTGCCGTATGCGCGCTTCGTCGTCCGTGTTCGAGGCCATGCACATGATGCCGGCGATGCGTGTGTGCTCCAGCCGGCGCCATTCGCCGGCGGCCAGCATGTCGCGGCACTCTTCGGGAGTGAAGCCGAACTTCGTTTCTTCCTGCGCCACGTGCAGTTGGAGCAGACAAGGCAGCACACGGTTGCAGCGGCGTGCCTGCTTGTCGATTTCGGCCAGCAGTTTGAAGCTGTCCACCGCATGGATGAGGCTGACGAACGGGGCGATATATTTTACCTTGTTCGGTTGCAGATGGCCGATGAAATGCCATTCAATGTCGGCAGGCAGCACTTTGTGCTTTTCGGAAAGTTCCTGTGCGCGGCTTTCACCGAATATGCGTTGGCCGGCCGTGTAGGCCTGCATGACAGCCTCGGCGGGATGATATTTCGACACGGCCACAAGCCGCACCTCGTCCGGCAATTCGGCGCGTATCCCGCATAATCGTTCGGCTATCCCGTTCATCATGCCTCCTCTTCCGGATTTTTTGTGAAGTCGGGCGTCGGCTCCTTGTAGCGGAACACGTCCATGATGGCCGTTTCGGTGACGGAAGAGATGACGTAGTCCAGCATAGATCCTTTCATGCCCTCGTCCAGCCGCGCGATGGCACCGCGCAGGTCGGCGGCCTGTATGAGTACGTTCTGCGAAGACTTCTTTTCTTTTCCGCTCTTCTCATCCAGCGTGATGAAAGTCAGTTTCGCGCGAAACCAGCGGTCGGCGCTTTCTTCCGCCGTTTCGAAAAATTCGGCGTAACGGGCGCGTTTGATGTCGGCGACCTCGAATTCGCCCGTCATGAAGGGCGACACCTCGTCGATGATGCGCTTTTCGGCCTCGGTGAAGCTGAGGGCGTCTACCAAATAAGGCTCGGTCACTTTCTTGACCAGCCCGTTTTCCATTGTTTTCTCGTACTTGATTTTACATTCGAACCATTCGTTCATCATATCGTTTACGTTTGTTTTGTGTGAGTCTGTGTTTGTCTTCCTTTTCGGCAGGCAGGATTTTCCGTAGAAGTCCGTCTGCGGCCTGCAAAGATACGCAAAAACATGTGCACATCCGTTCTTGCCGGATGGAATGTGCGTTCAAATTTTGAATGGATGTCTTGTGCGTCTGCCTAAAGTGCGTTTGCGTCGAACTGGAAAGGGAGCAGGTCGCTGACGGATTCGAGTACCAGGGTGTGACGCGTGCCGTAGAGCAGCACACGCAACGGTTTGCCGTAGCGGTGTTGCGTCTCGATGAGCACCTGCCGGCAGGCACCGCAGGGGGTGATGGGCGTTTCGGTGAAAGAACCGTCGTCTGCGCGTGCGGCAATGGCGATGGCGGTCGGGGCCAGATGGGGATGGCGCGCGTTGGCATAGAACATGGTGCAACGTTCCGCGCAGGTGCCCGACGGGTAAGCTGCATTCTCCTGATTGCTGCCGCAGACCGTTGTCCCGTCCTCCAGCCGTACCGCTGCGCCGACGTGGAAGTGCGAATAAGGTACGTAGCTGGTGTCGCAGGCTTGGCGGGCCAGTTCCACGAGTGTGCGGTCTTCCGTGTCCAGTTCATCGGGCTGGCAGACGGCATAAGGTATTTGCAGCGTGAGTCTCTTCATGGTAGTCTGTATTAGGGTTGGGTCGGCGGTGTGCAATCGGCTGCGCCGTGCCCTTGACGCAAACTTACTACTTTTTTTTGAAAGGCCAATATTTTTTGTGCCGCTGTTCTGAAAGTTTTTATGCGCCTTGTCCGGTGTTTATATAGTTGTTTTTGAGAAGACGGGTTGTCAAAACCGACCGGAAGATGTCAAAAATAGCATAAAAAGTGCGTTAAATGGTGCCGGTTGCCGTTTCCGCGCCCGGTTCTTCGTATCTTTGCATCGGTAAAAGTAACGAAAGAACATCGTACACAGTCTGTCCGAAACGCGGACGACACAAAAAACAAGATGATTATGAGAAAAGAAGTAAACAAAGACATCTCTATGCTGCGGTACCGTTTGTCGCGCTATCAGGCTATGGGAAACGGCACAATGTGCCAACGGCTGAACGGAGAAATCCGGAAGTTGGAAAACGCACGTAACTCGTGCAATTAATCAGAAAACATTTCAATACACATTTAAGGTATAGAGCAACCGAGGCATCGCCGGATAATTCCGATGATGCCTCGGTTGGTTTGTTCCGTGCCGGTCATGTCCGTTCATGTCGCAGGCCTCCGCCGGCACAAGTCCTTCATCAGGTGGCGCAATGCCATGACCGGATGTCGCAACAGCATACGTGGGCCGGCGTACCGCATGACCTCAATCATCCGTCGGCGCATGTCGGGGCGATAGCAGTGTACGGGACAGCGGCGGCAGGCCGGTTTCCGTTCGCCGAAGCGGCAACGTTCGAGCCGGCGGGCGGCATATCGGGCCAGTTCGGCGCAGTGCGGGCAGAGAGAACGATTACCCTCCTTGCCGCGGCAATAGAGGGTAATCATGGTTTCTACGGTCTGTCTTTCCTTTTCGTTGGGGCGGCGCATGTCAGCCATACGGATACCGGTCCTGACGAGACGTGAGGGAAGTCCTTATTCCTCCACTTCGATGACCTTCTTTACTTTCCCGACAACGCCGACTGCACGTGCCGCACCGCGGAATATCTCATCCTTGCGGTCAATGGTGTGGCGGCGGAATTTTCCCCCGATGCGTGTCAGCTTGGTCTGCGCGGAGTTGAGCGCTTCCTTGTCCGTAATCCAGTTCTCGGCGCGATAGTCCTGTGCCTGCGGCACGTCGTCGTACAGATAGTGCAGGCGGCGCATCTCGATGTTGAACTTCCCGTCCTCTATGCGGTAGATGAGCTGGTAATAAAAGCGCACGCGGTCCATCGTCCAGGCCTTGCGCTTGAAGTAAAGGTATTCTTCGATGCTGGCCGCTATGATGCCTGTCGCCGAGTCAGCTTCCGTGATGCGCGCCTGCGGCAGATGGTCCTCGCCTTCCACGATGGCGGTTTGCGTATATTCGCGAAGCAGGCTGAAAAGTTCGGCTTTCGACTTGCCCGGTACGTCGTACGTCCGTTCAAAATAGACGTAGCCTTCGGGAGTCACGGGCACGGCGCCGGCCAGATACTTGGAGAGGTCGGATGACTCTTTTTGTGCGCCTGCGGCCGCCGGCAGGACGAGGAGCAGAAGTAGGAGAATCTTTTTCATGTTCAGTGTCAGGTTTTGTTTTCCCGACAAATATACGAAAAAACGGGATAAAAGCCTCCCTGTTTCCTGATTTAACATCGTCGGAGCGTGCGCATCGGCTGTTTTATCCGTCCTTTTCGTCGTTACGTCCCCGCAGCAGGCGGCTGTTGATGTACGTCTGCAGCTGTTCCTTGTAGCTGTCAGAAACGGGGATGCGCCTGTCTCCGAAAACAATCTGCCCGCGTTCCAACAAAGTTACCTTGTCCATGTTCACGATAAACGAGCGGTGCGTGCGCATGAACGACGCGGAGGGAAGGATTTGCTCCAGGCTGCGCATGGACATCAGCGACACGACGGAGCGTTCCGTGGACTCAAGGTGAATCTTCACATAGTCTTTCAGCCCCTCCACGTAGAGGATGTCATCGGGGTGTATGCGTATCAGTCTGTAGTCGCTCTTTACGAAAAACGCTCCCGTGTCCCCGCCGTCGCCGCCCGACGGGGAAGGCACGTCGCCGGCGGTCTGTTCAAACCATTCGCAGGCCCGTTGCGCCGCAGACAGGAAGTCGGCGTAGCTGATGGGTTTCAGCAGGTAATCGAGCGCGTTCACCTTGTAACCGTCTATGGCATACTGGCTGAAAGCCGTGGTGAAAACGATGCGGGTGTCCTTTCCGATGGTCCTGGCAAACTCCAGGCCGTTCAGTTCCGGCATCTGGATGTCCAGGAACAGCAGGTCCACGGGGTGTTCCTGCAGGCCGCTCATGGCCTCCACGGCGCTTGAGTAACTGCCCGCGGCTTTCAGAAAAGGGGTTCTGCTTACGTAGGTCTCCAAAAGTTTGACGGCCAGCGGCTCGTCGTCTATGATGGCACAGGTCAGGGTCATGTCAGTATTTCTTTATGGGAGGGTAGTGCTTCCGTTGTGGGGTGTCCGGCCGTATGGCCTGATGTGAATTTCCGACGAATAGGTCTGTCCCTCGTCGCAGGGACCGTATTGCCAGTCGTAATGTCCGGGATAGGAATGGTCCAGCCGGCTTTTTACCTGTTGCAGGCCTATGTCGCCGGGGCTTTTGTCGTTCTCGCTTTTCGGGAAATTACTGTTGCGGCAGCAGAAGTGTATGCCTTGTGCGTCCGTCCGCAGGCTGATGTGTATGAAGCCGGGGCGCGTGGAGCTGACCCCGTGTTTGAATGCGTTTTCCACGAGGGAAATGAAGATGAGCGGCGCCACTTCGGTGTTGTTTTCCGCAGGTATGTCGAAGTTCACGCGCACATCGACGTTGCCCGACAGGCGTATGCGCATCAGTTCTATATAGGTATTCAGAAAATCGGCCTCCTTGTGCAGGCTTACGAACCGTTCCCGGTTTTCGTAGAGTACGTATCGCAGCAGTTTGCTCAGTTCCTGTATCGCCTGCCGGGCCTTTTCGGAGTCGAATGCCGTGAGTGCGTAGATGTTGTTGAGGGTGTTGAGCAGGAAGTGGGGATTGATTTGGCTTTTCAGGTTTTTCAGTTCCGCCTCGGCGCGGCCCAGTTCCGCCTCCTGCCGTGCAGTCTCGGCTTTGCGCCACTGGGTACTCAGTCTGACCACGCTCGCCATGAAGGTGGAGAACAGCAAGGAAATGAAACTGCGTATGAAAGGGACCCAGTTGAACGCATGTGGGTTTTCGCGTCTCATGCGCCGCATGTGCCGTCCGCCGTGGTGGGGCATCTGGTCCAGGCTGAATTGTACATAGAACTCGCGACTGACGGCGAAAAACGTCAGCAGCAGAATGTTGTAGCCCACAAACTGCCGGTAACGTTTGGTCTGCAGATAGCGGGGAACGAGGTACAGATAATTGATGTAGAAGATGATGCACGTGGAAGCCGGAAAGTAAAGCGTCCACATGTAGTTGTTCCAGTCTATCGGGGTATTCCCGCGCCGGAACAATAGGGGAGAGGCGAATACGTATGCCCATATCAGCAGGTGTGCCGCTATGGTGATGGTGCGTTCAAGTCTGTTCTTTTCAATCATGGCCGTGACAAAATTACATAATTAGGTTGAAACTCCGCTCTGCCGGGGCAGATAATCCGTTTTTCCCGTAGCCCTGGAATACCGGAAAGCAGAATCGGTTTCGTTGCAAAGATAGGCAGTGTCGGTGGGATGTGCGGCCGTCCGGCCTTTCTTTTGTACCATAATTCGACGAAAGGCCGGATTTTATCGACAAAACGGTTCTGAAGGTGTGTCCGAAGCATCCGGAAATGGAATGTACGGCATATTGGCGAAATACTTGCGCAAACAGGTGTAAGTATATGGATATACAGGATGTTAAATCCTGATAAACAATTTCGCTACCGGCATTTTCTTTTTCCGGTCGCTTATCTGAAAAGGCCGGGCGGGGACATCCTCCCGACAACCGGCGGAGTCCTTTCTCCGGATAGGGGGAAAGGTCCGGCCTGACATTAACATTTTTAACTTTCGCTCACTTTTGGCGGGACGTAAGTCCCTGCTATTTTCTTTTACATGCAGGGCCGGAAAATCCTATAAGCCATGTAGGAGGAACTACAAGGCATGTAGGAAAAACGATAAGCCATGTACGAAAGTCTGTGATAGGGGATGTTTTGTCCGAAAACGGGCTTTCGGATACGAAAAAAGGACGGTTGAAGCCGTCCTTCGCACTTTCGCTATACAAAGATAATAAAAAATTCCGCTAAAAGCAAATAGTGTTAAAATTCTCTCGGCGGAAAATATGGCGCATTGCCGCCCCGTGTCAGGCGAATCCGTTCCACTTGCGCCACAGATAGTGCCACGCGCGGAAGAAAGGCGCGCAGATAGCCTCTTCCGGATAGTGACGGAGCAGCCGCAGGTTGCCGCGCAGGTGCGACACGAAGCGCGCCGCCGCTGTACCGCCCGTGCGGCGTTCCGGCCGCAGGTCGTTGTGCCCGAAGTTGCCCGCCATCATGATTTCGCGCAGCAGGAAACGTCCTTCCCTCGCATCGGGCGGGGCCGGCAGTCGCTCCGCGTCGGTGAGGAATACGGTAGCCAGCACGTAGGACACGGCCCCGGCAAAGCGCCACAGGCCGAGGCGGCGCAGCGTGCGGCGTGCGGCTTCGCGGCCCTCGGGCGTGAGTTCGGGCGAGGACAGGCAGTAGTGATAGTCGAGCAGCTGGCGCAGGCCGATGCCCTCGTGGAAGAGGTGGCGATAGATGTGCAGCAGCAGGTATACGGCATTGAATTCCGCCGTGGGCGTGCACACGTCGCCGTCCGTCTCGGGAAGTCGCGTGCGGTGGGCGAGCAGTGAAGGCAACCGACGGGTGGCCCAGCGGCGCAGGCGGTACTGGCGCAGGGGAGAGAAGAAATAGGAAGGCCAGAAGTGCGCTTCGACCTCGGTGAGTGCCGACAGGCGGAAGTCCGTGTGCAGCAGCTGTACGGAGGCCTGCGGGTCAAGACGTCGCGCATGGCCGGTAACGGCCCGGAAGTTGCCCCTCGGGAAATCTTTTCCGCCGTCGCGCACGACCCATGCGTCGATGTCGCCCGGCTGGCGCAGCGACGGGTCGGGATAGCCTGCGGCCACGCCCTGCCCCTTGAGCACGACGACACCGAAGCCCGTGCGTTCCAGTTCGCCGCATACGCGCACGGTCTCGCTGTTCATGCGCCGGTTCATTTCGCGTGTGCGCTCCGTCAGCGCGAACCATTGCAACAGCAGTGTGCGTGGCGGCCGTTGCTCCGCGGGCAGGCGGCCGATGCCGGCAAAGAGCACGGCCGCCATGGTCTGGCGCACAGCCTCGCGGTAGAGTGCCGCCCACTCGTCGGCCGACGGTGCGTGCCCGAGGTCTTCGCGGCGGCCCAGTGCGACGTGTATGAGTTCAAGGAATAGCCGGTCCATGCCTGCGCGGTCAGAACTTGTGCCCACGTATAATCCGGTAGAAGGTGGTCCAGAGAATCCGGATATCCAGCATCCACGACCTGTGCTGCAGGTAGAACAGGTCATAGTGCAGCCGGCTCACCATCTTCTCTATGGTATCGGTGTATCCGTTGTATAGTGTGGCGTAGCTCGTCACCCCGGGCCGTATTTGGTAGAGGTAGGCATAGCGGGAGTCCTGTTTCATGATTTGGTCTATGTAGAACTTGCGCTCGGGCCTCGGCCCGATGAACGCCATGTCCCCGCAGAACACATTCCAGAGTTGCGGCAGTTCGTCGAGATGGTGCTCGCGCAGGAATTTCCCTATTTTAGTCAGTCGCGGGTCCGCCCCGGCGGAGTACAGCTGCGGCCCGTTCTTTTCTGCATCGAGACGCATGGAACGGAACTTGTAGATGTGGAACGGCCGTCCGAAGCGTCCGATGCGCTCTTGCTTGAATATGGCCGGCCCACCGTCCTCCCTGCGCACGGCCCACCAGCACCATAGCATCAGTGGCGAGAACACCACGAGACAGCCGGCCGCGACGAACATGTCGGCCAGCCGCTTCACGTTGCGCTCGAAAGCGTTCATCCCGTCGGGAATAAAAGGTTGCGTGTTGTTTGTCATGATGGTATAAGTTCTTTTTATTGTCTGAGTTTTTTGCGGTAGAACCATGCGAGCAGGCGGCGTGGCATGATGCGTGCCGTGAAACGTATGGCGATGTTGGCCAGGAACGTCCCGAAACCGATGTATCGCAGGCCGAAGAAGAGGAATTGCAGGCGGACTTCGGTCAGTGCGTACCGCAGTCCGCGGCGGCGGGCTACCATGTCAAGGTCAGCCCTGACCTTGACCCCCGACGCCTGTATGGTGTGGAACTGGCATCCTTGGACGAGCATTCGGACCCACAGGTAATAGTCTTCGAACAGCAGGTAGTCTTGATAACCTCCGGCAGCGATGACCTTTTCTTTACGGAACATCACGGTGACGTGGTTCATCGGATTCCGTTTCTTTCCGAATTCATATATTTCCGGGTTTCTTTCCGGTGTCTTCCGGCTTGATGTTATTTTATCCTCCTGTTCCGCAAATTCGTCTATCCATGTTCCGCATACGTCTGTTTCGGGCTTTTCCTCGAATACCCGCAGCTGCCTTTCGAAACGCCAGGGCTTGCAGATATCGTCCGTATCCATCCGGGCCACCAGTTCGTGCGAACAATGGCGAAGTCCGGCGTTGAGCGCGCGTCCCAGCCCGGCATTTTCTTTCAGTGGAACGGTTTTCAGTTCCGGATGTTCGGCCGCGCACTCCCGGATGACGGCTTCCAGTTCCTCTGTCAGCGGTCCGTCCTTGACGAGTACCACTTCCGCCGGCATTGCCGTTTGCCGGAATACGCTTGCCAGGCTTTCGCGCAACCACTCGGGCCGCTCCTTCTTATATACAGATAGCAATACCGAAAATTCCTGCATGTATATAATCCTTTCTTATGAGTTATGATTAATAAATCGGGGATATTTCCGATTTTTTATTTGTTATGATTAATAAAATCCCTATTTTTGCCGTAAGTTTTAATTACGATTAATAGAAGAATATGTTGCAAATCATCAATCGTCCCATTTATACCGACCGCATCAAGCCTTTCATCGACAAAAACATCATTAAAGTGCTGACCGGACAGCGACGTGTCGGGAAGAGTTGCATATTGCGGCAGTTGCAACAATATGTGGCTGAGAGCTGCCCGCAGGCCAATATCGTTTATATCAACAAGGAACTCGAGGAGTTCGCCGCGTTGCGCACGCATACAGACCTGATGGAATATTTGCGGCTGCGTCTTGATACGACAGCCCCCAATTACCTTTTTATTGACGAGGTTCAGGACATTGCGGGCTTCGAACATGCACTCCGCAGCCTGCAGGCCGACGGTAGTTGCGATATATTTGTTACCGGCAGCAATGCCACAATGCTTTCGGGAGAGTTGGCCACCTATCTTTCGGGGCGTTATGTCGAGTTCCATATCCATTCCCTCGGTTACGGGGAGTTCCTGACGTTCCACCGTCTGGAGGCCGGAACGTCGGCCCTGCGCGACTACCTGACTTATGGCGGACTGCCCTATTTGCAGAACCTTCCGCTTGAGCAGGAAATCGTTTTTGAATATCTGCGTAATGTTTATTCCACCGTCTTGCTTAAGGATGTGATTCGCCGCGAGGGCATACGCAACGTCGATTTTCTCGAACGGCTTGTCCTTTATGCCGCCGACAACATCGGCAGTCTCTTTTCGGCCAACAACATCAGCCGTTATCTGAAGTCGCAGCGCGTCGCCATCGCGCCCGTACAGGTCATCAATTATCTGCGCGCCCTTCAACATGCTTATCTTCTCCATAAGGTTCAGCGTATAGACGTGAACGGTTTGCGTAAGTTCGAGATAGGCGACAAATATTTCTTTGAAGACCTTGGTTTGCGTAACTGCCATCTCGGTTTCACATTGGGCCGCGACATTCACAAACTCATAGAAAATGCGGTTTACCTTCACCTTATCGGTTTGCGTTACGAGGTCTTTACCGGACAGCAGTCCGACGGTCGCGAAATAGACTTCGTGGCCCGTCGCCGCGACGAGGTGGTTTATGTGCAGGCCGCTTACCTGCTCACGGACGAGTCCACGCGGAACCGCGAGTTCGGCAATCTGCAGACCATTCCCGACAATTATCCCAAATACGTGGTCAGTCTTGACGAATGGACGAGCGGGACGAACGTGAACGGCATCCACCATCTCCACTTGTCTGACTTCCTGCTGCGCACGTCATTCTGATGGGGTGGAGGTGCCGGATAGCCTTGGCTGCAAAGGGAAGTGGGGAGGATGCCCGGTGAAGGTCATGAGACGAAGTGCTTGTTCTTTATTGTGTAATGTTTTGTGAGGGTTGATACTTCTTGTATAGTTGCATGTAACCGTCAGCCATGGCTTGTGCACCATATAGTGGAATGACGCGGGTGCGTATATTGTTGCGGTCGAACGGATGGTTGATATTCTTCTCAACCGTGTGGCGCAGTCCATCGGAGTCTGTGGGAGAGAAAAGCAACATGTCGGTTTCTGCACCGAATATGTTGCGTGCAATCTCAATATGGGGCGGTATATTTGACAGCAGACAAGGAAGCCCGTGTGCGCAGGCTTCGAGCACGGCCAACGGAAGTCCCTCGCTCAACGATGGGGAAATCATGAGGTCTGCCGCGTTCCATATGGCTTCCATATCGGCCCGATAACCAAGGAAGCGGAAACGCACATCGCCGGCAGCCAGTTGGCGGCATTCGTCCAGCGTCGTGCCAGTGCCGGCCATGAGCACGACGAAGTCGCCATCGCTTTTACGCAGGCTGTCAATGAGGACGGCGTGGTTCTTTCTTGGATTGAACACAGCCGGATAGAGCAGGGCGCGTGTGCGGGGAGCGATGTCGAGTTCGTGGCGGGCGGATACACGTTGCTCTTCGGTGGGTAGGCTCTCCGAAACCGGTACGCCGTTGAGCACAGTACAGATCCGGAGGCGCGGGTCGCGGGCGTAGAAGTCCTGCATTGTGCGGCAAATAGTAACGCATAAGCCGATGCGGCGTAGTGCTTGTTTGTAGGTGACGGACATGTAGTGCCCCATGACAGTTCCTTTGCTCAGACGGAAATCTTCGTCACAGATGTTGTGTATGGTGACCATGGTGTGGCGGTCGTGCAGGTGCGACAGGATGAGGGCCGGGTAGTAACCGTGCGCATGGAAGACGGCGTCGGCCGGCAGTGTCTGCCGTAGTCGGCGTGCTATGCGCCGTGTTTGCATTTGCAACTGCCAGTGTGTGTACTCGTATTCCACAACTTCGATGTTTTCGCGTTCGAACTCTGTCCGGTTACCGCGTTTCGCTTCGAGTTTGTGTCGTTGCAGGGCCACGACAACGGGGCGGAAGCGCGTGCGTTCCAAACGGCGGACGATGTTCAGCACAACGTTGATAGGTCCGCATTTGATGAGCGACGGTACGAGATATATGATGGTTGTTTTATCGCAGTCGTTCATGGGTAAGTATGCTTTGAGATTTGACCTTGATTAAATGTGTCATATCCATTCGGAAGCATTCATATAGAATATGATAGTTAAACAGCATCCGCAAATGCAGTAAGCGAAAAACCGCCATTTCCAAGGAAAAACTTTAATTAATGCCGGTATTATGAGAATTTCAAAAGTGGCAAAGATGGTGGATGTCCGGCCGGACAGAGTGGCAAAAGAGGAAAATAGAATAAGCATAAAAGTGGAATAAAGGTATCCACTTCGAATTATTGTGTAATATTGAGTTTTGTTCTTTATTTTCCTTTCGTAAAAAGTAAAGAAAAGCAAAAGGGTTGTTTGATAATAAATCATCGGATTGAGAAGCCCTAATCCCTCTGTAAATTCAGTAGCATTACTGATAGTATAAGCCTGTGCTATGCCGTATTGGATGCTCCAGGCTTCGACTTGGCTACGAACCAGTGGAGACGCGAAAAAAGCTATGGCAAAGGCGGCCGCCAGCGATATGACAGTCTTTTTGATGTCTATCTGAATCTTATTAATCCAGTAAAGAGGAATAGCCAATATCATGCTCAAGTGTATGGATGTGGCCAAAAGCGTCCATAAGAGGAAGCGTTTCAGATCTTGTCGTGAGATATATTTTATAGAGTAGACCACAATGGCTATCGCTAATGCAGCGCGAATTTGCATCATATTCCTTGCGATAAAGAAGCGGGAAACATATACGAGCAAGCCGATGAGCGGTAGGATGGAATATTCTTTAAGCGATTTGTAAAGAAAAATAAATGTCAGGATAGATATGATTATTAAGTATATTCGGTAATCGCTCGTAAAGGTCCTGATGACAGCAGATAAGAAATAGAAGCCTTTATCGGAATAGCCATCAGGTACATCCCGGATGGAATACGTCCATAGATTGTTTGTATAGAATACGAAGGAATCTATATAGGCTTTTGTGTCAGGAAAATCTAACGAGCGGCATCCTGCAACGAAGGTTAGCACAATACAGGATACCGACAAAAGAAGCATTTGGGTCTTCTTGTTGTTTCCTGCAAAGGAGAATGCAATAAAAGAAGCGATAAAAGCTAATATTATTTGCATAGGGTGATTGTTATTTTATGATTAGTTAGAACCTAATCGATCTTTTGAAGTAAATACAGGCCCTATAAATTACTCTATCGATATAATGCCTCAACAGAGTAATAAACTGGCTTAAACGGGTATGTGTAATTATTCCATACAGGTAGAAACGGTGTGTAGATAGTATAGGGTAAAACTTTCGGTTTTCATAGAGAATCTTGAAAATATCTGTATCATGAAATTGAAGTCCACAAATCTGTTTTTTTCTCCACATGGATTTTGCTATGTAACGTTCACATTCGCGTTGGCATTTCGTCCCTTTAATAATCTCGCGCATGGTGTTGTATACCAATAGCCAATGTGTTTTGGTATACAATTTTTGGCTGGCACTACCTTCAATCCTGAAATAATTATAGGTGTAGATATATGGGAATATACCTATTCTTTCAGCCTTTTTTGCAGCTTTGACATTGATGAGTAGGTCTTCATTGTCTTTTATTTTCTCTGAAATATCCATTGTGTTTCCATTCAAGACTTCTTTCCGGAAAATTTTTCCAAGAATCCCTGCCGGACATTCACCGAGTAGAAGCATACGAATGAAATCATTAGAGCAAACATCTCCTTTGTGTCCTATTAGTCCTTTTTGAGTACTTCCGTTGAGAGCAAAGAATATGTAATTGGTTTGAATAATGTCATATCCTCCTTTTTCCATGATTCTCTCGTGAACAGCTAAGGCTTTTGGAGGAAGCGTATCGTCTGCATCTACAAATATTATATATTCTCCTTTTGCTAATTTTATGCCTTGACGTCGGGCGGCTACTACACCTCTGTTATGCCAATGCCATATGCGTACGCGGTTGTCCTTTGCTGCATATTCGTCGCATATTTCGCCGCTGCGGTCCGGACTTCCGTCGTCAATGAGCAGGACTTCAAACTCTGTAAAAGTTTGTGCGAGCAGGCTGTCTACGCAGCGGTGTAGGTAGGCTTCCGCTTTGTAGACCGGTACGATGATGGAAATGGCTGGTTCAAGTCTGTCATTCATGGTGTTATCTCATTTAGCCACTTCTTTTGAGAGAAATATTTTCGAGGTCAGTCTGTATTCTTCGATTAACTCGTTTATATGGGTGTAGTCTATGGGTTGGAAGTCCGGAAATGTACCTTTATTGATGAAGCGGTCTGTCAGAGTAATTCTTTTGAGTAAGGATTCTGTGCGAAGGTCTGCGTCGGAGTTTTGCCTTACGGTGTAGAATGGTCTTTGAAAAAGTAGACTAAGCGCTGTTCCATGAAAAGAGGTGGTCACGACACAGGCAGCGTGTAGGATATATCCGAGAAACTGCTCCGGAGATAGGTCATCCACTCTTTTAATGCCTGCATATTGTCTGCAATTTTTTAGGTAACAGGTTAGTTCGAATACATCACCACTGATTTGGCGCGCAATACGCAAGGCTACTTCATGTGTTTCCCTGTGTGAATCTATGTTGTAGATGAATACGTAGGGGCTTGTTGTGTCAGGTTTGCAAACAATGGGAGTAAATATGTTGCGACCGGCCAGTAATGTAGGGTCTACGACGGTTCTTATCTTTTTGTTTGTAAGAGGTTGTAACAAACGGCGCAATGAATCTTCTCTGACACTGATGGCATCAATATCTTTTAATCTTTCCCGAAAGTATAGCTTTTCTTGATTGTTCAGTTCTTTGAACCGGGCACTGGCGGCATAGACGACTATATGGCCAGATATTTTTTTCCCGAAGAAAATATCGTCGAACTTTCCGCCGGTAATGTGAGGATTCCATATCTGGTCGCTTCCGACAATGACAGTGTCGTATTTGTCTGTTCCTTGTTTCTCAAAAGGGGCGAGGTTGAAGCGTTCTCGTATGAATTTGTCGAATTTATCCCATCGCCTTGCGCGTGTGCGAAACAGAAATGGTTCATTTATCAGTTTCTTGCAGGTGCGGAAGAAATCCTTACTAATCCAAAATATAAGACTATTCTTGGCGTATTGCTTTGTCAGATACCTTGGCCGATAGTCGATGATGTGCACTTCATGTCCTTGGCTTTTGAGGTATTCCTGCAATCCGTAGGCTTGAAGTACCGCTCCGTAATTGTGCGCGCAGTGGAAAGTGAGTATTCCTATTTTCATTTTTTGCGTATGATGGTCTTGATAATGCGTTTGATAAGCTGTTTGGCTTTGCTTCCGTATTTACGGGCTTCGGCCTTCCATCCGAGGAAGCCGTATTTGCGGAGTGTCCGTTCGAATCCTAACCGTCCGTAGTCGGCTTCGAAGTCATCGCGCCGTGGATGAGGCACGGCCGGATGGCAGAGTTGCGGTTGCAGACAGTCTTCAAGACTTGCGTGCAGTAGGTCGAAGCGGTCCTTGATGTCTTCGAACCATTTGCGGCCCTTTTCCGTGTTTACGAGTATGAGCGAGCATCCTTTGTTGTCGGCCGCAAATGTTTTATCGGTCTTTTCCACCCCCCAGAAGTCGCCGATGGTCACGTCGCTCGTTCGGCGCGTGTTGGTGAAATGACAGGCGTGGCAAGCCTTGCGCAGGGCTAT
>CAJMSQ010000027.1 GCA_905216095.1 uncultured bacterium | reverse complement strand
GGGGGGTGGGGGTTTTTTATTTTTTTACAACGCTGTGGGCCGGTTTTCACCCGCGTCCCTACGGGCGACAATCATATTGCGATTTTAACACAATTTGCTTTTGGCGGAAATTTGTTGTATCTTTGTGTACAGAAAATAGGAAAGGCGGTTTCGGACCGCCTTTTTTCGTGTAAATAAGCTACTTGCAAGTACCGTTTACATGCACATGTAGAAAAATTTGGAAGTAGCCCGCGCAAAAATGGAAGTATTCCAAGTAAAAATACAAGTAGCCCGCGTGCGAAAAGATGCCTTTTACGCGCTCGTACTCCTATTCTTTTACATTCGTTAAGGTAACGGAAGTTAAAAATGTTAATGTCGGGTCGAAGCGTTTGCCCGTATCGGTGGCCGTTCATCCGCGAAACGCAGGCTTTGCCCTTACGGCCGGTTTTGGGAAAGTATCGTCATTTTCATTAAAAACAGCCTCCATTGTATCTTTTCTCTTGTTCAAAAGGCAATAATAGTGTAATTTTGTCGTTTGATTTTGAGAATTAGTATGTAAATAGGTAAAACAGATATAAAAAATGATTGAATATATCAGAGGAACGGTGACCGAACTTACTCCGACGCAGGCTGTGATTGAAGCCGGCGGGGTAGGGTACGGATTGTCCGTTTCGCTCAACACATATTCCGCCATACAAGGGAAGAAAGAGGCCAAGTTATATGTCTATGAGGCCATTCGCGAGGATGCGCACCTGTTGTTCGGCTTCGCTCAAAAGGCCGAGCGCGACCTGTTCCTGCTGCTCATCGGCGTGTCCGGCATCGGCGGGCAGATGGCGCGTATGATTCTGTCTGCCTTCACTCCGGCCGAGCTTGCCGCCATCATCAGCGAGGAAAACGTGCGCCTGCTGAAGAGCGTGAAAGGTATCGGGCCGAAAGTGGCACAACGCATCATCGTGGACCTGAAAGACAAGAAATTCGGCGAGTTGGGCATTACCGGTGCTGCCGGTGCGGATGCGGGCGGTGCGGCCGCCTTTGCGTCGGGCGAAGTCGTGGACGAGGCCGTGGCAGCCCTCACCATGCTGGGATTTTCGCCTGCGCCGGCACAAAAGGTGGTGCGGGAAATCGTAAAGGCCGAGCCGGACATTCCCGTGGAAAAGATTATCAAACAAGCGTTGAAGATGTTGTGACGACGTTGCCGCGGAATATGATTTTCTATCCATACTGTATTGAAACAAAAGACTAAAGCCGGTATTTGTGAAACCGAACCTGCGTAAAATATTATTGGTCGTTGCGGTGCTGATGCTGATTGTGTCGGCGGCGGCATCCGCACTCTCTTCGCAAATCCGGACTTCAGCTGCTGCCGTGCCGTCCGTTGCAGGCAGGGAACAGGTACAGGCGGTGCGTGAGGACAGCGTGCAGCCCCGTTTCCGCGTGCGCCGGACGACGGTGCAGGACGAAAAGGACGCGGACAAGTCGCCGGCCGACCTGAAAGACCCCGAAAACCTGAAGACGGATGTCTATTACGACGAAAAGACAGGCACGTACAGGTTGGGAACCAAGTTGGGCGATGATTTTCTGGAAGCTCCGTTCTACATGACTGAAGAGGAATATCGGAAATGGAGCGCAGAACGTTCGGTCAGAGCCTATTATAGGGCTAAGAACGCCGAGGAGTTCGAGACGAAAGGCAAGGAAAAGTTCGACTTCACGGATATGAAGTTCGATTTGGGACCGGCCAGCAAAATCTTCGGTCCCGGCGGAGTCCGCATCAAGACGCAAGGTTCGGCCGAATTGAAGATAGGCGCGAACACGCGCTTCGTGGATAATCCCTCCTTGTCCGAACGCAGTCGGAAAACCTTCGGCTTTGATTTCGACGAGAAGATAAACCTGAGCGCGAACGGTAAGGTTGGCGACAAGGTGAACTTGGATTTCAATTACAACTCCGAGGCCACGTTCAACTTTGACACGCAGAACTTCAAGTTGCGCTATGAGGGCAAGGAGGACGAAATCATCAAACTCATCGAAGCCGGTAACGTGTTGATGCCGTCCAACTCTTCGTTGGTGCGGGGCGCCACGTCGTTGTTCGGAGTCCGTGCCGACATGCAGTTCGGCAAGCTCAAACTGCAGACCGTCGTGTCGCAAAAGAAATCGAGCAGCCAGTCTGTCTCGTCTTCGGGCGGCATACAGATGACCAATTATGAGTTCTCGGCCGACAGCTACGACGAAAACCGGCACTTCTTCTTGGCCCATTATTTCCGTGACCGTTATGATGACAACATGGCTCAGTTGCCGAATGTAATGTCCGGCATCAACATCAACCGTATAGAGGTGTGGGTGACGAACAAGACGGGCGTGACGACGAATACCCGTAACATAGTGGCCTTTACGGATATGGGTGAGCACGACAGCATCAGCAATCCCTTGTGGGCAGCCGGGCGTGACGTCGTTCCGAGCAACGCCTCGAATACGCTTTACGAGCGTCTGACGAGCGACCTTGCGGCGGCCCGCGACATTTCGCAAACCACTCCGCTGCTCGATGGTGCGGGATTGTCGGGAGGAGAAGACTATGAGAAACTGGAGACCGCACGTCTGCTCACTTCGTCAGAGTACACGCTGAACGCATCGCTGGGCTACCTGTCCCTGAAGTCCACGTTGCAGCCCGACCAAGTGCTGGCGGTGGCTTTCGAATACACTTATCGCGGACAGAGCTATCAGGTCGGAGAATTTTCCACCGACATGAAAGACAATCAGACGGCACTTTTCGTCAAGACGTTGAAGAATACCGCCAATACACCGCGGATGGGAAACTGGGACCTGATGATGAAGAACGTCTATTCGCTGGGCGCGACCTCCGTACAACGCGAGAAATTCCGTCTGGACATCAAGATATTGAGCGATACGACGGGCGTATTCCTTTCTTACATCCCCGAACCCGGGCTGAAAGACAGGAAAATCCTTTCGTTGCTGGGGATGGACCGACTGGACAATAATAATAAAAGAAATCCCAACGGCTATTTCGACTACGTGGAAGGCTATACCATCGACCCGTCAAGCGGCCGCGTGTTCTTTCCCGTTGTCGAACCGTTCGGTTCTTACCTGGCCAAGGTAATAGGCAACAAGGAAATCGCCTCGCGCTACGTCTTCCAGGAATTATATGACTCGACCAAAACCGTGGCCCGGCAGATAGCCGAGAAAGACAAGTATATGATAACCGGACAATACAAGGCTTCGAAACGCGATGAGATACAATTGGGCGCGATAAATGTGCCTCGTGGTTCGGTTGTGGTGACGGCAGGGGGCATGACCCTTATGGAAGGCACCGATTATAAGGTGGATTACAGCTCGGGAATCGTCACCATCCTGAACAAGAGCCTGCTCGATGCCGGTACCCCGATTAATGTCAGTCTGGAAAGCGACACCAACTATGGTATGCAGCGGAAAACCATGATTGGGCTGAACTGGCAGTATGATTTCTCCAAGAATTTTCAGCTGGGAGGTACTTTCATGCACCTCGGAGAGAAGCCTCTGACAACGAAGGTGGCTATGGGAAGCGAGCCGCTTAACAATACAATCTGGGGACTCAACCTTGCGTGGAAGCAACAGAGCCAGTGGCTGACGAACATGTTGGATAAGTTACCGCTCCTGCATTGCACCGCTCCCTCTTCCATCAATCTGACGGCCGAGTTCGCACAGCTGATTGCCGGGAAGAATAAGGGCGCGCAAGGGAATGCCTCATATATAGATGACTTCGAGAACGCCAAGAACTCCATAGACATATCCAACCCCGTCGAATGGACGTTGAGCTCCGTCCCGTCACTATTCCCCGAGTCGCGTTATACCAATGACGTGCGCTATGGATATAACCGCGCGCTGCTGGCATGGTATTATATCGACCCTTTGTTCACACGTCGTTCCTCCTCGAATACGCCCGGACACATCAAAGCTGACCTCAAACAACTGTCCGACCCTGATGTACGGGAAGTTTACAAGAACGAACTGTTTCCTAACAAGCAGATTAATTTCAAGGAGTCCTCTACGCTCAACGTGCTGAACCTGGCTTACTATCCCGATGAACGCGGCCCGTACAATCTGGACCCGAACCTGAACGAGCGCGGCCGGCTGCTCTCGCCCGAAAAACGCTGGGGGGGTATGATGCGTAAGCTGGAAACCTCAGACTTCGAGGCGGCCAATATCGAGTACATCGAATTTTGGATGATGGACCCCTTCATCAAGTCGCGCGAAAACGGGAAGGAAATAGCCGGAGACCTTTATTTCAACCTCGGGGAAATCAGCGAGGATATCCTGAAAGACGGCAAAAAGTTCTATGAAAGCGGCCTGCCGGTTGATGACAACCCTTCACAATACACGGAAACGGTTTGGGGACGCGTTCCGACGCAGAACAGCATCACCTATGCTTTCAATACCAGCAGCGGAGCCCGGCAGAAACAGGACGTGGGCTATAACGGTCTGACGAGTGAGCAGGAGGCGTCTTTCCCGGCGTATAGAAATTTCCTGGAACAGATACGTGGCATCGTCCGCCCCGAGGTTTATGATTCCATCATGGCTTCTCCTTCGGCCGACCGCTATCATTACTTCCGCGGAACGGATTTCGATAACGCCCATACGTCCATTCTGGACCGCTATAAGCGTATCAATAACCCGAACGGCAATTCCGTGGATTCCGATCACTCGCCCGAGAGCTACAGCACGGCTTATAAGACCACGCCCGACGTGGAAGACATCAACCAGGACTATACGCTCAACGAATATGAGAAGTATTATCAGTACCGGGTGCGTATCTCTCCCGAGGCGATGGTGGTTGGACAGAATTATATCGTGGACAAGCGTGTGGCCAATGTGCAGACACGTGACAACAACAAGTCGGATGTGACGTGGTATCTCTTCCGTATTCCTATCGACCAGTACGAAAAGAGGGAAGGAGGCATCAGTGACTTTTCGAGTATCCGCTTTATCCGTCTGTTCATGACCGGCTTCCGCGAGCCTGTCGTGCTGCGTCTGGGTACGTTCAACCTGGTCCGTGGCGAGTGGCGCGAATATACGCAGACACTTTACGCCGGAAAGGCGCCCGATGTGAGCGGCCGCATGAGCGTATCGGCGGTGAACTTTGAAGAAAATAACGAGAAGCAGCCTGTAAACTATGTGTTGCCACCGGGCATCAGCCGCGTAGTGGACCCCGGACAGGAGCAAGTGCTGCAAGAGAACGAGCAAGCGTTGTCCATGACCATCGAAGGACTTGCCTCGGGGGATGCCCGTGCCGTCTATAAGAATACATCGCTCGACCTACGCCGATACAGACACATGCAGATGTTTGCACATGCCAACGGGTTGCCCGGTGGCAATGCGCCGGAGAACGGACAAGTCAGCCTGTTCATCCGTCTTGGTTCCGACTATCGCAGCAATTTTTATGAGTATGAGATACCTCTGAGCATCACTCCCGAGGGACAGTACCTCGACAATGATGCGGGACGGCGTGCGGTATGGCCGGAGCAGAACATGCTTGATATTGATTTGTCCGTGTTCACGGCGGCCAAGAAGAACCGCAACAGGCAAAAGGCACTCGGAACAGCCGGATACTCGACACTGTATAGTGAGTACGATTCGTCCAAGCCGAGTAATAAAATCAGCGTGATGGGCAATCCCTCGCTCGGAGAAGTGCGTACTGTGATGATAGGTGTGCGCAACAACTCACGGGCTACCCAGAGTGTGGAAGTTTGGGCGAACGAACTGCGGCTTCAGAACTTCACAAATAAGGGCGGATGGGCGGCCCAGGGCTCGCTGAACCTGCAATTGTCCGACGTTGCCACCGTAAATCTGAGCGGACATATCGAAACCGACGGCTTTGGCGGCTTGGAGGAAAGCGTGTCCCAGCGGAGAGACGACAATCTCTACCAGTATAGTGTCACAACCAATGTGGAGGCCGGGCGTTTCTTGCCGGAAAAGGTCAAGTTGAAGGCACCCCTGTACTACTCTTACAGCAAGGAGCGGACCGTTCCGCGCTACAATCCGTTAGACTCGGACATGGAGCTTGACGATGCCCTCGATGCCCTTGCCAATGACCGCGAGCGCGATTCGCTCAGGAATATTGCGGAGAAAGTTATCATCAATAAAAACTTCAGTCTCTCGGGCGTACGCTTTAATATTGCGACCAAACGCCATCCCATGCCTTATGACCCGGCCAACTTCTCCTTCAGTTATGCCTACAGCAGCCGTCATACGTCGGGCGAGACCACGGCCTGGGAGAAAGATGAGAACTGGAAGTGGAACTTTAACTATAACTATTCGCCCAGTTACAAGCCCTTCGAGCCTTTCAAGAAGATGAAGGGAAAGAGCAAGTGGCTGAAATTCGTGAAAGAACTGAACTTCAACTACCTTCCCCAGAATGTAACGTTCAATTCCGATATTCTCAGGAATTACTATGAGCTGCAAGAGCGTGACATGGAGAATCTCAGCGGTTCGGACATCCCGCTTACGTGGTCGAGCGACTTCCTTTGGAACAGAAGTTTCACGCTTAGGTGGGATTTGACGAAGAGTTTGCACATGAACTTCAGTTCCGGAACGAACGCAGAGATAGAACAGCCGTACACAGCCGTGAATAAGGACCTCTATCCCGACCGTTATGCAGCGTGGAAGGATTCCGTGTGGAACAGCATCAAGCATATGGGCACGCCCCTCAGCTATCAGCAGAACTTTGAAGCCTCCTGGCAGTTGCCACTCAATAAGCTGCCGGTTCTGGATTGGTTCACATCGGACGTCAAGTACTCGTCCACGTATAACTGGGCCCGTGGTGCGGAACTCGACAACGGGAGTTCGCTGGGCAATACCATAGCCAACTCGCGTACAATCGGTGCAAACGCGCGTCTGAGAATGGAGACACTTTACAACCATGTGCCTTTCCTGAAGAAGGTGAACCGTAAATTCTCATCCTCGGCGCCGGCCAAGAAAGAGCAGCCCCGCAATTATGTCAAGGAGGTGCAGTTGAAGGCGGATACCACCGTGACCGTACAGCACAATCAGAAGAGCAAAAAAATACGTGTGACCGCCTTGCGCGCCGATGGCAGCCGTTATCCTGTCCGTTACAAGGTCATAGACGCCAATAGCATTGAGCTGCTCACCCAGGACACCGCGAAAGTGAAACTTACCGTGACACCCCGCAAGCGTCCTGAGGAACAAGGATGGTACAAGGCCCTGCAGTATACGGCACGGGCTGCCATGATGGTGCGGAACGTCAGCATCTCATACACCAATCGCCAGAACATGTCGATACCCGGGTTCCTGCCCAATATCGGCGATATGTTCGGACAGAGAAATGACGGTGGCCTGCAGCCCGGACTGGACTTCGCGTTCGGCCTTACGGACGAGAGCTACTTGCGCAAGGCCGCCCGCAACGGATGGCTTCTGCAAAGCGACAGCGTCGTTACGCCGGCCACGACCAATGCCACCGAGGACCTGCAGGTGCGTGCCACGGTCGAACCGTTCCGCGACTTCAAGATAGACCTTTCGGCAAGCCGTTCCGTGAACAAGGCAAGCAGCATACAGTATATGTTTGAAGGTATGCCGACAACACGTTCCGGCAGTTTCACGATGACAACCATATCCATCGGTTCGGCCTTCGAGGGTCCCGGCAATGCCGATAACGGTTATCGCAGCAAGACTTTCGACAAGTTCGTGGCCTCGCTCGAGGGATACCGCCGGCGGATAGAGCAGATGTATGCAGGAGCCACCTATCCGCAGGGAACCACCCTGGCAGGCCAGCCTTTCGACGCGGCCAACGGGACTGTGGACAAGTATTCCGCCGAGGTCATGATACCGGCCTTCCTGAATGCGTATGGCACCGGCACGTCCTCGCTCGACATCTTCCCGGCGCTGACGCGGATGTTGCCCAACTGGACCGTCAAGTACGGCGGACTGGCCAGGTTGAAACGGATGAAGAAAGTATTCAAAAGTTTCAACATCAACCACGGTTACAAGAGCATATACTCGGTAGGTTCATACAACACCTTTACCTCGTTTCGCGAATATATGGATGGGTTCGGTTTTGTTCAGGATGTGGCGACGGGAAATCCCGTTCCCTCCTGCATGTACGACATTTCGACCGTCAGCATCAATGAGAGTTTTTCTCCTCTGGTAGGTGTGGACATGACTTTCCACAACAACCTGACGGCTAAACTCGAGTTCCGCAAGACCCGTGTGCTGACACTGAGCATGACCTCCCAGCAAATCACCGAAAGCCGTTCGGACGACATCGTTGTCGGGCTGGGATATAAAGTTGTCGGACTTAATCTTTTTGCTCCCAAGCGGACCGTGCGGGCCAAGAAGCGCGGCAGTAAGAACGAGCAGGAGCGTGAGCGGCAGAATGCCTCGGCCAACCGCGGTTTCTCCAACGATTTGAATCTGCGCCTCGATTTCTCGTTGCGCAACCAGAGTGCCCTCAACCGCGACATCATCACTTCTTTCAGCCAGGCTACGAGCGGAAACAAGGCCGTGCAGGTTTCCTTCTCGGCAGACTATGCCCTGAGCCGCCTGCTGACGCTTACCGCATATTATGACCGGCAAATGAACAAACCCTTGCTGACATCGTCGTCCTATCCCACGGTTACGCAGGATTTCGGCATCAGTATCAAGTTCATTCTCAATAGATGATGTGTTCCGGCACGTATAAAGAATTTATCAATCAAGTAATAAAAAATATGAAACTAAAGATGATTTTACCGATGATGGCGATGGTCGCTTCGGGCACGTTGGCCCAGACGTCGCAGAACTCGGGTATCGACAGAGCCAATATGGACCTGTCCGTCCGTCCCGGCACGGACTTCTTCCAATATGCCGCCGGCGGCTGGATGAGGTCCCATCCCTTGCCCCCCGAGTACTCACGTTATACCCAGTTCGATGTATTACAGGAAAACAACCGCAAACAGTTGCGCTCTTTGATTGAGGAACTGGCCGACGGGAAGCACGCCCGGGGCTCCCTGCAACAGAAAATCGGAAGCCTTTACCGCTCTGCGATGGACTCTGTGGCCCGCAACGAAATGGGCAGGAAGCCGATAGAGGAAACACTCGGCCGGATAGCCGCCATCGGCAATAAGACAGACTATCAGATGCTGGCCGCACGTCTGGGCCGCCGCGGCATTCCGAGCATGTTCGTGGTCTATTGTGATGCCGACCTCAAGGACTCCAGGAACAACCTGTTGCAGATTAACCAGGGAGGCCTTTCAATGGGCGAGCGCGACTATTATCTGGCCGACGACGAGCCGACCCGGAAAATCCGTGACGCTTATCGGCAATACGTGAAAAAGATGTTCGTCCTGGCAGGTTATGAGGAAGCCGAAGCCGAAAAGGGGATGCAGGCTGTACTGGCCATCGAAACGCGGATTGCCCGCGCGTCGCGTTCGGCCACCGAGCTGCGTGATGTGGAGGGAAACTATCATAAGATGACGTATTCCCAACTGCTGACCGATTATCCGGGCATAGACTGGAGCCTGCTGCTGTTGTACTATGGAGTACCTGCCGTTCCGGAAGTCAGTGTGAACCAGCCCGAAGCCATTCATGAGGTGGAAAATATTTTCCGGGAAGAGTCTGTCGATAACCTGAAGCATTATATGGTCTTCAAGGTGGTGGACGATGCAGCCGGTTACCTGAGTGACGAATTCCGTGCCGCCTCGTTCGATTTCTATAGCCATACGATGGGCGGAGCCGAGCAGGACCGTCCCCGCTGGAAGCGTGCGATAGGCGCCGTCGAGGGCGCGCTGGGCATGGCTGTCGGCCGCATGTATGTGGAGAAGTACTTCCCCGAAACGTCCAAGCAGCGCATGGTACAGCTGGTCAAGAACCTGCAGACGGCTCTCGGGCAGCGAATCGACCGTCAAGAGTGGATGAGCGAGGAGACCAAGCAGCGTGCGCACGAGAAACTCGATGCCTTCTACGTCAAGATTGGGTATCCCGACAAGTGGATGGACTATACGGACCTGGACATCAGCGATGAGGTCTCTTTCTACGAGAACATGGCCCGCGCATCCGAGTTCATGCACGACTATCATATACGGACACGCGTGAACAAGCCGGTAGACCGTGACGAGTGGCTCATGACTCCGCAGACCATAAATGCCTATTACAATCCGACTACCAATGAGATATGCTTCCCGGCCGGTATCCTGCAGCCTCCTTTCTTCAATGTCGAGGCTGACGACGCCTGCAACTATGGAGCCATCGGCGTGGTCATCGGCCACGAGATGACGCATGGTTTCGACGACCAGGGCAGCCAGTTCGACAAAGAAGGCAACCTGCGAAACTGGTGGACCGAGGCCGATGTGCGCAACTTCCGCAACCGCACGAAAGTCATGGAGGATTTCTTCGACAAGATAGAGGTACTTCCCGGAATGTTTGCCAATGGAAAACTTACGTTGGGCGAAAACATCGCCGACCACGGCGGATTGAGCGTTTCGTTCCTAGCCTTGCAGAATGCCATGAAGAACTCGCCCCTTCCTGTCAAGGACGGTTTCACTCCCGAGCAGCGTTTCTTCCTTTCTTACGGCATTGTGTGGGGAAACAATACGCGCGAGGAGATGCTCCGGCAGCTCAATAAGATAGACCCGCATAGTCCCGGCCGCTGGCGTGTGAACGGTGCGCTTCCGCACATCGATGCCTGGTACGACGCATTCAAGATTACGAAGAAAGATCCGCTTTTTGTGCCCAAGAAGCACAGGGTGGATATCTGGTAAAAGCCGCTTGCGCTTGCGCAATCCGTGTTTTCAAACCATCAGGACCGGACAAAGGGTTACAGCACTCTTGTCCGGTCTTTTTATTCGGGCATTTAGTAGTCTCTGCATCGGTCGGACATTCGCATGAAGTCGGGGTAGGGGCTTTTTAATGCTTCGTTTTAACATTTTCAGTTCCCGAAACAGGACATAGCAGGCATGAAGGCGGACGATTCCGACCGTTAGTTACGTTTTTGTGAATTACCGGCAAGAGAAACTGCCTGCCGGATTTAACATCATTTGCTTTTGGCCTAAAGAATTCGTATCTTTGCAAAAGGCAAAACAGGGGACGGGACAAACCGTCCTTTTTTAGTGCTTGTATGCGGGCTTTTTCGTGATATTATCCCGCGGGCCGGTTTTTCCTACAAGCCATGTAGTTTTTTCCGGAAGCCATGTAGTGATTTTTATCCCTGTTTCGGGAAGAAGTAGGTCGCATCTGCGCGTCCGTTTCAGCCGGCTGAAAGTTAAAAATGTTAATGTAGAAGGATGGCAGTCCGGTCTCGTGGTCCGCACCATCGGGATTCTGCAGCCGGTTTGTCGTGGCAGGGATTGTTGTCCGTGCCTTTCTTGCGGCTTCGTCCTTTTTTTCGTATTTTTGTGGCATTGTAAAAACTGATGATATGTTGATTCTTCCACCGGATTTCCCTTCTCTGTCCGTTTTGCAGGCTGAGGGTAGGCAGGTAGCCGACGAATGTCCTGACGATGTGCGGCCGTTGCGTGTTTTGTTCCTGAACCTGATGCCGAACAAGACAGCTACGGAACTTGATATAGCGCGAGCCCTTTCGGCTTCGGACATTGACGTACAGCTGCTTCCCATGAAAATCTCCGGACAAACCTATAAAACGACTCCGATGTCGCATATGTTGCGGTTTTATACGGATTTTGAATGTTTTGAAAAGGATTTTTTTGACGGACTCATTATAACCGGTGCTCCGGTAGAGCATCTTCCTTTCGAGGAGGTGCGCTATTGGCCGCAATTGTGCCACATCATGGACTGGTCGAGAGAGCATGTGCGTTCCACGCTTTATATATGCTGGGGAGCGCAGGCGGGACTTTACCATCATTTCGGGATACAGAAACATGCCTTGCCCGCCAAGTGCTTCGGCATTTTTTCGCAGTCCGTGAGTCGGACCGGTATACCCTTGTTGGCGGATATGGAGCCGCGGTTCCCGATGCCGAACAGTCGTCACACCGAAGTGCGGCGTGAGGATTTTCCCCTTGCCGGACCGTTGGAGATAGTGGCCGGGAGCGAGGAGTCGGGCATGGGCATAGCCATGACCCGCGACGGGAGCGAGGTTTATATCGCGGGCCATCTGGAATATGCCTCGCAGACGCTTCACGACGAGTACGAGCGGGATGTGAAGAAAGGCCTGCCTATAGCTCTTCCCTGCAATTACTATGTGGACGATGACCCGCATTCCGGTATTGACTTCTCCTGGTCTGCGGCGGCAGTCCGTTTCTATCGCAACTGGCTGCGCTTGTGCGGCACACGCCGGTAGTCTGCGGAAGATTTCTATTCGAGTAAAAAGAACAAACTGTAATTTATTGTTTTATGCGGAAACTTCTGGTTCTCTTTTTCACGCTCTTCGGTCTTTCGGCCTATGCTGACGGCTTGCGCGATGAGTTGCTGGCATTCACGAAAAACTATCGGGCACAAATCGGCGTGGCGGTCATTATCGACCACATGGATACCGTTTGCATCAACAACAGTGCCGATTATCCTTTGATGAGTGTGTTCAAGTTCCATCAGGCATTGTCTGTTGCCGATGTGCTGCACCGCAGGGGATTGTCGCTCGATGCGCCTGTCTACGTCCGCAAAAAGGATTTGCGTCCTGACACTTACAGTCCGTTGCGCGACCGCTTCCCCGATGGGAATGTATGGCTGACCGTCCGGGAACTGTTGCGCTATACCCTGCAACTGAGCGATAATAATGCTTGCGACATCCTGTTCAAGCATTTTGGCGGTCCGAAAACCGTGAAACGGTATGTGCGCCGTTGCGGACTGCATGATTTTGATATTCGTCACGACGAAGCGGCCATGCATCGCCGTCTGGAGCGTTGCTATGAGAACAGGACGTCTCCCCTTGATGTCGCGCGGTTGATAGAATATGTGCGTACCCGCGAGCATCCCGGGCAGGAAAATTTCGATTACATTTACCAATTGATGGAGACATGCGGTACCGGCAGGGACAGGCTTGTGGCACCGTTGCTGTCCACGAACGCCATTGTCGGGCACAAGACGGGAACGGGCGACCGAAATAAGGATGGGAAAATCATAGCCATTAACGACATCGGTTATGTCTGGCTGCCCAACCACCACGGTTATGTCATTGCCGTTTTCGTGAAGGATTCGGAAGAGACACCCGAAACAACTGCCGCGATAATAGCCGGAATTTCCGCCCGTGTATGGCAGTATGTCTGCGGTCTGCCGCCTATACCGCGCTAAACTGCCGTCCATACCTCACTAAGTGGCGACCTATATCGCGTTGAACTGCAATCCATACCGCACTGAGTGGCGGTCGTTTCCTCTTTTGTCTCATTCAGCCTTGATTTCCTTCCTGATATATTTATCTGACAGGCATGTCCGGAAACTGAAACAAGGCAGCATCCCAACGGGATGCTGCCTTGTTTCGATTGAATATCGTGTCTTTATTCTAATCTTTAGTTCTTGAAGAAGTCCTTTACGGCATCGTTGGGGACCATCTGTTCATCAAACGTATAAGCGCCGGTTTTGGGACTCTTTACCATTTTGATGACTTTGGTGTAGGAACGTCCGTCGGTCTTACCTTCTTGAAGTGTTGCGACTGTTTTCTTTGCCATGGCTTAATTATTTGATTTCTTTGTGGATTGTCATTCTTTTGAGGATGGGGTTGTACTTCTTCAACTCCAAACGTTCGGGGGTGTTCTTACGGTTCTTGGTTGTGATGTATCTGGAAGTACCGGGCAGACCACTCTCCTTCATCTCGGTACATTCCAAGATAACTTGAACGCGATTACCTTTAGCTTTTTTTCCTGCCATAGTTCGAATTATTAATCGATTACTTTAATCTCTTTCCAATCGCAATATCCTTTGGCTACTGCATTTACCAACGCAGCGTCAAGTCCGACCTTGTTGATCATACGCAAGCCGGCGGCGCTTATTTTCAAGCTAATCCAACAATCTTGCTCAACATAGTAGAATTTCTTTGTAAACAAGTTTACGTCAAACGTACGCTTGGTGCGGCGCTTGGAGTGCGACACGTTGTTGCCAACCATGGCCTTTTTTCCTGTAATCTGACAAATCTTAGACATTGCTATCGCTTGTGTTTTGTTCTATTTGTGATTGCTGCGGAGTTTGCTTCCAAGACTTCCCGACTGTTGTTGTTGCGTAATCTTGGGGTGGTTGCCGAGAAAGTTTTGTGCATAATCCGCTTACGGGGTGCAAATTTAGTGTTTAATTTCCACCCGTGCAAGATTTTACGAAAAAATATACGCTTTTATTCGTTGTCCGTGCTTTCGCAATTTTCTTTCAGGTAGTCACGCAGCATGTGCATGGCGGTTTTTGTGGCCGAAGCCAGGTTCTTGTCGCGGCCGTTGTCTTCTTCTATCATGCAGGTGACGGTTTTTTCGGCGTTGCCCACGGCTATCCATATCGTACCTACGATTACACCGCTTTTTCCGCCGTCGGGGCCGCCGGGGCCGGCATATCCGCTGATGGCTACCGCGTAGTCCGTATGGAAAAGCTTATTGGCACCGATGACCATCTGGCGTACTACTTCTTCGCAGACGGCCGTTTTTTCTTCGATGACGGAGGCTTCCACGCCCAGCAGTTCTTCTTTCACTTCGTCTGCATAGCAGATAAGCCCGCCCTTGAAGTAGTTGGAACTTCCGGGCACGGCCGTAATGATGCTGGCAATGCGTCCGGCGGTGCAGCTTTCGGCTGTCGAGAGCGTTTTATGGTCACGCCACAGCATTTCATTGATTTCTTTGCTGACGAATTTGAGATCTAATTCCATTTGTGTTTATGTTTGTATGGTTATTTGATGTTATAGTCTTACGTATATATTATATAATGGTGCGGGAGAACGCCGGCCGGTCAATGGGGCAGAAGTCTTTGTCCAAGAACTTGTAGTATCCCGTGATGGCAATCATGGCAGCGTTGTCGGTTGTGTAGCTGAATTTCGGGATATAAGTATGCCATTGTCCGGCCGACTGCCGGGCGGTGAAGGCTTCGCGCAGTCCGGTGTTTGCCGAGACGCCGCCCGAAAGTGCCACGTGGTTGATGCCGGTGTCTTTGACGGCTTTCGACAATTTTTTCATCAGGATGTCGATGATGGTCTTTTCGAGCGAGGCCGCCAGGTCCTCCTTGTTTTTTTCTATGAAGTCGGGGTCTTGTTTCAGTTCGTCGCGCAACAGATAGAGGAAAGACGTCTTGAGTCCGCTGAAGCTATAGTCATATCCCGGAATGTTGGGCTTGCTGAACTGGAAAGCCTTGGGGTTGCCTTGGCGTGCCAGACGGTCGATGACGGGTCCGCCCGGATAGCCCAGTCCCATTACCTTGGAGCATTTGTCAATGGCCTCTCCGGCCGCATCGTCTATGGTCTGTCCGATGATTTCCAAGTCGTTGTAGGCCTTGACCTTCACGATTTGTGAATTACCACCGCTGACCAGCAGGCACAGATAGGGGAAAGGCGGGACTGCATGTTCTTCTCCAGCCGCCTGTATGAAGTGTGCCAGGATGTGTCCCTGCAGATGGTTGGCTGCGATGAGGGGGATGCCCAATGCCATTGCCATACCTTTGGCGAACGAGACGCCCACATGGAGCGAGCCCATCAGGCCCGGTCCCAAGGTGACGGCGATGGCCGAAAGCTCCTCGCGCCTGACACCGGCCTGTTTCAGCGCGGTATCGACGACGGGAAGTATGTTTTGCTGATGCGCGCGCGACGCCAGTTCCGGCACCACGCCACCATAGGCTTCGTGGACGGCCTGTCCGGCTGTCACGTTGCTCAGCAGCAGGCCGTCGCGCAGCACTGCGGCCGAAGTGTCGTCGCAACTCGACTCGATGGCCAGTATCGTTATGCCGGTTGTTTGTGTCCCGGTCTGTTCGGGTGTTGATGTTTTTGTATCGGTATTCATGTTCGGTGGCATCGTTCTATGGCGTTGTACGCCGTCAGTCCTTTTGCGTGCCGGCGGTCCGTCCGGATGGGACGTGCCGTGTCAGTGGGTGAGTATTTCAAGGCCCGTTTCGGTGACCAGGAACGTGTGTTCCCATTGTGCGGAAGGCAGTTCGTCCTCCGTTACCACGGTCCATTCGTCTTCTTCGTCGATGAATACGCGCCAGTCGCCCATGTTGATCATAGGTTCTATGGTAAAGACCATGCCGGGCACGAGCAACATGCCCCTGTGGTGCGTGTCGTAGTGGTCTACCTCAGGCTCTTCGTGAAATTCCAGTCCGACGCCGTGTCCGCACAAGTCGCGTACCACGCTGAATCCGTTTTTGTGTGCATGGCGGCCTATGGCTTTTCCTATGTCTCCCACGAATCCCCACGGGCGTGCCGCGGCCGCGCCGATGTCGAGGCATTCCTTGGCCACGCGCACCAGTTTTTCCTTTTCGGGGCTGGTCTGTCCGATGATGAACATGCGCGAGGCGTCGCTGAAGTAACCGTCGAGTATGGTCGATACGTCTACATTGATGATGTCGCCCTCTTCAAGGATTTCTTCTTCCGAGGGGATGCCGTGACACACCACCTCATTGATGCTCGTGCATACGCTTTTCGGGTAACCTTCGTAGTTGAGCGGTGCGGGTATGGCGCCGTGGGCGGTGGTGTAGTCGTACACGAGCCGGTCTATCTCGGCGGTACTCATTCCGGCGTGTATCTCGCGCTCAATCAGGTCGAGCACTCCGGTGTTTACGACGCCCGACCGGCGGATGCCTTCTATTTGTTCCGCCGTCTTTATCAGACTGCGTGTCGGGACCAACTCTCCCCGGTTCTGGTAGCTGAGGACTTTCTTGTCCAAATCGGTCATCTCCCGGCCTTGGGGTACGAACCAATTTTTCTTTTTTCTTTTCAGCATGGTGTGATGTTCTTTCGGCGCAAAATTACAATATTTTTTTCTAAACGCAAAAGGCATTTTCGCATCAAAACGCATAAAATACGGCCGATGTGTCCGCCGGTACGAATAGCCCGGACCGTGTGACGGACGTGCGGGCGGAAGATATGCGCCGCCGGCCTTGGGATAGTTGCTGATATGACAAGTAAATGCCTCCGGACCGCCGTTCCGATTTTAACACTATTTGCTTTTGGAGAAAAAATGTCAAAGAACTCTTTTTATTTTATGATTTCTAAACTAACGCGATTTTATCGCACCAGTGATAATTAAGTATTAAGGAAAGCATAATTAGATCATTTCCTTTTAGTATTTTTGCTACAAAATACTATTTATAGGACAGATATGATTATTGAAGAATTAAAGGCAAAGGCTGAAGAAATTGTTGAAAGCATTAAAGATAAGGGCGTTTATTGGAAAGAAAATACTCTTATTGATTATAAATTGGAGTTGAGTTTAAGCACAGGTGTCAATGAGGTAATTATATTTCTCAGGAATTTTGCCAAAGACATACTTGCTTTTGCTAATAAAGAAGGCGGAATGTTGTTTCTTGGCTTTGATGAAAATAGGGATACGGGGGAAATAACGGATGTAGGATTGAAAGAAGACAATATTAATGTTTTACAAGCCATTGACCTGAAAAACTTGTCAGATCAGTTTGTGAAAATGTATGATACTCAAATCAATGTGGATATTCATCCGTTTAATATCGCAACCCGTAGATTCTATTATGTCCTAATTGAAAAGCAAGGAACAATATTGATTCCTAAAAATGACTTTCTTGATTATAGCTTGAAAAAAGGAGATGTCATATATAGGGGTGCAGGAGGGAATATACGAGCCAATGACAAGACTTCTGAATTTAATACCTTTATTGAAACGAAAGTAAACGAAAAGAATAAAGAATTTATGCAGATTTGGTCTGGCTTGCTTCCTGAGGTTTTTGACATTAATCCTAAAGAAATACTGATTCTAAACCCTCAACAGGGGAAAGTGTATGGATATAACTCAAAGAATAAAGTATTGGCAAGTACAGATATAGAAATAGATAATAAAAAAGACGGACCTATTAGTGTTATATTAAATGCAATTTCTGCTGGAGAAATAGGTAAAATTTCCACAACAGAGGGGAAGCCTATTTACAAGTTAGTCGGTGAAATAGTTTTGAATAGTGAAAAGACAAAAGAATCTACTTCTATGAACTCTATACATGAAGAGGTTAGGAAGAAAAGTAAATATAAAATATCTAATATTCAACTTAAAGCTGTCATGCGGTATTTAGGATGGGTGAACAATAGTGTTTTTAATATAGAAAAGCCAAAGGATGAGGATATAAATTCTAAATTCTCTGATTTTATTTGGATTGAAACGGTTGATAATTTGAAAGGGAAAAAGAAAGTTGTTTTCTCTCCAAAGGCAGTACATCCATTGTTAGAAATCGTTGAGGATTCAACCAAACATACGAAAATTTTCGGAGTTTTATTGAAAGAGAAAAATAGAAACAGCTAAACGATAAAACCTATGTTACAAAATAAGAGCGTTCTGCCGTATTTCATAAGGCGAAAGACCTGATAATTCGCGCAAAGCATATCTTTGCATCTGTGTGGAGAAGTCCGCCGGAAACTATGTTGAACTTAAGAATGAAAAGACTATGATCGTAATCTACGACAAAGTGGCGAAGAAAAGCCCACAAGAGAAGAGTGTGAAATGGTATGCTTTGGTGACAACTATCAAACAAGTGGACGACAAAGAAGTGGTGCGGCTCATTGCCGATGAGACATCCCCCCAAGGAAGCGGAAATGGCAATAGCCCGGTTGCAGAAGGTGGTGTTCCAGATGCTCAAAGGTGGTTTTTCCGTGAAACTAGGCGACTGGGTATCGTTCTTTTTCACCGTTAATAGCGATAGGGTGGCCAAGCCGGAGGATGTCACCGCCACCCTCATCAAGCAGGTGAACGGGTGCTGTCGCTTTGGCAAGGAATTCAAGGACAGTTTCGAAAGGACGGAGTTCGTGCTGGTTTCGAAGTTACAAAATGGCGGACTCGGATATGGACTTTCATGATGTGTGGACGATTTTGTTATCCATTGTTTATCATCATTGTTTAAGTACATCCTATTTCACCAGCGAGATGCGCATCTATAAAATACGAGGTCTGCATCTGCTGGAAGTGAGATGCATATCCTCGAAATAAAGATTGAGAAGCATGGACATTTGGGACAAGAAGAAACGTTCCGCTGTAATGGCGAAGATACGAAGCCGCGACACGAAGCCGGAATGGATAGTGCGTCGCTATCTTTTCTCGCGTGGCTACCGCTACCGCAAAAATGTGAAGGGGTTGCCGGGCACGCCGGACATCGTGCTGCGCAAATACGGCATCGTGATTTTCATCCACGGCTGTTTTTGGCACGGACATGTGGTGGACGGGCACATTCCCCGTTCCAACAGCGAATTTTGGCGCAAGAAGATTGAGCGCAATCGGCAGCGCGACGAGCGTGACAAGGCGGTGTTGAGGCAGATGGGCTGGCGGGTGATGACGGTGTGGGAATGCCAGTTGAAGCCTGCGGTGAGGCAAAGGACGCTGCAGGAAATCGAGTACAACATCAATCACACGTATTTGGAACGGTTCAAGCCGCGCCCCGCCATCCCTTACGATTCAGGGGTGCAGGAAGAAGCCACCAGTATGGTGGCCGAAAGCGAATTGGAGTATTGGAAAGAGTGAGTTTGTTACTTATTCCTCTTTAATATATTTGCTTTTAATGTCGTTCCAACGCGGAATGACCAACTTCTTGCCATAATGTTCCTTGTAACTTTTGCAAAGCCTTTCACTCCAATGTTCGGCAATGGTGCTGCGTGTGTCGTGGTACTTGTAAATGGTTTCTTCAAGTGCCGCAAGGAAATCTTCAAGGCTTTCAAATGAATTGTAGTCTGCGTTTTCTGAATACCATGTCGAAGGACGGATGTTCACGATGACCTTGTTCTTGTATTGTACCTTCACTGGCCAACTTCCGCTGGTACTGCATATTTCCCAAAGGTTTTTCATCCAAAACTTCTCAATGGTCACGATGCCGCTTTCGCTCTTATACTTGATGAGTAGATGTTTGGAGTGGAGCTTCCATGGTTTGTCGATGACAAGGTTGATGAAGTTGCGGAATGCGGCTACATCAAAGTTGGGGCTTCCGGTAAACGATTTTACTTCAAGCCAGTCTGTCTCCAAATTGTCGGGATTAAGCCAAAAGTCGGGCGATGCCTGACGTTCGTTGTGGATGTGGGTGATGCCCTTGCTTGTCATCCACTTGTCTAGCCATTCTTCTAGGATGTTGCCCACAACGTTGTTTTGCTCAACGGTTATTTGATAGTCCTTTAGGTTGAACCTTATTGAACCTGTTGCACCCTCAAAACCAAAGTCTTCTTGAAGTGCTTTATAAAGTTTTTCTACCGCACACATAATTATTTGGGGTATATACATTTGCTAATCTTTCTGCCACGGCTACTATCACTGGAACTGCCACAGTGTTTCCAAGCAAATCAAAGCCTTCCTCTTGATTGACAGGGAACTTAAAGTCATCGGGATATCCGAACAACCGCAAACCTTCACGAAGGGTCAGGGGGCGTACCCCGCCATTATCGACAACAAATATCTTCTTCATGTCCATAGCAACGAGCGTCGGAGCTATACCCTGCGGGTCAAGTATTTTATTTATCTCAAAACTCAGTTTGCCTGCTACTATGTTATATCCGACTTTTTTGCGTGTGTCTTGTTGGCGAACCTGACGGTCGCCAAATATAGTATGCTCTGTGACGAGGGTTTTAGGATGTTCTTTCTTCAAGTATCCTTTCTTCACGAGGTCGTCAAGCATTTTCTTTAAATCATCGCCTTGATAGAACTCCTTAATCATTTCTATGGTTAAAGGCATTCCATCCATCCATTTGATTCCGTGCATTGAAGCCCATTTTTTCTTGCGACGTTCACGTAACATCATGTTTAGTAAGTTCTTTTGCTCTTTACTCACAGGGCCTTTCATTTCTATGTCCCAACTATGAATGTTGTCACTGCCGCCTCTTTTGTCTTTGATAGATTTGCCATACAACTGTTTTGGCGTAAAGTGGGACATAAGCAAACGGGTAAATTCCGTGTCAATGGTAGGTTGCCCACTTTCCAAAATGTCTGCCATTACTGCATATTTCTCAGCAAAACCATCAAGAGAGACTTTTTCTTTGTTCGTACCAACAATATAAATGCGTTTTCTCTCTTGTGCTAGCCCGAAATCTTTGGAATTAAGTACTTTCCAACTTACATGATAACCAAGTGCTTCAAGGTTGTTTAATATAACTGTCAGTGTCTTTCCTATTGGTTGTTTTAGATTTTCGCGGTCATGCGTGACTAGTCCCTCTACGTTTTCAAGAATAAATCCAAAAGGTTTTTTTTTCTTAAGTATGCGTTCTACTTCAAAGAACAAGGTTCCTCTTGTATCTTGAAAGCCCAAACGCCGCCCTGCATAGGAAAAGGCTTGGCAAGGGAAACCTCCGAGTAGGAAATCAAAGTCAGGGATTGTTTCTGCGTCAATTTTTGTAACATCACCGCGTATTTCTTCGTTTGGATGATTTGCTTGTAATACCTTGTATGCGTGTGGTTTTATCTCGGAAGTCATCACGCATTCCGTATCATAACCGCATTTCTGGAATGCGGTTTCAAAACCTTTGCGGATGCCACCGATACCGGCAAACAAATCTATAAATCTCACTTTGGGCATATAATCTCAATTCTAATTCAGTTGCAAAATTACTCTTTTTATTCAGAATCAAGAATATTTAGATTGCTGTTTGTTCGTTGTAGGGATATCTAGGCCGAGGTGTCCGCCGGTACGAATCGCCCGGACCGTGTAACGGACGTGCGGGCGGAAGATATGCGCCGCCGGCCTTGGGATAGTTGCTGATATGACAAGTAAATGCCTCCGGACCGCCGTTCCGATTTTAACACTATTTGCTTTTGGAGAAAAAAGGTAGTAAATTTGTGGTATCAAATCATGGAGGACGGCCGATGCCGTCTTTTTTTGTGCATGGGAAGCCCGTTTTTCGATGAATTTTCCCGCGGGGAACGATTTTTTAGGCGGCATGTAGTTTTTCTTACATGGCATGTAGGATTTTTTACCTTGGTGCAAGGACGGAAAAGTCCGGACTTGTGTCTCTTTTTGCCGGCGGAAAAAGTTAAAAATGTTAATGTCGGCGGCTGCCGGCCCGGATGTCCGTCTTCCGGCGACGGATGGATGCAGGATTTCCGGCGCGTTGCATTACTGCAGGCCTGATGTGCCTTTGGCGGGCGGCATTTCCGGCAGCCATTGCTGCTTTTTTGTTGCGCTTAGATAAATAGGCCTAAAATTTGGCTCTTCGGTTGTCTTGCGCTATCTTTGCAGAAGAAATTTTAACCTACTCCCTATGGAGAATAAAAACAATAGTCTGTTCAGACAAACCAACGCCTTTGCCATGCTCTATGGCTTGTGGTTGGGTCTGTGGGGGTTCCTGAGCCTCGTGTTGATGGTTGCGGCCATGGCACATCCTTTCCTTTCGTTCGTCAATGTGCTGACCTTCTACGGTTCCCCGTTCTTTGCCGCTTATCTGACGGTACGTTTCCGGCGCAACGTCATGGTGCCCGAGACCGGGTTTACGTTTGGCCGCGGTTTCCTGTTTACGTTCATGATGGGCATCTATGCTTCCATCTGGATTGCCGTGGGCGTATATGCCTATCTGGCCTGGTTCGACCACGGATATGTGTTCGACGTCTACGAACAAGTGCTTTCGCAGCCCGAAAATGCGGCACAGCTGACGCAAAGCGGAATGCTCGACGCACTGACGCAGGGCAAGGGCATCTCGGGCGTGGTGGATGCGATGCGGGCCGTGTCGCCGGGCAACTATGCGGGCATGGTGATTTATCTGACCTTCTTCTCGGCGCCGTTCTTCTCGGCCCTGATTGCACTGGCCTGCCGCCGCGCCCCGAAAATTTTCTCCTGATTCTTTCTACCTGTTGTTCTAAAGTACTTTAATACTAAAAAGATGGAAACAAAAACAGATATATCGGTTGTCGTGCCTCTTTTCAACGAGGCCGAAAGCCTGCCGGAACTTCATGCGTGGATAACCCGTGTGATGTCGGAGAACGGTTTTTCGTACGAGGTGATATTCGTGAACGACGGCAGTACCGACGATTCATGGAAGGTCATCGGCGAGCTGGCTGAAAAGGACGAGCATGTCCACGGCATCAAGTTCCGGCGCAACTATGGCAAGTCTCCGGCCCTGTTCTGCGGCTTCCGTGCGGCCTGCGGCCGGGTGGTGATAACGATGGACGCCGACCTGCAGGACTCGCCCGACGAGATTCCCGAACTTTACCGCATGATTGTGGAAGACGGATATGACCTGGTGTCGGGATACAAGCAGAAACGCTACGATCCGCTGTCGAAAACCATCCCTACCAAGCTGTTCAACGCCACCGCGCGCAAGGTGAGTGGCATTCACAACCTGCACGACTTCAATTGCGGGCTGAAGGCCTATCGTCTCGAAGTGGTAAAGAACATTGAGGTCTACGGAGAAATGCACCGATATATTCCCTATCTGGCGAAAAGCGCGGGATTTGACAAAATCGGCGAGAAAGTGGTGCACCACCGGGCACGTAAGTTCGGCAAGACCAAGTTTGGCGGACTGAACCGCTTCGTAAACGGTTATCTCGACCTACTCTCATTGTGGTTCCTCAACAGTTTCGGGCTGAAGCCCATGCACGTATTCGGTTTCCTTGGCACGTTGATGTTCTTCTTCGGCTTTGTGGCCTGCATCGTGGTGGGTGCCATCAAGTTAGTGGCCATCTGCAAAGGCGTGCCTGCCCCGCTGGTGACGTCTTCCCCGTATTTCTACATCGCCCTGACCATGATGATTCTCGGCACACAACTCTTTGTGGCCGGCTTCCTGGGCGAGCTGATAAGCCGGAATGCGCAGGAACGCAACAATTACCAGATAGAAGTGGAAATCTGATGGGGATGAGGAAACGGTTAGCTCCTTTCGCGGCTTTGTTGTCCTTGATTGCGGGAGTATTGTCCTGTACGAACATCGACTGCCCCCTTGACAACGTCGTGGCAATGACTTGCGGGCTCTACAACGCCGAGGACGGCCGGCCCGCGTCGCTGGATGACACGCTGACGGTCAGGGCCGGCGGCGTCAAGGATACGATTCTGCTGAACAAGGCGCAGCACCTTTCGTCGTTCCAGCTGCCTGTGCGTCACGGTGTGGACGAGGACACGCTGCTGTTCCGCTTTTCCGACGAACAAGGCCGGTTTGCCGTCGATTCGGTGCTGGTGAAACATAATGACCGCCCGCACTTCGAGTCAGTGGATTGCCCTGCCGCTCTGTTCCATACCCTGCTGGCCGTGCGGTGGACGTCGCATCGGCTGGCGGAAATGCCTTTGACCATCGACAGCGTAGCCATCGTGAGGAGAGATGTAAACTATGAAGACATTGAAAATATACAGGTATATATCCGTTCTACTGCTAAGTAGCCTGTCAGCGGCACTCCCGGCACAGACGGCCGCCGACTCGACCGCCGCCCCCCGGCCGGTGAGAGGCATACAGTACGGCTCGGCCGAGGACATGGCCAACCGCCTTCTGCAAAAAGACATTCCGCTGTTTGCCGGAATATCGGTTTCGGGCGACTTGGCTGGGCTTGTGATGGCGGGCGTCTCGTCTTACGGCCAGTTCGAGGCGGCCTGTCGTGCCAATCTGAAAGGCCGCTATTTCCCGATTGTCGAGATAGGGTGGGGGCTCAGCGACCATACGGAGGAAACCACCGGCATACATTACAAGACCAACGCGCCCTACTTTCGTTTGGGCTGTGATTATAATTTTGCGAACGACCTTCGTTCGGGCAACCGCGTATTCGGCGGCCTCCGGTATGCCTTTACCTCTTTCGACTTCGACGTGGACGGGCCTCCGGTGACCGACCCCGTCTGGGGCACGCAGTCTCCTTTTATATATAAAGGTATGCACGGTGCCGCCCGATGGGCTGAAATCGTATTCGGCCTTGAGGCCAAAATCTGGAAGTTCTTCCATTTGGGCTGGAGCGTGCGTTATCGCGTCCGCCTCAGCGAGAAACAATCGCCCGTAGGCGGCGCATGGTACATCCCGGGATACGGCCGCAACGACTCACATGCGCTGGGAGGAACGTTTAACATTATCTTTGATATCTGAGAATCATGACTGTGCCGGAAATACTTCTGTTATCGGTCGCGCTTGCCATGGACTGCATGTCGGTGAGCGTGACGTGCGGCATCATACAAAAGCGGATGGGCGGCCAGGCTTGGGTGATGGCGTTCCTGTTCGGCTTTTTCCAGGCCATGATGCCGCTGATAGGCTGGCTTGCCGGCAGTGCGTTCAGCCGGCAGATAGAGACATACGACCATTGGGTGGTCTTCGGGCTGTTGCTCTTCGTCGGTGGCAAGATGATATGGGATGGTATATTCGGTGACAAGGCGTTGCCGAAATTCAATCCCTCGTCTGCGGGCGTCCTGCTCATGTTGTCTGTGGCGACAAGCCTTGATGCCATGGCGGTAGGCTTCACCTTTGTCGGCATGGGTATACGGACATTTTCTTCTTTGCTCTTCCCTTTGCTTTCGATAGGCCTTGGCTCTTTTGCCTTGAGCCTTTTCGGAAAATATATCGGCGTAAAACTCGGCCGTGCCTTCGACTGGCCTGCCGAACAGCTCGGGGGAGTCATTCTTATATTTATAGGACTGAAAGTTCTGTTACAACATCTTTCCGCATGAAAGCCAAACACATCATCAATGCTCTGTTTTTAGTGTTCCTCGTCGTAGGGTCGTATTTCATTCTCACGAATTATAACCGTGGACAGCGCCTTTGGATTAGTTCCGGTCCCGTGTTCGGTACGGCGTATCACATCGAGTACGAGTACACGGAACGCCTGGACTCCCTCATTCTCGCCGAACTGAAAAAAGTGGATGCGTCCTTGTCCATGTTCAACAGCAACAGTACGGTGTCGAGAATCAATCGCGGGGAAACGCAGGAGGCCGATGAGATGTTGCAGGAAGTGTTCGCGCTCTCGCAAAAGGTTTCCGAAGAGACCGGCGGGGCTTTCGATGTGACGGTTGCGCCGCTGGTGAACGCCTGGGGCTTCGGTACGGACAGACGGCAGGACATATCGGCGGGACAGGTGGATAGCCTCAAAGCCTTTGTCGGGTATGAAAAAGTGAAGTTACAGGCCGGTAAACTGGTGAAGTCCGACGACCGTGTGATGCTCGACTTCAGTTCCATCGCCAAAGGCTACGGTGTGGACCGCGTGGCCCGCTTGTTCGACAGTCTGGATATAGATGACTACATGATAGAGATAGGAGGTGAGGTCGTCGTGAAGGGCAAGCATCCGGAAGGAAGACCGTGGAAAATCGGCGTGAACAAGCCTTCGGACAAAGTCGCTGACGGGACAGGCGAAATCCAGACCGTCCTGGACCTGACGGACATGGCCATGGCGACCAGCGGAAACTATCGTCGTTTCTACGAACGTGACGGCAAACGGTTCGCACATACCATTGACCCGAAAAGCGGATACCCGGTCCGGCATACCTTGCTCTCGGCAACGGTGCTGGCTGCGGATTGTGCGACGGCCGATGCCTATGCGACGGCTTTTATGGTGATGGGAGCGGAAAAGGCGAAAGCCGTCTTGAAGCGTCATCCCGAACTGGCCGCTTATTTTATCTGCTCCGGCAATGCCGGCGGGTATACTGTCTGGTACTCGCAGAATATGGCCCGCTATCTTCAACCCTGACAAAACGGTTGTCCCATGTCCGCACAGGTGGATTTTTTTGAACGTTTGTTACTCCTTCCGTTGTTCCAGGGTATTGGCCGCGGTGAGTTCTTTGAGATAGCCGAACGCATCCGCATCGGTTTCCAGAAGGTCGCGGCGGGTGATGTGCTTGTACATCAGGATAGCCTGTGCGACCGATTGCTTTTCATTTTGAGAGGGGAACTTTGTGCCCGCCATTTGAGCGGGAACAAGCACTTCGTCCTGTCTGAATGGATGGACATGCCGATGGTGGTGCAGCCTGAGCATCTTTTCGGGCTGCGCACTCGTTTCACGCACTCGTTCCATGCCGTCACAGACCTTCAGGTCTTGAAGATAGACAAGGCGGCCGTTCGCGACATTCTGTTTTACTATCCTACTTTCCGTATCAATTATCTGAATATGGTCAGTTCCCAAGTGCAGCAGACCACGAGAAATCTATGGAAACAATGGCCTGTGGATTTGGAAGCCCGTTTTGTGTATTTCCTCATGCAGCGTTGTTCCCGTCCGGCCGGCCGGAAGGAATTGAAAATAAAGATGTCACGGTTGGCGGAAGAGTTGCTCTCGACCCGACTTAGGGTTTCGGATATGCTCAATGCACTTGAAGAAAGGAAACTTGTCGTGTTACATCGCGAACGCATTGAGATACCGTCATTCGAAACATTGCTAATGGGCGGCAAGCGTTAGCCGGAATGATGGAGGTATTTCTAAAGCGACCCGGAAAGAAATGAAATACTTCCCGGGTCGCTTTTATATCTTTCTTTTCCGCACTTTCTTTGTTTCTTGAAGCGGTTTCGCGGACTTTTCCCTTTCAGAAGAAGGGGAGGAATGGTTATTTGTTCTTGTACATCTCCTCGTAGTATTTTTCATAATCCCCCGAGGTGATATTGTCTATCCAGTCTTGATGATTCAGGTACCAAAGGACGGTTTTCTCAATGCCTTCTTCGAATTGCAGGCTCGGTTCCCAGCCCAGTTCCTTTTGCAGTTTGGTTGAGTCTATGGCATATCGGAGGTCGTGCCCCATACGGTCGGTTACGTAAGTGATGAGGTCGAGCGAATGACCTTCCGGGTTACCCAGAATTCTGTCCACGGTTTTGATTACCACCTTGATGATATCAATGTTCTTCCATTCGTTAAAGCCGCCGATGTTGTACGTTTCGGCTGTCTTCCCTTTGTGGAAAATCAAGTCGATAGCCCGGGCATGGTCTTCGACAAAGAGCCAGTCGCGCACGTTCTCGCCTTTGCCGTATACGGGGAGCGGCCTGCGATGACGGATGTTGTTGATGAAAAGCGGTATGAGCTTCTCCGGAAATTGGTAAGGGCCGTAATTGTTGCTGCAGTTGGTCACGATGGTCGGCATTCCATAGGTATCGTGGAATGCACGTACGAAGTGGTCGCTGGAAGCCTTGCTGGCCGAGTAGGGACTGTGCGGGTTGTATTTCGTTTCCTCGTAAAAGAAGTCCTTTCCATAAGCCAAGTGATGTTCGGATGAGGAAGCCGTGGTCGTGAAAGGCGGTTCGATTCCTTCCGGATGCGTCAGGTCCAAGGCACCATAGACCTCGTCGGTCGAGATGTGATAGAAACGTTTTCCTTCATAGCCTTCCGGCTGTGCCTCCCAGTATTGTTTGGCTGCCTGCAGCAGGGAGAGCGTTCCCAACACGTTGGTACGGGCAAAGGTGAAAGGGTCTTTGATGGAACGGTCCACGTGGCTCTCGGCCGCCAGATGGATGATGCCGTCGATATGATACTTCTGCATCAGCTCCTGCATCTTCTCGAAGTCACAGATATCGGCTTTGACGAACGTATAATTGGGGCGGTCCTCTATATCCTTCAGGTTGGCAAGATTACCCGCATAGGTCAGCTTGTCAAGATTGACAATGTGATAGTCGGGATACTTGTTCACGAACAGACGTACCACGTGGCTGCCGATAAAACCGGCTCCGCCTGTAATAAGAATATTCCGCTTGAAATCAGTCATTGTTTTGTTGTTTTATGTTTGCAATACATTTCTTCAGTGAGTCGGTCCAATAGGGGACTTTTATGCCGAAAGTCTCTTTGAACTTGGTCTTGTCAAGGACGCTGTAAGCAGGTCGTTTCACCTTTGAGGGAAATTCGTCGCTGTGGCACGGTTGGATTTCACAGGAGGTGTGTCCCGCATATTCCGCTATCATTCTTGCGAAATCGAACCACGAGCAGACACCTTCGTTGGAGTAATGGTATATGCCGGAATGACCTTCATATTTTCTGTTTTCCATAATGTGGAATATGGCGGCTGCGAGGTCGTAAGCATAGGTAGGCGTTCCGCATTGGTCAAATACGACATTCAATTGCGGCTTGGTGCTTGTCAGGTTGAGCATCGTCTTGGCGAAGTTTTTCCCGAATTCGCTGTAAAGCCATGCCGTACGTATAATAAGGTGCTGGCATCCGGATTTCAGTATGTTCTGTTCGCCTTGCAGTTTTGTCCGGCCATAGACGCCGGTCGGCGTTCCCTGCTGGTCTTCGCCGCAGGGGGTATTGTATGGCTCTTTGCCGAATACGTAGTCGGTCGAGATGTGTATGAGAATACCGCCGACCTTGCTCATGGCCTCTGCCAGGATGCCCGGCGCTTCCGCATTGAGCCGGCCGCACAGTTCCACATCGTCTTCCGCCTTTTCTACATTGGTGTAAGCGGCACAATTGATGATACATCCGATATCGTGTCTGCCGACCATCTCTTTAACGGCATCGGCATCGGTGATATCAAGGTGTATGCAGTCGCCGGCCACATCGGTGAAGATGTAATGGTCATTGCTTTTGCCGGTCACCGACTGCATTTCGTTGCCAAGTTGTCCATTGGCTCCTGTTACGAGGATATTCATTGTTCGTATAAGTTTACGTTGATGTCGAAAGGACTGTCGAAGTCACACAGCGCAGGATGCTTCAGGTCTTTCTCGCTGAGCAAGGCCCGTTCGGCGGGGATGCGCCAATCTATGCCCAAGGATTGGTCCTGAATGCTGATACCGCCGTCTGCCTGCGGCGCATAGAAGTTATCGCATTTGTATTGGAAGACCGCTTCTTCGCTCAATACGGAGAAACCGTGCGCAAAGCCTCTCGGAACGAAGAACTGCCGATGATTGTCTTCGGTCAGTTCGACTGCGACCGACTTTCCGTAAGTGGGAGAGCCTTTGCGGATATCCACGGCGACATCCAGTACCGCTCCCCTTACGCAGCGCACCAGTTTGCTCTGTGTGAAAGGCGGGCGCTGGAAGTGAAGTCCGCGCATGACGCCGTAACTTGACCGGCTCTCATTGTCCTGTACGAAGCAAATGGGACGTACTTTCTCTTCAAATTCTTTTTGGGAGAAGGATTCGAAAAAATAGCCTCTGGCATCCGTAAAGATGCGCGGCTCTATGATGACGACTCCCTCTAATTCTGTTTTGATTACCTCCATCGGTCAGTCCAGATTTTCTTTTCCTGTGTATTCCACTTCGTTGATAACTTTCAGCAGGTACTGTCCATATTGGTTTTTCAGCATGGGACGGGCCAGCTCTTCCAGTTTTTCTTTTTCAATCCATCCCTTGCGGTAGGCGATGCCTTCGAGGCAGGCTATCTTGAGCCCTTGCCGCTTCTCGATGACCTCCACGAATATAGAGGCTTCGGCCAGCGAGTCGTGCGTACCCGTGTCGAGCCATGCGAAGCCGCGGCCCAAAGTCTGCACTTTCAAGGTCTTGTTTTGCAGGAAGTCCTGATTGACGGTCGTGATTTCCAGTTCTCCGCGTGCAGAAGGCTTGATGCTCTTCGCCACTTCCACCACCCTGTTGGGGTAAAAATACAGACCGACGACAGCATAATGGGATTTGGGCTTTTCAGGCTTCTCTTCTATGGAGAGGCAATTGCCGTCTGCATCAAATTCCGCCACGCCGTAGCGTTCCGGGTCGTCCACCCAGTAGCCGAATACCGTGGCCGAATTTTTCTCTTCCGCATTGATGACGGCTTCTTTCAGTATTTTGGAAAAGCCTACACCGTGGAAGATGTTGTCGCCCAATACCAGACAGACGGAATCGTTGCCGATGAACTGTTCGCCTATGATGAAGGCCTGCGCCAGTCCGTCGGGCGAAGGCTGTTCGGCATATTCGAAACGCACGCCGTAGTCGGAGCCGTCGCCGAGCAGGCGCTTGAATCCGGGCAGGTCATAAGGGGTGGAGATGATTAGGATTTCCCTGATACCGGCTAACATAAGCGCGGAAATGGGATAATAAATCATAGGTTTGTCGTAGATAGGCAACAATTGCTTGCTCACCCCCTTGGTGATGGGATACAGGCGTGTTCCCGAGCCGCCGGCCAATACTATACCTTTCATTTGTCTGTAATGATTGAGTTCTTTCCTTTTTGTTTTCTTGCGGTTCCTGTCCGGAGGCAGGATGACTTATATCTTACAAAGATATTAAGATTTGCGGGGATGGCCAAATATTCTTTGCTTATTTTCTGCGGACGTAAAAAGGCGGCCCGGAACGATAATAGCTCCGGGCCGCCTTGTAGAGGTACCCAGCAGATTCGAACTGCTGTACACGGTTTTGCAGACCGCTACCTAGCCACTCGGTCAGGGTACCTTGTTCTTAACGAGTGCAAATGTACGATTATCTTTGATACCGGCCAAATATTTGATGGATTTTTTTAGTTGTGCGGTCAAATCTTGCATGTATGAGGATAGGATGCCCGCCTTGTCGCTTTACAGGTCGCGATAGGGTGGCATACCGTCGGCAATCCATTGCATGACGTCGCTTGCGGGGTGTCCGTGGGTGAGCCGGTATTTCATGAAGTCCATATAAGGTGCGACGTGGGCGAAGAACTTGCGGTAGCCCGCACAGAGATAATTGTGTCCTGTCTCTCCCCGCGTGGAAACGGCAAAACGGTTGCGGGGACATTCGCCGTGGCAGGCAAACAGGTATTCACAGTCGCGGCATTCGCCGGTGAGCAAGTCCTTCTTGTTTTGTCCGAACTGCAATTGCTCGCGGCTGTTCATCATCTCCATGAGCGTACGTGTGCGGATGTTGCCCAGTCTGAACTCGGGAAAGACAAAATGGTCGCAGGTGTAAACGTCGCCGTTGAATTCCATGACGCCGGCATGGCCGCAATATTCCGCCATGCTGCACACCGAAGGTGCTACCCCCATCCAGCCGGCAAGCGTGGAGTCGAAAATCTGAACGAAGTATTCGCCTACGTCGTTGCGAACCCATTCGTCGAACAGCTTGCACAGGAAGTCGCCCCACTGTTCCGGCGAGACGGAAAAATCGGTCACTTCGGCCGTTGCGCCGTCAATGGGGGAGGCCAGCATACGGCCGTCGGGATGGCGGTAGGCACGCTCCACCACGGGGGTGAACTGAAGGTAGCGGCAACCGATTTCCTTGAAGAAACGATAAAATTCCAGCGGGTAATCGCCGTTGAAGTCATTGACGACCGCCATCGCATTCCATTCCACGCCGTGCCGGTTCAGCGTTGCGATGCCCTGCATCACCTGATGCCACGTCGGCCGCCGGGTCCGGCTTTTCCGGTATTCGTCATGGAATTCCTGAGGTCCGTCTATCGAGACCCCTGTCAGGAATCCGTTCTCTTTCAGGAAGCGTGCCCATTCGTCGGTGATGAGTGTCCCGTTGGTCTGGATGGCATTGTCGATGGTGCGTCCGCCGGCATACTTCTTCTGCAAGGCCAATGCCTTTTTATAGAAACTGATGGGACGCATCAGCGGCTCGCCGCCGTGCCAGGTGAAAAGCACGGAGGGCGAAGTCTGCATCTCGATATATTGTTTGGTGAACAGTTCGAGCAGTTCGTCGCTCATGACGTGTTGCGGGGTGTCGGTATAGAGTTTCGATTTCTCCGTATAGTAGCAATACCGGCAGGCAAGGTTGCAGAGCGAACCGGCCGGTTTGGCCATCACATACAGGGGGCGGGCAAAAGGAGTTAGGACAGACATGTCGTTTCGGGCGTGGTTGTGGAAAACATGAATACGAAAACGGGACGGGAAATGGGTCGTCGCGCCCATTTTCCGTCCCTTGGTGTTTACAGGCCGGAACCTGTTTTAGAGCTGGTCCTTTTCAATGTCCTTGAAGTACTTGTAAGTGCCGTGTTTGATTTCCTCGCAGGCAGCCTCGTCGCAGACGATGATGCCGTGCTGGTGCATCTGGAGTACGGAGATGGTCCACATTTGCGTGACAGGGCCTTCTACTGCAGCCTGCAAGGCGCGTGCCTTGTTGTGGCCGTTGCAGAGAATCAGCACTTCCTTGGCGGACATCACGGTGCCCACGCCTACGGTCAGAGCGGTTGCCGGTACATTTTCGGGCTTGCCGCCGAAGAAGCGTGAGTTGGCCACGCGGGTGTCGGTGGTAAGTGTCTTCTGGCGGGTGCGGCTGGTGAGCGAGCTGCCCGGTTCGTTGAAGGCGATGTGTCCGTCAGGGCCGATACCTCCGATGAAGAGGTCGATGCCGCCGGCTTCAAGTATCATCTGTTCGTAGTGGGCGCATTCCGCTTCAAGGTCGGCGGCGTTGCCGTTGAGCAGATGTATGTTCTCTTTCGGGCAGTCGATGTGGTTGAAAAGGTTTTCGGCCATGAAAGAGTGATAGCTTTCGGGGTGTTCTTCGGGCAGGTTCACGTATTCGTCCATGTTGAACGTCACTACGTGTTTGAAACTTACGCGGCCTTCCTTGTTGGCCTTTACAAGTGCCTTGTACATGCCGATGGGCGAGGAGCCGGTGGGCAGTCCGAGCACAAAAGGTTTCTCGGCTGTCGGATTGGCGGCGTTGATTTTGTTTACCACATAGTCGGCAGCCCATTGGGACAGCTTCTCGTAATCGGGTTCGATAATGACTCTCATGATTTGTTTAGATTGATGGTTGATAAGTTTCTCGCAAATATAGCGAATCTTTGCAACGCGACAAAAAATCTACTTATATTTTCTTAAAATGTGATGTTCCGGAAGTCCCGGATGGGCAATAATACGTTTGCACATGCACAAGCCGGCTGCACGGTCCTGGCTCATGAGGCGTACGTTTCCGGCAGAACGGGGTGGGGATGCCGGTGCGGTTTTCTTCCGACATTAACATTTTTAACTTTCGTGCACTTTTGGCGCGGCGTACATGCCTTGTAGTTTCTCCTACATGCAGGGACGGAAATTCCTATAAGTCATGTATTTTCCCCTACAAGCCATCTGCGAAATCCTGTCATAGGGATGGTTTGTGCCGGAAAAGGGCTTTTTAATACAAGAAAAGGACAGCTTTCGCCGTCCTCCGCACTTCCGTACTGCAAATATACAACATTTTTCGCCCGAAAGCAAGAAATGTTAATTCGTCGCAAGGCAAATGTTAAAAAGTCCGGTTGCCCGTGGAAACGCTCCCCGGGCTGATGAAAACGGGACCTTGTCTTCCGCTTCTTTTCTGATGTCGTAGTACTGCGTAAAGCGGTTTCCGACAATCGGAGAACAGCGTGGGGCGCGTTGGGAATAGCAGCCGCGGACGGTAGGACTGCTATTGCTTTTTGTGAAAAAACAGTATGAAAATGTAAAATAATTAGTCGGTTGCTTAACCTAATATTATTTTCTTAGTATTTTTGCATCAAGAAGTTACGAAAAGAGTGTAATTTATTGGAAATGAGCGTAGGCTAATTACTCTTGATAGTAATAGGTTACGATTTAGTTAGTTATCTACTGCATTATCCTTCTGCGCGTTGCGTAACCTTCAAAGA
>CAJMSQ010000026.1 GCA_905216095.1 uncultured bacterium | reverse complement strand
GATTTCATTCCATATACATCCCTGCGGACGCGATGAATCGCGTCCCTACGTGCGACAATGATATTGCGATTTTAACACTTCTTGCTTTCGGGCGAAAAATGTATTATCTTTGCACTACGGAAGTGCGGGGACGGCGTGAAACCGTCCTTTTTTCGTACGAAAAAGCCCTTTTCCCGGAGAAACCGGCCCTATGACAAGATTTTCTACATGGCATGTAGCTTTTACCACATGCCATGTAGTCTTTTTTATCCCTGCACGAAGGCAAAACTACAAGCCATGTACGCGCCGCCGAAAGTGAGCAAAGGTTAAAAATGTTAATGTCGGGTTCCACTTTCCGCCTTGTGCGGGAAACTCCGTGCGGACCTGCGAGAAACGTGATAAGGCGGAAGAGGCGGGAGATGCGCCGCTGTCAGTCCTCGAACAGGCGGAGCACGAATTTGCAGCCCACGCCGGTCTGTCCGTGCCCGGCCAGCGAGACGAAGCCCGCAAGGTCGCAGAACGGAGTGGACACGCCGTAGCCCCATTCACTGTAGAAACCGAGTGCGTGTACGCTGAGCAGGTTGGCGTACACGCGTTCTTTCTGCACCACCCTCGACAGGAACTTTATCCTTGAAAAGAGCAGCATCGGGCTTTCGTAGGCGGCCGAGAAACGGGCATAGTAGCGCGATTCGTTGTACCAGCGGCTGTCCAGCAGTTGGAACTGCCCGGACATTTCGTCCTGCCATCCTTCGGGCAGGTAGCTGTTGCGGAAATAGTCGTAGTCCAGAAAACAGTCGGCGCCGCGCTGCGTGTAGAAGCCCGTACCGGCCCGCAGGTAGACCGACCGCAGGGCATAGAGGGGCAGACTGTACTTGGTGTCGAACTCTATGCGCTCATAGTGGGTGTGTCCGCGCAGGCTCCGGAGGCCGCGCTCGTAGTCGAGGATGAACGTAGGCCAGGCCGAACGCAGAGGGACGCGCCGCCGGCCCGCGCGGTAATAGTACTGTGCCGGCGTCCACGTCAGGTTGATGCGCGGGGCCAGGCTTTCGAGCCGCCGGTTCATGCCGGTCATCTGCGCCAGCGCGTTCCAACGGATGAGCGAGCGGCGGTGGTATCGGAGACCCAGGCAGACATTCATGCCGACAACGGGCGACAGCGAGAAGTCGGCCAGCAGGTGCTTGTCGCGATAAAAGTGGAAATCGTAACTGTCAAACACGGATATCAGCGAGTCATAGCCGCTGACGCCTGACAGGCGGTTGCTGATTTCGTCGGCCTGCCGGCTGTTGTACATGTGGTCGCCGCCTGCGAATTCCACTCCCACCGTGGCGTCGAGCGCGGGCAGCACATTGACGCGCAAAGGCAGCCGCCAGTAAACCTGACGTTGCTTGAAGTTGTAGCCCACGCGCGGGGCAAAGTCCACGTCGCCCTCGTTGGGCAGCGGAATGTTGAAGGTGATGCGCGTTTGCAGGGAGATGCCCTTGCTGCGCGACCACTGGAACATGGCCGGCGTGAGGATGGGCGGGAGTTTCAGCCATCCCTGCCGCCCGATGTCTATGTAATGGCTGTCGAAAAGCAGGTCTTCGGTGCGCGTGGACATGAGACGGCGCTTCTTTCGTGCGACCGTGTCGCCCAGCAGTCCGCGGGCGATGGAGTCGCGGCGGTCATAGATGGCCTGCTGCCGGGGCAGGAGCGGCGCAGGCCGCATCCCGTCGAAAAAAGCCTTGTCGCGACGCATACTGGTCGTGTCTATACGCAACATGCACTGCCGGGTCAGGTCGAAGGGAGAGGCTTTCGCCTCGGCCGGCGCCTGTGTCGCGGGCGCATGGAAGCCGTATCCGAGCCACGCCTCGAAGCTCTCGTCCACGCGGTTGCCCAGCAGGCGCAGACGGGATTCTATCAGGATTTTCCCGGGCAGCAGCGACGCTTTCCCTTCCGGCCCCATGTCGCCGCTGACCCGCACCCGCGCCCAGCCGTATACGAACTCGAAATCAATATGCCGCACCTGCCCGCTCTCTTCGTCCACGTCGATGCTGCCGCGCACCAGCTGCGCGTTCGGGAAACGGGGACGGACGGAAATGTTCGTCACCTTGTGCCCCGAGGCCATATAGGAATAATTGGAGGAATAGCGGTAGAAGCGCCGGTTGCGGCGGTGCAGCGGCGAAAGTATGCGGTCGGAGAACAGACTGGGCTCGTAGACGGACAGACTGTACCGTCCGATCCAACGGTCACGCGAGGGACGCAGATAAGGCATCGTGTTGTAGGAGGCGATGTCCTTCTTGTAAAGTTCCCTCGGCGGGTTATATTGGTAGCGGGACAGGCTTTCGCCGAAATAGTCGTTCGTCCCGTGCTCCAGACGGAACATTCCGGGAATGTAACGCATGATGATGCCTTTCCTGCGTGTGCGCAACGTGTGGCGGACATAGACTTCGGAGTCGAAACTGCCCACTTCGAGGCGGGAGCGCTGTACGTACGTGAACACACGTGCCATCAGCGTGTCGGCCGGCAGCGCCTGCCGTGTCGCCTGTGCCGTGCGGGAGATGCCGGCCGCATGGTCCGCGGTCGTGTCCTTATTATATATAATGGTGTCGCCGTCGTGCGCGGCCGTGTCGGGCATCTGCCGTTCCGCGGCGTGCGGACCGCTGTTTCCCGGATGGCACGTAAACAGGTTTCCGCCGGCCGCAGCCTGCACCGGCGGCAGGGTGGCGGCGAGCAGAAGCGAAACGAACGTGCCGAAACCTTTGCGACATGGGGTCACAAGGCATCGGCACGTCCGTGTGATGATATGTACGTGTGCGTTCCGCACCGTCAGCCGTTTCTTTTACTTCGTGTGGAGCAACCACGCGCCGGGGTAGGTGCCTACCAGCTCGTCGCGCGACTGTGCGGCCGAGGCTTTGTCGTCATAAGAAGAGGCGATGACGCGATACCAGCCCGTGTGACCGTTGATGGTCTCGTTGGTGCGTACGACGCGGGCGGCATATCCGCGCGATTTCAGGTTTTCCATGAGTCCTTCAGCGTTGGATTGTGTCACGAAACTGCCGACAATGACGCTGTATGCGCGCAGTGCTTCGCCGTTCACAACGGTTACGCCGCCGGGGATGGTGCGCACGTCGGCGTTGCCGGCGGCCGATGACGACGGAGTGGTGGTGACGGGAGTGACAACCACCTTCTGCTCGTTGCCGGCTGCGTTTTCGGGCGTCACGGTGACGGTGGTGGCGGTGTTCTCGTTCGTGCTGTTCATTTCTTGCGCCTTGGCTTTCTCGTAAGCCTGCCGGTAAGCGCTTTCCTGCGACTTGCAACCGCTGAGTACGACGGCGGAACAGAGGGCCAGACCTAAGACAATGTAATTCTTCATGAGGTATGTGTTTTTGTTTTACTGATTATATTAATGCGTGGAGGCTGAAAAACGCGGCTTTTTCATGGCGGGCGCGCCCGCGGCATACCGGTGCGTATTTTCAGACGTTTGCAAATTTACAATTCTATTCGGTTTCGGCTCAGCTCCGTACGTTAAACAACATTAAACAATATGATATTTGATTTTTGACGCGAAAAAAACGGGACGAAGATATTGCGCGGTATGTCTAAATACCTATCTTTGCAAATGTGGCCGCCCCGGTGTGTCGCTGACCCTGCGGACGGCGCTTAATGTCTAACCCTTAATAAATAGTATTAGTATGAAAGGTCTTAATGTATTGCTCGCCTTCTTGGGCGGCGCTGCGGTAGGTGCAGCTTGTGGTATCCTGTTTGCCCCTGAAAAGGGCTCTGAAGTTCGTTCCAAGATTGCCGACGCACTGAACAAGCACGGCATAAATCTGAGCCCTAACAAACTCGAACATTTGGTGGACGATATCACCGACAACCTGAAGAAGTCGTAAACATCAGCCACGGGAGTGGCAACGCCGGCCGTCGGGTACGGAGGCGTTGCCACTTTCTTTTTACGGCTGACACGTTGTTTCCATAAACTGAGAGGCTTGTGTTTTTCAATAACAAGAGCATAGAGTCGCTGCGCGCCCTGATTGCCGAGGTTCGCGAGTATGTCATGCTGCGCTTCGAGGCTTGCCGGATTGACTTGGTGACCGGACTGGCCACACTGGTGTCGGGTTTGGTGATGGGATGCGTACTGATGGCCCTGACGGCCTTTGTCCTGCTGTTTCTTTCCTATGCGGCCGCGCTGGCGCTGGATGCCTGGATAGACAACAGGGCGGCAGCCTTCGCGCTCGTGGCTTTGGGCTACCTGCTGCTGGGTGTGCTGGTCTACGTTTTCCGCCGCGCCCTCATTCTGCGACCGCTCATGAAATGGCTGGCGGGCATCCTGCTCGCGCCGCCCTCCGGCGGGACCGGAACGGGAAAGGAGGATGCCGTATGAAGCGACGCGGATATACCCCCGAAGAGCTTGCGGCCAGAAGGGCCTACCTCGAAGAGCGAATCCGGCAGAAGCGCGCAAGCATCGCCCGGCACTGGGAAGACATCGCTTCGCCCGCGGACAACCGTCACGGTGCCGCACGGTGGATGGGCCGGGCCATGACTTTGTTCACGGTGTATGACGGCATTGTCATCGGTTACAAAATCTTTCGCCGCATCGGCAGTCTGTTCGGGCGGCGCAGAAGGTTCTGAGTGTAAAGCGGGACGCACCTTTTCGGGCGGCCCGCGTATTTTTTCTGCGGTCTCCCCCCCGTCACGGCGGCGTTTCCCCGTCGTCCCGCGTCTTTTCTTTATGATGCCGTTTCCGGCCTGCGGCCCGCGCTTCGCCGGACGGCATGTCCCGCCGATTGACATTAACATTTTTAACTTTTGCTCACTTTCGGCGGCGCGTACATGGCTTGTTGTTTTGCCTTCGTGCAGGGATAAAAAAGACTACATGGCATGTAATTTTTCCTACATGGCTTGTAGTTTTTACTATGATAGGGACTGTTTCGCCCTGAAACGGACCTGCGGGCACGAAAAAGGGGCGGTTTTACGCCGTCCCTGCACTTCCGTATTGCAAAGATAATACATTTTTCGCCCGAAAGCAAGAAGTGTTAAAATCGGCCTGCACCGAGAAACGGCTATACCGTGGCGTTTCTCACCTTGACGGGCACTCCGGCGCGCAGAACGGCTGTTCCGCCGGCGGCAGCCGGCTGCGAGGGGTAGATAATCATGAGGTTGCGCGCCGAAAAGTAGCGTTCAATCTGTTCGGGCAGCTTCTCCATGTAATTGTGGTGCGAGAGCGTGCCGCGGCGTGCCGCGATGAACACCATCATGTGCCCTTGCTGCGTTTCGTGGGCGATGGATATGAGGTCGTGCCAGCTGGTGTAGATGTGCTTTTCGGCCTCCATGCTGTACCGGCGGTGCTGCCAGTATTCCTCCAGTTTCTCCATCGTCCCCCTTCCGCCGTACATCTCGATGCGGCAACTCAGTTGTGAGGCCAGTAAAGCCACCCGGTCGGCCCAACCGTGGAATCCCGGTTCGAATTCCGCCCTGCGCGGTATGAGCAGGTGCAGACGCCGCACGGTGTTGAGGGGGATGACGGAGCGGTAGATGATGATTTGTTCCTCGATGGCGGCGACAAGGTCGGTCGAAAGCTTGCCGAAGAAAGCCTCCGTGAGGCGTGATTTCTGGTGCAGGCCGATAAGCAGGTCCGAAGCCTCCAGCTCCTTTATCGTGTGCGATATGCCGCTGACCACGTTCACGGACCAACGGCTGCGCGTCACCAGGCGGACATTGGCGGCCGCGGCGATGCGCACGGCCTGTTCCAGTTGTTTGAGTCCGCTGTCGCGGGCTTCGGGGTCGTCTTCCAGCACCACGTTGAGCGCGGCCGGCATGACCGACGACTTGGGTGTGCGGAGCATCAGCGCGGCATTGACGAGCGGCGCCACGGTCGCGGGGTTGGACAGTGCGATGAGCAGACGGTCGTGCTCGCTGTCCTTGCCTTCGTTCTCGGGCTTGCCCGTCTCGACCATCTTGCGTGCCGTGTGCTCGGTGACGAAAGAGCTGACGACGCACGTGGCCAGTATGAACATCATCGTACCGTTGAGCACGTTGTCGTCGAGCAGAGGCCGGCCGTCGGGCAACAGTATCTTGTGTCCCACGAGCACCACGGCCAGCGTGGCCGCCGCGCGCGAATTGGTCAGTCCGAACAGGAGCGTGCGCTCGTCCGTGCTCATGCGGAATATTTTCTGGGTGAAGAAAGCCGCCAGCCATTTGCTGACGATACCTGTCACTATCATGGCCGTCGCTATGATGAAGACGGCAGGTTCATTGACGAAGGCGCTTACGTCGAGCAGCATACCTACGCCGATGAGGAAGTAGGGAATGAAAAGCGCATTGCCCACAAACTCCAGATGATTCATAAGGGGAGAGGCCGGCGGAATGGTGCGGTTGAGCACTATGCCGGCAAGAAACGCGCCGAGGATGCCTTCCATGCCCACGAACTCCATCAGTCCGGCGCCGAGAAACACGAGTGCGAGCACGAAGATGTATTGCACCACTCCGTCGTCGTAGCGGCGGAAGAACCAGCGCGCCAGCCGCGGGAACGAGAACACGATGACGACGCCCAGCAGCAGCACCTTGGCCACTAACCAGAGCCAGTAAAGTCCCGTCACATGCTCCTTGAACATTCCGCCCACTACGGCCAGCACCAGCAGCGTAAGCGTGTCGGCCACAATCGTACCGCCCACGGCCACGCTCACGCTCTTGCGCCGCGAAAGCCCGTAGCGCAGCACGATGGGATAGGCGATAAGCGTGTGCGAAGCGTACATGGCGCCTATCAGGACGGCGGCGGGAATGCTGTAATGCAGCAGACTGTAGTTTACGCCGAAGCCTAATGAAATCGGGATGGCGAAACTCAGCAGTCCCAGGGTCAGGGCGCGTCCTTTAATCTGCTGCACGTCCTGCATGTTCATCTCTAGCGAGGCCAGGAACATGATATAGTAGATTCCCACCTTGCCGAACAGCTCGAAGCTGCTGTCACGCTCCAGTACGTGGAAGCCGTGCGGCCCGATGAGTATGCCCGCGATAATCATGCCCACGATGGAGGGTATCCGCAGGCGTTCGAGCATCATCGGCGCAAAGAGAATGATGCTCAGCACGACGAAAAAAATCCACGTCGGGTCGCTGATGGGCAAATATGCGGTTATCGCGTCTGTCATGCGGCAAAGATACGAAAAAAACACGAATTCCGTCGCGTCTTTCCCCGTGACGGGCGGCGGTTTGCCCGTTTTTGCCGTCTGCGGATTGCTTTTTGCCGCTTTTCGGGACGGTTCCGGTCTCAAATTCTCATATTTTCGTCATTATTGTTTACAAGTTGGGAAAAAGTAGTACTTTTGCAACTCGGAAGACAATGCGGTGAGCGCGTTGTCCCCGCACATACCGAAAACAATAAAACGCATATAGACATGAACGTAGCTATCGTTGGCGCCAGCGGCGCCGTGGGCCAGGAATTTCTCCGCGTATTGGCCGAACGCGATTTCCCCATCGACAACCTCCTGCTCTTCGGTTCGGCGCGCAGTGCCGGCACCAAGTACGAGTTCAAAGGCAAGGAGTACACCGTACAACTCCTCAAGCACGGCGATGACTTCAAGGATGTGGACGTGGCCTTCACCTCGGCCGGCGCAGGTGTCTCCAAGGAGTACGCGGCCGACATCACGAAGTTCGGAGCAGTCATGATCGACAACTCGTCGGCCTTCCGCATGGACGAGGATGTGCCCTTGGTCGTTCCCGAGTGCAATGCCGAAGACGCTCTGCAGCGTCCGCGCGGCATTATCGCCAACCCCAACTGCACGACAATCATGATGGTTGTGGCGCTCAAGGCTTTCGAGCGCATCAGTCACATCAAGCGCGTGCACATCAGCTCCTATCAGGCCGCCAGCGGTGCGGGACAGGCCGCCATGGACGAGTTGTACGAACAATATCGCCAGGTCTTGGCCGGCGAACCCGTGACGGTCGAGAAATTTGCCTACCAGTTGGCCTTCAATGTCATCCCTCAGATTGACGTATTCCAGGACAACGGATACACAAAAGAGGAGATGAAGATGTATTACGAGACGAAAAAAATCATGCACTCCGACATCGAGACGTCGGCCATGTGCGTGCGTGTTCCTTCGCTGCGTTCGCACAGCGAGAGCGTGTGGATAGAAACCGAGCGCCCCATATCTGTGGAGGAGGCCCGCGAGGCCATCGCCGCCGGTGAGGGACTTACGCTCATGGACAACCCTGCCGCAAAGGAATATCCCATGCCCCTGTTCCTCGCCGGTAAGGATGATGTTTACGTAGGCCGTATCCGTAAGGATTTGGCCAATCCCAATGGTCTGACCTTCTGGCTTGTGAGCGACCAGATACGCAAGGGCGCCGCGCTCAATGCCGTTCAGATTGCCGAATACCTTGTGAAGGTGGGCAATGTGAAGTAAGAAAGAAACACTACAAGGCTCTTTTATCAATGAAAGTACGGGGATGGCATGAGGCCGTCCCTTTTTCGTGGCCGCGGCCCGGTATCAAGAATTTCCGGGTGTGCGGTTGGCGGTGGTGGAAGACCGGTTATAAAAAATGCAAGCCCGCGTCTCACGACGAAAGCTTGCTTCACAGAACTTATATAGAGATGAAAAAACTATTCTCCGATTTTGATGTTGCAAAGATATAAAGTTTTTTTTACAAAGCAAAACATCATTGATTTTTTTCAAATTTTTTTTTGCTTTTCGTGGCGGTCAGCCGTACGGACCGGTCTGACAGTTCCACGCGACGGGCGCGATAGAGTGTTCCGAGCGCTCTTTTGAATGTCTTCTTGCTCACTCCGAATCGTGCGGATATGTCTTCGGGGCTGCTGGCATCGGTGAAGGGCAGCTCGCCCCCGGCCTGTTCCAGTTCTTCCAGCAGCACGTCGGCGAAATCGCGGAAGCGACTTTTCCCTATCCGTTGCATCGACACATCAAGCTTGCCGTCGGGCCGTACGTTCACCACGCAACCCGTCAGCCGGTCGCCGGTATGTGGCTCGCGGCCGAATATCTGGTCGTCGTACAGCAGGCCCGGGCAGGCGTTGTCCACGATGACCTTGAAGCCGAGCGGCGTTTTCTGCTGCACAAGCAGTTCCACCTCGCGACCGCGATAGTAGTCGGCCGTCCGTGCCGGGCAGAGCCATCGTTCCACCTTGGCGGATGCGACGATGCGGCGGGTCTCTTCGTCGATGTGGACGTGCACGATGTAGGACTTTCCCTGCTGCATCTGCATCTTTTGTTCGCGGAAAGGGACGAACAGGTCTTTCATCAGTCCCCAGTCCATGAAGGCTCCGTACTCGTTCACCCAGGCCACGCGCAGGAAAGCGAAGTCACCCACCCGCGCCAAAGGCTTTTCGGTGGTGGCGACAAGGCGCTCCTGTTGGTCGAGATAGACGAAAACGGTCAGCACGTCGCCGGTGCGCATCCCTTTGTCCGTGTAAGCGTTGGGCATGAGTATCTCGCCCACTTCTCCGCCGTCGAGATAGGCGCCGTGGTCGCTGAACCGTGTTATGGCAAGGTCGTTCCAGTCGCCGAGACGCAGGCGGGGCATGGCGCGGCCCTCGTCTTGCGGTTGGTTGTTGTCTGAAAAATCTTTCGTCATGGCATGTCAGTCGTTTGTTGTGGCTTGTCCGTCGGCGCTTTGTACCGTCGCGGTTTCCTTTTCCGCCGTGTCGTCGCTCACACGTCCGTCCACAAGGTGAATGGTGCGGTCGGTCAGCCGTGCGAGTTCCTCGTCGTGGGTGACGATGACGAAGGTCTGCCCGAACCGGTCGCGGAGGTCGAAGAACAATTGGTGCAGTTCGGCTTTGTTACGGCTGTCGAGGCTGCCCGAAGGCTCGTCTGCCAGGACCACGGCGGGATTGTTCATCAGCGCACGCGCCACGGCGACGCGCTGTTTCTCGCCTCCCGAGAGTTCGGCCGGCTTGTGGCCGATGCGGTCGGCCAGTCCCATGTACTCCAGCAGTTCGGCCGCGCGCCTGCGTGCCTCCGACTTGTTGCGGCGTGCTATGAGCGCGGGAATCATGACGTTCTCGCCGGCAGTGAATTCGGGCAGGAGCTGATGAAACTGGAACACAAAACCGATGTGCTCGTTCCTGAAGCGTGCCAGCCGCCGGCTGTTGAGCCGCAGGACGTCCTCGCCGTCCACAACAAGGCTTCCGGCGTCGGGCCGGTAGAGCGTGCCCATCACTTGCAGCAGGGTGGTCTTTCCCGCCCCGCTGGGACCGACGATGCTCACCACCTCGCGCTCGCGTATATGTAAGTCTATGCCTTTGAGTACCTCAAGACGGTCAAAGGACTTGCGTATGCCTTCGATTTTTATCATAGCAAATGCAAACTTACGATATTTTTTCGGAGCGAGGCACCGCGGGCCGCGAAAAACTAAAACCGGGGCATGAAAAACCATCCTGCGGCCGTACCCCGCGAAGCCCTTTTCACGGAAACGAAACCGGGGCATCCTTTCACCTGCATCTTACCTCCCTGAAACTACATGGCATCTAAGAAAAACTACATGGCTTGTAGTTCAAACTAAGATAGGGATAGTTTTTCCTACATGCCATGTAAATTTCGGTATATGAGTATCAGTGAGTTACAAAGGGTGTTTCCCGGGGTGTCAGAAGGTGCTTCCGGGAAACCGGATATGGGGCGTGACCGCACAAAATCCACCGCGCGGCCTTTCCTTATATATATAAATAGGTGTATTGGCGGGAAAGCGGCGCGCAGGTGTCGAAAAAATATCGTATTTTTGCTCTTTGAAAAGTTCTACCCCATGAGTCAGACCTACGAAATCCGCTTTCCGCAACAACTGCGCGGACGCATCATGTTACCTGCCTCGAAAAGTATTTCGGCGCGCGCCCTCATCATTTCCGCCCTGGCGGGCGGTTGCCGGACGGAAGGCCTTTCCGACTGCGACGACACGCGCGTCCTGCGCCGCGCCCTCGAGTTGCAGGAAGACGTTATCGACATCATGGCCGCCGGAACCGCCATGCGCTTTGCCACCGCCTACTTCTCGGCCGTTCCGGGCCGGCATGTCATCACCGGTACCGCGCGCATGCGCCAGCGGCCCATAGCGGTGCTGGTGGACGCCCTGCGCAGTCTCGGCGCCGACATTGCATACATAGGCGAAACGGGGTATCCGCCCCTGCGCGTCGAAGGGCGGCGTCTGCACGGCGGTGTGCTGGAACTGCCCGCCGATGTCAGCTCGCAGTACATCTCGGCCCTGCTGATGATCGGTCCTGTGCTCGAAGAAGGGCTGCGGTTGCGCCTGAAAGGTGAAATCGTGTCGCGGCCCTACATCGACATGACGCTGGAACTGATGCGACAGTATGGTGCCTGCGCGGAGTGGGACGGCGGGAACGAAATCGTTGTAGCGGCCCGGCCGTACCGGAGCGGCATGGCGTTCCGCGTGGAGCCCGACTGGAGCGCGGCTTCCTACTGGTACGAGATGGTGGCCCTGTCGGCCGACCCTGCGGCGCGCATCGAACTGCCCGGACTGCGGAGGGAGAGCGTACAGGGTGACCGCGAAACTTTCCGGCTCTTCGGGCGGCTGGGCGTCAGCACGACGTTCGACGAGACGGGAGCCGTAATCGGCAAAAGCGGCGCGCGGCCCGAAACGGGGGCCATGGAGGAAGATTTCACGACTTGTCCCGACCTGGCGCAGACACTGGTGGTGACTTGCGCGCAGAAGGGCCGGCCGTTTGCCTTTGACGGCTTGCAGAGCCTGAAAATCAAGGAGACCGACCGCATCAATGCCCTTCACGTGGAACTGGCTAAGATGGGCTGTGTCACGGATGCCGGCACACGGACGATGGCCTGGGACGGGAAGAAGGCGGAATGCCCGGCCGGCGCTCCGGTGGCGATAGACACTTACGACGACCACCGCATGGCGATGGCCTTTGCCCCCTGTGCCCTGCGCACGGGTAGCATCCGCATCCGCCGCCCCGAGGTGGTCAGCAAGTCTTACCCGACATTCTGGGACGACCTGCGCAGCATCGGGGCTGACATCCGACCTTGTAACGAAGACGAGAAACCATGAGCGTACTGCTGACAGCACTTGTTGTACTTTTTGTCGCGGCACTCGCGGCGGGCTGGTTGCGCGAACGCGCCTACCGCAAGCGGGGCAACGACGTCCCGGCCGTACGGCAACCGCGTCCCGACGGCTGCTGCGGACAGCACGAAGTGTGCGAAAAGGAAAGTCTGCTGGCCGGTGTGAGCAAGCAGGTGGAATATTACGACGACGAGGAACTGGACGCCTTCCGCGGACGCCCTTCCGACGGATACTCGCCCGCGGAAGTCGAAACTTTTGAAGAGATTCTCTACACCATGCGTGCCGAAGAGGTGGCCGGATGGGTGCGCTCGCTGCAACTGCGCGGCGTGGAACTTCCCGATGCGCTCAAGGACGAGGTGGTGATGATTGTGACCGAAGTGCGCGAACGGGCAGCCGCGAACGCACAGCCCACGGTCGCGGAAACCGCAAAAAGCAACTGACGGCATGATACTCGGCTATACTTTTTTCCAACACGCACTCATCGGAGGATTGCTCACGTGTCTGCTCTGCGGCATGGTGGGCACGTATGTCGTGACACGGCGCATGGTCATCGCCGGCGGCGGTATGGCGCACGCCTCCCTGGGCGGTGTGGGCCTGAGCGCCTACTTCGGATTCCCGCCCCTGTTGGGCGCGACCCTGTTCGCCTTGGGCACGGGACTGGGCATAGACCGGCTGACCCGGCACGGCAGGATGCGCGAGGATTCGGCCGTGGCGATGCTCTGGACCTTGGGCATGAGCGTCGGTATCCTGTTCGCGTATCTCACTCCCGGCTTCACGGTCGAGCTGCAAGCCTATCTGTTCGGCGACATCCTGGCGATAACGCGCACGGACATCGTCGTGGTGGGTGCGCTGACGCTGGCCACGGGCATCTTCTTCGCCTGTTGTTCGGACTGCATAGCGGTTGTGGCTTACGACCGCGACTTTGCGAAGACGCAGGGGCTGCCTGTGCGCCGCCTGGAAACCGTCATGACGGCGCTGACCGCACTGACGGTCGTGGCGAGCCTCAGGATGGTGGGCATCGTGCTGGTCGTCTCGCTGCTGGCCGTGCCTCAGATGACGGCTTCACTGTACACCCGCACGTTCCGGAGCATGGCCGCTGCGTCGGCGGGCATCGGTTACGCGGGCTGCGTCGGCGGTCTGCTGCTTTCCTACTGGTGCAACGTGCCGAGCGGTGCGGGCATCATCCTGTTTTCCATACTCATATTCTTCGCCTGCAAGGCAATAAAAACGCTTCAGACGCGTTGGAATAAGATAAACTTGCCGTCATCGTGAAACGCACCTATATATATATAATAATGTGTGTCTGCCTTTTGTTGCCGACTGCCTGTTCTACGAAAAAGAATACGGCGGGCAGCCGCTTCTGGCACTCGTTCACGGCACGCTACAATACTTTCTTCAACGGCAACGAGGCCTTCAAAGAAGGCTGTCTGGCACAGGAAAACGGCAACAAGGACAATTATACGGAATTTATCCCCCTTTTCGTCGTAGGCAATGAGGCTACGGCGAAAATTGGTACCGGCAACTTTGAAACAGCTATCACCAAATGTGAGAAAGCCATACACCTGCACTCCATCAAACGGCGGCCCGTGGTGAGCGGGAACAAGAGTAAATCGCCGAAGATGAAGGCTTACCTGAGCAGGAAGGAGTTTAACCCGTTCCTGAAGAACGCATGGCTGCTCATGGGACAGGCACAGTTCAGGAAAGGTGACTTCATCGAGGCGGCTTCCACCTTCTCCTACATCACCAGACACTATGCCGCCGAACCGAAGGTCGTGGCCGAGGCCCGTGCATGGCTGGCCCGTTGCTATGCGGAGCTGGATTGGTTCTACGATGCCGAGGACGCGCTCTCCAAACTGAAGCGCGGGACGACCGACAAGCGGCTGTTGCGCGAGGGAGAGGCTTCCATGGCCGACCTGCTGCTCAGACAGGGACGGACGGAAGAGGCTTTGCCTTATCTGGAACGAACGGCCCGACGCGAACGCCGCAAGTTGCAGCGCGCACGCCTTTACTTCTTGCTCGGACAGGTGCACAACTCGCTCGGACACCGGCAACAAGCCTATACAGCCTTTGCGAAATGTATCCGCCAGAACCCGCCTTACGAATTGTCTTTCAACGCCCGCATCCGGCAGACGGAGGCCCTCGCGGAAGGAAGCGCCGCCCGGAAAATGGTGGGACGGTTGAAAAGGATGGCACGCTCGGACAATAACAAGGATTACCTGGACCAGGTCTATTATGCCTTGGGCAACATCTATCTCTCGCAGCGGGATACGGCGCAGGCGGTGCAGGCCTACGAGCGCGGACGTGCCGGCAGCACACGCGGAGGCGTCGAGAAGGGCGTCCTGCTGCTGCGCCTGGGCGAACTTTATTGGGCAACGGGGCGTTATGACAAGGCACAGGGCTGTTACGGCGAGGCCATCGGACTGATAGACAAGACGCATGACAGCTACGAAGAGGCTACCCGCCGCTCGAAGGTGCTCGACGAGCTGGTGCCATATACCTCGGCCGTCCATCTGCAGGACAGCTTGCAGGAACTTTCCCGCATGGATGAGAAAGAGCGCAACGCGGCTATCGACCGCGTCATCGAGGCCCTGAAGCGGAAAGAGGCCGAAGAGCGGCGCGCACGTGCCGACTCGGCTGCCGAGGCCCGCACGCAACAGGACGGTGGGACGGGACAGAACACCCCGGCCGCACAGACGCCGGCCACAGGCAGGGACAAATCGTGGTATTTCTATAATCCCATGATTGTGATGCAGGGCAAACAGGATTTCCGGAAACAGTGGGGAAACAGAAAAAACGAGGATAACTGGCGCCGTTCCAACCGTTCCGTACTGGCGGCTCCCGACGACGAGTACGACTATGCGGCCGAGGATTCCATTGCCGGGGCGGAGGAAGCGACGGACAGCATTGCCGCCGAAACGGAAGTCGCCAACGACTCGGTGGCCGACGACCCGCATACACGCGAATACTATCTGAAGCAGATTCCCTTTACACCCGAGGCAAAGGCGGCCAGTGACGAAATCATCAAGGACGGACTTTACAATGCCGGACTCATAGAAAAAGATAAACTGGAAGACTTCCCGCTGGCTGCGAAGACGCTGACACGATTGCAAAGGCAGTATTCCGACTTCGAGAAGATGGATGATGTGTATTACCAGCTCTTCCTTCTGTACTCAAGATGGGGCAAACCCGAACGCGCGGAAGAGTTCCGCCGGTTGCTGGCCGCCAATTATCCCGACAATGCACAGACCAAGGTAATCACTGACCCTGACTTTGAACACAATGCCCGCTATGGCAAGCAGATGGAAGACTCGCTTTACACCGCCACTTACGCGGCCTTCCGGCTGCGTGACGCGGATACGGTGGAGCGGAACTATGCCATATCCACCGACAAGTATCCTACAGGTGCCAACCGCCCGAAGTTCATGTTCGTACATGCCCTCAGCCGCATAGGCAAGGCCGACGGAAAGAGCATTGCCGAGGAGTTGCGGAAACTGGTGCAGGACTATCCTGAAAGCGACGTGAGCGAAATGGCGGGACTGATAGTGAAAGGCATCGAAAGCGGCCGCATCATCGGAACCGGCGGCTTCGATGTCGGCTCGCTCTGGTCGAGACGCTCGGCCAGAGCCGATGCAGCCGTGGCGGCAAGCGGACAGGCACGGCAGCTCTCGCCGGAACGCAACACGCCTTTCGTATGTATTGTGGCCTATCCCACGGACTCGCTCGACGACGGGCAGGTGTTGTACGACCTGGCGCACTTCAACTTCACCGGATTCATGGTGCGCAACTTCGAGATTGCACAGTTGCGCGACCCTGAGATAACGCAATTCCGGATTTCTGGCTTCAATTCTTTCGACGAGGCCCACAGCTACGCACAGCAACTCCACGCCTCGCCCGACATGGCCGGGATAGTGCGCGGCATACGCCTGTTTGTCATCTCGGCCGAAAACCTTGAACTGCTCGGTACGACGTATAGTTTTGACGACTATCAGGCTTTCTATGACAAAACCTTCGCACCGATGAAACTCAATCCCCAGCTTCCGCTTGACATGCAGGACACGCCGCCGGAACAACATTACGAGGACGAATACACACCCGAAGAACTGGACCGCATCAACAGCGGGGAAGAGGAAGAAACCATCGACGGAGACGACGGCGAATGGTACAGTGAGTAACGCGGAAAGGATTGAATGACCTTCACATGGCGGATGGCAACGGATACGCCGGTGGCGGTATGTATAAATAAAGGCGTGAACGACGGGAAAAACCGGTTCGCGCCTTTATTCCATATTCCGCGAGGCACTGAAACCGTTATATTTTTTTGCAATCCCCGTTTTGCAAATTAAATAGAAGTGCTACCTTTGCAGATACTAAGGTCGCGTCTGCCGGAAGCGGATTTTCTGACCGCTCCGACGGAGACCGGCAGGAGGTAAAGGCACGAAAGACAATACATATAATTCTTAAATCATAATAGTAAACCATTATGGCTAACAAAAAGTTCATTACTTGTGATGGAAACCAGGCCGCGGCACATGTAGCATACATGTTCTCGGAAGTGGCTGCCATCTATCCCATTACTCCCAGCTCGCCTATGGCCGAGCATGTGGACGAATGGTCGGCACAGGGCCGCAAGAATCTCTTCGGAGATACGGTACATGTTCAGGAAATGCAGAGCGAAGGCGGCGCGGCAGGCGCAGTGCACGGTTCTTTGCAGGCCGGAGCGCTCACTACGACGTTCACCGCATCGCAGGGACTCCTGCTGATGATTCCCAATATGTATAAAATCGCGGGAGAACTCCTGCCCAGCGTCTTCCATGTGTCGGCACGTACGCTCGCGTCCCACTCTCTTTGTATCTTTGGTGACCACAGCGACGTGATGGCCTGCCGTCAGACAGGCTTCGCCATGCTTTGCGAAGGTTCTGTACAGGAGGTGATGGACCTCAGCGCCGTGGCACATCTCGCCACACTCGAGAGCCGTGTTCCTTTCATCAACTTCTTCGACGGTTTCCGCACCAGTCATGAATACCAGAAGATAGAAGTGATGGACCAGGAGGACATTCGTCCGCTTGTCCCCATGGATAAGGTGGCCGAGTTCCGTAGTCGCGCCCTCACCCCGGAACATCCCGAAGCGCGAGGCATGGCTGAGAACCCCGAAACGTTCTTTGCGCACCGCGAGGTCTGCAATTCTTATTACGACGCTGTACCTGCCATCGTCGAGAAGTATATGGCGGAGATTTCCAAGATAACCGGCCGCGAGTACAAGCTGTTCAGCTATTACGGAGCCGACGATGCCGAGCGCGTCATCATCTGCATGGGCAGCGTTACCGAGGCTGCGCGCGAAGCTATCGACTATATGAACGGCAAGGGCGAGAAGGTAGGTATGGTCAGCGTGCACCTGTATCGTCCGTTCAGCGTGAAGCACCTGCTTGCCGCCGTTCCCAAGACCTGCAAGAAGATTGCCGTGCTCGACCGCACCAAGGAACCGGGCGCTAACGGCGAGCCTCTGTATCTCGATGTCAAGGATGCGTTCTACGATGTGGCTGACCGTCCCGTCATCGTGGGCGGCCGTTACGGTCTCGGCTCATGTGACACGACGCCGACCATGATTATTTCCGTTTATGAGAATCTTGCTTTGCCCGAACCCAAGGATCACTTCACCTTAGGTATCGTGGACGACGTCACGTTCCGCTCCTTGCCGCTCGAAAAAGAGATGGCGCTGGGTGGAGAAGGCATCTTCGAGGCCAAGTTCTATGGTCTCGGTGCCGACGGTACGGTAGGTGCTAACAAGAACTCCGTGAAAATCATTGGCGACAATACCGATAAGTATTGCCAGGCCTATTTCAGCTACGACTCCAAGAAGTCCGGTGGCTTCACCTGCTCGCATCTGCGCTTCGGAGATACGCCTATCCGTTCGACTTACCAGATTAAGACGCCTAACTTCGTAGCTTGCCATGTCCAGGCCTATCTTCATATGTACGATGTGCTGCGCGGCTTGCGCGACGGCGGCACATTCCTGCTCAATACAATATGGGACGGGGAAGAATTGGCCAAGAATCTGCCCAACAACGTGAAGCGTTATTTCGCCGAACACAATATTACCGTTTATTACATCAACGCTACGAAGATTGCCCAGGAGATTGGTCTCGGCAACCGCACCAATACCATCCTGCAGTCTGCCTTCTTCCGCATCACGGAAGTCATCCCCGTAGACCTGGCCGTAGAGCAGATGAAGAAATTCATCGTCAAGAGCTACGGCAAGAAGGGCGAAGATGTGGTGAACAAGAACTATCAGGCCGTAGACCGCGGCGGTGAGTACAAGCAACTGCCTGTCGATGCAGCCTGGGCCGGTCTGCCCGAAGACGAGAAGGTGGTACGCGACGAACCGGCATTCATCTCCGAACTCGTACGTCCCATCAACGCGCAAAACGGTGACCTGCTGCCTGTCAGCGCCTTCAAGGTAAGCGCCGACGGAACGTGGCAACAAGGTACTGCCGCCTATGAAAAGCGTGGTGTCGCCGCCTTCGTCCCCGTTTGGAACGCGGAAAACTGTATTCAGTGCAACAAATGTTCGTATGTGTGTCCTCACGCTGCCATCCGTCCCTTTGTCATGGACGACGAAGAGGTGAAAGGCATCGACGGCGCTACGCTTGAGATGAAAGCCCCCGCAGCCATGAAGGGCATGCACTTCCGTCAGCAGGTCGATGTGCTCGACTGTCTCGGCTGCGGCAATTGTGCCGACGTCTGCCCGGGTCTGCGTGGAAACAAGGCCCTCACCATGGTGCCGCTCGAAGGTCAGGAAAAGGAAATTGCCAACTGGGAGCACTGCGTAGGCAACGTCAAGAGCAAGCAGAACCTTGTGGACGTGAAACTCAATCCCAAGAACTCGCAGTTCGCACAGCCGCTCTTCGAATTCAGCGGCGCCTGCTCCGGTTGTGGTGAGACTCCCTACGTCAAACTCGTCAGTCAGCTCTTCGGCGACCGCCAGATGATTGCGAATGCCACGGGATGTTCTTCCATCTACTCCGGTTCCATTCCCTCCACTCCCTATTGCACGAACGAGAAAGGCCAGGGTCCGGCATGGGCCAACTCGCTTTTCGAGGACTTCTGCGAATTTGGTATGGGTATGGTGCTGGCCAACAAGAAAATGCGCGCCCGCATCGAGTCGCTCCTTGGCGAGGTAATCGCCTGTGCCGATGCACCTGCCGGATACAAGGAAGCAGCCCAAGCTTGGATTGAGGGCAAAGACGATGCCGAAGCCAGTCGTGCCGCCGCGCTCAAGCTCGAACCGTTCATCAAGGAAGGCGTTGCCAAAGGCTGCCCCACCTGCTCGCAACTCGACGAACTGAGCCACTTCCTCACGAAGCGCAGCCAGTGGATTATCGGTGGCGACGGAGCCTCCTATGACATAGGCTACGGCGGTCTCGACCACGTGCTGGCCAGCGGTGAAGACGTGAATATCCTCGTGCTCGATACCGAAGTGTACTCCAACACGGGTGGTCAGGCCTCCAAGGCCACGCCTATTGCCGCCATCGCCCAGTTCGCTGCCGCCGGTAAGCGCGTCACCAAGAAGGACCTCGGTCTCATGCAGGCCACCTACGGTTATGTCTACGTGGCACAGGTAGCCATGGGCGCCGACCAGGCACAATGCCTCAAGGCCATCCGCGAGGCCGAAGCCTACCACGGACCTTCGCTCATCATCGCCTATGCCCCGTGTATCAACCACGGTCTTAAGATCAAGGGCGGTATGGGTCGCAGCCAGGAAGAGGAGCGTCGTGCCGTCGAGTGCGGTTACTGGCACCTGTGGCGCTACAATCCCGCTTTGGCCGACGAGGGAAAGAATCCCTTCACCCTCGACTCGAAAGAACCGCAGTGGGACAAGTTCCAGGAATACCTCGACGGCGAGGTGCGTTTCCTCTCGTTGAAGAAAGCTCTCGGCGAGGAAGCTTCCGCAGAACTCTATGCCGCCACCAAGGCCGCCGCACAGAAGCGCTACCGCTCCTACATCCGCAAGACGCAGGAGGACTGGAGTCTTTGATGTACCGGTCTTCGGAAATCTTTAGATAGAAATATTGAAACGCAGCTTCGCATCGGGCGAGGCTGCGTTTCTTGTTGTCGGGCCTTGTTGCCGTGAGATGATTGGCAGAAGGGGATAAACCCAATCAATTCTTTCCAATTTTGCAAACATTGGAAAGGATTGGAAAGACGGAGACGGGTGAAATGTGCCGTTGGTCAGGGCAACTCCGTCCGGCCCCCGTGCGTTACAGGGAGATGCCGTAATTCTGTTTGAGTTCGTCCATGACGAATGTGCTTTCCATGGAGTCCAGGTTTTCGATGGTGCCCAGAACGTTCAGCAGGAACTGCTGGTAGTACTTCATGTCGGGAGCATGGATTTTCAGCAGATAGTCATAGCTCCCCGATATGTTGTAACACTCCGTCACTTCGGGGATGTCGCGGATGACGGCTGCGAAGTTCGTGGCGATATCCCGGTTCAGCCGGCTCATTTTCACGCTGCAGAAAACCATGAAGCCGCGGTTCAGCTTTTCTGCGTCCAGCACGGTCACATATCGCTTTATGTATCCGTTCCTTTCCAGCCGCTTCATGCGTTCGAAGACAGGCGTGGTCGAAAGATGCACCCGTGCCGCGAGTTCCTTCACGGTGAGTCGCGCGTCGTTTTGCAGCACGCGCAGGATGTCCAGGTCGGTCTTGTCGAGTTTTTCCATGACAGAGAGAGAAGAATATTATTCTGCAAACGAAGCCTTCGATATTCCTATTCCGAATGTTTCGCCTGCAATATGATGCAAATTTAGCTTTTTATTCCGTATTTCCGAGAGTTCTTGGTTGAAAAATACAGGATACATAACTTTGCACCATGATTCGTAACGTTTTAATCACACTTTATCATTATGGAAACAGCGACATTACACTTCGAGACACTTCAACTTCATGCGGGGCAGGAGCAGCCCGACCCTGCCACGGGAGCCCGCGCCGTCCCCGTCTATCAGACGGCATCCTATGTGTTCCGCAATTCGCAACATGCCGCCGACCGTTTCGGCTTGCGCGATGCCGGTAACATCTACGGCCGGCTGACGAACCCCACGCAGGGCGTTTTCGAGGAGCGCATGGCCGCTCTCGAGGGTGGAACGGCGGCCTTGGCCGTGGCCAGCGGGGCCGCCGCCGTCACGTATGCCTTGCAGAATCTGCTCCGGGCGGGCGACCACGTCGTGGCCGCCGACAACCTGTACGGAGGTTCGTACAACCTCATCACGCATACGCTGGCCGACCAAGGCATCTCGCATACCATTGTCAGCGTGAACGACATCGAGGCGCTCGAGGCCGCCATCCGGCCCGAAACGAAAGCCGTGTTCGCCGAGACGCTCGGCAATCCCAACACCGACGTGACCGACATCGAGGCCGTAGCCGCGGCGGCTCATCGCCACGGAGTGCCGCTCATCATCGACAATACCTTTGCCACGCCCTATCTTGTCCGACCCATCGAGCACGGGGCCGACATCGTGGTGCACTCGGCCACGAAGTTCATCGGCGGACACGGCACGAGCCTCGGCGGCGTCATCGTGGACGGCGGCACGTTCGACTGGAAAGCCTTTCCCGACCGCTTCCCCACGCTGGCCAAGCCCGACCCGTCGTATCACGGCGCGGTCTTTGCCGATGTCGCCGGGCGGGCCGCCTTCGTCACCCGTATCCGTGCCGTCCTGCTGCGCGACACGGGGGCAACTTTGTCGCCGTTCAACGCCTTTATCCTGCTGCAGGGACTCGAGACCCTCTCGTTGCGTGTGGAACGGCATGTGGAGAACGCGTTGCGGATTGTCGAGTTCCTGTCGCGCCACCCCAAGGTGGCCGGCGTCAGCCATCCGTCCGTGCCCTCGCACCCCGGCCATGCGCTCTACCGTCGCTACTTCCCGAACGGAGGAGGCAGTATTTTCACTTTCGAGATAAAGGGCGGGCAGGCCGAGGCCTGGCGTTTCATCGACGCGTTGCGCATTTTCTCGCTCCTGGCTAATGTGGCCGACGTGAAAAGCCTTGTCATCCATCCCTATACGACCACCCATTCGCAGCTTTCGCCCGACGAACTGGCACGGCAGCGCATCACGCCGGCCACAGTCCGCCTGTCCGTGGGGACGGAACATATCGACGACCTCATCGCCGACCTTGACCGGGCGCTGCAGCAGGTATGAGCGTGTTCATGAACGAGCACCGGCCCATCGGTGTCGGCGCGAACGAAATGGCCCTGCTGGTCTCGGGTGGCGTGGACAGCGCGCTGGCGGCCCATCTGCTTTGCGAACAAGGTTTCCGCCCCGACCTGTTCTATATCAGGATAGGGTCGGACGATGGCGGAAACGGTTGCAGCATCGAGGAAGACCTAGAATTTTCCTCGTTGCTGGCGCGGCGCTACGGTCTGCACCTGGAGGTGGTGGACCTGCGGCAGGCTTACGAGGAGCGGGTGACGGCGTATGTCATCGACCGCCTGCGGCGCGGCCTGACGCCCAACCCCGATGTGCTCTGCAACAAGCTCGTCAAGTTCGGCGCTTTCGAGGATTATGCGGGCTATCAGTATCGCCGCATTGCGACGGGCCATTATGCGCGTGTGCTGCATGAGGGCGGCGGGCTGTGGCTGGGCACTTCGCCGGACGTGGTTAAGGATCAGACCGATTTCCTGTCGCAAATCGACCGTAAAGTCCTGCAGAAGGTGGTGTTTCCCGTAGGTGACTTCATGAAACGCGACGTCAGGGTGCTGGCCGACGCGCTGAAATTGCCTCCGGCCCGCCGGCGCGACAGTCAGGGGATATGTTTTCTCGGACGCATCGACTATGCCGCCTACGTCGGCCGCCTGATGGGGACGCGGCCCGGGGACATCGTGGAGCGGGAAACGGGACGTGTGCTCGGCCGGCACAAGGGATACTGGTCGCTGACCATAGGCCAGCGCAAGGGCATGGGGCTGGCCGGCGGTCCGTGGTATGTGACGGACAAGGATACGGAGCACAACATCGTTTATGTGTCGCAGCGCGGTGTGGCGGACGGGGAGAAAGGCCGCGCGTTCCTGGTACGTGACTTCCATTTCGTTTCCGGTGACCCGTGGTACGGTGCGGAAATGGCCGCCGTAGCGTTCAAGATAAGGCATACGATGGCGCCCTGTCCCGCCTGTCTCTGCCGTAGGCCCGACGGAGACTTCCTTGTCCGGCCGGAAAGCCCTTTGCAGGGCATCGCTCCGGGCCAGTTCTGCGTGCTCTATACGCTCGACGGGCGCATTTGTGCGGGGAGCGGGGAAATCAGGTGCTGAGGCGCCCCGGCAGGGATGCGTTTCCCGCAGGCGGGGCATGGTGGTCGGAATTTCCTTTTGCGGATTTTTAACTTGTAACAAGGATGTTTAACCGGATTGAACGGAGCTGATTTCTCCGGAAACCGTGTTTCTTTTTCCTACATGCCGGCCGCTTCACGCCACATGTACATGTAGTTTTACCTACATGCCATGTAGTTGCGGCTGTCTGTGCATGTAGTCCGTCCGGTTTCTGCGGAAACAGGCATATAAAAAGGAGTCCCACCGCGTGATATGTGCGGATGGGACTCCTTTCGTATGGCAAAGATACGCATTTTTCGGTCGGAATGCAAATCGGAATTAACATCCTTTCAGCTTTTCCGCCTTTGCGGACTGTCTGTCATGGCATTCTTTTTCGGCCGTAACGTATCATTTCAGCACCTTGTGCCCGTCTTCCGTGATGTAGATGCCTTTCGAGGGTTGCTGGATGCGTCGGCCGCCAAGGTCGTAGAGTTTTGCGCCGTTCCGGCGGTCGGCCACGGGTGTGTCGATGCCGGTGGGGTCGTCCTCGATGGCGGTCAGGTTCCAGATGGAAGCCCCCCAGTCGTAAGGCTTCGTCAGCAGGTAACTCCAGGCCCCGGGGTTGGTGTACCAGCTGTAGGCCCCGCTGCCGTCGATGATGGCCACGGCCGTCGCGCCCAGGTCGGTGGTCACTTCCTTCAGCGTCCATTGGTATTCGCGACCCGTCTTGATGGTCTGGTCGGCGGCGTCGCTTTCGATGTAAGCCCCTGTCCCGGTGGACTTGCTGATGATGGACACCGTGCCGTTCTTATTCTTTTGGAAACGCCAACGGAAGGTGTCGTCGCCGGCCGAGAGGTCGGCCGGTACAACCTTGGCCGAAGCGACATCGGCGCGGGCGTATTTGCTCGTGTGATAGGCGTTGGAGATGTAGTAATGGCAGTCCTCGCGCAGGTTGTCGGCATAGGAGGCGCGGGGCATGTCAAGGAATTGCTGGTAGAGCAGTGCGTATTGTTCATACACCTCTTTCGTGACCGTAGCCGCCAGTGCCTCCTCGGCAGGCTGCATGACGGAGTTTCTCAGGAAGTCGAACGCTTCCTGTGTGGGCTGTCCGGCCTCGCCGGGAGCGGCGGTCTCGAGCAGGCGTCCGCATTTATCGACGAGGCTCTGCAGGAATGCGCGGAAGTCGGTGACTTCGACGAGGCGCCATGTGCCCGGCCGGCCGGAGGCGTTGTCGTCGTAGGCTGCCACCTGACCGGACATTTTTCCGTAGAAACGCTTCACCGAGGTGCTGCCTGCCGTGGCCGCAGCGTCGGACAGGGTGACCGTTCCGGGCGTGTAGGCGAACTGTTCCGACGCGGCCGGTTTCGCGATGCGGATGGCGCAGCCGGGTGTTTCGGAAAGCGCCACACCGGCGTCATAGGCCGGCATGTCGGCGTAGTTTCCGCTGAAGGCATGGCGCAGCAGGTGGCTTCCGTCGGGCCGTGCCTCGAATGTCCAGATTTCTTCCGGCTCGAGTTGTTGCGTGTAGTGGAAGAACAGTTTTCCTTCTTTCTCGTAAACGGACGAACCGGCATAGCGGTTCTTGTAATAAACCGAGGCCGAAACAATCTGATAGTACTTGCCGGCTTCAGGCTGCACGAGGTCTGCCGCCTTGTAGGCCTCGGTCTGCGAGAGCAGGGCGGTCAGTGCTTCGTCGTTTCCGGGTTGTCGGCGCAACGCGGCCAGCGCTTCTTCGAGCGCATCGTAGGCCGCTTGTGCGGGATAGCCTGCCGCGCCCGGCTGCGAGGCTTCGAGCAAACGTTCAGCTTCGGCCATGGCCGTCTCGGCCGGGGTCAGTTCGGGTTTCTCGAAAGCATAGCCTGCGTAGCGCACGTTCTTGCGGTCGAGGACGTCGGCCTGCCGCTGCAGCCGCTGATAGAAGTCGGGGTAGCTCTTTTTGGCCGCCGGCAACCAGGCCGTCTCGCTCAACGCCAGCAGGCGCGGGAAGTAGCAGTACTCGGCCTCTTCGTTCGAGGTGCAGCTTTCGGTCCACAGGTTGGCCTGTGTGCCGATGCAGAAGTCTTTTTGGGCTTCGGACAACGAGCCCAGCGGGTTGTAGGCGTATACACGCTCGATGGAATTGACCGAATAGTCCCCGTAGCCACCCATGTAGGGTGCGTCGGGCTCCATCTGGCCGCTTGGGGCCTGCAGCAGGTCGAAATACATGGGTGATGTAGGTACGGCTATGCTGCGGAAGCCCTTTTCGGCCGACTGGGCCGGTGTGCACAGCCAGTCCATCATGACAGGATTCAGCGTGTAATCGCTGCGCCAGTGCTCTTGCAGTTCGTTCCAGGCGATGATTTCCTTGCCGTACTTCTCGTTCAGGTACGTTCCGAGCGTCTCCAGTAGCCACGGTTGCAGTTCCTGCACGCCGCTCAGTCCCTCTTCGCGGATGCGGCGCTGGCAGTCGGCATTGTTGTTCCATTGTCCCGTGGGACATTCGTCGCCGCCCAGATGGACGTATTTGTAGGGGAAGACCTCGCAGACGTGGTCGAGCACGCATTTCAGGAAGTCGATGACGTTGTCGTTGCCTATGTTGAGAATGTCTGTCGATATGCCCTTGGCCACGCGCACCTCGTATTTCTTCGTCGGGTCGCAGCTCAGTTCCGGATAGGCCGCGATGGCGGCCACCATGTGTCCGGGCATGTCCACCTCGGGTATGATTTCGATGTTGCGTTCCTTGGCATAGGCGACGATTTCGCGCAGGTCGTCGAGCGTGTAGTACATGCCGCGGCCGTATTCCGTGTCATCGTAGAATTCAACGCCGCCGGTCGGGTCATTGATGGTCAGCGAACGGCTGCGCACTGCGCCGACGGTGGTCAGCAGCGGGTATTCCGGAATTTCGATGCGCCATCCCTGGTCGTCGGTCAGGTGCCAGTGGAAGCGGTTGAGCTTGTAAATGGCGGCTACGTCGAGCAGTTTCTTCACTTCGTCCTTGTCGAAGAAATGGCGCGCTACGTCCAGATGGAATCCACGGTGTCCGAGCATCGGCTCGTCCTCGATTTCGACGCACGGGATGCTCCAGTCGGCCTGCGGGTCGGGGCTTCCGCCGTAGATGGCCGCGGGCAACATCTGGCGCAGGCTTTGCAGGGCGTAGAAGAAACCGGCCCGTCCGGCGGCGGCCACGGTAATGCCGTCGTTGCCGACGGTCAGGCGGTAGGCTTCGTCCTTCATCGTGGCATCGGCGGCCATGTGCAGCGTCACACCTGTGGCGGCCGCGTCGTCTGTCACGACGGGCGCGATGCCGGCGGCCGCTTTCAGACCGGCGGCAAAGGCTTCAGCCGGGGCTTTGGCTTCGGCATCGGTGCAGACAATGGCGGTGAGCGTCTTCATGTCGAAGCGTCCGTCGGCGGCTGTTACCGAGGCAGGATAGGGAATGACGGACACAGCCGGTCCGTCGGCCATTTCGGCTTCGGGTACGAAGCGTACGATGGCGTTCGGGTCGTTCTTATAGTAAAGTGCAAGCAGTGCCCCGACGGAGTTGCCGCCCCATGGATTCATCGACAAGGAAGGTGCTCCGGTCGGGATGATTTCAAAGCCCGCGCCGTTGGGCGTCAGGTTGAAGCGTGTGCCGGCTGTCGGTGCGGCCGCCGTGCGCAGGTTGGTGGAATAAGTGGCCGGATTCACGTACAACCGTTGTCCCGACTTCGACGTGAGCGTGTAACCGGCGGTGGCTGTACCTTCCACCTTCCAGAGCTGGGCGTCGCGGCCGGTAGGAATGGCTACGACGGCAATCTCGCCCTCTCCCTTGGCGGCTACGATGTCGTCGGCGCTGTTGAATACGATGTAGTACCAGTTTTCTGTCGTGCCGTCACTGACAGCGGGGAATGTCTGTGCCGTCAGCCGGCAGCACGGCCAGCAGGACAGTGCGCAAAGCAGGCAATAAAACCAGATAATTTTTTTCATAAGCGATGATTTAAGTATATAAGCGGTGATTTAAGTGTTTGAACTCTTGGACAAAAGTACGAAATATACTTGAAACGTCGGCAGTTGTACGGGAGAATGTCGGCGGAAATACTTAAATTCGCGGTCGCGGACGCATCCCGTTCCGGGGATGCCGCATCTGTTTGTATAATAAAAGATTGAAAAAATGCCAATCATAGAGATAGCATCGCTTTCGCATCCGGGTGTCGGGCTGTTCGGTACGCTTACCGAGGCGCAGTTGCGCAACCGCCTTGAGCCGGAAAAGGGTATATTCATTGCCGAAAGCCCGAAAGTCATCCGCACGGCGCTGGATGCCGGTCTGGAACCGGTGGCCCTGCTGTGCGAGCGGCGGCATATCGACGGCGATGCCGCCGACATCGTGGCGCGCTGCGGCGATGTTCCCGTCTATACCGGCGGACGGGAACTGCTGGCCGCATTGACAGGCTACACGCTGACGCGCGGCGTGCTCTGCGCCATGCGGAGGCCCGCGCCGAGGACGGTCGAAAGCGTTTGTGACGGCGCGCGGCGCGTGGTCGTCATAGACGGCGTGGTCGATACCACCAACATCGGCGCCATTTTCCGGTCGGCCGCGGCTTTGGGCATCGACGGTGTGTTGCTCACACCCACGTCGTGCGACCCGCTGAACCGCCGTGCCGTGCGCGTGTCCATGGGTTCGGTGTTTCTTGTCCCCTGGGCGTGGACCGACGGCACGTTCGGCGAACTCTCGCGCCTCGGCTTCCGCACGGCGGCCATGGCGCTGACCGACCGCAGCCTGCCGATAGACGCGCCGGAACTGGCGGCTGAGCCGCGGCTGGCCATAGTCATGGGGACAGAAGGTGACGGTCTGCCGCACGAAACGATAGCTGCGGCGGACTATGTGGTGCGTATACCGATGTCGCATGGTGTCGATTCGCTCAATGTGGCCGCTGCTGCTGCCGTGGCCTGCTGGCAGTTGCGCGCGGCCGGCGGATAAATGTGTTTTTCGCCCTTGTAGGGAAAAGCGGATGCTCGTTGCGAAGCGCTGCCACGGGCCCCGGTGCAACAAATTGGCGGCTGTGTGCGGGCATCTCCCAACTTTTTGTTACCTTTGTGCCCAATAATTATTTATGATACAGAAGTATGGCTCAAGAAGACGTTTTTAAGAAAATAGTATCGCATTGCAAGGAGTACGGTTTCGTATTTCCTTCGAGCGAAATTTATGATGGTCTCGGCGCTGTCTATGATTACGGTCAGAATGGCGTGGAGTTGAAAAACAACATCAAGCAGTACTGGTGGCAATCTATGGTTCTGCTTCACGAAAACATCGTGGGAATTGACTCTGCCGTGTTCATGCATCCTACTATATGGAAAGCTTCGGGCCACGTGGATGCTTTTAATGACCCGCTCATAGACAACCGTGACTCGAAGAAGCGTTATCGTGCCGACGTCCTCATCGAAGACCAGATTGCAAAATACGAGGAGAAAATAGAGAAAGAGGTGGCCAAAGCCCGCAAACGCTTCGGCGACAGCTTTGACGAGCAGCAATACCGCTCTACAAGTCCGCGCGTGGCCGAGACACAGCAGAAGCGCGACGCTTTGCACCAGCGTTACAGCGACGCCATGAACGCTATGGACTTGAATGAGCTGAAACAGATTATCCTCGACGAGGAAATTGTCTGCCCCATCTCGGGTACGCGCAACTGGACCGATGTGCGTCAGTTCAACCTGATGTTCAAGACCGAAGTAGGCTCGACGGCCGAAGGCGCATCCACCATCTACCTGCGTCCCGAAACGGCGCAAGGCATTTTTGTGAACTATCTCAACGTGCAGAAGACCGGCCGCATGAAGATTCCCTTCGGCATCGCGCAGATTGGAAAGGCTTTCCGCAACGAGATTGTGGCGCGTCAGTTCATCTTCCGTATGCGTGAGTTCGAGCAGATGGAGATGCAGTTCTTCGTGAAGCCCGGTACCGAACTCGAATGGTTCGAGAACTGGAAGCAGACCCGCATGGCGTGGCACCAGGCCCTCGGCTTCGGCGCGGAGAACTACCGTTTCCACGACCATGAGAAGTTGGCGCATTACGCAAATGCGGCCAGCGACATCGAATTCCACATGCCGTTCGGCTTCAAAGAGGTGGAAGGCATCCATTCGCGTACGGATTTCGACCTTTCGCAGCATGCCAAGTTCTCCGGTCGCAAGATAGAGTACTTCGACCCCGAGACCAACGAGCGCTATACTCCATATGTCATCGAGACTTCCATAGGCGTGGACCGCATGTTCCTTTCGATAATGTGTCACAGCTATGCGGAAGAAAAACTCGAGAACGGCGAAACGCGCGTCGTGCTCAGACTTCCCGCCGCGCTCGCACCGACAAAACTGGCCGTCATGCCGCTTGTGCGCAAGGACGGGCTGCCTGAGAAAGCGCGGGAGATTATGGATGAACTGAAGTTCCATTTCAATTGCCGTTACGACGAGAAAGATTCCATCGGAAAGCGTTATCGCCGTCAGGATGCCGTAGGTACGCCTTACTGCATCACCGTAGACCACGACACCCTGAAGGACAATTGCGTCACCCTGCGTGACCGTGACACCATGCAGCAGCAGCGCGTGCCCGTAAGTGACTTGCGCTCGCTCATAGAAGACAAGGTGAGCATCACTTCATTGCTCAAAAAACACTAAACCGGGGATTCCGCCTCTCCCGGAAAGGGGAGGGGCGGAAATACCTCCAAGGAAATACAACGTATCCCATGACGAAACTGACGCGATTATTGCTTTTCGGTTTGCTGACGGCTCTTTTTGTCGTGTTGCCGACGGCGTGTGAGGAAAATCTGTACGACGAGGAAAATGCGGTCGATTGGGCCGCGCTCAACGCACGGGCTTTCGAGGCGAAGCTCAAGGAGGCCCGGACGGCCGTGGCGGCAGCCAAGGCCGAGTATGGCGCAGACTGGGAAGCGCATTGCGACTGGCGGGTGTTCCGCACCTATGCCCAGTCCGAGGAAGTTCCGGGAAAATCCACCGACTCCATCTGTGTGCAAATCCTGGAACGCGGGACGGGCAGCGGGTCGCCGCTTTACACGGATTCCGTCCGCGTGAACTATCTCGGACGTCTTGTCTCGACGGACGCAGCCGAGCCTATCGGCACACCGGGCGAGGTGTTCGACCATTCAGGCCTGACGCAGGATTATGAGTCCATATTCAGCCCGCAGTTTTCACGCCCCACCATGTTCCGTGTAAGCAATCTGGTGGAGGGTTTCACGACGGCGCTGATGCGTATGCGTATAGGTGATCTCTGGCGGGTCTATATCCCGAACGAGTTGGGGTATGGTGGAAATTCCACAACCTCACTTCCGGCTTACTCCACGCTGATATTCGATATGCAGCTCAAGGCATACTATCGCGCGGGTACGCAGCCCGGACCGTGGAAGTAAGGTCCGGGAAGTTCCGGACAGGACCTGCGGGCGCTGATTTCGCAGATACGGAAAAATTACGGGAAGACAGGAGCGTAAAACCGCTTGCTGTCTTCCCGTAAATGCTTTCCGCGTGTATCTTTGTCCGGTTCCGTAAGGAAAAGCGGGATTGTTTTTCTGCTTTTTCCTATTTTGTTTCCGGTTACATCCTTTTATAATCTTTCGAGCCTTATTCCGGCGTCGCGAATGCCGGGGAGCGGTGTCCGCCGCATGAGGTGACGCAATATTATATGTATCTCCGTATTTGCTTCGAGGTGCAGTGTGTCGATGGGGAAGTCATGTTGTCGGATGGAGATGCCGTGCCGGTCGTCCGGCCGCCCGTTTGCGGTGAGGTTGCAGTATAGAGTATCGGTGCGGATGCTGTCCCCGCACCGGCGGACAAGCTCCAATGCGGCTTCACGATAGGGATAAGCCGGATTGACGGTGGTCCGCAGACACACGTGCAGGGCGTAGTCGCCGCTTTCGGTCGTGTCGTCGAAAGTAAAGTGCAGGGTGTCACCGGCTTCCCACCCGTCGGCAGGCAGTGTCACGAAGTCGCATTCGGCGGGCAGGCGCTTGCAGCCCGCAAGCGCAGTCGCCAGCAGTCCTGCCGCGAGTGTGACGACGAAACAAAGCCGGCTGCTCATTTCTTCTCCTCGTTTTTCTTCCGCTTTTGCGGTTCCTGTTTGGGCTTTTCTCCGTTATCCTGCGGCCGGTCATTGCGTTGCGGCCGTGTTTTGTTGTTCTTGCGGCGGTTAACCGTGTCGAAGCGCGGCAGGTCGTCCTGTTCCGCCAGGTCGATGGGCCGTTTAGGTCCCTTGGTTTCGTTCTCGTCGAGCGCGAGCGGCTTTTCGCCGTTCCTGTTCTGCCGTATGATTTCGAAAGCCCGCTCTGCGGAAATGGTAACCGTATTGGCCGCCAGACGCTTGTCCGTGCTGTACGTCACCATCTTCGAGAGAATGTCGGCTTTGAAGTAGTAATAGGTGGCGTCGAGCGTTTCCAGCTGGATTTCCCTGCTCGGCAGTTTGCGCGAGGCCTCGACGTAGGCGTCCACCTCATAGTTGAGGCAGCACTTCAGTTTGGCACACTGTCCCGCAAGCTTCTGCGGGTTGGGCGAGATGTCCTGGAAGCGTGCGGCACCTGTGGAGACGGAGTTGAAATTCTTCATCCACGTGGCACAGCAAAGCTCCCGGCCGCACGGACCTATGCCGCCGATGCGTCCTGCCTCCTGGCGTGCGCCGATTTGTTTCATTTCTATGCGCACGTGGAAGGCATCCGCGAGCACCTTGATGAGTTTCCGGAAATCGACGCGGGCATCCGCTATGTAATAGAATATGGCCTTGTTGCCGTCACCCTGGTATTCCACGTCGCCTATCTTCATGTCCAGTTCCAGTTCCTTGGCGATTTGCCGCGAGCGTATCATGGTTTCCTGTTCGCGGGCCTTGGCCTCCTCGTACCTTTCTATGTCCGAGGGCCGCGCTTTCCGGTAGATGCGTTTGATTTCCGTCCCGGGTTTGAAGTGTGCCTTCTTCATTTGCAGCGGCACGAGCTGTCCCGTGAGCGTCACCACGCCGATGTCGTGTCCCGGCGATGCTTCCACGGCCACGAGGTCGCCTTTTTCGAGCGGTAACCGGTTATCATTGCGGAAGTATCCCTTTCGTGTGTTCTTGAACTGCACTTCCACGAGGTCGGTCTGCTCCGCGTTGCCGGGAATGTCCGCCAGATAGTCGTACGTGTTCAGCTGCTTGTCCTGCCTTCCGCACCCTTTGGCGCAGAATCCCCGCAGGCTGTTGTCTATTTTGAAGTCATTGTTCATCTTGTTGTGGTGGCTTGCGGCGCCATGTGCCGGCGTCTGTCCTTTTCTTCGTAGATAAACGCCGTCTCTGTCTGTCGCCGGTTATTGTATCAGCAGGACAATCATTTTCAGCGCGAAGTCGAAAAAGACCATCCTGGGGTTTACGTTGTGCTCGATGTCGCGTTGTGCCGCCGAGAGTTCTTCCATGATGCCGAAAACGTTCCGTTCGTTGATGAACCGGGCAAAGTTTTTCGAGAAGTCGGCTTCCTGCCGCGTCATGTAGTTGAGTTCGGGCCGCCGGAAGTTGTGTACGAAATTCTCCCTGACCAGCCGCTGCGCATATTCGAGGAAGTTTTTCTGCTTTTCCCTGCCCCACGTCGATACGCGCTCGGACCATTCGTGCATTTCCTTTATCTTGCGCAGGTAGCTCAGGCGCATCAGCAACACGAACATGTCGAAGAAGAGCGCCTTGTCCTCGTTGAAGTGAATCTCCTGCAGGGCCTTGACGTAATTGCCTGCGCAGAGCCGCGCCACGGTGCGGGCATCTTCGGGCTGCAGGGCGTTGCGCGTGGCGAGCGCCCCGGCCACCTCGTCGGTGCCGAGCGGGCGGAAAGCCACACGGCGCGTGCGGCTCACGATGGTGGACAACAGGCGTTCGGGCCGGTTGCTGACGAGCAGGAATACCGTCTCGGCGGGCGGTTCCTCCAGAATCTTCAGCAATTTGTTGGCAGCCGCCTGGTTCATCAGTTCCGGCAGCCATATCACCATGACCTTGTAGCCGCCTTGTCCCGCCTTGATGCTGAGCTTGCGCAGTATGGCATCGCTTTCGGCCACGCCGATGAGCGGCTGTTGGTTTTCCACCCCTATGCGTGCCAGCCACGCCGGCAGGTCAAAGTAGGGCGAGTCGTGCAATTGGGCGCGCCACTCCCCGATGTACTGGTCGCTGACAGCGTCGCCGCTTTGTCCTTTCCGCTTGAATACGGGAAACACGAAGTGCAGGTCGGGGTGCACGAATCCGGCCGACATCCTGCAGCCCGCACATTCGCCGCAGGCCGTCCCCTGCCTGGGCGCATGGCACAGCAGGGCCGAGGCGAAAGCCAGGGCCATAGGCAGTTTTCCGCAGCCTTCCGGTCCGCAGAACAACTGGGCGTGGGGAACGTGTCCCTCTTCGAGCTGGCGGCGCAACAGGTTTTTTATTTCCTGCTGGCCGATGACGTCGTCGTAGTTCACCTGCTTGTGTCGTCGTTGTGGCGTCTGCCGCCGTCCGGTCCGTGGTCCGTCCCGGCCGTGTGCGCGTGTGCGGCAGGCGTGTGGTTAAAAAATCCGTTTTGCAATCTCGACGATGCTGTCCACCGCCGACACCGTGTAGAAGTGCAGGCTGGGAACGCCGTGCGCCATCAGTTCGCGGCATTGTTCCACGCACCATTCGATGCCCAGCGCGCGGGCTTCGTCGTCGGTCTTGCACTTCACGGCCTCGCGGGCCAGTTCCGGCGGGAAGTCGCAGTGGAAAGTCTTGGGCACGGTGGCCAGTTGCGAAAGTTTGGTCAGCGGCTTGATGCCGGGAATGACGGGTACGGAGATGCCCTCGGCGCGTGCGCGTTCCACAAAGCGGAAATAGGCCCTGTTGTCGTAGAACAGTTGTGTCACCCCGTATTCCGCTCCCAGTTCCACCTTGCGTTTGAACCACTGCATGTCGGTTTCCATGTTGAGCGCCTCTTCGTGTTTCTCGGGATAGCAGGCCACGCCGTAGCTGAACGGCTGTCCGGGCACTTTCACGGGCGACCCGTCGATGAATTCCCCCGCGTTGAAGCGGTTGATCTGTTCCTGTAGCTCCGTGGTGTGCGAATAGCCGTCGGGGGTGGGCTTGAAGAAAGCGTCGTCGCGGGCCTTGTCGCCACGCAGCACGAGCAGGTTCTCGATGCCGAGGAACTGGAGGTCGAGCAATACGTATTCGGTCTCCTCGCGCGTGAATCCGGAGCAGAGTATGTGCGGGACAACGGGCACGTGAAATTCGTTCTGGATGGCGGCCGCCACGGCTACCGTTCCCGGCCGTCGGCGCAGCCGGATGCGTTGCGACAGTCCGTCGCCCATGTCCTTGTACACGTACTCCGAACGGTGCGTGGTGATGTTGATATATGAGGGCCCGAACTCGTTGAGACGGCTGATGGTGCGCCGCAGGCCTTCGAATCCTGTCCCCTTGAGCGGGGGCAGCACTTCGAAGGAAAAGGCCGTTTCGGAACGGCCGCCTATGAGGTCGGTTATTTTCATGGGATACAAATCATTTACATGGGCAAAGTTACGGTAACTCGTGGGAAAGGCAAAATAAAATGGTCGCTTTTTATTTTGCCGTATGTAAGAAATGTGTAACTTTGTCGGCAGAACTTTGACATAACATATTAATAACAATTAAAACTTACGACAACATGGCTTACGTAATTAGTGACGACTGCATTGCCTGCGGCACATGTATCGACGAATGTCCCTCCGGCGCCATCTCCGAGGGCGAAAAGTACTCCATCGACCCTTCTGTGTGCGTTGATTGCGGCACTTGTGCCGATGTATGCCCCTCGGGCGCCATTGCTCCGGGCGAATAAGCCGCGACAGGCTTCCGTAAGGAAAATCCATAAAGAGGGAACGTTCGTCGTTCCCTCTTTTTTTTGCTCTGGGGCCGCTTGCCGTACCGTCGGACTGAAGGGCAGGAAATGATAGATGCGTTCGTACGGGCGGGGGATTGGGATGTCCGGGGCGGGAAAACCATTTTCGGGGCGAGATACTGTGTTGTAGGGACGCGATTCATCGCGTCCGCAGGGGAACATAGGGGATTTCATTC
>CAJMSQ010000025.1 GCA_905216095.1 uncultured bacterium | reverse complement strand
TATGGGAAAAACTACATGGCTTATAGGAAAAACTACAAGCCATGTAGGCGGAATTACATGGCTTGTAGTTTTGTCCGGCCCTGCATGTAGCGTTTCGTACATGGCATGTAGGCGCTTCGGAAAAGTGCAGAAAGGTTAAAAATGTTAATGTTCGGATGAAACATTCAAGGCCATAGGCGCACAAAGGCCACTGCGTGGCTTAAAAATGTTAATGTCAGAGGTGGACAAAAGGCTGTATCAACCCCGTAGGCGCACAAAAGCCGCTGCGCGGCCCCTGCTTACGACACCCGGGCCCGAACTTCAGAAAAGGAAGTTCGGGCCCGGGTGGGGATTGCCGCGACGGGCGCGACGTCAGCGTACCATGACTTTGCGCGTCATGTCGGCCGCAGTGGTGGTGATGCGGACCATGTAGACGCCCGGCGTGAGTCCGGCAAGCGAAATGGCGATTTCGTCACCGCGACGGGGCGAGGCGATGTGCCGGCGCAGGACGGTCTCCCCGCTCAAGGCATGTACGGAGATGTCGGCATAGCTTTCGTTGTTGTTGAACAGCACGCGCCACAGTCCGGATTCGCGCTGCAGCGTCACAGGCTCCGGTCCGTTGAGCATTTCGCCGATGCCGTTGGTCTCGGCCATGCGGAGCGCTTCCTTCAGGCCCTCGTAGGCGTCGATTTTGCCGTATCCGAACCGGTTGTTCCACTCACCCTGTCCGGTGTAAAGGTCGTGTTTGGACGTCTTGCGCAGGATTTCGACCACCTGCGCGTAGGTCAGCGCGGGATTGGCCTGCAGCCAGAGGGCGATGATGCCGGTCACGGCGGGGCTGGCCATGGACGTGCCGCACTTGACGCCGTAGAAGTCGCTCTTCGAGACGTTGGCCGTGATGTAGGCGGGCACGCTTGCGCCGGTTGTTGCCGAGACGGCCCCCACGATTTGCAGGTCATTGTTCTTGTCGAAGTCCACATATTTGTTGATGGGTGCGGCAATGGTGGCGCCGGGCGCGGCGATGGTGGGCTTGGGTTGGTCGCCGAGCCACGGTCCGCGGCTGCTGAACGCACTGAGGCCTTGTGTCACGCCCACCGAACTGAAGGAATAGGTGTTGCCGTTTACGGCCGAGGTGAAATTGGGTGCGCCGTTGTAGGACGCGACGGCGATGGCGCTGGGAATGCTGGCCGCCCCCTCGCCCACGATGTACTCGTCGTCGGGCTTGACATCGGTGGAAAGTTTTTTGACGAAGTCTCCGTAGCCGGCATCCGGCAGGGGTGCCCACGCATGGAAGCATGTACCGGGCGCGCCCTGCAGTTCAAGACCGAAGTAGGCGTTCTTCAGGTTCACGATGCCGGCCTTGCGTGCCGCCGCGCCGAGGTCTACTATCGCCAGATAGTGCTCTTTGTTGTTCAATCCGTTGATTTCGCCCTGCAAATAATCCTCCCAGAAGGCATCGTCGAGGTAGAATTTCTTTCCCCGCACGGCGTCATAGACGAACGGTTGTACACTCAGTTCCTGCCGTCCCGAGGGACTGGCGTTCCAGAGGTCCATGATCACCTGTTCGCACTGGGCCTGGCCGTCGCCGGTGGCGTAGGTGTTGTTCATCAGCAGGGTCTTCACCTCGTCGGCACTCGTGAAAGTGTGCGTGGCGTGTATGTTTGTGCCGCCCTCATTGCCCATGGCTGCGACGAGCAGACCGCCCGGTGCGGACAACTTGTCCATGGAGCGGTCGTAAATGGTGCTTCCGTCGTGCGGTCCGTACTGTGAGCCGAAGCTCATGTTGATGACCCACGGCTTGCCTGCGGACTCGGCAAGTCCTTTGATATAGGCTGCTTCCTCGAGGACGTCGTCGTCCTGGAACGTGGAAGGCACCATGACGATGTCGGCCTCGGGGGCCATGCCGTAATAGTCGTTTCCGGCAATGCGCGAGCCTGCGGCAATGCCTGCCACGTGGGTGGCGTGCCCTTCCTCCCCGGTGATGCCGTCTCCGCCGTTGGGGATGGCGGTTGTCGGGTTCTGGCCGGCGTTGTGGTTCCACAGGCTGATGACGCGGGTCTTGCGGTCGGCGTCCTTGAAGGCGATGTGGTCGTACTGGAAGCCGCGGTCAATGACGCCCACGATGACGCCTTTTCCGGTGAAAGGGGTTTCCAGTCCCTCGCCCGTGTGCACTTTGTCGGCATTGGAATACTCGCGGGCGGTCTTCATGAGGGGCCGCAGCTGCCGGTTGCGGCTGACGTAGGTGACACCCGGCAGCGCCGCAAGCCATTTCAGGTCTTCGGCCGCCACTTTCGCCTTCACGACATCTCCGAGTATAATGGCAGACGCATAACCCCGGCGTGACAGGCTGTCGGACACTGCCGGCGCGTCGGCGCAATTGATGATGACGGCCAGCGTGTCGGCCTGCCGGGCGCCGCTTCGCGAGGGCCTGTCAGCCGCAGCGTTCAGGTCGCGCACGGTGCGCTCGATGTTCATGTCCCATTTAAGCCCTTTCGAGACTTTCACCTGGGCCTGCAGGCCCGATACCGACAAGGCCGCGCAAGCGGACCAAAGGAGTATGTGTTTTTTCATTAGTCTTTGTTTTCAGTAATCGGCGGAGAGAACCGTCGCATGCCGCGCATTTTCTCTTCCACAAGTTTCATTTGTTCACTATATCCGGCCGCAAAGATACAAAGGTCCGGCGAAATGGCGGCTAAATCTGCCGGAAAGAAAGCCCGGATGCCGAAAAAAAACGCCGGAAAGCGGGACGGGGCCAGAAAACCGTGACAAAATGTGAAACGGAAGGCCGGAAGCCACAGGTATTTATTAATGTGATTTTAATTATCCTAAATGTGAAGAGGCCGGTGTTCCGGATTCGGATTCTTATACTTACATTTGCAACGAACAGAACAAGATGTGCGACTTTCGCGCATAAGGACTTAACTAAAGAGATGAATTATGAAGAATGGAGTCATGATGCAATATTTCGAGTGGAACCTGCCTAACGACGGATTGCTTTGGAGACACTTGAAGGAAGACGCCGCGGAAAATAAACCGGACTTACTTGAATCCCCTTTTATTATTAACCCCTAAAAACAAAGAATCATGAACAAGAAAGATGAAAAGACAACAGCAATGAAGAAAGACGTCAAGAAAGAAGCCAAGAAGGATTGTCAGTCGAAATCCTGCAAGGCTACGTCCGCCGACAAGAAGGCATCGCAGAAATAAACAGGATTTCTGCGATGCGACATCCGAGCCTCCGGCACGCCGCCCGTACCATACGGCGACTGCCGTGCCGGAGGCTTTTCGCCAGAACCTTTATGGGAAATCCGACACAAGCAAAAAAATAATTTGAAAAAGATATGATTATGAAAAAGATAGTATTCGTACTCATGGCCTGCACGGCCATATTGGTCATTGTCGCTTGTCGCGACCGCAACGACCGTCACAGAGTGAGCCATGAAGTGGAAAAGACCGAAGATTCCATACACAAAGCCGCCGAACGCACTGCCGAAAAGGCGGAACGTACCGCAGAAAAAGCGAAAGACGGCTGGGAAGACGCCAAGAAGGACGTTAAAGAAGACGCCCGCGAGGCGAAAAATGACATAAAGAAAGGTTTCGAGCGGGCAAAAGAGAACGTTAAGGACGGTGCCCACGAGATGAAAGAAGACGTAAAGGAGGGCTACGACAAAACACGGAACGCCGTTAAAAGACAATTCAACTGATCTGCGCCTCTCCTCCGCGGGCAAATTATCCCCGCGCCCGATGCCACATCACTTATGTTCAATCTTTAACAGCATTTCATTATGATAGGATTCATTATTTGGCTGATCGGCACGATTCTTACTTTCAAAGCCGTATTCGAAATCGCGACCATGCACGCGACATTCTGGAAAAAACTCATCGCCATCGTCTTGCTGCTCGCCACCAGCTGGATCGGACTTCTGGTCTATTACTTCATCGCGCGACCACGCATCGAAGTCTGGCTGAGATGAGGCATCCGGTCCGTTCCGACGGACAGAAGACAATACAACAAACGCCTCAGAGCATGCAGCACAGGGGAGGGACCTCGGTCCCTCCCCTGTCTTCTTATTCCCGCACTTCTTCTCTCCCCGCCGCCCGCAAACCGGTGTCCGCAGGCCGGTGTTCCGAAATCAAAACACAAGGCAATGCCGCGTAACATCCGCTTACCGCCACAAACGAAAAAGGGCAGAGCTTATCTCCGCCCTTTCCGCGAACAGCCCCAAGGCACATCCGCACGGTTTCCGGCTATTGCTGTCGCGCCAGCCCGGCATCGAAGCGTTTCTCCACCACGGGCCAGTCAATAACATCCCAGATGGCGGCGAGATAATCGGCCCGCCGGTTCTGATAATCGGGATAATAGGCATGCTCCCATACGTCGAAGCCCAGAATGGGCCGCCGGCCCGAAGCGACAGGATTACCTCCGTTCGCTTCCTGCACTATCATCAGCGTTCCGTCATCGGCCTGCGCCAGCCATACCCAGCCCGAACCGAACAGCGAAAGGCCGCGTTTTACGAATTCGGCACGGAATTCGGCAAACGAACCCCATTGCCGGTCGATGGCCTCGGCCAAAGCGCCGTGCGGACCGCCGCCTCCCTGCGGGGAAAACTGTGCAAAGTACAAATTGTGATTCAGAACCTGTCCGGCATTGTTGAACACGGCGCCGTCGGCCTTGGCCACGATTTCCTCGAGCGGCATCCGGGCATACTCGGTGCCCGCCACCAGCTCATTGAGCTTGTTCACGTAAGCGGCCAGATGGCGGTCGTGATGCAGTTCGACCGTCTGCCGGCTGATGGCCGGCTCGAGCGCGTCGGCCGCATAAGGCAATTCCGCAAGTCGGAAAGGCGTCGTCTGCGCATGCAGGCTTCCGCCCAGCAACAGCGCGAAAAGAGTGATAAGCAATAACATCATACGGTTACGGATAATTAGGTTGATAACTACAGACGAGCCTCGGACGAAACGCCGCACGGCGGCGACGCCTCTCCAAAGGCATCCGCCCTCGCGGCAAAGGTAACGTTTCCCGCAGGGACACGGTCTTAGCAAAAACTAAAACGGAACGTGCGTTCTCATAAATAAGCACAAACGGATGCGCGGAACCGCTTGTTTTATATAAAAGTAAGAATATGCCATGTCGGCGGCAGCATATTCCGGTACCTTTCCGGCGCTGCCGCACCTGCTTCGACGCATCCGCGCGCCACACCGGAACATCCCCCGAAAACCACATGTACAGTTACGAAAAACTATCCCTGTCTTAGGAAAAACTACAATAGGGATAGTTTTTCCTAAGATAGGGATAGTTTCAGTCCTTCTGCGGAGAGGCGAAAATCCCTGTCCGTCAGGCTATCCGGGCCCTGCGTCCGAAGAGCGGGACCGTCCGCCCGGCAAGCGTGTCAAAGTCCCAGCAAGGCGACTATGCGGGCCACGCTCTCCTCGACCGACAGACGGGACGTGTCGAGCGAGAGGTCGGGATGAGCGGGTGCCTCGAACGGTGCCGAAATGCCGGTGAAGTCCTTGATTTCACCGCGGCGGGCACGCGCATACAGCCCTTTCACGTCACGACGCTCGCACTCGGCAAGCGGGGTACTGACGTAGATTTCCTTGAAATCGGCCTCGCCGACAATGTGTCGGGCCAAGTCGCGCAATTCGCGCGTGGGACTGACGAACGAGGCCACGGTAATGATGCCTGTGTCTACAAAGAGTTTGCCGACCTCGGCGATGCGGCGGATGTTTTCACGGCGGTCTTCTTCCGAAAATCCCAGTCCGGCGTTGATTCCGCTGCGGATGTTGTCTCCGTCGAGCAGGCGGCAGAGCAGACCGCGGCGGTGCAGCTCGCGCTCAAGGGCTACGGCCACCGTACTCTTGCCGGAACCGCTCAGACCCGTGAACCAAAGCATCACTCCGTGCTGCCCGAGCAGGCTTTCCTTGTCGGCCCGCGTCAGCATACGGTCGAAAATGGGGAATATGTTGTTGTCTTTCATTTTTACTCCTATATATATAATGTATCATCATGGTGTCCGGCGGCGCGGGATGGCTTGCCGGACGGATTTACTTTGTTCAGAAAGGCCATATCGCGGGCACCAGCAGTACGCTCAGCAGGAGAGCGATGATGTTCAGGGGCAGACCGACGCGCACAAAGTCGCTGAAGCGGTAATTGCCTATGCCCTGCACAATCAGGTTGGTCTGATAGCCGATGGGCGTGGAGAAAGAGGCCGACGCCGCGATGCAAATGACGACGAAGAAGGGCGTCGGGCTGACGCCGAGGTGTTGTGCGATGGCGAGCGATATGGGGAATGAGAGCGCGGCCGCCGCATTGTTGGTCATCAGTTCCGTGAAAAGATTGGTGATGACGAAGACAACGCCCAGCAGCAGGTAGGGATTGGGATGGTCGTTGCTCAGACCGATGGCGAAGCCCGCGACCGCATCGGCCATGCCCGAGTTCTGCATGGCTTTGGATATGGCAAAGGCCGAGGCAATGGTGACCAGAATGTCCCAGGATATGTATTTGGTGTACTTGCGGGCGGGGAAGATGTTCATCCATGCCATGATGATGGTCGTGACACAGACGAAGAAGAACATATCGAACTTCATGCCGGGCACTATGCCGCGGAACTGAGGCAATTCGCCTATGGCCGCGCCGACAATCATGAGCGCCATCAGCACCACGGCCGTCCAACGCTTGACGGGACTGAGCGAAGGCTCGCTTTCGCGCCCGTCCGACACCATGAGGAAGAAGGATGAGTCGCCCCAGTTCTGCATGAAGGCGTCATCGGCCAGCAGGACAAGCGTATCACCCTCGCGGAAACGTTCCTTACGCATGTCGTGCATAATCATGGTCACGCCGCCACGGCGGATTTCAAGCAACGTAGCGCCGTATTTCCGGGCAAAGTCGAAATCGCGGATGCGGCGGTTGATGGCCGGGAAACGGGCACCGAGCACTACTTCGACCTTGTAAGTTCCTTTTGACTGCGTGCCGCCGTAGTCTACGTCACCGGCCACGTCGGCGCGGCGGTCCGGAAGGAGATACTTCGACACCAGGAAGATGTACGTAAGTCCCACCGCGGCGATAATCAATCCCACCTTGCCCAGCTCGAACATGGTGAAACCTTCGAATCCCGCGTCGATAACCATGCCGTGCACCACGAGATTGGTGCTTGTGCCTATGAGCGTGCAGACGCCGCCCAGGATTGTGGCATACGACAAGGGAATAAGGAGTTTCGTGGCGGGCACATGGACGCGCTCGGCCCAGCGTTTCACCATCGGAGCAAAGATGACGACGACAGGAGTGTTGTTCAAAAAAGCAGAAACAAAGGCTATCACCGGCAGCATACGCATCTGCACACGACGGACCGATGTCTTGCGCGTCGGCAACAGCCGGGCAAGCAGCGTCTCCAGCAGTCCGGAACGACGCACGCCCTCGCTGACCAGAAACAGCAGGGCGACGGTTATCATTCCCTTGTTGGAAAAACCTTCGAGCATCTCCTTCGGCGTGAGTATGCCGGCACAGAGGAACACGATTGCCCCCGACAGCAGTATCAGGCCGGGGCGCATACGTTCCTTGATCAGGGCCAGGACGATGAAAAACAGGACAACGACAACGAAAAGCGCGGGAAAAGCCATCTGTATCTCCGGTAAAAACGTAAACCTTTATTTCCCGCACAACTCCGCCACGAAGAACGGGTTGTGAAGGTCTTCTTTGTTATAACGCAAAGGCATCCGCGTGCCGGCATCGGTAACCTGCCCGCCGACAGCACGCACCACGGCGTCGCCGGCCGCCGTGTCCCACTCCATGGTCGGCGCGAGACGCGGATATACATCGGCGCTGCCTTCGGCCACAAGGCACAGTTTCAGCGAACTGCCCGCGCTGCGCAACTCCACCTCGCCATGCAGGCGACGCATTTCCTCGACAAAGGCTTGCGTCTCGGGCGAGAGGTGCGAACGGGATGCCACTACCGTGAACGGACCTTCCTTCCGGCCGAGCGGAAGCCGCACCTTGTCGCGCAGACTGCCGTCGGAGGCGACGACGGCCTTGTATGCCGCACGCCCGGAAGCCGCTGCGGAAACCACACCTATATATATTACGCGCGAGACCGGCACATACACCACGCCCAGCACGGGCGCGCCGTCATGTACCAGCGCGATGTTCACGGTGAACTCGCCGTTACGCTTCAGGAACTCCTTCGTACCGTCGAGCGGGTCTGCAATCCAGAGCGTGCGGCGGGATTTCCGCAGGGCGTAGGCCTCATGTGCGCCTTCCTCGCTCAGCAACGGATAGGGCGTTGCCGCCAGTGCGTCGGCGATGACGCCATGTGCGCGACGGTCGGCCAGGGTCAGCGGCGAGTTGTCGGCTTTCCGCTCCACCTCCCAGTCGGACTCGGGCGCGGCATATACTTCCATGATGGCCTCTCCGGCCGCAATGGCCGCACGGACGGCCGCATCCACCGGCACAGCCGGCTCTTCAGAATAATTTCCCATAATATTTGCAAATGTAGGACATATCCCGCAATTATTATCCGCCCTGTGTGTTAAAAAGGCTTACGCAAAATGCGGCGCAGGCTTGTTCCGCACAGCAGAAAGCAGTACCTTTGCAGAAGATGGGCGGCATCTCGGCAATCAAGCAAGCTTGTTGCACTCGATTTGCACCATCTTTGCAGAAGATGGGCGGCATCTCGGCAATCAAGCAAGCTTGTTGCACTCGATTTGCACCATCTTTGCAGAAGTATAAACCATCTAAAAAAATTAAGCGTATGGATTTGGCATACATTTTCGGACGTTTGAACGTCCAAGAGATTGTCAGCGCGTTCATTGTGCTGTTTGCCGTGCTCGATGTGCTGGGCTCGACGCCCATTATCATCGACTTGAAGACCAAAGGCCGCCCCGTCAATGCGCTACAAGCCACCTCCATCTCGACGGGCCTGTTGCTGGGGTTCTTTTTTGCGGGCGACGTCGTGCTGCGCCTGTTCTCGGTGGACATAGCCTCGTTTGCCGTGGCCGGAGCCCTGGTCATTTTCCTCATGTCCCTGGAAATGATTCTCGACATCGAGATTTTCAAGAACCTGGGTCCCATCAAGGAAGCCACACTCGTGCCGGTAGTCTTTCCTCTCCTGGCGGGTGCGGGTTCGTTCACGACGCTGCTGTCGCTGCGGGCCGAATATGCGTCGGTGAACATCATCATCGGGCTGCTCTTGAACATGCTTTTCGTCTACTTCGTGCTGCGTGCCACCGACAAGGTGGAGCAAGTCATCAGCAAGTCGGCCATCTACCTGTTGCGGAAGTTCTTCGGCATCATCCTGCTGGCCATCTCCGTGCGCCTGTTCACGGCCAACATCGCCGCCCTCCTCGGCGGAAACGCCGCTTTGTAGGCGTTGCTTCCGCCCGGGCCGCAGGCTGAACCGCCCTAAAGCATTTCCGCACCGTCTGCCGGCATCTTGCCGGGAACAGACGGTGCGGAATTTTCATACAAGCCGCAGGCGGGAAATGCCGCCGGCTATTTCACTATCTTTACCTCAATGCCCTGCCGCGCCAGGTCGCGCACGGCGGTCTCTATCGCGGCATGGTGTTCGGGCGCGATGCCCAGACGCTTCAGGTCGAGCACGGGCAAGCCGCTGTCAGCCGTATGCAGGTCGGCCTCTTCGACGGGCGCGGTAATCATGCCCACGGCGGCCGTATTGTTGGTGATGGGGTCGATGAGCACGAACGAGCCGGTAGGCTTGTTTTCGCGGTAGGCGTCGAAAAACAGTTCCTTGGCCGTGGTGACGACCACGCGGCCGATTTCGTTCAGCGCGAGTTCCGTCACCTCGCTGTGCTCCATCGTGTTCACGTCCACCTTGTAACGGATGTGGTCGATGCGGCAACGCGACGTGTTGGTGGTCTGTTTGATGTAGAAAGACTTACCCGGGTCCATTTTCTCCTCGTCCATCCACACGAGCATGGCTTCAAAGTGACGGCCGATGCAGGGCAGCGCCGTCGCCGCGCCTTCAGCGTCTTCGGGAACGGCTTTCACAATCATTTCCCCGCGCGATATGTCGATTTCGTCCTCGAGTTGCAGCGTCACGCTCTGCGGCGGGAATGCGTAGTCCAGGTCTCCGTCGTAGGTGACTATGCGCCGCACGTGCGAACGCTTGCCGCTGGGCAACGCGATGACTTCATCGCCGCGGCGGATGACGCCCGAAGCCACCTTGCCGCAGAACCCGCGGAAGTCAAGGTTGGGCCGGAGCACGTACTGCACGGGGAAGCGGAAGTCACGCAGGTTGTGATCGCCTCCGATGCGGACATTCTCGAGCCAGTCCAGCAGGCACGGCCCGCCATACCACGGCGTGCGCTCCGATTTCTCCACGACATTGTCGCCGCACAGGGCCGAAAGGGGAATGCTCACGACGTCGGGAATGCCCAGCGGGCCGACAAAGGCGTGGAAGTCCGCGTTGATTTTGTCGAAGATTTCCTGCGAGAAGTCCACCAGGTCCATTTTGTTCACGGCCAGCACGATATGTTTGATTCCCAGCAGCGAGCAGAGGAAAGTGTGCCGGCGCGTCTGCGTGATGACGCCGGTGCGCGCGTCCACCAGTATGATGGCCAGATTGGCCGTCGAGCCTCCCGTAATCATGTTGCGGGTATATTGCTCGTGTCCCGGCGTGTCGGCAATGATGAACTTGCGCTTGTTGGTCGAGAAGTAGCGGTAAGCCACGTCTATCGTGATACCTTGTTCGCGCTCGGCCTTGAGTCCGTCGAGCAGAAGGGCGTAGTCGATGTTCTCGCCTGCGTTTCCCACGCGGCGGGAATCGCGCTCGAGTGCGGCAAGCTGGTCTTCGTAAAGTTTTTTGGAGTCGAAGAGCAACCTGCCTATCAGGGTACTCTTTCCGTCGTCCACGCTACCGGCGGTCAGGAAGCGCAAAAGGTCTTTTTTCTCGTCCTGATCCAGGTATTCCTCAATGGAAAGTTTCTGCTCCCCGGCGGTCGCGGCGTTTGCAGGATTATTTTTTGTCGTCATGGCTGTCATTTTACGGATGAAATAAATCGTGTTGCGTGCACCGGTGCGCTCAGAAGTAGCCTTCGCGCTTCTTCTGCTCCATCGAAGCCTCCTGGTCGAAGTCGATGACGCGCGTGGTACGTTCGCTTTTCGTGGTGGTCATCATTTCCTCCACTATTTTCTCGATGGTGTCGGCCTCGCTCTCGATGGCTCCCGTCAGGGGCCAGCACCCGAGGGTGCGGAAGCGGATTTTGCGCATGGTGATTTTGTCGCGCCACTGTTCGGGCAAGCGGTCGTCATCGGGCATGATGAGCTGTCCGTCCATGTCGATGACGGGCCTTTCCTTGGCGAAGTAGAGCGGTACGATGGGGATATTCTCCAGTCTGATGTACTGCCAGATGTCCAGCTCGGTCCAATTGGAGAGCGGGAACACGCGAATGGACTCTCCCTTGTGTATGCGCGCGTTGTAGATGTCCCACAGTTCGGGCCTCTGATGCTTCGGGTCCCACTGATGGAACTGGTCGCGGAAAGAGAATATGCGTTCCTTGGCACGGCTCTTCTCCTCGTCGCGCCGGGCCCCGCCGAAAGCGGCGTCAAACTTGTGCTTGTCGAGCGCGGCCAGCAGGGCCTTTGTCTTCATCAGGTCGGTGTGGACTTTAGAACCGTGGGTGAACGGCCCTACCCCGGCCTTGAACGCCTCTTCGTTGCTTTCGACGATAAGGTTCCAGCCGTAGCGGCGCGCATATTCGTCGCGGAACTGAATCATTTCCTTGAATTTCCACTTGGAGTCGATGTGCATCAGCGGGAAAGGCACCTTGCCGGGGGCGAACGCCTTTTCGGCCAGCCGCACCATCACGCTGCTGTCTTTGCCTATGCTGTAAAGCATGACAGGGTTCTCGAATTCGGCCGCTACCTCGCGGATGATGTAAATGGACTCGGCTTCGAGTTCCTTCAAGTGGCTGAGACTATAATTTTCCGTCATGATATGGATTGGGATAATCTGTTCTACTTGTTCGCATGGCCGGTGCGGCGACGCCCGCGCGGTTTCCGCCGCACCCTCGGACGGGCCTGTCCGGCCGCATCCGTAGCCAGCACAAAGGTATATATTTTTTCGGAATCAATGGCAAGCGTGCATTTTAACATTTCTTGCTTTTCGAGAAAAAATGTTGTATCTTTGCATTGCTAAAGCACAGGGGCGGCCTCAGACCGCCCCTTTTTCGTGCCCGCAGGCCCGTTTCAGAGGGGAACTGTCCCTATGACAGGAAAAACTACAAGCCATGTAGTCGGAATTACATGGCTTGTAGTTCCGTCCGGCCCTGCATGTAGCCTTTCCTACATGGCATGTAGACCGCACGAAAAGTGCAGAAAGGTTAAAAATGTTAATGTCGGCCGACGGAAAATGCCCCGTGAGGGAGCGGGGCAGGGAGTAAAAACGGATTGTGTCGCCTCAAAGCCGCCGGAATAGCAAGTCGGGAAAGCAAAATGCGGCTTCCTCATGCCAAAAGCCGGTCTGTCCGGGCGCGTATCCCCACATTCGGGCGGCCAATGCTTGGACGTTTCGAATATTTTGTATTTCTTTGCATGTCAAAACCATCCACCGGAAAAACGGAAATCAAATATAGATATGACAACAACAATCATCGTTGCGGTTTTCGTGGTCGGCTATCTCTGCATAGCGCTCGAAAGCCTGCTGAAAATCAACAAAGCGGCGCCCGCACTGCTCATGTGCGTGGCCTGCTGGGTGTTATACGCCGTAGGCGCGGATGTTCCGGGCGGTGAGACGGGCGAACGGCTGCTCCACCACCTGGGCGAAACGTGCGAAATCCTGTTCTTCCTGATGGGGGCCATGACCATCGTCGAAATCATCGACGCCAACGGCGGTTTCAACTTCGTACAGGACGCGCTCCGCACGACCAGCAAACGCAAGCTGCTGTGGCGCATCACTTTCATGACATTCATCCTTTCGGCCACGCTCGACAATCTGACGACCAGTATCGTCATGGTCATGGTGTTGCGCAAACTCGTCAGCGACCACAAGGACCGTATGCTTTACGCGGGCATGATTATCCTTGCCGCCAATGCGGGCGGCGCATTCTCGCCCATCGGCGACGTCACGACCATCATGCTGTGGATCAAAGGCATGATAACGACCGGCGGTGTCATCAAGGAGTTGCTGCTGCCCTCTGTCATGGCCGTCGTTGTCCCGGCTTTCCTGCTGCAGTTCAGCCTGCGCGGACGGCTTGAACCCGTGCCCGAGGCGCCGGGAAGCCTTGCGGCACAGACCTCGCGTCTGGAACGCAACACGGTGTTCTTCCTCGGTGTCGGCGGACTGGTCTCCGTACCCATCTTCCGCCTGCTGACGGGCCTTCCCCCTTTCATGGGCATCCTTCTCGTGCTGGGACTGCTCTGGACCACGACCGAAATCTTCTGCAGCCGCAAGGGAAACCTCGAAGAAAACGCGCAACAGCGCGTCACGCAGCTTCTGTCGCGCATTGACATGAGCACCATTCTCTTTTTCCTCGGCATACTGCTGGCCGTCGCCACGTTGCAGGAGACGGGCGTGCTGGCCGCCTTCGGCAAATGGCTGAACGACGTTTCGGGCGGCAACCATTATCTCGTCACCGGCGTTGTGGGCGTGGTTTCGAGCATCGTGGACAACGTTCCCCTCGTAGCCGGCTGCATGGACATGTATTCCGTATCGACCGCTGCCCAAGTGGCGGCCGACCCTGCCGTGGCCGACTTCGCCGTGGATGGCATCTTCTGGCAACTGCTGGCCTACTGCGCCGGCGTGGGTGGCTCGATGCTCATCATCGGGTCGGCAGCCGGTGTCATTGTCATGGGACTTGAGAAAATCTCCTTCGGCTGGTACTTGCGCCGCATGACCATCCTGGCGTTCTCGGGCTACCTCTGCGGTATGGGCGTATACTGGGTGGAGAAGGCGCTCGGGCTCTGAGCCGGACGGACCGGGCATCCGTGACGCGCCGGTGCGGAAGTACGGACGCGCGACGGCCCGGAAATGAAACGAATTTATTCATCTGTAAAATTTTAGAACGATATGAAAAGAATTTTTTCGGCCCTGTTGCTCGTCGTGGCACTGGCCTGCAGCAACACAGCCGCCGCTTTCGGCTTCGACTGGGGCGTTACCGGAGGTCTGAACTACACGAAGCTGAACCTGAAAGGCGAGTGGAAAAACATGGCCAAGAGCGAAAACCGTGCCGGATGGTTCATCGGCCCGAAAGTGAACGTCGGACTGATTGCCGGCTTCGGCGTGGACGGCGCTCTGCTCTACTCGCAGCGCAAATTCAACCTGACGGACAAGGAAGACGGCCAGACCGTCGATTCCAAGACGCAGCGGAGCATCGAAATCCCCATCAACCTGAAGTACAGCATAGGCGTAGGCAGCATTGCCAACGTGTATCTGACCACCGGCCCGCAGTTCGGCTTCAATGTCGGCAACCATACGTGGCGTTTGGGCAGTGACCCGGACGACGGGATGTTCAAGACGGAGAACATGACGACGACCTGGAACGTCGGCGCGGGTGTCAAGTTGCTCGGCCACCTCGATGTGGGCATTTCCTACAATTTCGCGCTCACCAAGATGGGCAAGACGCTCCTCGAACAGGCGGGCGCCGGCAATTACATCGGAAAGGGCGACGACTACAAGGCCAACACGTTCCAGGTGCAGGCCACCTATTATTTCTAACCTTCAGGGAAAACAGAACCATGCTCAGACTGAACTGTTTCTTCAAGGCCAACGAGGGCTGCTATGACGCAGCGCTCGAAGCCGCCACGGCGCTTACGGCCGAGACGCTGGCCAAGGACGCGGGCTGCATTGCCTATGATGCCTTCGAAAGCGCCACCCGCCCCGACGTCCTGCTGATTTGCGAGACGTGGGCCGACGAACAGGCGCTGGCGGCCCACATGGCGGCCGACCACTTCAAGACTTACGTTTCGCGACTCGAGGAACTCGGCACGCTGAAACTGGAAAAATTCGACTTCCCCGCCTGACGGCAGCGCCGACAGGGGACGAGAAAATATTTGTCTGCCCGAGGCCGACGGATTCCTACCGGTTTCCGCCGGCCTTTTTATCGGAAACGGTCGCCGGACATTAACATTTTTAACTTTCGCTCACTTTTCGGGACGCGCGGAAGCCGGCTTGTAAATTTTTCTCCGCGGTGTACGTGTCACTACATGGCATGTAGTTTCGCGCACAAGCCATGTAGTTTTTCGCACATGGCGGACAGAAATTCTTCGCGCGGGCCTTTTTCCCTCCGGAAAGGACTGAAAAACAAGGAAGCAGGGAGGACGTCGCCGTACCTCCCTGCTTCCGTAGTGCAAATATACGATATTTTTTTCCGAAAAGCAAATAGTGTTAAAATCTCCGCGGGCCATCCGGAACGGGTGCGGACCTGCGTCCGCCTCAGCGTCGATAACGCTTCAGTCCCTCGCGCAGGAAGGCGGCGAAGCGGGCGGGGTCTTCGTCGAAGGTATAGGCCCGTGCGAGCGGTTGTCCCTCGTTGTCGAGCAATACATAGAAGGGTTGCGCGTTTGCCCCGAACTTGGTGCGTTGCAGGTAGCTCCAGCGGTCGCCCACGGTGCGGAGTTTTGTCTGTCGTCCGGCTTCCTCGACGACGATGGTCTCGGGCAGGGGCGTCTTTTCGTCCACGTAGAGCGAGATGAGCACGTAATCCTCGGTCAGCAGCCGGCGCACCTCGGGCGTATGCCATACGGCGGCTTCCATCTTGCGGCAGTTCACACAGCCGTGGCCGGTGAAATCGACCACGACCGGGCGGCCCGTCTTCTTCGCATAGGCCATGCCGGCGTCGTAGTCGCGGAATTCGGCTTCTACCTGTACGGGGTCAAGGTTGAAGTCCTGCGTGTACATGGGCGGGGCAAAGGCGCTGACGGCCTTGAGCGGGGCGCCCCACAGTCCGGGCACCATGTAGACGGCGAAAGCCAGCGAACAGAGGGCGAGGAAAAAGCGCGGCACGCTCGTATGTCCGTCGCCGTCGTCATCGTGCGGGAACCTGATTTTTCCCAGCAGGTAGAGACCCAGCAGTGCGAACAAGGCAATCCAGAGGGCCAGGAACGTTTCGCGGTCGAGCAGGCGCCAGCCGTAGGCCAGATCGGCGACAGAGAGGAATTTCAGGGCGAAGGCCAGTTCGAGAAAGCCGAGCGTCACCTTTACCGTGTTGAGCCATCCGCCGCTCTTGGGCGCGCTCTTGAGCCACGCGGGGAACAGGGCGAACAGGGTGAAGGGCAGGGCCAGCGCCAAGGCGAAACCGAGCATCCCGACCGTGGGGGCGATGGCCGTTGCGCCCGAGGTGGAGACTTCGACCAGCAGGACGCCGATGATGGGGCCCGTGCAGGAGAAGCTGACCAGCGAGAGCGTGAAGGCCATGAGGAAGATGCTGAGCAGTCCCGTGGTCTTTTCGGCCTTGTTGTCCATGGCCGCGCCCCACGACGAGGGCAGCGTGATTTCGAAACCGCCGAAGAAGCTGGCGGCAAAGACGACAAGCATCAGGAAAAACAGGAGATTGAACACGGCATTGGTGGACAGGTCATTCAAGGCGTTCGTCCCGAAGGCCGAGGTGATGAGCAAGCCCAGCGCGACATATATGACGACGATGGATATGCCGTAGGTAATGGCGTCGCGGATGCCCTTGCGACGGTCGGAACTACGCTTGAGGAAGAAACTGACGGTCATGGGGATGATGGGCCACACGCAAGGCGTGCATATCGCCAGCAGGCCGCCGGCAAAGCCGAGGATGAAGATGTACCAGAGGGCTTTATCGGCCACGTCGGCGGCATCTCCGTCGAACGACTTGAGTTCTTCGATGACGGGTGTCCACCATTGTGCGGCCTGTGTGGCGGCTGCCGGTGCGGAGATGCTGTCCGGCATGGTCGCCGCCGCGGTGTCGGCCGCCGCAGGTGCGGCTTCATCGGCTGCTGCTGCTGCGGCCTGCACGGCTTTGTCCGGGCCGGCGGGCGCGGCTGTCAGGGACGTGGCGTTTTTTCCGTCAGGCCCGTCCGTCCCCGCCACGGCACACTCGGCGCGCCCCGTGGTGCAACTGCCGTCGCGGCAGGCCTGATAGTCGAGATAACCTTCTATCTTGTAATTCTTGTCCGTCAGTTCGACGCGCTGGGTGAACGTGCAGACGCCTTCGAAATAGCTGACGCGCATGTCGAAGACGGGGTCGGTCTCTGACTTGGCGCCGCTTCCGGGCCTCAACCCGCCTTTGAGGCGCGCGCCTTCCATGCGGTCGGTATGGAAAGATGCCGGTGTGGGTCCTCCCGGCTCCATGTCGGAGGAGTAGACATGCCATCCGCCTTCGATGCGCCCCGTGAAGACGAGGTCTATCTCGGTGGGGCTGACGCGCTTGTGGCTGACCGTGATGTTTACTTGTGCCCGCAGTACGGCGCAGGCCGCCGCCAGGAGCAGCAGGGTAAGCGTGAGTGTTCTTTTCATGGAATGTTCTTGTACGTTTGTGCCGCGAAGTTAGTCATTTCCCCATATATGGCCTTATCCTGCCCCGCTCTTTTTTGCACCGGATGCCCGCGAAGCAGGCCTGCAACGGGGTTGCGCGGCGGCAGAAGACATAAGAAAACGGACAAGCCCCCGGTTGGAGAGGGCTTGTCCGTTGTAGGTGTCCGTGGCGGGCGGGAATGTGTCTTTTACCCGCCGTCGGCGGTTATTCCTTGAGGTCCGCGGGCAACATGGTCACGGTCACGCGGTTCTTTTGCTTGAGCAGTACGTTGTTCACGAAGGCCTTGATGTCATCGGAAGTGAGGTTCTTGATGGTATCCTCGTATCCCGTCTGCTGGTCCTTGTTCCAGACGCTCTTTGCAATGATGAGGTCTTCCCAGTAAGCGTTCTGGCGCTGGTTGTCGGCATAGGTTTTCAGTTCGAACTGCTTGACCTTGTCGAGTTCCTCGGCAGTCACGCCGTCGCGGGCTATGTCCAGTATGCCCTGTTCCATGAGCACGAGGGCGCTGTCTGCCTTGGCCGGCTTCACGGGGCAGTACACCTGGATGACGTAGTCCTCGGTCACGCCGTAGTCCGCGCGGCCCATTGCACCCACGGAATAGGCCATCGAACCTTCTTCACGGATGCTCTTGAGATAACGCTGCGTGAGAATCTGTCCGAGTGCGTCTACGACGGCGGCATTCTTCATGGTATAAGGCAGTTCGCCCGTCCAAGCCTGCAGGATGTTGCCTTTCGGCGTTTCCATTGTGCGCACGAAGCGGTTGTCTACCACGCCCTTGACGGGACGAATCTTAAGGTCGATGAAGTTTTCGCGCTTCTTGGCGGCCGGCAACGAGGCGATGTATTGCTCGGTGAAGGCACGCAGGCTGTCCTTGTCGAATGCTCCGGTGAAGAAGAAGTCGAAATCGCCGGCCGTACCAAAGCGTTCGCTGTAGATTTTCTGTATCGTAGGATAGTCGGCCTGTGCAAGGTCGGCCAGCTTGATGCGTTTCACACGCGGGTTGTGGCCGTAGAGCGTCGCCTTGATGGAGTCGCTGAAGGCGGCTTCGGGCACTTTCTCCACATTTTCCAGCTGCGACTTGAGGAAAGCCATGCAGTTGTTGTAGCCGTCCACGTCGTTGGCGGGCGCGGACAGGCGGAGGTGAATCAGTTCGAAGAGCGTGCGCAGGTCTTTCGGCGTGGACTGTCCGCTGAGGCCTTCGGTTACTTGTCCCAACGAGGCTTTTACGGAAGCCTGCTTGCCGGCCAGTTTCTTCTCCAACTCAACTGCGGTGAAGTTGCCCAGACCCGTGGACGACATGACGTCTTCCAGCAGTTCGAGGTTCACGAGGTCCTTGTCCGCAACTTTGCTCTTGCCGCCCAGGGAACGGGCTGCGAAGCGCACTTCACTGTTGTTGAAGTCGGTCTGACGGAAGTAGACTTTCGCACCGTTAGAGAGCGTCCAGCACGTATAGCCGAAAGGAGCGGCTTCCTCTTTGGCCACTTTGCCCTTCTTGGGCAGGCTGGCGATGAGGGGCTCGTTCTTCACGTTATCGACATAGGCTTCGAGCTGCGCGGCCTTGGCTGCGGCCACGGCTTGCTTCATCTCGTCGACGGTAGGTATCTTCACGTCGTCCTTTTCAGGGTACATGGCGAGTAAAACAAAGTTGGAGTCGGTCGAAGCCGTCATCTCCTTGAACATTTGCGAGGCAGCCTCGGCAGGAACCTGCGCGGCCATCATCTTATATATATTGAACTCGGTCTCGAGGTCGGGGATGGGGTCTCCTTCGAGGAAGTGACGCACGTATTGCTGCACATAGAAGTCGTGTTCCTGCTTGTCACGGTTGTCGTAAATCTTTTCCAGTCCGTTGATGAACTCTTCTTTGGCGCGGAAGACCTCGCTTCCGGTGAAGCCGAAGCGGGCTGCGCGCTCCACCTCCTGCATGACGGCCTGCACGGCTGCGGCGTCCTGTCCCGTCTTAGGCAGGATGTAAATCTCGAATGCGTCCATCGTCTTGCTCATGATATAGTTTCCGTCGGAGCATCCGGCACCTATGAAGGGGCAGTCGGGTTTCTGGCTCAACTCGTTCAGACGTGCGTTCAGGCAGGCCGTGGTCAGGCCGACGACATACTTCATGCTCATGTACACAGGCGTATTCTTGTATTCCGCAGGCAGGGGGTCGTGTTTGAAATCAATCAGGATAACGCCCTGTCTCTGCTCCTTATCCTTGTCGATAACGTAGATAGGCTCGGCGTTCGTGGGCACAGGATAGGTTTCGTAGGCGGCAGGATTCTCGGGCATACGGATGGGCGAGAATATCTCCTTGATGCGTGCTTCCACCTTATCGACATCGATGTCTCCCACGACGATTACGCCCTGCAGGTCGGGGCGATACCATTTCTCATAATAGGCGCGGAGGAAATCGGGCTTGAAGTTGTCGATGATTTCCATAAGGCCGATGGGCATACGGTGTCCGTATTTCGAACCGGGATATAGGGCCGGGAGATTCCGTTCGAAGATGCGCTGGCTCGCACTACTGCGCATACGCCATTCTTCGTGTATGACGCCGCGTTCCTTGTCTATCTCGGCCGGGTCGAGGATAAGACCGTCGGCCCAGTCGTGCAGGATAAGGAGACAGGAGTCCACGTTCGAGTCGTTCACGGGTACGTTGTCGATGTTGTAGACCGTCTCGTCGGTCGAAGTGTAAGCATTCAGGTTCTGTCCGAACTTCACGCCGATGCTCTCGCAATACTTGATGAGGCTGTTACCGGGGAAGTTGTTGGTTCCGTTGAAGCACATGTGCTCGAGGAAGTGTGCCAGTCCGCGCTGGTTGTCGTCTTCCTGTACTGAGCCCACCCGTTGTGCGATGTAGAAGTTGGCCCGGTTTTCCGGCAACTTGTTATGTCGGATGTAATAAGTCAGCCCGTTGGGCAACTTGCCATAGCGGACCGCCTGGTCCATCGGCAGCTCGGGCATCTGTTGCGCAGTCGCCCTGAAGGCGGGCAGGCATACGGCAGCCACGAGCAGCAGCATAAGCAAATTCAGCTTTTTCATAAAAAATAGTGTTATAATGATATTGGTTCTTATCCTTGTTCCCGGACTTCCGGTACTGCTTCCGGCCGTTGTCTCCTGCCTTTTCCCGGCCGTAACCGGCCCGAAACGGAGAAGCCTCATGGGGAGTGTCTGTATATATAATGGTATAGTGATGTCGAAAAGGCTTTTTAATCTGTGCAAAAGTAACCTTTTCTACCCGAATAGGCAGCAAATTTCCAAAAAACATTTGTAGCTTTGCAGCAAATCCGAGAAAATGATACGTAAATTCGACTTTTTGGTAATTGGTTCGGGCGTGGCCGGCATGAGCTATGCCCTTCAGGCCGCCGCCTCGGGCAAAGGGAAAGTGGCGTTGGTATGCAAGACCACCATTGACGAGGCCAACACGGCCAAAGCCCAGGGGGGCGTGGCTTCGGTGACGGACTTCGGGGTGGACGACTTCGACAAACACATCCGCGACACCATGGTGGCGGGCGATTACATCAGCGACCCGCGCGCCGTCGAGCAGGTAGTGAAAGGTGCCCCCGAGGGAATACGCCGTCTCGTGGAGTGGGGCGTACAGTTCGACCGGAAAGCCGACGGAGAGTTCGACCTGCACCGCGAGGGCGGGCATTCCGAGTTCCGCATCCTGCACCACGCCGACGATACGGGCTTCGAAATACAGCGCGGACTCATCGAAGCCGTGCGCGAGTGCCCGAACATCACTGTCCTGGAGAATCATTTTGCCGTCGAAATCATCACACAGCACCATCTGGGTGTGGAGGTGACGCGCCGCACGCCCGACATCGAATGCTACGGCGCATACATCCTCGACCCCGACACGCACAAGGTGGACACCTTCCTGTCGCGTGTGACCGTCCTGGCCACGGGTGGCTGCGGCGCCGTCTATGCCACGACCACCAATCCCGACATCGCGACGGGCGACGGCATAGCCATGGCCTACCGCGCCAAGGCTACGGTCTGCGACATGGAGTTCGTGCAGTTCCACCCCACGGCCCTGTTCCACCACGGCGAGACTCATCCCGCCTACCTCATTACCGAGGCCATGCGAGGCTATGGCGGCATCCTGCGCCTGCCGGGCGGAGCCGAGTTCATGCAGAAGTATGACCGCCGTCTCTCGCTTGCGCCGCGCGACATCGTGGCCCGAGCCATCGACAAGGAGATGAAGATACACGGCATCGACCATGTATGCCTCGACGTCACGCACAAAGACCCCGAAGAGACGCGCCGGCATTTTCCCAACATATATGCCAAATGCCTTTCGATAGGCATCGACATCACGCGCGAGTACATACCCGTCGCTCCCTGCGCGCACTACCTGTGCGGCGGCATCAAAGTGAATCTCGACGCGGAGTCGAGCATCCGCCGCCTGTATGCCGTGGGCGAATGTTCCCGCACAGGGCTGCACGGCGGCAACCGGCTGGCCAGCAACTCGCTCATCGAGGCCGTGGTCTATGCGGACGCTGCCGTCCGTCACAGTCTGGCGCACGTGGACGAGTACGGTTTCAACGACCGCGTGCCCGAATGGAACGACGAGGGTACGCTCTCGAACGAGGAGAAGGTGCTTATCCGACAGGATGTGCGCGAGGTGGGACAAATCATGTCGAGCTACGTCGGCATCGTGCGCAGCGACCTGCGCCTGAAGCGGGCGTGGACGCGCCTCGACCTGCTCTACGAGGAGACCGAAGAGCTGTTCAAGCGCGTGAAACCTACGCCCGAAATCTGCGAGCTGCGCAACATGATCAACGTGGGCTATCTCATCACGCGGCAGGCCATAGAGCGCAAGGAGAGCCGCGGGCTCCATTACACGATAGACTATCCCCGCCATGCCTACGACCAGGAATAAAAAAATGTGCGCCGGACGGTTTTAACATTTGCCGGCGGCTGTTTTAACACTTCTTGCTTTCGGGCGAAAAATGTATTATCTTTGCAGTGCGAAAGCACGGGGGCGGCGTCAGACCGCCCCTTTTTCGTGCCCGCAGGCCCGTTCCGGGCCGAAACTGCCCCTATTATAGTAAAAACTACAAGCCATGTAGTCGGAATTACATGGCTTGTAGTTTTTCCCGACCCTGCATGTAGTGTCTCCTACATGACATATCGGCCGCTCCGGATGGTGCGGAAAAGTTAAAAATGTTAATGTCGGCCGGTGCTTCCGCCGTGTTTTCCGGGCAGTGTCCCTTGTGTGTCCCCGTGTACGTCGGTTTGTCCCCGCTTTCCCTACCGCCGTGCGAACCAGGCGTAGATGGGGTAATGGTCGGATGCCTTTGCCGCGCGGTCTACCGTACATTTATAAGGCCGCCAGTCGTCGGAACACATCAGATAGTCTATGCGCACGATGATGGCGTCGCGGTTGAACGAGCGTCCCAGTCCGTTGCCTGTTGCCTGGAAGGCATCCGTCAGTCCCGACGCTATGCGCCGCCGCGTGTAGGATATGGGGGTGTCGTTGAAGTCGCCGCACAGGATGACGCTCTGCCCGCGCCGGCGTTCCAGATAGTCGGCCACGGCGTCGGCCTGCAGGGAACGGTCCACCGATGCCCGCGATATTTTCGACACCAACAGACGCGAGTTGCCTTCCACGTCGCCCTCTTCGGGCTGTTTGACCAGTTGATGATATTTCTTGCGGTCTTCTATCGACAAGTGCATGGATTCGAGATGGCAGTTCACCACAATGAGCGTGTCGCCGGGGGCCGGCAGCAGCTTGAAGGCGACTGCGCCGTTCGTCCCGTGGCGGCAGATTTCCTCTTTACCCACAATTGGGAAGCGGGACAGGCATCCGATGATGTTGGTGGTCACATTGATGCTGTCAAAGTAGGGAAGGATTTTCTTCAGGGGGCGGCGCACCGTCGTGTCGAATTTGTCTTTCAGCATCGCGCCTTCCTGAAAGCAGAAGATGTCGGGTGCCGCCATCTCCACGTAGTCGGCCACCACGTTTTGTCCGTCCGTGTCTTCCGTTCCGTCGCCGAAGTTCTTCACGTTGTAGGACAAGACCTTCAGAGCCCCCTCGGGCGGTTCGCCAGGCAGGTTCAGGGGGAAATAAGCCCGGACGGAAAAGAAGCAGCCCGCCAGTCCCGCCAGCGGTATCCACGAGCGGCGCGGCGCGAAGAGTAGGCTGAGGATGAACATCAGCAGCACGCCCGCCAGCAGGAAGGGGAAGGCCATGCCCACCACGCCGAGCAGGCGGAAGTGGCGCGGCGATACGTAGGTGCTGGCCGCGCACAGCCACAGCATGACCACCGAGAACCATGCGGCTCCCGTGATGAGGCGTTTATGGAAAGGCTCGTTCATGCTGTCGGTATAGGGGTCGGTGTGCGCGGGGCCGGGCTTTCAGTGCCGGCTGTTCTCGAAAAGCGTGCGTTTCTCCTCGTCCGTCAGGTTTTCGTAACCGCTCCGTCTGATTTTGTCGAGTATTTCGTCCACGCGTTGTTGCTTCTGCTTGCGCTGTTCGTTATATTCGTAGTCCGCGTCGCGGTCCTTGAAGTTTTTTCCGCCCTTGTGCAGTTTCATGCCGGGCTTCCGCGAGGACCGTTTCCGCCACCAGTCCTTCATTTTCTCGCCGACGGTGCGGTTGCGCCGCGGGGTCCATGTCTCCCAGCTCTTGAACCGTCGGCCCCGGCCCTTGTTCCGCCAATACAGTATGAGCAGGAAGCCGAACAACATGCCGCCGAGGTGGGCGAAGTGGGCGATGTTGCCGTTCGAGGTGAAGGCCGAGAACAGCTCGATGGCGGCATAGCCTACCACGAAATACTTCGCCTTCATCGGGATGGGCGGGATGAGCAGCATGATGCGCTCGTTGGGGAACGTCATGCCGAAGGCCAGCAGCACGCCGTAGCAGGCTCCCGACGCGCCGATGGTGGTCCAGCTGTTCAGGAACTCGGCCATCGGAATCATTGTCCTGTATCCGTCGGGCATGAATGCGCGGTCGTTCATGCCACGCAGGTAGAACTCGCCCGCCTGCCACACTTCCTGGCACACGCCCGCACCGATGCCGCACACGAAGTAGTAGACCAGGAAGCGGCGCAGCCCCATCGTGTTTTCTATGAGGCGGCCGAACATCCACAGCGAGAACATGTTGAAGAAAAGGTGCGTCAGACTGCCGTGCAGGAACATGTAAGTGACCAGCTGGTACAGCCCGAAGTCGGATGCTGCGGCGAAATGCAGTCCGAAAAGCCCGACAAGGTCCACGCCGCGCTGTTCTGCGACGAGCTGGGCCAGATAAACGATGCAGTTGATGACAATCAGGTTTTTCGTGACGGGGGGCATTTGTTTGAACATAGGCGATAGGGATTCGTTGTTGTCGGTGTGCGCCTGCCGGACGGCACGGTGCGCGTTCAAGGCACAAAGGTACTACTTTTTCAGCATATCTCTGTGCCGGAACAGACCGTCCTGCCGCGCAATAGGATTATTTAACCAGCGCGTATCCCCGCATGAGGCGGCGCGAAAGGCCGGCGGCAACGCCGCAGCGGGGCAATAAGCTCCGCCGGGCGTTGGGCGTTCCAAACGAAATGCGTAAATTTGCTCCTCGACATCAAAGACAAAACCGTAAAGACTATGGACGGAAGCATCCGCATCAAAGGCGCGCGCGTCAATAACCTGAAAAATATAGATTTGGACATACCCCGTAACCGCCTGGTCGTGGTCACGGGGCTTTCGGGCTCGGGCAAGTCGTCGCTGGCCTTCGACACGCTCTACGCCGAAGGGCAACGACGCTACGTGGAAAGCCTTTCGGCCTACGCGCGCCAGTTCTTAGGGCGGATGCACAAGCCGGAATGCGACTACATCAAGGGCCTGCCGCCCGCCATCGCCATCGAACAGAAGGTGACCAGCCGTAACCCGCGCTCGACCGTGGGCACATCGACCGAGATATATGACTACCTGCGGCTGCTTTTCGCCCGGGTGGGACACACGTTCTCGCCGGTCAGCGGGCAGGAGGTGAGACGTCATACGGCCGACGACGTCGTCGCGTGCGCCTTGTCCTATTCCGCCGGCACGCGGTTCACCGTCCTCGCGCCGCTGCGCCGCACCGAGGGGCGCACGTTCCGGCAACAACTCGAGATTTACCTGCAGCAAGGCCTTTCGCGCCTCGACGTGGACGGCGAAATCGTGCGCATGGAAGACCTTTTGGATGCCGAACAGCCCGACGGAGCGCGACTTCTCATCGACCGCATGTCGGTGGACGACGCGCCGGATGCCGTGGCACGTCTGACGGACTCCGTCGAAACGGCGTTCTACGAGGGCGACGGCGAGTGTATGCTCCGCTTCTATCCCGCCCGCACCCTGCACGTTTTCTCTACCCGCTTCGAAGCCGACGGCATCACCTTCGAACAGCCCGACGACAATATGTTCTCTTTCAACTCTCCGCTGGGGGCGTGTCCGCGGTGCGAGGGCTTCGGCCGCGTCATCGGCATCGACGAGCATCTTGTCGTGCCGGATACGTCAAAGAGTGTGTACGATGGCGCCGTTGTATGCTGGCGCGGGGAAAAGATGGGACAGTGGAAGGACGAATTCTGCCGCCGGGCCGACGCGCTCGGGTTCCCGATTTTCACGCCTTACTACGACCTGACGCGCCGGCAAAAGGACATACTCTGGCACGGCGCGGGCACGGAGGACGTTTGCCTTGACGCCTTCTTCCGTATGCTCGAGGAAAACCAGTACAAGATACAGTACCGCGTCATGTTGGCCCGTTATCGCGGCAAGACGGAGTGTCCCGTGTGCCACGGGTCGCGGCTCAAGCCCGCCGCCGACTACGTGAAGGTGGGCGGACGCAGCATCTCCGACCTCGTACGCCTGCCGGTGTCGGAACTGAGAACCTTCTTCGATACCTTACAACTGACCGAGCACGACGAAAAAGTGGCCGCGCGCCTCCTTGTCGAAATCCGCAACCGGCTGGGCTTCCTTTGCGACGTCGGACTGGGCTATCTGTCGCTCGACCGCCTCAGCAATTCGCTCTCGGGCGGCGAAAGCCAGCGCATCAACCTGAGCACATCGCTCGGTTCGTCGCTGGTAGGTTCGCTCTACATACTCGACGAACCGAGCATCGGCCTGCATTCGCGCGACACCGAGCGGCTTGTCGGCGTGTTGCGGCGGCTGCGCGACATCGGCAATACGGTTATTGTCGTCGAACACGACGAGGACATCATCCGGGCCGCCGACTACATCATCGACATCGGCCCCGAAGCGGGACGGAACGGCGGAAAGGTAGTGTGGCAAGGCAGCCGCGAGGAACTGGCCGCCGTCTGCGCAGCGGCAGAAGGCACTGCATCCGGAGCGGCAGGCTCGGCGGCCGGCGCAAGCCACACCATCGCCTACCTGGCAGGGCAGGAAGAAATTCCCGTCCCGGCATCCCGCCGCGCGTGGAACAACAGCATCGACGTGCGGGGTGCCCGGGCCAACAACCTGAAAGGCATCGACGTGCGCTTTCCCCTCAATGCCATGACCGTTGTCACGGGCGTGAGCGGTTCGGGCAAGAGCACACTGGTGCGCGACATACTCTACCGCGCGCTCAAACGCCACTTCGACGAAGTCTGTGACCGGCCCGGCGAGCACATTGCGCTGGGAGGCGACCTACAGGCCCTGAGCGGCGTGGAATTTATTGACCAGAACCCCATCGGCAAGTCCTCGCGTTCGAATCCCGTCACCTATGTCAAGGCTTACGACGAGATACGTAAGCTCATGTCCGAGCAGCCTCTGGCGCGCCAGATGGAGTTCAAGTCGTCCTTCTTCAGCTTCAACACCGACGGAGGCCGCTGCGAGGAGTGCAAAGGCGAGGGCACGGTGACGGTCGAGATGCAGTTCATGGCCGACCTTGTGCTGGAGTGTGAAAGCTGTCACGGACGTCGTTTCAAGAATGAGATACTCGACGTGCGCTTCGAGGGAAAAAATATCTACGACATCCTGGAAATGACCGTCAATCAGGCCATAGAGTTTTTCCGGGAATACAAGAAGGAGAAAATAGTGCGGCGCCTCCTGCCCCTGCAAGCCGTCGGCCTCGGTTATATCAAGCTGGGACAAAGCAGTTCCACGCTTTCCGGCGGCGAGAACCAGCGCGTCAAGCTCGCCTATTACCTGGCGCAGGAACGCGTGGCCCCCACCCTGTTCATCTTTGACGAGCCTACGACGGGACTACATTTCCATGACATACGCCGTCTCATGGAGAGTTTCGACGCGCTCATAGAGAGAGGACACACTATCGTCATCATAGAGCACAACATGGACGTGGCCAAGTGCGCCGACTACATCATAGACCTCGGCCCGGAAGGCGGGCGCGAGGGCGGATGTCTCGTCGCGGCCGGAACGCCCGAGCAGATAGTGGAACAAGGAAAGGGACATACGGCGCGCTACCTGCGCGAAAAACTTTGACACGTCCCGTCGCGAACCGATTATTACGCTTTTATTTCCATCTATATGAACATTCCGACCCTCTTGTCTGCCCTTGCGGCAACGAAAAGGATACCGCTCCTGTTGGCTTTCCTGCTGCCGGTGCTGTCCGGCGCGGCCCAAAATTTCGATTTTGCGGAGCAAGTCTTCGGTTTCCTGCAGGAAGGGCGCGGCGACAGCATCTGCGCGCGTCTTGCACCGCAGATGGCGGCGGCCGTGACGCCCGAAACGTTCGGCCGGGCCTATGCCGGGCTGGAGCGGAGCTTAGGAAAAATGAACCGGCGCGGAGACTGGCGGCGCGACAAGGCGGGCACGACGACGGCCGACTATTGCAAACTGTACTTTGGCGATACGCCGCTGAAGCTGACTGTCGTGACCGACGAAAGCCAACGCATCCTGGCGCTCACCCTGAGCCGTTGCCGCCGGAAAAGCCCGACACGGAAGGACATAAGTCCGACGTCGCCGAAGCCGGATGCGGCACGGAGCGCAGCATCACCGTCGAAAACGGCGATGTCCGCCTGCCCGGAACGCTGACCCTGCCGCACGGTGCGGACAGGCCCGTGCCCGTCGTCGTTTTCGTACACGGAAGCGGACCGAACGACCGCGACGAGACGCTTGGCCCGAACCGACTGTTCCGTAGCCTGTCGGACAGTCTGGCCAAGGCCGGCATCGCCTCGCTCAGGTACGACAAACGCACTTTCGTCTACCGGGTCCGGCCCGACGAGACGGGCGGTTGCAACGACTATGACAGCGAGACGGTGGACGATGCCGTGGCGGCGGTGCGGCTGGCCGCGTCGCAGCCCGAGACGGACCCGTCGCGCGTCTTCATCATCGGCCACTCGCAGGGCGCAATGCTGGCCCCGCGCATCGCCAACCGCTGTCCCGACGCGCCGGCCGGCATTGTGGCGCTCGCAGCCCCGGCCCGCCCGCTCGCAGTCCTGTTGCGCGAACAACTGGCCTACATCTCGCAGTCGCAGGGCGGCACGGCCGACGACGTGGAAGCCACCGTGGAGAAACTTCTCGGCGGTGTGCCGCCCGCTTACCGACGCTTTGCCGATACTTACGACGCGCCGGGCGAAGCGAAAAGCACGCCGTGCCCGATGCTCTTCGTGCAAGGCGGCCACGACTATCAGGTGACGGCCAAGGACTTCGCGCTTTGGAAAGCCGCCCTCGCGGGACACGACGGTGCAGACTTCGCCTTCTTCCCCCTGTGCGACCATCTGATGCGCGAATTGCCCCGCATGGCCGTCCCTGCCGACTACATGGCGGCGCGTCCCCTCAGCCCGGCGGTCGTCAGACGCATCGTCGGTTTCATTTCCGGACATTGAGGAAGAACCACATGCCTTCCGCCCTCGATTTCAGCGCATCGGACAACGGCTGCCTGCCCAAAAAACACTATCTTTGCATAAGATAGGCTGCATTTCGGCAATCAAGCAAGCTTATTGCACTCAATTTGCACTATCTTTGCACCCGTAACGACAACTTATATATAAGATTATGCAACACAAACTGAACATCTACAATACGCTTTCGCGCAAAAAGGAAGAATTCGTGCCCGTCCACGAAGGTCACGTGGGCATGTACGTCTGCGGACCCACCGTCTACGGCGACGCGCATCTGGGCCACGCGCGCCCGGCCATCACCTTCGACCTCCTGTTCCGCTACCTGAAGCACATAGGCTACAAAGTGCGCTACGTACGCAACATCACCGACGTCGGACACCTGGAACACGATGCCGACGAAGGCGAGGACAAAATCGCGAAAAAGGCCCGGCTCGAACAACTTGAGCCGATGGAGGTCGCACAATACTATACCAACCGCTTCAATGCCGCCATGGCACGCCTCAATGTGCTGCCGCCCAGCATAGAGCCGCACGCGACGGGACACATCATCGAGCAGGAACAGCTCGTCAGCCGCATACTCGACAACGGATACGCATACGTGTCGAACGGGTCGGTCTATTTCGACGTCGCCAAGTATGACAAGAAATACGGTTACGGCATTCTGTCGGGCCGCAACCTTGAAGACGTGCACGATGCCAGTCGCGAGCTGGACGGTGTGGGCGAAAAGCACGCACAGGTGGACTTCGCCCTGTGGAAGAAGGCACAGCCGGAGCACATCATGCGCTGGCCGTCGCCCTGGAGCGAGGGTTTCCCCGGCTGGCACTGCGAGTGCACGGCCATGGGCCGCAAGTACCTCGGCGAATCCTTCGACATCCACGGCGGAGGCATGGACCTGGTATTCCCGCACCACGAGTGCGAGATTGCGCAGGCCGTGGCAGCGTTCGGCAAGCCCATGGTAAAGTATTGGATGCACAACAATATGATTACCATCAACGGCAAGAAGATGGGCAAGTCGTACAACAACTTCATCACACTTGACCAGTTCTTCAACGGAGAACACGAGAAACTGGAACAGCCCTACTCGCCGATGACCATACGCTTCTTTATCCTGCAGGCACACTACCGTTCGACGGTCGATTTCTCGAACGAGGCGCTCCAGGCCTCGAAGAAAGGCCTCGACCGCCTCATGGACGCCGCCGCACAACTGGACCGCATCGAGGCGGTTGCCGGGGGAGCGCTGACGGAGTCCTTTGCCGCCGAACTGGAAAGCAAGTGTTATGCCGCGATGGACGACGATTTGAACTCGCCCATCGTCATCAGTCATCTCTTCGACGCCTGCCGTGTCATCAACCAGCTGGCCGACCGCAAGCAGACCGTCACGTCCGAAGGGCTGGAAGCCTTGCGCCGCGTGTTCAGTACCTTCTGCTTCGACATCCTCGGACTGGCCAACGAGGCGGAAGGCGGCAACGCGGGCCGCGAAGAGAGTTTCGGACGTGCCATCGACCTGTTGCTTGAACTTCGCGCAAAGGCCAAGGCCGACAAGGACTGGACCACGAGCGACAAGATACGCGATGACCTCGCCGCCCTCGGTTTCGAGGTGAAGGACACGAAGGAAGGCGCTACGTGGAAGCTGAATAAATAAGGTGTTGCCGGCCGGCAGCCGCTTCCGGATGCCGGGATGGCAAGACCCGCAAGGGCGTGTGGACTTTGCACGACGGGCTGTTTTTAACACTTTCCCTGCGGAAAATGTTAATAGCTCCCGACAATTTAACACTTCTTGCTTTTCGGGGAAAAATATATTATCTTTGCAGTGCAAAAGCATGGGGGCGGCGTCAGACCGCCCCTTTTTCGTGCCCGCAAGCCCGTTTCCGGCCGAAACTGTCCCTATGACAGGATTTTTTAGAAGCCATGTAGTGCCGTCTACATGGCTTGTAGTTTTTCCCGGCCCTGCATATCGTGAAAAATAATGGAAAGAAAGCACCTCCCGGCGATGCGGAAAAGTTAAAAATGTTAATGTCGAGTGTTCGTATCCGTCCTTTTTCGCCTTGTCCCTGTACGTCTGTTACCGGCGGTCAGGCATCTGCATACGGCTATAATGATTCAGCCCGCAGGCGGAAGACACCTGCGGGCTGAATGAATGCGTTTTACGGTCGTTTAGTCCTGCGGCCGGTTGTCCGCGGGTCTCGGCTGTGCGTGCTTTTTGCGCAGCACGCTGACAAGCGCCGCGGCGAAAAGCGCGAGTATCACGGCTATGGCGCCGAATGCCACGGCATCGGTCGTGCGTACGCTTGCGGGCCTGAACTCGAAGACCACCTCATGGTTGCCGGCCGGCACCTTGAGCGCGCGCAACAGGTAGTTGGCGCGTCCCGCCTCGGCAGGCAGACCGTCGATGGTGACGGTCCAGCCGGGATAGAACACTTCCGAGAAGACGGCCACGCCGCCCCGGGGCGAGCGGATGTCGTAGTGCAGCTCGTTGGGCGCGTAGGAGGTGAGCGTGACGCTGCCTTCGCCGAGTGCGGAACCGTCGAGCACGGAGCGGAATGCCTCGTCGGCCACGGCCGCATGGCGGGTGTCGAGTTCTCGGAGGGCGGCCATTTCGGCATCCGCGCCTTTCACGAACGACAGTTTCCCGACAAACCATCCGTTGCCCAGCGCCCCCGTGTTGCAGACGGCCAGCGGCCGGTGGTCATTGCCGGGTACGATGAGGTATTTGGCGTTGAGCATGTTCAGGACGGGACAGATGCTGTCTCCCGCGAGCATTCCCATGTCGCTGTCCGGCGCGATGGCGATGCCCGTGCCGAGCTTGTTGATTTCTCCGAACAGACAACGGTCGATGAGGTCCTGGTAACGCTGCAGTTTCGCGGCGTGGTAACCGCCGATGCTCTTGTGCCAGTAGGCGGTGCGGTTGCTCGTTTCGTTGAACGGGTTTCCGGACGTGAGGTTCAGCACACGATAAGTTCCCTTGTCGCGGAGTATGGCCTCGTCGGCCTGTGTCTTCTGCTCGTAGCTGCCTTTCTGCACGACGGGGTCGGCAAAGCTTTCGGTGTTCAGGTAACGTTTGTTCACCTGCCACATGTCCGCGAGGCAGATGACCGCGAGGGCGGCACACATCAGCCAGCCTTTCAGCGCGCCACGTGCATAAAGGAACAGCAGCGAGGCGGAGAAAAGGATGAGCAGCAGCGAGCGGAGCGCCGAAGACGCGAGGATGGTATGGCGCACGTCGGTGACGGCGGCGCGGTAGGCGGGGAAATATTGTGCCAGATAGTTGAAACCTTCGTTCTCGCCGCCGGATATGCAGTCGCCCGCCAGGCCCGGGAAGGCCCAGAACAGGAAGCAGACACCCGCCGTGAGGGCCAGCGACGCGTAGAAGGGAACGGGGCGCCGCCGGATGAGGTCCGGCTCACGCAAGATGCGGGCCAGGCAGAGCATGGCCAGGAGCGGCAGCGTGAACTCGGCGATGACGAGGGCCGAAGACACGGTGCGGAACTTGTTGTAGAGGGGCAGGTGGTCTATAAAGAAGTCCGTCAGCCCGTTGATGTGATGTCCCCACGCGAAGAGCAGGGACACGACGGTCGATGCCAGCAAAGCCCACTTCAGCGGCCCGCGCACGTAGAAGAGTCCCAGCACGAACAGGAAGCAGATGACGGCACCCGCGTAGACCGGTCCCACGGTCATGGGCTGCTCGCCCCAGTACTGCGACCACCCGGGATAGTAGGCGCCCATCTGTTGTGCCATGATGTCGGCGTCGTTCGTATATTCGTCATTCGTTTCCGCGGCGGAGTTGTCGCGCATCGGCTCGAACGAACCGCCGCCCTTGAAGTTCGGAATCATGAGCGTCAGGGTCTCGTCTATTCCATAGCTCCACTGCGTGATATAACTGCGTTCCAGTCCGCCGCCCGTACTGTCGCCTGCGCCTTTCCCGGCATTCTGTGCCGAGAGTTCCGAGCCGCCGCGCATGGTATGCTTGGCATAGTCATACGTATGGTAGAGGTTGGGCAGATTGGCCGCCAGTCCGAGCAGTCCGGCCACGATGACCGTTCCCGTAGCCTTGAGATAGGCGAGAACTTTCCTGCGGACAATTGCGTCTATGCCGTAGGCCAGCACGATGAAGGCCATGACAAAGGCGAAGTAATAGGACATCTGCGCGTGGTTGGACTGTATCTGGAACGCCGTGAACAGGGCGGTAACGGCTCCTCCCCACAGGAGACGGCCGCGGTAGCACAGTACCAGTCCGCCGATGGTGGGAGGAATGAACGCCAGGGTCAGGAATTTCCAGATGTGGCCCGCGGCAATGATGATGAAGAAGTAGGACGAGAACGCCCAGGCCAGCGCACCGAGCGCGGACACCGCGGGCTTGAGGCTGAAGGCCCGCAGCAGGATGTAGAAGCCCAGCAGCATGATGAAGACATAGCCCACCACGCCCGCCGTTCCCAGCCCGTACCAGCCCGCAAGCCGGCCCAAGAATTGCGTGGCCGCGTAGGACGGCGCAGTCTGATAGGTGGGCATACCGCTGAATATGGCATTCGTCCAGCGGGATGTCTCCCCGTCGTGCGTGTCGCGGTACTCCTGTTGCTCGCGCCCTATTCCGATGGACGCCTCACTGTCATGGCCGCCCAGAACCATGTCCTGCGTCACCGGTTCATAGAAGTAGACGAAACTGAGCAGCAGGAAAAGCACGATGGCACAGATGTCGGGCAGCACGGACTGCCATTTGAGGGAACGCAGGCCGCCGCCGGGATTTCCTTTCCCTTCGGCCGGCGCGTTGCCGTTATAGGTCTCGGTAGTCATATATATAAGGTGTTTTTTGTCTGAAGCGTTTCACGGTGCACGGGATGCCATGTCACCGTCCTTGCTTAGTATCTGTAATGGTCGGCCTTGTAGGGACCTTCGACGGGAACGCCGATATATTCGGCCTGCTCGGGGGTGAGCTGCGTCAGGTGCACGCCGATGCGCTCCAGGTGCAGACGCGCCACCTCCTCGTCGAGGGTCTTGGGCAGGCGGTAGACGCCTACGTCGTACTTTCTGTTCCAAAGTTCCATCTGGGCCAGTGTCTGGTTGGTGAAAGAGTTGGACATGACGAACGAAGGGTGGCCTGTGGCGCAGCCCAAGTTCACAAGTCGTCCGTCGGCCAGGAGTGTGATGCTGTGGCCGTCGGGAAAACGGTAGCAGTCCACTTGCGGTTTGATGTTGGTCACTTTCACGCCCGGCAACCGCTTGAGTGCGTCCACCTGTATCTCACTGTCGAAGTGCCCGATGTTGCATACGATGGCTTGGTCGGGCATCTGCGCCATGTGCTGTGTCGTGATGACGTCGATGTTGCCCGTCGTGGTGACGAATATGTTACCGAGGGGCGCGGCTTCATCCATGGTCAGCACTTCGTATCCCTCCATGGCGGCCTGCAAAGCGCAGATGGGGTCAATCTCGGTTACTATGACACGCGCGCCGTAGCTGCGCATGGACTGCGCGCAGCCCTTGCCCACTTCGCCGTAGCCCGCCACCACACACGTCTTGCCGGCAATCATGACGTCGGTGGCGCGTTTGATGCCGTCGGCCAGCGATTCCCGGCAGCCGTACAAGTTGTCGAATTTCGATTTGGTCACCGAGTCGTTCACGTTGAATGCCGGGAAAAGCAGTTCTCCCCGCTCCATCATCTGATACAGGCGGTGCACGCCGGTGGTTGTCTCCTCGCTGACGCCCTTCATGCCTGCGGCCAGTTCCTGCCACATGCCTTTGCGTTCGGCCAGCACCTGTTTCAGAATGGATTTCAGTTCGGCCTCGTCTCCGCTGCCCGAGGGTGTGTCGAGCACGGCGGCGTCTTTTTCGGCCTGTGCGCCGAGGTGAATCATCAGGGTGGCGTCTCCGCCGTCATCGACGATGAGGTTGGGCAGTTTCCCTCCGGGGAAGTTCATCGCCTGCAGGGTGCACCACCAGTAGTCGGCCAGCGACTCGCCCTTCCATGCGTAGACGCCCACGCCGGTCTCGGCGATGGCGGCGGCGGCATGGTCCTGCGTGGAGTAGATGTTGCAGGAGCACCAGCGCACCTCGGCGCCCAGCGCCACGAGGGTCTCGATGAGCACGGCCGTCTGTATGGTCATGTGGAGCGAGCCCATGATGCGCGCTCCGCGGAGCGGCTTGTCGGCGGCATATTTCTCGCGCAAGGCCATGAGGCCCGGCATTTCGTGTTCGGCTATCTCTATCTCCTTGCGTCCGAAGTCGGCAAGCGAGAGGTCCGCCACCTTGTGGGGCAGCGTCGTGAATAGTTCTTTGTTCATATCGGATGGGTTATTGTTGCGTGTGATGCAGGTGTGCGTATTTCCAACGCTTATGGCTCCACAGCCACAGGTGCGGCTGGCGCCGTATCATCTCTTCGAGCTGACGCATGTAGAGTTCGGTCACGCGCCAGTTCTCGAAACTTGTGACGTCGTCGGTGAGGAGACGGAAGCGCAACCGGTAGTGTCCGCGCCGCTCCCGCCGCACGTCGGCGAAGTAGATGGCGGCGTCCACCTTCTTGGCGATGCGTTCCGTTCCGGTAAATACGGGTGTGTCCTGGTGCAGGAAGTCCACCCAGTCGTGGATGCTGTTTGTGCCCGGCGACTGGTCGGCTATGAAGCCGACTATGGTGCGCCGGCCCTCGCGCTTGAGGTGGATGATGTGCCGGTAGGCGTCATATTTCGAAACATTCTCGGCCCCGAAGCGGCTGCGCACGTCAAGGAAGAGCTTGTCCATGCGCTTGTCGTTGAGGGGCCGGTACAACTGCGCCGCGCCCACGGTCTTGTCGCTAATCCAAAGGGGGAGCGACGAAATCCATTCCCAGTTGCAGTAGTGTCCCAGGTAGACGAAGACGAACGGATGCCGCTGGAGCGTGCGCTCCATGTCGTCCACGCCCTCCATGACCATGCGCCGTTTCATTTCGTCGGCAGACATGGTGAACAGCTTCAGGGTTTCGACCACGTAGTCGCAGAAGAAGTCGTAGAACCGGCGTTCTATGCGCCGGCGTTCCCTGACGTCGAGTTCGGGAAAGGAATTGTCGATGTTCGTACGCACCACACCGCGGCGGTAGCGCACCACCCGGTGCAGCACGAAACTGCAGATGTCGGAAAACACGTAGAGCACTCCGAGCGGCAGCCGCGACAAGAGGTTGAGCAGGCCTATGAAGGTTTTCATGATTGCAAAGGTAGGAATTTCTCTTGAATATCTGATTGTTTTTGGCACGATATGGCCGCCCTTCCGGCACCGATGCGGAAAAATGTACGTCCGGCCCCGTTGTTTCCGGCCGTGCGGGCGGCGATGCCGGTTTCGGGGCGCAGCAGCCTGAAAAAGCCGGAAAATGAAATTTCAACCTTAACATTTTTAACTTTTCTGCACATTTCGGCGCGACGTACATGCCATGTAGGAAAGGCTACATGCAGGGCCGGACGAAACTACAAGCCATGTAATTCTTCGTACATGGCTTGTAGTTTTTCCTATCATAGGGACAGTTTCCCCCTGAAACGAGCCTGCGGGCACGAAAAAAGGACGGTTTCAGACCGTCCTCCGCGCTTGCGCAATACAAAGATAATACATTTTCCGCCCAAAAGCAAATTGTGTTAAAATCGCAATGTGATTGTCGCACGTAGGGACGCGGGTAAAACCCGGCGCCGGGGGAAAAAAAACAATAAAAAAACCAAATATC
>CAJMSQ010000024.1 GCA_905216095.1 uncultured bacterium | reverse complement strand
TTGTTGCGGGCAATGATGATGATACGCTTGAAGAACTGCATGAACTTGGCGGTGGTGTTGTAGCCGCACTTGCAGGCTGTACGCAAATACAACTCAAAATCGGTAATGAACATAGGGGTAATCTCCTTAATAGATATGTCCGATACGTTGTACTTGCTTTGGATAAATTCGGCAAGGTGGCGGCGGGTGACTTCATACTTGCGGTAGGTCGCTATCGTCTTGGATATGCCGACCAACTGCTTCACATCGTCATTGTGCTTTTGGAACAGGGTAAGGATTGTTTCGTGGCTCTCGCTATGACCTAAAAACTCGTTCTTCACTTTCTCGGCGGTCACGTAATTGTCACGCCGTTGCATTTCGTGGTAAATGGTGTTCAAGGATGCGTTTATATCATCCAGCATACGGTTTATGCGGCTGGCTTCCGAAGTACGTCCGGTAGCCTTGCCCATTTTGCCGTCCCAAATAGAGGGCAACACGTCCAGCTTGGTGTTAAAACGGCTTGCCACGCCGTCCACTGTGATACGGGCGAAAAGGGGGTACGCACCGTTGGCTTTCTGCTTGTCTTTCTTTGCGTAAAAGCAAATGTTGAATGTCGATTTCATAACTCACTTTTTAAGTTGCAAAACTATTGTAATTCTCTAAAAATGAGTTCCATGCAGACAAGCCAAATAACGACAGGATTTCGCCAATTTCGGACAATCTGTACCCCCTTTCCGTTTTTGTTTGTCGGGGGTACGAGTTAGGTTACGAACTTTGTCTTTTAGGGGCGAAAAGGTGTACTTTAAGGCAGACACAAGGGAATAAAAAAGTCCCACAAATCATTGAATTTGTGGGACTTGTCTGCTTACTGTCCGGTATTGTCCGGTTAGTTCAGCGGAGAGAGAGGGATTCGAACCCCCGGAACAGTTACCCGTTCACCGCATTTCGAGTGCGGCCCGTTCGACCACTCCGGCATCTCTCCTTAAGCGCCTGCAAAGTTACGAAGTTTTTCGGAATGTGCAAGCGCATGTTGGTTTTATTTTTTCTTGTAGCGTTTGTTCAGGCCGGCCACCACTTCTGCGGTGATGTCGTAGCTCTTGTCGGCGTGAAGCATCACGGCCTTGTTCAGGATGATGTTGATTTTCTTTGTTTTGTTGTATTCAGTCAAGAAATGGTCAAGGCTGTCCTGCAAAGCCTGGCCGAAATCCTCTTGTTCCTTGGCGAGTGCCTCTTCGTTGGATTTACGGAATTGCGCGTATGCGTTTTGTTGCTGGGTAAACTTGTTCACTTCAGCCTTATATTGGGCCTCGGAGGTTATTTTTCCCTCCTGCATGCGCTTTTGTATGCTTTCCTGAACCTGTTGCAGGGCTTTTTCCTTTTGTTCCACGCTTGCCTGATAAGCTTGCACTTTCTTTTCGAGTGCGGCCTTTCCTTCTATGTAAAAGTCATATTTGCTTTGCAGTGTGTCCATGTCCACATAGGCAATGGTCATGGCGTTGGCGACAGCGGGGGCAGGCGCTGTTTGCTGTTCTGCCTTGTTGTCGTTGCCGCAGGCTGTTAAGGAAAGGGCGATTACCCCCAGTGTGAGATGTTTGAGTTTCATTTTGTTATTGTTTTGATTTGGATTTTTCGTTGATGCGATACTTGTTTTCGCGCCGTTCCGCGGCATCCATAGATTGTACGCAGTGTATGCCTTTGCGGTTGAGAGCCTTATTGCCGTCGATATGTGTATGTACAAAACGCTTGCCGGCCAGTACCTTGATAGATATAAGTAGCAGTCCGATTGCAATAATTAACAATGAAAGTAGGAATACCTTGACCATTTTGTTTAATTTTGCTCTGTCTAAGTAGGGTGTCTGTATGGAGCAGACTGCACTTTGCGGAATCTTTTGTGTTCCTTATGTCTGCAAGACTTCCCTCTTTGATGCCGCAAAGATAGTTCCAATTTTGCGAACGGACCTGTTATCTGCGGGGTATAATATGATTTTTAACTTATTATCGCATTTAAGAAAGAAATATTTATTGATATGAGCGAAAAAGAAAGGTTGCAGCCGGGTATTGTCTTTGACTGCTTTGCTGAAGTGAATAAGATTCCCCGCCCTTCCAAGCGCGAGGAGCGTATGATTGCTTTTCTGGAGAAATTCGGAAAAGACCTGGGTCTTGAAACGTTGGTAGACGAAACGGGGAATGTCATCATACGCAAGCCGGCGACGAAAGGGCATGAACATTGTAAGACAGTCGTGCTGCAAAGCCACATGGATATGGTTTGCGAGCCCAGTGACGGCAGTTTCGATTTTGAGCACAATCCCATAGAGACGTATGTCGATGGCGAGTGGATGAAGGCCCGTGGCACGACACTCGGTGCCGATGACGGTATCGGTGTGGCCATGCAGATGGCCATTCTCAAGAGCGATGATGTCGAGCACGGTCCTTTGGAATGCGTCTTCACGCGCGACGAGGAAACCGGACTGACCGGTGCCGAGGGCATGAAGCCCGGATTCATGACCGGCGACTATCTGATAAACCTGGATTCTGAGGACGAAGGACAGATCTTTGTCAGTTGTGCCGGCGGCGCCCGCACCGTGGCCGAGTATGACTATACCGAGGAGGATATTCCTGCCGGCTATTATTTCTTCCGTGTCGATGTGAAAGGACTGACCGGCGGACATTCCGGCGATGACATCAACAAGAAACGCGCCAATGCCAATAAGCTGCTCGTCCGTTTCCTGTGTGACGAGATGGAAAAGTACGATTTGCGTTTGGTCGATATACAGAGCGGCGGCCTGCACAATGCCATTCCGCGCGAGGGATATGCCGTTTGTGCGGTTCCCATGCAGTATAAGGAGAATGTACGTGTAGACCTGAATGTATATATTGCCGTTGTCGAGGAAGAGTATTCCGCTACCGAACCCAATTTCCAGATGACGCTGGAGAGCGTTCCGGCCGTCAATACCGCCATTGAACGCGCGACGGCACGCCGTATGTTGCTTTCGTTGCGTGCGGTCCACAACGGCGTGTTCGCCATGTGCCAGGATTTGGACTGGTTGGTGGAGACATCCTCCAATCTGGCGAGCATCCGTCGCGAACCCGGCAAGGTTGTGGTGAATACCAGCCAGCGCAGCAGTGTGTCGAGCGCCCGTGAGAACATGAGTGCCACGGTACGTGCCGCTTTCGAGTTGGGCGGAGCGCGTGCCGAAACCAATGAGGGCTATCCCGGTTGGAAGATGAATCCGAACAGCGAAATCCTGAGGATTGCGCGTGAGAGCTATGTGCGCCTGTTTGGCAAGGAGCCGAAGGTGCTGGCCATCCATGCCGGACTGGAGTGCGGTCTTTTCAGCGAGAAGTATCCGCATCTCGATATGATCAGTGTAGGCCCGACCCTGCGTGGAGTGCATTCGCCCGACGAGCGTCTGCTGATTCCTACGGTCCGGATGGTCTGGGACCACTTGTTGGATATTCTGAAAAACATTCCTTCGGCTTGAAACATTTGACATTTATATATGACAGGGTGCTGCTCCTTATTCTATGGGGCGGTATCCTGTCATGCGGTTTGTTCTCGTCCTGCATGAGCGACGAGGATTACACCTTGTCGCCCTCTGCGCGTCTGACTTTCTCTGTCGATACGGTGAACCTGGATACCATCATCAACGGGCAAATGACGAATACCTATACCTTCCAGGTATTCAACCATAACGAAGACGCCATCCGCATATCGCGTCTTTACCTGGAACGTGGGGCATCGTCTCCTTTCCGCGTGATTGCCGACGGTACAAGTCTGGAGGGCGGCGAAGCGAGAGACCTTGAGATTGGCGGAAAGGACTTCATGTGTGTTTTCCTGTCGGCCAAGACGGAAGAGGCCGATTCGGACAAACCGGTAAAGAACGAAGACAAACTCATGTTTGTGACAGAAGGCGGCATGAGCCAGGAAGTCGTCTTGCGCACCTACGGACAGGATGTCATCCCTTTGCACCGCAAGGTGCTGAAGAGGGACACATTGCTGGATGCCCGCCGTCCCTATCAGATTTTCGACAGTCTGGTCGTTGCCGCAGGCTGCACGCTGACACTGAAGCCCGGCGTCCGGTTATACTTTCATCCCGACGCCCGTCTGGTCGTACATGGGACGCTGATAGCCGAGGGCGATACCGGCAATCCCGTGCAGTTGCGTGGCGACCGTCTGGGCACAATGTTTTCCCAGCAACCCTATGACCGCATTCCCGGGCAATGGGACGGGGTGGTGTTTACCGGGGAAAGCTATGGCAACAAGTTGAATCATTGCGACATACATAGCGCCACGTTCGGCATCCGCTGCGACTCTTCGGATGTGGACAAGGAAAAGCTGCTGTTGGAGAACAGTATGGTGCACAACATGAGCGGTGATGTGCTCACGGTCCGTTCCGCACGTGTTTTTGTCGGCAACAGCCAACTGACGAATGCCGGAGGCAACTGCGTGACGTTGCGCGGAGGACACAGTACGTTCGTCCAGTGCACGATAGGCAACTTTTACGCTTTCTCGGGCGGGCGCGGAGTTGCGCTCGACTATAGCAACATTGACGGCGAAGTGCGCTTGCCGCTTTATCAGGCCGCCTTCCGGAACTGTCTGATTTCGGGCTATTCTTCCGATGAAATCATGGGAAGCCGTTCCGAGCGTTATGCCGATGACGCTTTCGAGTACCTGTTCCAGAACTGTCTGCTGGACACGCCCGAGTTTGAGGATGAAGGGAAAATCGTAAATTGTCTTTGGGACAATGATGACAACGAAGTGTACCGTGAAAAGAACTTCTCGCCGGAATTCGACCTGAAAAAATTGGTTTTCACTTTCGGACTGGACAGGCGGTCGCAGGCGGTGGACCATGCTGACCCTGCTGTGGCGGCCGGGTATCCGTACGACCTCAACGGGGTGGACCGTTTTGCCGACGGCCGTCCCGACATCGGCTGCTACGAATGTACCGAAAGCGGAGACACACAATAATAATATATATACAATAAACCGATTCTGAATATGCCGGAAACACCAGCCCCGCGCAGGGGAAACAATTATAATAAGAGAGGAAAACGCGCGCAAGTGCCCGAGACCGATGATTACGGGCATCTGCAGCCGCAGGAGCCCGAACTGGAGAAGGTCGTGCTCGGTGCGCTGATGATAGAGAAGGACGCCTATTCCATTGTCAGCGAGATTTTGCGCCCCGAGAGTTTCTACGAACCCCGTCACCAACTGATTTACGACGCCATTCGCCGGCTCAACATTGAGCAGAAGCCTGTGGACATCCTTACGGTCACCGAGCAACTCAAGTCAATGGGGCATCTCGAAGAGGTCGGCGGTCCGTTCTACATCACCCAACTCAGCGGAATGGTGGCCTCGTCGGCCCACGTCGAGTACCATGCCCGCATCATCGCCCAGAAGTTTCTGGCGCGCGAGCTGATTACCTACACCAGCAACATACAGACCAAGGCGTTTGACGCCACGCAGGATGTGGACGAGCTCATGCAGGAGGCCGAAGGCAAGCTCTTCGAACTGTCGCAGCGCAACCTCAAGAAGGACTATACCCAGATAGACCCTGTCATCAACGAGGCTTACAACATGTTGCAGAAGGCCGCGGCGCGCAGTGACGGACTTAGCGGTATCGCCAGCGGTTTCGACCGTCTCGACAAGCTGACAAGCGGCTGGCAGAACTCCGACCTCGTGATTCTTGCCGCACGTCCGGCCATGGGTAAGACGGCGTTCGCGCTGAGTATGGCCAAGAACATTGCCGTGGACCAGCAGATACCGGTGGCCTTCTTTTCGCTCGAAATGTCGAACGTCCAGCTGGTCAATCGTCTCATTGTGAATGTCTGTGAGATTACCGGTGAAAAAATCAAGAGCGGCCAGCTCGCTCCCTACGAGTGGGGGCAGCTTGACCACCGCATCAAGGAACTTTACGGTGCGCCGCTCTTTGTGGACGACACGCCGTCGCTCTCGGTGTTCGAACTGCGTACCAAGGCGCGCCGCCTGGTGCGCGAACATGGCGTGAAACTGATTATGATAGACTACCTGCAGCTGATGAACGCCTCGGGCATGAGTTTCGGCAGCCGTCAGGAAGAGGTCTCCACCGTCAGCCGCTCGCTGAAGGGGCTGGCCAAGGAGTTGAACATTCCCATACTCGCCCTTTCGCAGCTGAACCGTGGTGTGGAAAGCCGCGAGGGCAACGAAGGCAAGCGTCCCCAGCTGTCCGACCTGCGCGAGTCCGGCGCCATCGAGCAGGACGCGGACATGGTTGTCTTCATCCACCGTCCCGAGTATTACCGCATCTATGCCGACCAAAACGGCCGCGACCTGCGCGGAAAGGCCGAAATCATCATAGCCAAGCACCGTAACGGTGCGGTGGACGACGTGCTGCTTACGTTCAAGGGACAGTATGCCCGTTTCCAGAATCCCGACGACGATGTCGTCGTGCCCCGTCCCGGGGAGGAGGGAACGATGATAAGCGGCGGCATCTCGGCCGGCGATTTGCCCCCGGTTCCCGATAATGGCCCTGTTCCGCCGCTTGATGACGTCCCGTTCGCCCCGCCGTCGGGCGATGTCCCGTTCTGACAGACCTCCGGAAGGCCTTTGCTTTGATTGAGGTCTTGCAAATACGGATGACAAGGAATGTGCATGGTTCTTACACCGGTCCGGCCTTGCGCAGTGTCCGAAAGGGGATGTCCTGTCCGGGTTCTGTAGCCTGACAGACGATATATTAATCCGATAGATTGGACAAGTATGATATTTAATGCGGAGAATATTTTACTTTTAGGCTCTATTCTGTTGTTTGTAAGTCTTGTGGTGAGCAAGGCCGGTTACCGTTTCGGCATACCGACGCTGCTGGTTTTCCTGTTGGTCGGCATGTTGTTTGGCAGTGACGGGCTGGGACTTCAGTTTCACGAGGCCGGAGAGGCGCAGTTCATAGGAATGATGGCGCTCAGCATTATCCTGTTCTCGGGCGGAATGGACACCAAGTATTCGGACATCCGTCCGGTCCTGCCCCAGGGCATTCTGCTCTCCACTGTCGGCGTCCTGCTGACCACAGTCTTTACGGGGCTTTTCATTTATTGGATTTCCGGCTTCCGTAACGTCAGCATCACCATGTCTGTCACCACGGCGATGTTGCTCGCCGCCACGATGTCTTCCACCGACTCGGCGTCGGTATTCAACATACTCCGTTCCCAAAGCATCAACCTCAAACATAATCTCCGCCCCACGCTGGAACTGGAGAGCGGAAGCAACGACCCTATGGCCTATATGCTGACGGTCGTGTTGATTCAGTTCATTACTTCCGCAGGGATGAGCGCGGCGGATGTCCTGGTGTCATTTCTGAGCCAGTTTGCCGTAGGTGGAGCGGCGGGCTTCCTGTTGGGAAAGGCGGCCGTGCTCATCATCAACCGCATAGACCTGAAGAACAAGTCGCTTTATCCCATCCTGTTGTTGAGTTTTGTGTTCTTCATATTCACCATGACCGACCTTTGCCGTGGCAACGGCTATCTGGCGGTATATGTGGCGGGTATCATGGTGGGTAACGCCCGCATTGTGAACCGTAAGGAAATATCTACCTTCATGAACGGGCTGACCTGGCTGTTCCAGATTATCATGTTCCTGAGCCTCGGTCTGCTGGTGAACCCTCATGAGATGCTTTCCATAGCCATCCCCGCGACGCTGATTGGCATTTTCATGATTGTTGTCGCGCGGCCGCTCAGCGTATTGGCCTGCCTGTTGCCTTTCAAGAAGATAAATATGCGCTCCCGCCTGTTTGTATCGTGGGTGGGGCTGCGCGGTGCTGTCCCCATTATTTTCGCTACCTATCCGGTCGTGGCCGGGATACCCGACTCCACGCAGATTTTCAATATCGTGTTTTTCATTACCATCCTGTCTCTGCTTGTCCAGGGCACTACCATATCGTGGATGGCGGGTCGGCTGCGGCTGGACATGCCGTTGGAGACGTCCGGAAATGATTTCGGTGTCGAGATACCCGAAGAGACACACGCGGACTTGCGGGATATGGTTGTCGCTGAGGATATGCTGGCGAACGGGGACAGGCTGAAAGACATGAACCTGCCTAAGGGTACGCTGGTGATGCTGGTGAAGCGCGACAATGACTTTATGATTCCCGACGGCAGCCTGCGTTTGCGTGTCGGAGACAAACTGCTGCTCATCTCGGAGAGTAAGTCCGGACATGCGGCACGTGTGCGGAACTGTCTCACCGGACAGCAGTGAGCGGTTGGGTGACCGGCAGAGACGCGCCGACATTAACATTTTTAACGTTTCCCCGTCGTAAAAGAGCGTATTTTCTTCTTGTCTTTTTCTCTACATATAGGGGCAGACGGCACTACATGGCATGTAGGAAAAACTACATGGCTTCCGGAAAATCCTGTCATAGGGATAGTTTCCCGCGTGAAAGGGACTTTTTGCACGAAAAAAGGACGGTTTCACACCGTCCCCGCACTTCCGTATTGCAAAGATAATACATTTTTCGCCCGAAAGCAAGAACTGTTAAATAGCCGGACGACAAATGTTAAATGAGCATCGGCCGACGAAACCGGTCTGCCGGCTGATGGCTGCAAGGACACTTTATTGTATCGTTTGACCGGATTTAGTGGGACAAGAGAGGATTGACATAAAGATTTTTATCGTACCTTTGTCCGCAATATGCAATGTTACGACCTCATCACAGTACTCGGCCCTACGGCAAGCGGCAAGACACGTTTTGCCGCGCGGCTGGCGCGGTTGCTCGATGCCGAAATCATCAGTGCGGACAGCCGGCAGGTGTATCGCCGCATGGATGTGGGTACGGGCAAGGACCTGGCGGATTATGTCGTGGACGGCCGGACTGTTCCCTATCACCTGATAGACATTGCGGAACCGGGCACGAAATATAACGTGTTCGAGTATCAGCGCGATTTCCTGCAGGCTTACGAGGACATACGCCGGCGCGGTCGGCGCGTGATTGTCTGCGGCGGGACAGGTCTGTACCTGGAAAGCGTGCTGAAAGGTTATCGTCTCAGTCCGGTCCCGCAGAATCCGGAATTGCGTGCGCGGCTGGCGGGAAAAACGCTGGCGGAACTGACGGATTTGCTGAAGACCTATAAAACGTTGCACAACACCACGGACGTGGATACGGCACAGCGGGCCATCCGGGCCATCGAGATAGAAGATTATTACCGGCACACGCCGATGGAAGACCGCCCCTTTCCCGAACTGCATTCGCTGACATTGGGAATGGACGTGGACCGCGAAACGCGCCGCCGCCGCATCAGCGAGCGCTTGCGGGCGCGACTGTCTGAGGGAATGGTGGACGAGGTGCGCGGCCTGCTGGCCGAAGGCATTGCTCCCGACGATTTGATTTATTACGGACTGGAATACAAGTTCCTGACCCTGTATGTCACGGGGCAGATGACGTATGAAGAGATGTGCGGCCGTCTTGAAATCGCCATCCACCAGTTTGCCAAACGGCAGATGACGTGGTTTCGCGGCATGGAACGGCGGGGAACGGCCATCAAGTGGTTGCCGCAGTGGCATGAACAGGAGAAGAGCCTGTGTGAATACCTGGCGGAGAACGGTTTGTCGGAACTGGCAGGCAACATAACGGATAAGAACGAGAGATGAATTTAACGAAGAAACGACAGGAACTCATAGCCAAAGGGCTAAAAGCCGAAGTTTATCAGAATGAGGCACTTTCGTCTGCGGCAGACGGAACGAAAGAGCGTGACCCCCGGTTGGGCATTATTTATTGTGCGAGACCGGGCCGTAGGAAAAAGTGGAAGAATATTTTGGCCTATCTGAATGCACGCGGAGTACGGTTTGACTATGTGCAAAGCGAAGGTACGGCCGATGTGGAACGCGTGGCGGCGATGATGACCCGAAGCGGCTACCGCACGTTGGTCGTGGTAGGAGGTGATGCCGCCCTGAATTTTGCCGTGAACGGTATATTCAGCGTCCCGGCATCCGACGGCAGGCGACCTGCCCTTGGCGTTATCCCTCTTGGCTATGGCAATGATTTTGCGCGCTACTGGGGGCTGGATGCCTCGGACTATCGTCGTACCATCGACCTGCTGGTAGCCGGACGCAAGCGGCGGGTGGATGTCGGACGCGTGAGACTGACGTCGGCGCGGAAGGATGGGGGAGAACAGGCATGTTACTTCCTGAATTGCGTGAATGTGGGGGTGGCGGCCTCTATCGTTAATCTGCAACACATGACGCGCAGTTATCTGGGCTTGCGCACCCTGTCTTACATTGTTTCGGCCTTCTTGCTGTTGTTTCAGCGTATGAGTTTTCTGCTCGACTTCTCCATCAACGGTGAACGTTTCGGACGGCGCGCCATGACACTGTGCGTAGGGTCGGCATGGGGATACGGACAAACGCCGAGCGCAGTGCCCTATAACGGCCAACTGGATGTCAGTCTGGTGACGACACCCCGTCTGACGCAACTCTTTCACGGGCTGTTGCTGCTGATTGCCGGGCGTTTCCTGGGGCATAAGGGAGTTGAGGTCTGGCGCACTCGCCGTGTCTCTTTCCATTCCGTCGGCCGTGCGTCGGTCAGCGTGGACGGACGTTTCCTTTCGTCGGATGTTGGTCAGCTTGACGTGGACATACTTTCGGAAGAAATAGAGTTCCTGATTCCTTAACCAATGATTTTATCTATGAAACGTATATCGCTGTTATTCTGTTTGCTATTAAGTGCGATGCAGATGCGTGCCCAGACGATGGATTCCCTGTTCGTGACAGTGCCGGAACCGGAATTGCCCTTGCTCGACCGCAATGCGCGTTTGGATATGCTCGACCTGTATAATTATAAGATGACTGCCAAGGGCGAGAATATCTTCGGTGGCACTTCACTGATGGAGGTGAAAGAAAAAGACTTTGTCCGGCTGAAACTGACAGAAGTGAGCCATTGGGAAATGATGCGGTTGGCGGGCGATTCGACGCACTATGTCTGTATTCATACGATAGAACAGCCGATAAGGGTGAGCCGCATACGTTGTTATGACAGCGACTGGAAACCTTGTGCGGCGTTACTTCCGGCTACTGACAGCCTGACATTGGGCGATTTTTTGACGGATAGTATTTCGGTGGATACGGTTGAGGATGTGTACCGGCGTCTTGGTCCTCTCCATGTCGAGGCCGTGTGGAAAGAGACGTCCGGTGCCGAACCGCAGCTCGTGTTTTCGGCGTCTGTGGCCCATCTGTCGGAAGAGCATCGCAAGGTTGCAGAGAAATGCCTGAAGCCTGTGATTTATTTGTGGAAGGATGGATGCTTCCAACGCTTATGAATGGTGTAAAAGATCTAATATAAGCTAACTGTATCGGTTTGTTGGTTCTTCGGTATAATTAAAGATTTTCTTTTAGAGGGAGACTGCTGCTGCTTTTGCATCGGAAATTCCGATGGGTGCAGGTTTCGTGTACATCTTCCGTAATGTCTGTCCGTACTATCCTTCGGATGTTTTCTTCCGGCCTTGACCTGTGATGGCGAAAAACGCCGTTAGCAATTATTACGACAAAAAACAGGGGAAGCATTTGCCCGCCTCGTGGAAAAAAAGTAAATTTGCACGCAATAAAAAATATCCTTATCATTATGACTGCTGATTTTATTGCCGACAAAATCGTGATGGACGGTCTGACGTTCGACGATGTTCTTTTAGTTCCCGCTTATTCGGAAGTGTTGCCCCGCACGGTGAGCCTGAATACGAAGTTTTCCCGCAACATTGAATTGCAGATACCTTTCGTTACGGCTGCCATGGATACCGTTACCGAGGCCCCGATGGCCATAGCCATAGCGCGTGAAGGCGGTATCGGAGTGATTCACAAGAATATGAGCATCGAAGAGCAGGCCCGTCAGGTGGCTATTGTCAAGCGTGCCGAGAACGGTATGATTTACGATCCCGTAACCATTGAGCGTGGGCGTACCGTGCGTGACGCGCTGTCGCTCATGAGAGAATATCACATCGGAGGCATTCCTGTGGTGGACGAACACATGCACCTGGTTGGTATTGTCACGAATCGCGATTTGCGTTTTGAACAGGATTTGGACAAAGAGATTGATAAAGTGATGACGAGAGAAAACCTCGTTACGACCAATCAACAGACCGACCTGACGGCAGCGAGCCGTATTCTTCAGGAAAATAAGATCGAGAAACTGCCTGTTGTGGATAAGGATGGCAGACTGGTCGGACTGATTACTTATAAGGATATTACAAAGGCCAAAGACAAACCGATGGCCTGCAAGGACGAAAAAGGCCGTCTGCGGGTGGCTGCAGGCGTAGGCGTCACGGCCGACACGATGCAGCGCATGGAGGCTCTGATACATGCGGGCGCGGATGCCATTGTCATAGATACGGCGCACGGTCACTCCAAATTCGTCATAGAGAAACTGCGTGAGGCCAAAGCTTCCTTCAGTAATGTAGATATAGTCGTGGGCAACGTGGCTACGGGCGACGCGGCGCGTATGTTGGCCGAGGCAGGTGCCGACTCTGTCAAGGTGGGTATCGGACCGGGTTCTATATGTACGACCCGTGTTGTCGCCGGTGTGGGCGTTCCGCAGCTTTCAGCCGTGTATGACGTGGCTTGTGCATTGAAAGGCACGGGCGTTCCCCTTATCGCGGATGGCGGTCTGCGCTATTCGGGCGATATTGTCAAGGCGCTTGCCGCCGGCGGATACTGCGTGATGATAGGCTCGCTGGTTGCCGGAACGGAAGAAAGCCCGGGCGAGACCATTATCTTCAACGGCCGTAAGTTCAAGACTTATCGCGGTATGGGTAGTCTGGAGGCCATGGAAAACGGGTCGAAAGACCGTTATTTCCAGTCGGGTGTCGTAGAAGTGAAAAAACTCGTGCCCGAAGGCATTGCCGGACGTGTGCCTTACAAGGGTTCTGTCCAGGAAGTGATTTACCAGATGGTAGGTGGCTTGCGCTCGGGTATGGGATACTGCGGGGCAGGAACGATAGAGGCCTTGCATAATGCCAAGTTCACCCGAATCACTGGTGCAGGCGTCATGGAGAGCCATCCGCATGACATTACCATTACCAGCGAAGCTCCTAATTACAGCCGCTCCGAGTAATCTCGTGGTGCGACTGACATAATTAATCAATAAAAATAGAACGATTAGTCGAGAAACAATGAAATCGTTACTCTCATCCCTCTTCTTTGCATTCGGACTGTCGGTGTGTGCACAGACTGCCGACCCCGTGCTGATGAACATTAACGGAAAGCCCATTACGCGTGGGGAGTTTGAATATTCCTATAATAAAAATGGAAATATCGAAGGTGCCGTAGAAAAGAAAACGGTGGAAGAATATGTCGATATGTTCATTAATTATAAGTTGAAAGTGGCTGCGGCCGAGGAAGCCCGTTTCGATACGCTCGCTTCCTTCAGAAAGGAATTCCGGCAATACCGGGACATGCAGCTTACTCCCTATATGGTGGACACGGTCTTTATAGACTCTGTGGCCCGCAGCATGTACCAGCGTACAGCCGACCAGCTCAAGGGACAGGACATGCTTCGTCTGGCGCACATCCTGCTGTTTGTCAGACAAGATGCTACGGATGAACAGAAGCAGGCGGTACGCTCGAAGATAGACTCCTTGTACACTGTGTTGCAGGGCGGAGCCGATTTTTCCGAACTGGCGAAGCGCTATTCCCAGGACCCCGGTTCTGCTTCACGGGGAGGAGAGTTGCCGTGGATTGGTCCGGACATGACATTGAAAGAATTCGAGACCGCGGCCTATTTGTTGAAGAAAGATGAGATTTCACAACCGGTCGAGACTTCTGTCGGCTATCATATCATCAAGATGCTGGAACGCAAACAGCTGGAATCGTATGATGAAATCCGGAAGGACATCGTCACCAGTCTGAAACGTCAGGGGATTGAGGAAGAATCTGCCGAGAAACATATCCGGAAAATAGTGGAAACTTCCGGCGGACGCCTGACACGTGAGAATGTCATGGACAGCCTGCTGAATGCCCACTTGGCGGATGCTCCGGACCTTAAGCACTTGGTGACGGAGTATCATGACGGCCTGTTGTTGTACGAGATGAGTAAGAACAAGGTCTGGGATGTGGCGGCCAATGATTCTGTCACATTGGAGAAGATGTTCAAGGCAGACAAGAAGAAGTATGCCTGGAAAGAGCCGCGCTTCAAAGGTTTTGTCTTTCATTGCAAGAGCCCCAAGCAGGTGAAGGCCGTAGCCTCGTTGCTGAAGAAAAAGCAGAACGGAGACTGGCGGAAGGCTGTACGTGAGGCCTTCAACAAGGACTCCGTGACGGTACGGGTTTCCGGTCCTTATCTGTCGAAGAAGGGCGAGAACCCTTATATAGACCAGTACGTATTTAAGAGTGGGGAGGCAAAGGCAAAGGCCAACTTCCCTTATTCCGGTGTGGCGGGAAAGAAATTGTCCAAGCCGCAGACCTATCTGGACGTGAAGTCTATGGTGCAGAACGACTATCAGGAACAGCTTGAGAAGGCCTGGATAGAGGAACTTCGTGCAAAATATCCCGTAGAGGTCAATCGGGAAATATTGAAAACCGTGAATAATCATTGATACGCTGTCATGAAAGTCGGAAAAATAGCGTTATTAATTTGCTTCTTTCTCCAGCTCCCGGCCTGGGCGCAACAGAATGTCGTGGACGAAGTCATCTGGCTGGTCGGCGACGATCCCATCCTGTTGAGCGATGTCGAGGAAGTGCGCATCAGTTCGGAATTGAACGGTCAGCGCATAGATAATCCTTATTGCGTGATACCCGAACAGTTGGCTGTTCAGAAATTGTTTCTGCATCAGGCCGATTTGGACAGTATAGAAGTGGACGAGGCGGATATTATCAATTCGGTGAATGAGACGATAAACGGTTATATCCGGGAGTTCGGCTCGCGTGAGAATGTGGAGACTATGGCTAAAAAGTCGATCAGCCAGTTTCGCGAGCAACTGAAAGTTCATGCCCGTAACGGACAGCGGATTTCCATGATGCAACAGAAACTGACATCCAATATACGTGTGACTCCGGCTGAGGTGCGCGAGTATTTCAAGCACCTGCCGGAGGACAGCCTGCCTTTCATTCCGACTCAGGTAGAGGTACAAATTATAACATCCGTGCCACAGGTATCTCGTGCAGAGGTGGAGCGTATTGAGGGGCGGTTGCGTGAATTTGCCCGTCGTGTCAATGCCGGCGAGGCGGAATTCTCTACATTGGCAAAGTTTTATTCGCAGGACGGTTCGGCACGTAACGGCGGCGAGATGGATTATGCCGGCCGTAACGAATGGGTGCCGGAATTTGCCAACGTGGCTTTTAGTCTGAACGACCCCAAGAAGGTTTCAAAAATAGTACGTTCGGAATACGGTTTCCATATTATACAGTTGGTAGATAAGCGCGGAGACAAAATAAAAGTGCGCCATATTCTGCTGAAGCCGGAAATAGAAGAAAGCGAATATGAGAGAGGACTGGCGCGCCTTGACTCTATCGCCGATGATATAAGGGCGGACAAATTTACGTTCGATGCTGCCGCAAAACTCCTTTCGGATGACAAGGATACCCGTAACAATCATGGTCTGATGGCCAATATGGACATGGGGAGTCGTAATTATACTTCCCGCTTTCAGATGAAAGACTTGCCGTCGGATGTGGCCAAGGTGGTCGAGAACATGCAGCCCGGCGAAATTTCAAAGGCCTTCCGTATGACCAATGAGAAGGGGCAGACCGTTTGTGCCATTGTCCGTCTGAAGAACCGTATAGAAGGTCACCGGGCAACGGTGACGGAAGACTTTCAACGTTTGAAAGATGTGGTCTTCGACAAGAGAAGTGAAGAATTATTGGATAAATGGATTCGCGAAAAGCAAAAAACAACTTATGTGCGCATAAACCCGAACTGGCGCAACTGCGATTTCAAATATCCGAACTGGATTAAATAAGAATGAACAGTTTCTACCGTTCGCGCATGAGCCGGACGTTTGTTTGGACGATAGGATTATTATGCCTTTCGATGCTGTTGCGGGCGGCATCGTTGCCTGAGACGGACGACAGACGCACCCGTTCACAACAGGATGAACGGGTAGAACTCCTTCATGCCGACAATTGGCGGTACGATCAATACGAATATCCGGACGCACAACGCTTGAGCGGTAACGTAAGGTTCAGACACGGTGGTATGTATCTGTATTGCGACAGTGCAGTCTTCTTTCAAGTCAGCAATTCATTTGAGGCTTACGGACATGTCCGTATGTTACAGGGAGATACCCTCTCACTCACAAGTGAAAGACTCTATTATAGAGGAGACGACCAAATGGCAGAAGCACGTGAGAACGTGGTGATGAAGCATCGTGCCCAGACACTCTACACCGATTCCCTCAACTATGACCGATTGTATGGACTGGCTTATTTCTTTGAAGGAGGAAAGTTGAAGGAAGGTGATAATGTATTGATTTCCGATTGGGGGGAATATCATACAGATACCCGACTTTCGACCTTTAACTATAAGGTTGAGCTGAACAATCCGAAGTTCCGTTTGATAACGGATACTTTGCATTATGACACCAATACGAAATGGGCGGAAGTCATCGGACCTTCTAATATTTACAGTGGGGATAACCGTATTTATACCGAACATGGATTTTATAATACCCTGTCCGAACAGGTGAAACTGTTCGAACGTTCAAAATTGTTCGGTGATGAAAGTGAATTGGAGGGAGACAGCATCTTCTACGACAAGAAAACCGGGGACATGCACGCTTTCCGGAATGTGCATTATGACGATAAGAAAAGCAAATACATGCTTTCGGGGGATTACTGCACCTATAATGAACTTACCGGTACTGCTTTTTCTTACGGAAAAGCATTGGCGAAGGATTATAGTAACCAATTGGATACGCTTTTCGTACATGCCGATACGTTGCGCCTATACACCTATAATATAAGAACGGACTCCATCCGTCGTGTCCTGCATGGATATTTTCATGTCCGTGCATTCAGAACAGACGTCCAGGCTGTTGCTGATTCTTTGGTGTTCGATTCACGTGAGCGGAAGTTGTCTCTTTATCGTGATCCTATTGTCTGGAGCGAAAACCGGCAGATTCTTGGAGAGGAAATCAATGTTTACAGCAACGACTCTACGATAGACAGTATTTATGTCAGACGTCAGGCCTTGCTCGCAGAACAAATGGACTCCGTTCATTACAACCAAGTGGCCGCCCAACTCATGCGCTCTTATTTTGAAAAGGGAGAAATGTTTCTGAATTGCGCCGACGGGAACGTATATGTAATTAATTTCCCACTGGAAAAGGACAGCCTGATATTGTATCAGAATTATACGGAAACAAGTAAGTTGAGAATGTATATGGAGCAGAGGAAACTGCGCCGCCTGTGGGCTCCGGCGGCCGAAGGATGCTTCTATGCAGTTGGGACCGCACCGCGTGAACGTACTTATCTGAGTAACTTCGCTTGGTTTGACTACATCCGGCCACGGGATAAGTATGATTTGTTTGAATGGCGTGGTAAAAAAGCAGGAACGGAATTGAAACCGAGCATACGCCGCGAGCCGCCTTTGCAGAAATTGGACAAAGAAGATAAGGCAGGTCATAAAGCGGCTGTAGAACCGATGCGTTCCCCGGAAAGAGTGAAGCAAGCAGATACGTCCGAGTGAACGGAGCGACGTAGCGGCATATAGTACGGAGTAGAACTCATGTGCGGATGCGGACTTTTGTCATACGTGTAAGTCCTCTGAAAGAATCAAAAATTAAAAGGTATGAGCGATATTATTCGATTATTGCCCGATTCCGTGGCCAATCAAATCGCTGCCGGAGAAGTTATCCAGCGACCGGCATCGGTTATAAAAGAGTTGGTGGAAAACGCTATTGATGCCGGTGCCTCGCGCATACAGGTGATTGTGTCGGATGCCGGAAAATCTTTGATACAGGTCATTGACAATGGAAAGGGAATGAGCGATACGGATGCCCGATTGGCATTCGAACGACATGCCACATCCAAAATTTGTGAAGCCGCCGATCTGTTTGCTTTGCGTACAATGGGATTTCGCGGTGAGGCTTTGGCGTCCATTGCAGCTGTGGCACAGGTGGAGCTCCGTACACGTCAGGACGGCGAGGAACTGGGCACATGCATCCATATAGAGGGAGGAAAGGTCAAAGAACAAACGACTGTCACTTGTCCTGTCGGTGCAAATTTTTCTGTCCGCAATCTATTTTTTAATATTCCGGCACGCCGTAAATTCTTGAAGTCCAATCAGACGGAAATGAATAATATTCTGTCGGAATTCGAGCGCATGGCATTGGCTCACCCTGACGTCTCTTTTTCGTTGTATTCCGGAGAAAATCGTCTGATGGAACTGCATGCGGGGAATTTCAAGCAACGTATAGTAGGTGTATTCGGCAAGAAAATTGACGCGCAACTGATTCCAGTGGAGGTGGAGACTACGTTAGCCCGTGTCAGCGGCTTTGTAGGTAGTCCGCAAGCGTCCAAAAAGAAAGGTGCAAACCAGTTCTTCTTCACCAATGGCCGCTATATGCGTCATCCTTATTTCGCTAAAGCTGTGATGTCTGCCTATGAACGTTTGATACCCGAAGGAGAACAGGTTCCTTATTTCCTATGTTTTGAGGTTGAACCTTCACATATTGATGTGAATATCCATCCGGCAAAGACGGAAATCAAGTTTCAGGACGAACAAGCCCTTTGGCCCATCCTCTTGGCAGCCGTACGCGAAGCATTAGGTAAGTTCAATGCCGTACCTACCATAGATTTCGATACCGACAACCGGCCCGAAATACCGTCGTTCGAACCGGAAAATACCTTTGTCGCTCCACCCAAGGTTCACGTAAATACGGCGTTTAATCCTTTTGACAATCAAAATACGCTCACTAAGTCACATTCGGATTACGGGAATGCACCCCGTTCACGTAAGCCGATGGAAAATTGGCAGGATTTGTATGAGTCTGCGCTATCTCATGCTGTTCCCGAGGCAGAACAGGACCAATCGTCTCTTTATGATGTCTTGCCCGAGGAGGAACGTGGCGGCTGGGAGAAGACGGCTGCAACCTGTTTTCAGTTTCGGGGGCGTTTTGTGGTTACAGCTATGCCTGAGGGGCTGCTGTTCGTGGATCAGCATCGTGCACATGTCCGGATATTATATGATATGTATCGCCAACAGCAGGCCGGACGCAAAGGAATCACTCAAGGACTGCTATTCCCTGAAATATTACAATTATCTCCGTCTGAAGCAAGTATGCTTGAGATGATGTCGGATAGCCTGTCTTTTGTCGGTTTCGACATATCTTCGCTTGGGGGTGGCAGTTATTCCATATTAGGAATACCTTCGGGTTCCGAAGGCCTGGCCCCGGTATCCTTGTTACAGTCCATTGTGGACGATGCCCTGTCCGGACAGCCCCAGCCCGGTGAACAAATTGAACATATCGTGGCATTATCGTTGGCCCGTAAGGCTGCAATTCCGGCAGGGCAGTGTCTGGATAGTACGGAAATGGTTGATTTGCTTGACAAGCTTTTTCATTCATCCAATCCGAACTATTCTCCTGAAGGGAATGTCATTCAAATAGTGGTCAGCAACGAGAAAATAGAAAAATTATTTGAAGGAAAACGTTAAGATTATGTGCAAAAAGAAGAAAAACAGCCTTTTTTAGCTTATTTTTTTGATAAATCTTTCGTGCCTGTTCCCTTTTTTATATCTTTGCACCGTATAACGTCTGTTTTTATGCCCTCGGTGTGTTGTTCCGGCAAAGAGGAAGATTCATTCCGCAGGTATTTAAGGACCGAAGAAGTACTGTTAAATAAATAATAATTATTATGAAAAAGTTAATGATTGCACTCGCCCTTGTAGGTTTCTCTACAACGGCAATGGCTCAGGAGACGGAAGTTCCCAGCCATAAGTACAGTGTTGCAACGAACTCTTTTTGGGCAAACTGGTTTGTGTCGGTTGGTGCTGACTACAATGCTGCTTATACTTCCCAAGAAGTAAACGTGCACAAGTCTCCCTTCAGCAAGAAGCGCGGAACTTTCGGTTTCGACGTAGCTGTAGGTAAGTGGTTTACTCCGGGCATCGGTCTTCGTACGAAGTTCCAGGGTCTTTGGAGCAAGCGTGTTATTTCCAACAGCAGCCACAAGTCTTATGAATATTGGAATCTGCACGAGGACGTAATGTTCAACCTTTCCAATATCTTCTTTGGTTACAACGAGAAGCGCGTTTGGAACTTCATTCCTTACGTAGGTATCGGTGTAAATCGTAACATGAGCGATAATGTTTACGATATCACTTACAATGCCGGTTTGTTGAACAATTTCCGCATCTCCAACAAGGTATCTGTTTTCTTGGATCTCTATGTAATGGCTACCGAAGGTTCTTTCGACATGGCTAAGGACGACATGTGGATGTGCTATAATAAGGATGAACAGCGTCATTGGGACAAGATGACAGGTGCATCTGTAGGTATAACTTACAATCTGGGTAAGAGTACTTGGGAGAAAGCTCCGGACGTAAACGCCTTGATGGCTATGAACAAGGAGCAGATGGACGCTGTAAACGCTTCTTTGAAGGAACAGCAGGAAGAGAATGCACGTCTGCGCGATATGATTGCCAACCAGAAGCCTGCTGAGGTAGTTCAGGCCAAGACTGTTAAGGAGATTGTTGCTACTTCTCAGTCTGTATTCTTCAACATCGGTTCTTCCAAGATTGCAAGCCGCAAGGATTTGGTTAATGTCAAGGAAGTTGCAGAATACGCAAAGGCAAACAACAGCAAGATCCTCGTAACGGGTTATGCTGACAGCAAGACCGGTAGCGCTGCATTCAACAAGCAGTTGTCTGAAAAGCGTGCCAAGGCTGTTGCTGACGAGCTCGTTAAGATGGGTGTTAATCGTGATAACATCATTGTCGAAGGTAAGGGTGGTGTAGATGTAATCTCTCCGTTCTCTTACAACCGTCGTGCTACTGTTAAGCTTCAGTAAATAAAACATAACAGCAATATATAAAACGTTCGGCCGTTCATTGAGCGGCCGAACGTTTTATATATGAGTGTTTGTAATGCATGTGGCATCTCATGTTTCTGATTTTTGAGATGCTTCTTCGGTTCTATGTAATGCGGAATGCTTTTTGAGTCGTATTCTGATTGTTTTATTGGAAGGTGTTAGAAGTGAATAAATGGACGGGATGCAGTTGTATAAACCGGATAATTCGTATATTTGCTGTAATAAAACGCATTGTTATGAACAATATGTCAAGAATACTTTTTCTTATGGTTTGTTCGTTGCTGACGGCAGGGGGCATGATTTCGCACGCCAAGACTGTGGCTGTACATGATGAGGCAGACGAACCCCGGGATTCCACTTTGGATGTTATCGGCTGGTTCTGCAAGAATGATACACTTGAATATTGGATTAATGAAAGCAGCTGGAAGTTCAATGGTGCCGATACCATCAAGACATCCGGCGTTTCCACGTTGGTCAGACTGGTTGTTACGGATTCCACAGCCTCCGGTTACCAGATGGATTATACCTTTCTGAAATTTGAGAGTGACTCCATAGCGGATACACCTATCGGCAATTATCAGAACAGGATAGTGGAACGGCTCAGTAACAAGATTGCCGGTACGACTATCAAGTTTGAGACCGATGAATGTGGTGCAATTACCCGGTTCAACAACCTCGGTCAGATTAAGAAGCAGGCCAAGGGACTTTTCAAGGAGGCGAAAAGAGAGTTGGATGATATGCCTGAAATCAAGAAACTCAAGGAAATGGGAATAAACCTCATGGATTGGGTAGGCAAGGTAGATACCGATCAGTTGGTAGAAGGCTATACCGAAGAACTGAACCTATTGTTTATGTGGCATGGACATACCTTCAATATCGGGAAAAAGACTTCCCATGAGGATGCCACCGATACCGATTTCGAAAATGACAGTCAAGTGACAGTCTCAACGGATACGGTGGCCGGAACATACTCTATTTCGGCCGATGTCGTCAGCACCATCCCGCAGTCGTTGGTGAAATCGTTGGTCGGCGGATTTGTAAGTTCGCTGAAGGATGGTAAAATGTTGGAAAGTTTTCAGAAAGAATTCGATTCGCAGGTGAATGTTGATGCTACCTCGGATACATATTATAGAATTGACTATATGTACAACGGCTGGCCCTGTCAGCTGGTATCCCAGTCCTCGACGATGATAGGTAACAGGGGAAAAGCCAAGCAGACTTATATTGATTTGCATTACTATTCCTTGCGTAATTATTAGCCTGTTGAGGCTTCTTGGCAACTCCGCCTGTTTTTCCTCTTTATGTGTCAGACATGGCGCGTGATGTCTGTGCTCGTTCGTGGAAGGACATAGTCCGGAAAAGACAATAACAGGTACAAAAATCCAACGACGCTTTGGGACAGACAAAAATCAGTGTGTCGCAGCCAATATTATCTCTTGTTGCCCGTAATGTTTTCCGGGATTAATTCTTTCGGTCCTGTCCTTTCCAGAGCCGTTGCATACGTTCGGCAGCCTTGGCTTCGGCCGGATTGTCCGCCGCTGTCCATAAGGTGTGTCCTTGCAGTTCGTCAGGCATATATTGCTGTCGGGCGAAGTGTTCGGGATGGTTATGCGGATAGATGTAACCGTCGGCATACCCCAGTTGAGACATGAGTTCAGTCGGTGCATTGCGCAGATGGAGCGGTACAGGGCAATTCCCCGTTTTCCGTACCAGGTCGATTGCCGCATTTATTCCCATATAAGCGGAATTGCTCTTGGGGCTTGTTGCCAGATATACGGTCGCCTCGGCCAAAGGAATCCGTCCTTCGGGCCAGCCAATCTTCTGTACGGCGTCGAAAGCCGCATTGGCCAGCAACAGGGCATTAGGGTTGGCCAGCCCGATGTCTTCGGCCGCCGAGATGACCAGCCGGCGTGCAATGAACTTCGGGTCCTCACCGCCCTCAATCATACGTGCCAGCCAGTAGAGCGCGGCGTCAGGGTCGCTGCCGCGTATGCTTTTGATGAAAGCGGATATGATGTCGTAATGCACTTCCCCGTCTTTATCGTAGGCCAAAGGGTTCTGTTGCAAGCGAAGTGTGACCGTGTCATTGTCGATGACTATTTTTCCTTCGCCGCACGCATTGACGATGAGGTCCAGAATATTGAGCAGTTTGCGGGCATCGCCGCCGCTATATCTCAGCAAGGCATCCGTTTCTTTCAGTTCGATGTCCAACTCTTTCAGGACCGTATCCTTGTGAATGGCATGTTCCAGCAATTGCAGCAGGCAATCCCGGTCAAGGCTTTTGAGTACATAGACCTGACATCTTGAGAGCAGCGGGCGTATGACTTCAAAGGACGGGTTTTCCGTTGTTGCGCCGATGAGCGTGATTGTGCCGGTTTCGACGGCCGCCAGCAGCGAATCCTGTTGCGATTTGGAGAACCTGTGGATTTCATCGATAAAGAGAATCGGGCTTTGCTGGCCGAAGAAGCGGTTGCGTCCGGCACGTTCTATGACTTCGCGTACATCCTTCACTCCGCAATTGACTGCCGACAAGGTGTAGAACGGTGTTTTCAGCCGGTTGGAGATGATTTTGGCCAATGTCGTCTTGCCCACTCCCGGCGGTCCCCAGAGTATGAACGACGAGATATGTCCCGAGTCAATCATGTTGCGCAATACCGCGCCCTTTCCGACCAGATGGGTCTGGCCGATGTAGTCATCGAAAGTAACGGGGCGTAATCTTTCCGCAAGTGGTGTCATGAAATTTGGCTTTATATGTGTAGGTGTACTTCTGTAAAGGTCAGTTGCTCTCGATTTCGGACAGTTCCAGCCATCGTGTGGACTTCTCGTCCAATTCTTTTCCCAGGACAGGGAGACGTTTACTCTTTTCGGTCAGTTCGTCCACGCCCAGTTCGCCGGAGCACAATGCGGTTTCAATCTCGCTTTTCTCGTTTTCCAGTTTTTCTATGTCCTGTTCCAGCTGTTCCAGTTCCTTGCGCTCTTTGAATGTCAGCCGTCTTTTGCGCTCGCCGCTCCATTTTTCCTTTTCTTTCCGTTCGGGCTTTCCGGCGGCCGGCCGGTTTTCTTCTTCTTTCTCCTTCAGACCGCACCAGTCACGATACTGTGTGTGGTTTCCGGGAAAGTCATCAATTTCTCCTTCCCCCTTGAAAACAAGCAGATGGTCCACCACCTTGTCCATGAAATAGCGGTCGTGACTGACTACAATCACGCAACCTCGGAAATCAATCAGGTATTCCTCCAATACCTGAAGAGTGGCGATGTCAAGGTCGTTGGTAGGTTCGTCGAGAATCAGAAAATTGGGGTTTTGCATCAGTACGGTGCAAAGGTGCAGCCTTCTTTGTTCTCCTCCCGAAAGCTTGTAAATGTAGTCCTGCTGGCGTTGTGGCGGGAACAGGAAATGTGTGAGAAACTGCATGGCGGTCAGTTTTCTGCCGCCTCCCAGGTCAATGGTCTCGGCAATGCGTCTGACAGCGTCGATGACCTTCATCTGCTGATCGAACTTCATGCCCTCCTGTGCAAAGTAGCCGAAGCGGACGGTTTCTCCCACGACAAAGCGTCCTTCGTCCGGCTTGATTTCTCCCAGAAGCATCTTGATGAAAGTACTCTTGCCGGTTCCGTTAGATCCGATAATGCCCATTTTTTCGAAGCGGGAGAAATTGTAATAGAAGTCCTTCAGAATGGTTTTCTTGCTCCCGTCGGGACGAACGAAGGCCTTGCTGACATATTCCGCCTCGAATATCTTGCTTCCGATGTATCCGCTTTTCACTTCCAGCCGTGCGGCCCGTTCCTCCTTGCGCTGCCTGGCCCGTTGTTCCAGTTCGTAAAAGGCCTCCTTGCGGTATCTTGCTTTGGTGCCCCGTGCACAAGGCATGCGGCGCATCCAGTCCAGTTCCTTGCGGTACAGGTTTGCCGCACGCGCTATGTTGGCGTTGTTGGCGGCAATGCGCTCCTCGCGTTTCTCAAGATAATAGGCGTAGTTGCCGCGATAGGCGTACAGTCTGCGGTCATCCATTTCCAGAATGACGGAGCAGACCCGCTCCAGAAAATAACGGTCGTGTGTCACCATGAGCAACGCCTTGTTGTGGCGGCTCAGGTAGTTCTCGAGCCATTCAATCATCTCCATGTCCAGATGATTGGTCGGTTCGTCGAGTATAAGCAGGTCGGGATTGGAGAGCAGCACGTTGGCAAGCGCCACGCGCTTGAGTTGTCCGCCCGACAACAGGCCTATCGGTTTGTCGAACTCGGTGATGGACAGTTTCGTGAGGATTTGTTTGGCCCGTAACTCGAAATCCCAGGCCTCCCTGCGTTCCATTTCCTCTATCAACTGTTCCAGTCCCGGATTGCCGGGCTGTGCGAGGCAATGCTCGTAGCGGCTGATGAGGTCGGAAAGCTCGCCCGCCTTACTGAAACAGGCATCGATAACCGTCATGTGCGGGTCGTATTGCGGTGACTGCGTGAGGTAGCCCACTGTCAGGTCGCGCCGGAACACCATCTCGCCGCTATCGTAGTCATCGATACCGGAAAGAATGTTCAGCAGGGTGGATTTTCCGGTTCCGTTGCGGGCTATCAGGCCCACATGCTGTCCTTCGGCAACAGAGAACGAGATGTCTTCGAACAGAATCAGGTCGCCGATGCTTTTGGTAAGATGTTGTACGTCTAAGGCCGGTGTCACGATGTCGGATATTTTTGTTTGTAAAGAGGAAATGTCGGATTGTTTCGGTAAGGACGGATTACATGCTTCCTTCCATGCCGCTCTGTCCGGAGTTGCCCGATGACTGTTGTTTCACATCGGAGTTGTCGATGGTGCGGGATGCCTTCTTGACAATTGCTTTCAGGCTGCCCAGGCGGTAGCGGATGCCCATTCCGAAGCGCAGCATATCCACCCGGGTCATGCTTTCGAAACGGAAATCGTCCGTAACCGTCGTGTTGGTGAATTTGCGTTTGGGATGGATGAAGTTGCCGGCCATCACACTGAGCGTCAGACGGTCTTCTTTCAGGAAGGAGCGGCTCAGACTGAGTGCATAAAAGTAGAAGCTGTTTCCTTCACCTTGCAGGTTGATATCCTTCGTGCTTCCGCCGCCGTGCAGGTTCAGCTTCAGTTTCCACGGCAGGTCCTGACGGATGCCGCCCCAGCATCCGCCGGAAAATCCGTGGTTGCGTGCGCCGCCTTTGTCGCCGAAGTGCAGTGCTTTGTAGTCGGTGTAGTTTCCGTTGGCATTGATGTTCAGCATCGTACCGTTGAAGATAGTCCAGTTGAGATAGAGGTTCAGACCCAGGTCCTTGGTGTGGAGGAAATTATCGAACGTTGTGGTTTGAATACCGTTTTCGTCGAGGAAAGAATACGACGTGAGCCCGTTCGTCTGCAGCATATAGGACAGTGAGGCATTGATGTTCAGTTTGGGCGTGAACTTGTTGAAGCTCAGGTTGAAGTTATGTGCTTTCTCGCTTTCCAGTCCCGGGTTTCCGTAACTTTGGGTTTCGGGGGTGGGGTGGGAGACGTAGGGCGAGAGATAAGATATGTCCGGTCGTCCGATGCGCATGTTGTATCCGGCTTTCAGCATAGAGCCTTCCGAGAGACTGTAGCCGAAGCTGACGGACGGTACAAGGTCGTCGAAATTGCTGCCGAAGGACTCGCAGCTGCCGTCGGGGTAGTTCACCTTGACCCGCGAATGCTCGTATCGGAGTCCGGTACGTGCGGTGAATTTCTTCAGTTTCAGTGTATATTCCGCATATCCTGCAATGATGTCGTTGCGGTGCCGGTAGCGCAGGCTCGCGTCTTCCGATATTTCGAAGGCATCATCGCTTCCCGAGGGGCGTGTGAATTCCGTGTTGTCGCTCCGGTTGATGCGGTAAATGTATTTCGCTCCGGTGGAGAGCGTATGCAGTTTGCCGATGGGGGTGGTGAAATCCACCTGTCCCGTATGTTCGTAGGAATGGTTCTGCGGGTCGGAGTACATGTCTTCCATACCGAAAGGAACAGCGTCCATTCCGCTGTAAATGCGTGTGGAGCGGTCGTGGTTGGGTGACGTGTTGAAGCGGTAGGAGAACGTGACGGACCGGCCTTCCTTGTCGAATGTGTGCTGGTAGTCCGCGCTGGCGTTGATTCCGCGGTAGGTCGATTTCGATTTGGACCATTGTTCGTATCCGTAGACGGGGCTGTTGTCGGCCGATAACATGTCGTAGCGTGTGAAACCACTCTGTTCGCCCTTGTGCTGGTGTAGTCCCGCGGTTACGCTCAGCAGGTTGTGTGCGTCAAACTCGTAGCTGGCGTCAAGGCTCCCGAACTGGAATGTCCCCGAATAGTCATTTGCGCCTACCGAACGCAGCAGGTGGTAAGTCTCGTCCGCGAATGTCTCGCGTTCGGAGCGGCTGTCTTGCGTAGGCGATTTCATGTGTCCGACGCCGTAGTTGCCCGATACGGTCAGTTTGCCGATTTGCGCCATGCCGAACAGGCTGCCGAATACGCCCCTGTTCGAGGGATTGATGTGCGGGGTGAGCGTGTAGCCGGTCGTTTTCGTTTCGGCTTCGGTCACGATATTCAGGACACCGGCCACTCCTTCCGCGTCATATTTCGCTCCCGGGTCGGTGACTACCTCCACCTTCTTGACAGCCGATGCGGGGTAGTTTTTGAGAATCAGTGACGGGTTGGCGCTCATCATGGTGTTGAGCTTGCCGTTTACGTAGACCTTGAAACTTCCGCTTCCGTTCACTTGTATGTTGTCCTCTCCGTCCACGGTGACCATCGGAACCTTGCGCAACATGTCCAGCAACGAGTTGGTCTCGGCGTCGGGGTCCTCGCTGATGGAGTAGCTCAGCTTGTCTATTTCCGCTTTCACTATGGGCCGCTGGGCCGTCACGGTGGCCGTCCCCAGGGTCGAGGAGTACTCCTGCATCAGCAGCGTCCCGAGGTTCAGCTGTCTGGTGTCTTTCAGCTCTATGTCGCGTTCCAGCGGAGCCATGCCTAAGTTCACGACCTGCAGGCGGTAGGCTCCGGGGCGCGTGACTTTCAGGTTGAACTTTCCGTTGGTATCGGTAGTGCCCACTGCCACGGCCTTGGCCTTTCCCTTGCCCGGTGTCATGATGCGCAAAGTGGCGTAAGGAACGCCGTTCCCGCTGATGGAGTCTTTCACTTCGCCTTTCAGAAGAAAGGTGGAATTGTTTTGTGCGTGTGAGCAAAGCACCATGAAAATGCTTGCTATCCAGAATAGTATGAGTTTATGTTTCATGCTGATTGATTTCTGACTGTAAAAAACGTTGCAAAGTTACTAATAAATCCCTGTCCCGATAGGAATGTCTGTCAAAAAGTAGGCGTTATGCACGGCATACGTTTACATTTTTACACATCACCATGGGAATGGAAACGAAATTGTCATCTTTCGGACATATACATAGTCGTATGTGAAGCTGTATATCTGACGGTGCGTGGTCTGCATGACATGAGAGATAAAACAACGTGGACTTGTCCGAGCCGCCCCTATCCGGCAAACCGTGGATGTGGTCCGGTGCGGACGAAAGACCGTAACGACCGGATACAGATGCCCGACGGCGACCGCAAACAGGGTGGATTTTCTTGATTTTTACCATTTCTTTATACATTAATAGTGTTATAGATTAATAGTACACCGCAAAAGTATGTCTTTAGATGCTTCCGACAAAATTTTTCGTCTTTATTTTTTGATTTTTCTCAAAAAAACTTTTCGAAGGCAGGCATGACGGCTGCCGGAGATGGCCGGAACAAACATTTGTTCGGGTAGAAATGCGCGCCGACAAGGGCAGCCGGCATCGGCCGACATTAACATATTTAACTTCTGTTAGGTGAATAAGTGTGAAAATGCTGCCTTGTAGAGGTTGCCGGCCGGTACATACGGCTGCCTACATGGCATGTACGCGCGACTACATGCCATGTAGGAGAAACTGTCACGGGCATAGTTTTTCGTTATTAAAGGCAATTTTGATGCGAAACCGGGCCTGTACAGATGAAAACAGGGCGACCGAAGCCGCCCTGCACATATCCGTGATACAAAGATAATACATTTTTGTCCGAAAAGCAAATTGTGTTAAAATGGGCAATATTTCCGGAGCGGGGGGAAGGCTGCGGCGTTACCGCACGTGCGGTTACCGCTCTGCCGGCTGCTGTTCTTCCTCGCGCGGTTTGAGGGCTGAGGGGTTCAGGTTGCCTTTGTCGTCGAAAAGCCCGTAGGTGGTCCGCAATACGCGGAACTCCGTCCGGCGGTTGAGCGCGTTGCAGATTTCCTGCTGTTCGGGAGACAGCTTCAGTATGTAGGGAACGGTGAGCGTGTCGTTCTCATGCAGGAACGTATAAGTCTCAGTCAGTTTCCGGTTCACCACCTTGGGCATGTTTTCCCCATAGCCTTTTGCTGTCAGCCGGTCGGCCTGTATGCCGTGTTCGGTCAGGTAGCGCACCACACTCTCGGCCCTGCGCTGCGAAAGCCTTTCGTTGTAGGCGTCGTTTCCGCGGTAGTCGCAGTGGGCGCTCAGCTCGATGGTCACATTCGGATTCTCCTTCAACATATTGGCCAGACGGTCGAGGGCTTCGCGCGAGTCTTCCGTCAGGTCCGCCTTGTCGAACTCATAGAATACGTTCCGCACCAGCACAGGTACGCTGACAGAGGGCAGGGGGAACTGCAGTACGTGCTGGTGTTCGGCCTCCAAAGTGTCCGCATGTAGTGCGTTGCGATAGTTCAGATAGCCTTTGCAGGTCGCCAGGAACAGATAGTCCACGCCGGGAGTCACGGGTTGTTCGAACGAACCGTCGCTCAGGACACCGAACTTGAGGTTCGTGCCGTCGTTTCCTATCATGTAGACCACCGCTTCGGGCAGTTCGTAGCCGTCTTGTTCGTAGACCCATCCCTTGACCGTCTGCAACACTTCCGGATAAGAGAAAGAGTATATCTTGTCCCATCCCCTGCCGCCCGTGGAACGGCTGGAGGAGAAGAAACCGCGGTTGTGCAGTCCCTCGAATGTGATGCCGAAATCGTCTCCGTTGGAGTTCATGGGCGCGGGCAGGTGGACGACGTTCCATTTGTGGGTGACGGTGTCTTCCGTCGCCCGGTACAGGTCGAGCCCGCCCATGTTGGGCTGCCGGCCGTCGGATGAAAAGTACAGTTCGCCCCCGGGACGCACCGTCGGGAAGGACTCGTTGCCCGCCGTGTTGATGTCCGGTCCCAGGTTCTCCACAGGCCCGATGCCGTGTCCGCCGGATATGGAGGTCCGCCAGAGGTCAAGTCCGCCGTATCCGCCGGGCATGTCGGACACAAAGTACAGCCAATGCCCGTCGGGCGAGGGGGCGGGATGCGCATAAGAGGACAGGGTGTCCGCCGAAATCTTCAACTGTTGCGGCTTCGCCCATTTGGCATCCGTGCGCTGCGAGGTCCAGATTTCCGCCATCCGGGGATATTGCGGGTCGGTGCGGCAAACTGTCAGGTACATGGTCTGTCCGTCGGCCGAGAAGGCACATGCGCCCTCGTCAAACTCCGTATTGACGCCTTCCACCGCTTCGGGGATTTTCCATTTGCCCTTTTCGTCTTTCTTGGCAAAGAAGATGTCCCCGTTTTTCATGCCGGTGATACCGCTCAGGTCGCTTCCCGTGGCCTGTTGGCGCGTGGTCGTGAAATAAAGCTGGCCGGCCTCCGTTCCCATATACGCCGGAGCGTAGTCCGAACGGCTTCCGTTGAACAGCCGCTCGAGCTTGACGGTGTACGCCGAGCCTTTTTCCTTGATTTCCGGTGCGGTCCGGCATGAAGCGATGCCGGCTTTCGCCTCCTTGCTGTCCGGATGGGTCTTCAGATATTCCGCATAGCAGTTTTCGGCATTGCGGTAGTCGCCCATCAGCCGCAGCATATCACCTTCGCGCAGGTAGGTGAGTGTGTCGGTAAACTTATATCGTTCGGCATTGCGGTAGGCACCGATGGCGCGGGCCACGTTTCCGTGCAGGCGGTAAGCGTCGGCCATCCGGTAAGCTATCTCGCCGCGTTTCAGACGTTCCGTGGAAGGTGTTCTCTGATAAGCTCTCTTGTAAAGATTGGCCGCTTCGCAATATTCGCCCAAGGCCAAGGCCGCATCGCCGCGCTTCAGGGTGCGCTCCACGCTGCCGCAAGAGGCCAGCGAAATCGTTATGGCCGCGCAGACAACGAACGGCAACCGGCGTTGGAGCGGACGATATAGGGATAAATAGGTTCTCATTAAATATGTAAACTGCTTTTTACCTTATTTATTGCATCATAGCGCATACAAAGGTAAACAAACCTGCGGGATTCAGCAACGTTACGGTGGCCTATTTGCGGGACAACGCCTTGCGGATGCGTGTTGCGTCACATCTTCCTTGTGTCGGAAACCGGTTCCCGGGATGTACGCCCGTCTTGCGGAAGTCTGCTGAAAAACATATCTGATAAATTTTGCCGCTTGAATATTTATCCGTAATTTGCCAAGCGTTAAAGTTAAAAGCAATCGGCTACTACTTAAATCTTTTGATATGAAAGTCTACAATTCACACGAAATTAAGAACATCGCTCTGCTCGGCAACGATGGCTCAGGTAAGACCACCCTCACGGAAGCGCTCCTCTTTGAGAGTGGTCTCATTAATAGACGAGGCCGTATCACGGCAAAGAATACCGTGTCCGACTATTTTCCCGTAGAGCAGGACTACGGATACTCTGTGTTTTCCACGGTCTTCCATGTGGAATGGAACAACAAAAAACTGAATATCATAGACTGTCCGGGCTCTGACGACTTTGTGGGAGCGGCCATGACCGCGCTCAACGTGACGGACACGGCGTTGCTGCTCATTAACGGCCGTTTCGGTCCGGAAGTCGGTACGCAAAACCACTTCAGATATACGGAAAAACTGGGCAAGCCCGTCATTTTCCTTGTCAATCAGCTGGATGACGAAAAGTGCGACTATGATGCCATTCTCGAAGAACTGCAAAGCATTTACGGCCCGAAGGTCGTTCCCGTGCAATACCCTGTCAAGACCGGCCCGGACTTTAATTCGCTGATTGATGTCATTCTTATGAAGAAGCTGACCTGGGGTGCTGATGGCGGTGCGCCGCAAATAGAGGACATTCCCGCCGAAGAGCAGGAAAAGGCCCAGGAAATGCACAAGGCTCTCGTGGAGGCTGCCGCCGAAAACGATGAAGGACTGATGGAGAAGTTCTTCGAGACGGAGCAGTTGTCCGAGGACGAAATGCGCGAAGGCATCCGCAAGGGTATGGTGACGCGCGGAATTTTCCCTGTGTTCTGTGTATGTGCCACCAAGAACATGGGCGTGGGCCGTTTGATGGAGTTCCTTGGAAACGTCGTGCCGTTTGTCGATGAAATGCCCGCGGTCCACAACACACGTGGCATGGAAGTGAAACTCGACCCGGCCGGACCGACGTCCATTTATTTCTTCAAGACAGGCGTGGAACCCCACATCGGCGAAGTACAATACTTCAAGGTGATGAGCGGAACCGTGAAAGAGGGTGATGACCTCGCCAATGCGGACAGGGGCTCTAAGGAACGCATGGCGCAGATATTCGTTTGTGCCGGTGCCAACCGTGAAAAGGTGGAGCAGCTGGCGGCCGGTGACATCGGATGTACGGTTAAGCTGAAGGATGTCCGTACCGGCAATACCTTGAACGGAAAAGATTGCGACAACCGCTTCAATTTCATCAAATACCCCAATCCTAAGTTCACGCGCGCCATTCGTGCCGTCAATGAGGCCGATACCGAGAAGATGATGGCGGCACTTAACCGCATGAGACAGGAAGACCCGACATGGGAAGTGGAACAAAGCAAGGAGTTGCGCCAGATTCTCGTACACGGACAAGGCGAGTTCCATCTGCGAACCCTGAAGTGGAGACTGGAGAACATAGACAAGATTGCCATAGAATTCTATGAGCAGCGCATACCTTACCGCGAGACCATCACGAAAGCCGCCCGCGCCGACTACCGTCACAAGAAACAGAGCGGAGGTGCCGGACAGTTCGGCGAGGTTCACCTCATCGTTGAGCCTTACAGCGATGGTATGGAAGACCCGACCGTTTATAAGTTCGGCAACCAGGAAATCCGTATTTCCGTGAAGGGCAAGGAAGAAATCCCATTGGAGTGGGGCGGAAAACTTGTCTTCATCAACTCTGTCGTGGGTGGTGCGATTGATGCCCGTTTCATGCCGGCTATTCTCAAGGGTGTCATGAGTCGTATGGAGCAAGGCCCGCTTACAGGAAGCTATGCCCGCGACGTGCGTGTCATTGTCTATGATGGAAAGATGCACCCCGTGGACAGCAATGAATTGTCCTTCATGTTGGCCGGCCGGAATGCTTTCAGTCAGGCGTTCAAGGAGGCCGGTCCGAAAATCCTGGAGCCTATCTACGACGTGGAAGTATTTGTCCCGGGCGAGAAACTGGGTGACGTCATGAGCGACCTGCAGGGCCGTCGCGGTCTTATCATAGGTATGAGCAGCGAGAACGGTTATGAGAAACTGCAAGCCAAGGTTCCTCTCAAGGAAATGAGCAATTATGCCACCAACCTCAGTTCTCTGACGGGCGGACGTGCCAGCTTCATCATGAAGTTCGCCAGCTACGAACTTGTACCCGGCGACTTGCAGAACAAACTTATCGAGAATTTCGAACAGGAACAGGCCGAATAAATCCTGTCCCGGATGGTCCGGCCGGCAGATGCCATCCTGTTTGCGGCATCGCGGAAGGACGTATCGCGAAGTACGTGATAAAGAATCCAATCCCACCGACATATCATTCATGTCGGTGGGATTGTTTTTATAGGATGCAGCCCCGGTTGGTCTATCCCCGGTCCGTCGCGTCGTCCTTGCGTTTCCGGTAAAGTTGCCAGGAGTTGAAAATGTTATGCCATATGCTGTAAAATCCGCCGGCAATAGAGCTGACGGGTGTCAGGAACGTGTAACCCATCCATATCGCGAATACCGTATTCTTCTGTCCCAGGCTCTGTCCCGCACTGATGGGACATCCGTACTTGCGGCCTATTTTCTTGCCTGCGTAGAACTGCAGGGCGCAAGCCATAAGACTGGCGGCTGCGATGCCTGCCTGGTAGATGACGGCACTGTCGCTATGGACAATGGAGCGTACCGTTACGGCTATGGCGATGGACAGGCTGACTGCCCAGATGTAGAAAGCCAGGTCCTTGCAACCGAGTACCATCCGGTGGATTTTAGGGAAGAACCAGCGCACCAGCAATGCCGCGAAGAAAGGACAAATCAGCATGGGGAAGACTTTTCCCATGATTAAGAAGAAAGAACTGACGAAGTCCAGTCCCGGATGCGGGTGGATGAGGGGGACGAACATGGGGACAACCACCGCCACCACGAGGTTGATGAGTATGGTGTATGTGGTCAGTCCCGCCGCATCGCCGCCCAGTTTGTTCACCACGACGGCCCCGGCGGTCGCGGTAGGGCAGATGAGGCACAGCATCGCGCCCTCGATGACCACTCCGCCCGGCATATCCGGAAATGCCACAAGGGTGAGCGACAGCATCGCGAACAGACCCGCCTGCATCAGCAATAACCAGCCGTGCCACCTGCGCAGACGCAGGTCATGAGGGTCCACCTTGCAGAAAGTAATGAACAACATGCTGAAGATAAGTATCGGTTGCAAGACCGATACCAGGCCCATCAGAAAAGATTTGTAGGGTGTAAGCAACGGTATCCTTACACCAATAAGATAGGACATGGCGCCGGCCAGCATGGCTATGGGCAGTGTCCAGTTCTTGATAAAGGCAATCGGTGAAGTCATGGTCAGTTTTCTTTTTCCAAAGCTATCAGTTCGTCGCGCAGTTGTGCGGCCAGAATGAAATCGAAGCGTGCGGCGGCCTCCTTCATCTGTTTCCTGAGCCGTTCCATGCGTTGTTCCTTGTTTTCTCCCTTGCCATATTCAACCTGGGTCTCGGCCACCTGACGGATTTCGGGCATTTCGGTGTCGTAAGCCGGCCGGCCGTCGTTCTCTTTCTTCAGCTGCGCCAGTTCGTTGATGCCGGTAGCCTTGCGTATCTGTCGGGGAACGATGCCGTGTGCCTCGTTGTACTGTATCTGTTTGATGCGTCTCCGTTCTGTTTCCTCGATGGTCTGCCGCATGGACGGCGTGATGCGGTTGGCATACATGATGACACGTCCGTTTACGTTGCGTGCCGCGCGTCCGGCCGTCTGGGTCAGCGAGCGGTGCGACCGCAGGAACCCTTCCTTGTCGGCATCGAGTATGGCCACAAGAGCCACTTCGGGCAAATCAAGTCCCTCGCGCAACAGGTTTACGCCGACCAGTACGGAATACAGACCCTTGCGCAGGTCCTCCATGATGCGCACCCGTTCCAGCGTGTCCACGTCACTGTGGATGTAAGCCGTCCGCACACCGTTCTTTATCAGGAAGTCCGACAATTCTTCGGCCATCCTTTTCGTCAGTGTCGTGACAAGTACGCGCTCGTCCCTCTCCAGACAGAGCCTGATTTCTTCCATCAAGTCGTCTACGGGATAGTCCGCGGGCCGTACTTCAATGGGCGGGTCGAGCAGTCCCGTAGGGCGAATCACCTGTTCCACGACGACACCTTCGCTCTCCGCCAGCTCATACTCGGCCGGGGTTGCACTGATATAAATCACTTGCTTGGCCAATTCGTGGAATTCCTCGAATTTCAGAGGGCGGTTGTCCAGGGCGGCGGGCAGTCTGAAGCCGTAATTCACCAGCGCCTCCTTGCGGGAACGGTCTCCGCCGTACATGGCGCTGATTTGCGGCACGCTGACGTGGCTTTCGTCTATGACAATCAGAAAATCATCGGGGAAGAAGTCGAGCAGGCAGTAGGGCCGCGTTCCCGGTTCCCGCCCGTCAAAGTAGCGTGAATAGTTCTCAATGCCCGAGCAGTGCCCGAGTTCGCGAATCATCTCGATGTCATAGTTCACGCGTTCGCTGAGCCGCTTGGCCTCAAGCTCCTTGTGCTCTTCCTTGAACAGGGCAACCTGTTCCGTCAGGTCGTCCTGTATTTTCCGTATGGCCAGTTCCTGCGTCTCCTTTGACGTCAGGAACAGGTTGGCCGGATAGATTTTGTATTCGTCGAAGGTTGCCATACGCATTCCGCTCACGGCGTCCACCTCCTCTATGCCGTCGATTTCGTCGTCCCAAAACGTGATGCGCAGCAGTTCGTCCGCATAGGCCAGATATACGTCCACGGTGTCGCCCTTCACCCTGAAGTTTCCCGCTTTGGGCGCGACGTCGTTTCTGGTGTAGAGGCTGTCCACCAGTTTCCGGAGCAGTGCATTTTGCGCCAACTTCCGGCCAACTTTCAGGCTGATGACGTTCTCGTAGAAGGCGGCGGGATTTCCCATGCCGTAGATGCACGATACCGACGAGACGACAATGACATCGTTGCGCCCCGACAGCAATGAGGACGTTGCGGCCAGCCTCAGTTTGTCGATTTCCTCGTTGATGGCCATGTCCTTCTCTATGTAAGTGTCCGTGGAGGCTATGTATGCTTCGGGCTGGTAGTAGTCGTAGTAAGACACATAATACTCCACCGCGTTTTCGGGAAAGAATCCCTTGAACTCGGCATAGAGTTGCGCCGCCAGCGTCTTGTTGTGGCTCAGGACGAGCGTCGGCCTGTTCAGCCGGGCAATGACGTTGGCGATGGTAAATGTCTTTCCCGAACCGGTAACGCCCAGCAAAGTCTGCGCAGGCAGCCCGTTGAGGACACCTTCGGTAAGCTGCCTGATGGCTTCGGGCTGGTCGCCGGTCGGCTGATAGTCGGAATGTATCTTGAACTTCTTCATGCTTGTTTCGGGAAGGGGGCAAACGTTCCTGTTTCGCGGACTCGTCGTGGAATCTGCAAAATTACGATAGTTATTCCGTATTCCCAAGTCCGTCTTTCTTTATTTTCGGCCGGCGGCGTAGGGGGCGCAAGGCAAAAGATAGGAAAAAGAGGCATTCCGCTACCGGACAGCACAGCTTACATGTACCAGTAGCGGAACGCCTCTCTGTGCGATGTGCGCGCTATGCCGCGTGTAGGGACGCGATTCATCGCGTCCACAGGGAGGGATTGGGGATTTCATTCGATGTACATCCTTGCGGACGCGATGAATCGCGTCCCTACGGGCGACAAT
>CAJMSQ010000023.1 GCA_905216095.1 uncultured bacterium | reverse complement strand
TATAACCTGCAGAGCCTTTCGGACGAATATGTCACGGAGGACATTCTCAACAGCATAGACGTGGCGTCCACCAACCCTGTGCCCGTGATTTACCAGAGCGGTTATCTGACCATCAAAGGCTATGAACCGCGTTTCCGCACCTATAGATTGGGCTTTCCGAACGAAGAGGTAGAGGACGGTTTCTTCCGTTTCCTGTTGCCGTTCTATACATCCGTGAACAAGGTCGAGGCACCTTTTCACATTCAGAAGTTTGTCGAGGAAATAGAAAGTGGACAACCCGAGGCTTTCCTCAATCGTCTGAAATCCTTCTTCGCCGATACGCCCTACGAACTGGTCAAGAAATTAGAGAACCACTATCAGAACGTATTATATATATTGTGTAAGCTGCTCGGGCTGTACGTCCGTGCGGAGTACCGCACGAGCGCGGGCCGCATAGACATGGTGTTGCAGACGCGGGACTACACCTACGTGCTGGAATTCAAGTTGGACGGCACGGCGGAAGAGGCCTTGCGGCAAATACAGGACAAGTCGTACGCGCTTCCCTTCGAGACGGGCGCGACACGCGTATTCCGCGTCGGACTGAACTTCTCTTCCGAGACGCGGAACATCGAGAAGTGGGTCATGGAATAGCCTTTCGGCCGCCCGTCGGGCATCCGTGATTTCATGCCCCGGGGGTATGGACGTTTTCCAAAAAGATATACAAACGCAAGTCCCGAAAAGGATTTTTCCTTCCGGGACTTGCGTTTTTTTCTATATGTCATTCCGTTTCCGGATATGCGGACCGGTTGTCGCAGGCGGGATTAGCGCACGACGAACTTGCCGGCGGTCTCGCCCTGGCGCACGATGTATGTGCCGGCCGGCAGACCTGTGCTCCACGACGCGACGTCCGACCGGAGCAGGCGGCGTCCGTCGGCGGCGAAGACCTCGACCGGTTCGTCATTGCGGAACGTAGGTGCGCCGAGGCCCGTGACGAGGCTGACGGTGACGGCATTCGACCATGCCGAACTGCCTAATTCGGCGACGGCTTTCACGTGGTAGGTGTACGTGGCCCCCGGCGTGAGGTCGCTGACCGTGTATTGGGTGTCCGTGATGTCCTCGATGAGGCGTACCGAAGCCTTGGCGCGGCGCGCGGGCATGGCTTCCAGTTCCTCTTCCCCGTAGCTTCCGTCGTACAGGTCGAGGCCTGCGACGTAGATACGCTCTTTCGGGTAAATGCCAATCTTATATCCGTCTTCGACACCCTCGAATACGACGACGCCCTTGTCGTATAGTGTCAGTTCCTTGCTCTGCAACGTTGTTCCGCCTGCCGAGAGCAGCCGGACTTCCACGTGGGTGCTTTCGGCCAGGCCGTAGAGTCGGATGACGAGGCCGAGGGTGACGCTTCCCGACGCGGGCGCGTCAAGGGCCGGCGTGATGAGCGTTCCGTTTTGCTTGCTTGAACCCACCTTGATGCGCGAGGGCGAGGCGAACAGCTTCGTACCCGTCCAGCCTTTCTGCTGCATGTAGTCGTCCAGCTTCGTGGAAATGTCCGTGCTTCCGTCTTTCGCGATGTCGGCAAAGCCGCTGAAGTCTTCGGACAGCACGAGGTTCTCTTCGGGAGATGCCGTGTTGCGTTCGCGCACTTCGAGGATGTAGCTCTCAGCCCCCTCCACGGCGTTCCAGTTGGCGGTGAACGCCGTCGCGTTTACGCTGGTGGCTTCGGCGGCCACGGGAGCCTCGATGGCCGTACCGCCCATGAAGGTGAACGAGATGAGGCCTGCGGCGTTCTCTGTGATGTTTTCGATGGGCTTGCCCAGGAATTTCCGTCCGTCGGCGGCGGCCGAGAAGAGCTTGGCCGCGGGGCGCGACGTGTCGGTCAGACAGTTGTTGCCCGACGTGCCGGGGTAGGGGTCACCCTCAAGGTCTTCGGCCGTGGCATAAGTATCGCCCTCGTAATAACCGCTTTTGAACTGGTTGTCGGCCGGCACGACGGTCATGCGCTGATGGGCCGACGAGTTGTTTACCTCGTTGTTGTACCAGGCGTTCGCGTCATAGTCCACGTGGAGCACCAGCAAGCCGTGTCCGTAAGCCTCGCTGTCCCATCCGCGTTGCTGGTGGTTCTCCAGCAGATAGTATTCGTCGCTGTTTCCGCTGTTGCGGACGATGTAGGCTTCGGGGGCCTCGGTGATGGGCCGCATGTCGGTGATGTTGCGCCCGCTTTCCAGTTCCACGGGCTCCAGCCAACCGGCGAACATGCGCTCATATGCGGTGTACGATGCGGGCACGTAGCCGTCGCCGTTATAGGAACCGTAGTCCATGACGCTCCATGAGTCCATACCGAAATTGCCGTTGTACTCCGTGTCATAGAAGTCGGGCAGGCCGAGACAGTGGGAAAATTCGTGACATGTCGTTCCGATGCCGTCCATCCTTGTCCCGCTGATGCCGTTCAGTTCGGAACTGCAGGCGTAGGTATTGATGGTCACGCCGTCGATGGTGAGCGTCCGTCCGTAGTCCGACCAACTCAGTCCCCACTCGTGGGGCCAGACGGTGTTGGCCGCCGCTCCTGCCGCCTCGCTGTAGCCTGCGTAGATGACGTACACCTGTTCCACCTCGCCGTCGCCGTCCCAGTCGTAATCGGCGAAGTCCACCATGTTGCTGACAGCCATGCAGGCTTCGGCAACCATCTCTCCGGGACGCATATCATTGCCGTCGCCGTCGTTGGCCCCGTAGTAGGACATCTTTTGCGGCAGGGTGACCGGTCCGACCACGTCGAACGTCAGCGAGAACTTGCCGTAGCTTTGTGCAAGGAAGTAGTCGTGCACGCTGCCCCCGTTTCCGTTCTTCGTGTATCCCGTCTGGTTCATCATATCGTCGAATTCGGACTGCGTGTTCCCGGCCGCGAATTTCTTGTCTGAGAAATTGACGAGGATGACAAGCCCCTTCTTTTCGCCGATGAAGCCGTTGCCGTCCTTGGCCCGGCGTTGCGCCGCGCGTTGTGCCCGCCTTGCGCTGCGTATGCTGCGCTTGCCGGCGGCCAACTGTCGCAGTTCGTCCGTGCGGATGGCTTGTGCGCGGACGTAGGCGGTCTCTTCGGCCGTGCGCAAGGCCGCGTCGTGGGCCCGGATGCCCGACGGTTGCAACTGTCCGCCGTCCAGTCGTGCGTAGTGGTAGTTTCCGTCTGCACCGATGCACACGGGGATGCCGTCGGCCGTCGTGTGGTAGTGGAAATGCTCGTCGCCGGTGAGCCGCAGCGTGAGTGTGGTGCCGTCGGCCTGGCGCACGGTGAACGGTTTCCGTTTGGCCGGAACGGCTGTCGCCTGTGTGACGGCCATGGCCAGCAGGATGATGGTGGTGAGAAATGCTTTCATGACAATTTTCGTCTGAATAAGTTTTTTTGTGAAGTCGGTCCGCGGCGTGCAGGTTACTTCACCTCGCTGCCGGGCTTCACTTCGCGGTCGGTACACAGCACGCTGAGGCCGCCGTCAAAGTTCTCGGCCGACAGTATCATGCCCTGGCTCTCGATGCCCCGCAGCTTGCGCGGCGGCAGGTTGGCGATGAAGCAGATTTGCTTGCCCACCAGTTCTTCGGGCTTGTAGTGTTTGGCGATGCCGCTGACGATTACGCGGTTCTCCATGCCGTCCGCGATTTCGAACTTCAGGAGTTTGTCGGCCTTGGGCACGCGTTCGCAGCTCAACACCGTACCTACGCGGATGTCCAGCTTTTCAAAGTCCTCGAAGGCGATGTCCGGGCGCACCGGGTTGGCGCGGTAGGCCGCCTCTTCGTTGGCGCGCTTCGTGTCGAGCAGCTTCTGCACCTGACGTTCCACCACCTCGTCCTCGATTTTCTCGAACAACAAGGCCGGTTCGCCCAGCCGGTGTCCTGCGGGCACGAGGTCGGTGGCGCCGAGCCGTTCCCACTCCAGCCTTCCGGCGGCCTCGCTGCCCTCGGGCATACCGAGCATGTCGCGCAGGCGGGCCGAAGAGAAAGGCAGGAAGGGCTCGAAGACGACGGCCAGGTTGGCTACGAGCTGCAAGGACAGATAGATGACGGTCTTGACGCGTTCCGGGTCGGTCTTGATGACCTTCCACGGTTCCGAGTCGGCCAGGTACTTGTTGCCGATGCGGGCAAGGTTCATCGCCTCCTTCTGTGCGTCGCGGAAGCGGAAGCCGTCCAGCAGCCGTTCCACCTCGGCCTTGACATCCTTGAACTCGTCGATGGTTGATTTGTCGAAGTCGGAGAGTTCGCCGCAAGCCGGCACGACGCCGTCATAATACTTCTTGGCCAGCTGGAGCGCGCGGTTCACGAAATTGCCGTAGACGGCCACCAGCTCGTTATTGTTGTGCGCCTGGAAGTCACGCCAAGTGAAGTTATTGTCCTTGGTTTCGGGCGCATTGGCCGTCAGCACGTAGCGCAGCACATCCTGCTTGCCCGGCAGGTCCTCGAGGTATTCGTGCAACCACACGGCCCAGTTGCGCGACGTGGATATTTTGTCGTCCTCCAGGTTGAGGAATTCGTTGGAGGGGACGTTGTCCGGCAGGATGTAAGAGCCTTCGGCCTTGAGCATGGCCGGGAACACGATGCAGTGGAATACGATGTTGTCCTTCCCGATGAAGTGTACAAGGCGCGTGTCGTCCTGTTTCCACCACTTCTCCCACGAGTCGGGCAGCAGTTCCTTCGTGTTGGATATGTAGCCGATGGGGGCGTCGAACCATACGTAGAGCACTTTTCCGTCGGCCCCCTCGACGGGCACGGGTATGCCCCAGTCGAGGTCGCGGCTCACGGCACGCGGCTGCAGCCCCATGTCGAACCACGACTTGCACTGTCCCATGACATTGGTGCGCCACTCCTTGTGCTGCTGCGTTATCCACGGTTCGAGCCACTGCTGGTGCTTGTCGAGCGGCAGATACCAGTGCTTCGTCTTGCGCAGCACGGGCTTGGCGCCCGACACCGCGCTTTTCGGGTTAATCAGTTCGGTAGGCGAGAGCGCCGTTCCGCACTTCTCGCACTGGTCACCGTAGGCACCCTCGGCGTGGCAGTGCGGGCACTCGCCCGTGATGTAGCGGTCGGCCAGGAAAGTGTGCGCTTCCTCGTCGTAGTACTGCTCGCTCTCGCGCTCCAGAAACTCACCTTTGTCGTAGAGCGTGCGGAAGAAGTCGGACGCCAGCCGCCGGTGCGTGTCCGACGTGGTGCGTCCGAAGAAGTCGAACGAGATGCCGAAGCCCTCGAACGAGTCCTTGATGAGCTTGTGATAGCGGTCCACGACCTCCTGCGGCGTGCAGCCTTCCTTGCGTGCGCGGATGGTGACGGGCACGCCGTGCTCGTCGGAGCCGCAGATGAACAATACTTCCTTTTTCTTCAGTCTGAGATAGCGCACATAGATGTCGGCCGGTACGTAGACGCCGGCCAGGTGGCCGATGTGCACGCCCCCGTTGGCGTAGGGCAGGGCCGCCGTGACGAGTGTGCGGTTGAATTTCTTTTCCATATCGTTTGTCTTGTTTTTTTGTTTGGTTCCGGAGCGCCTTGCCCCGCGTGTCGTGCGTGCCGTGTGCGGGCAAGGGCGTATCAATCGGCAAATTTACATAATTTTTAGGGGCTGTCTGAATTTTATGCCGTATTTTTGAGCGTTCCGCCGCGGCTTTGGATTTTTTATCCGAATCCGTCGTCAGACCGCCCGCCGTAGATTTTAACACAATTTGCTTTCGGGCGGAAAATGTATTATCTTTGCATTGCGAAAGCACGGGGACGGTCTGAAACCGCCCCTTTTTTCGTGCCCGTAGGCCCGTTTCCGGGAGAAACTATCCCTATTTCATGATTTCGGACATGGCATGTAGGCGGAACTACATGCCATGTAGGATTTTCCGGCCCTGCATGTAGGGAAAACTACAAGCCATGTACGCGCCGCAGATTGTACACGAAAGTTAAAAATGTTAAAGTCGCGTGCGCTCCCGGCCGCGTTCCGGCCGCGTTTTTCCCGCCCCGGCCCTGGCCCTGAAGGCCGCCGCGCAGCCCCGTCTGCGGCACGTTTCACGAAAATAGACGGTCAAATTGCAGGTTTTCAGAAAAAATCGTGTATATTTGCACGTTCAAACTAAAGAGAAACAAATATAATAATTAATAATCACAGAGTAAAAAATGCAAAACAAAGGATTTGTCAAGCTCATCGCAGTGCTGCTGACGCTGATTTGCCTCTTCTACTTCTCCTTTTCGTGGGTGACGGGCAAATACAAGGGCGAAGCCGAAAAAATCGCTGCGGTGAAAGGTGAGGATGCCGGTAAGGCGTACCTCGACTCCATGCGGAACCAAAAGGTTTATCTGGGCTGGAAAACACTGGCCGACTGCGAGAAACTGCAAATCGGCCTCGGCCTCGACCTGAAGGGCGGCGTAAGCTTCCTGCTCGAGGTGTCCGTGCCCGACATGGTCAGGGAATATGCCGGCGGAAAGGCCAAGGAAGCCGACTTTGCCAAGATGGTGGACGAGGCGAAAGCCGAAGCCTCGCGCACGGGCCGCGACTTCGTGGACGTGTTCATAGGCAAGTATGAGGCCGCCCACGGCCAAAACCAGCTCGGCGCCGTCTTTGCCGAAAAAATGACCGCCGACGGCATAAGTTACCAGAGCACGGACGCCGACGTCAAGAAGGCGCTCGAAGGCAAAATCGCGGGAGCCGTGGACAACGCCTACGAGGTCATCCGTTCGCGTATAGACCAGTACGGTGTGGCACAGCCCAACATCCAGATTCTCCGCGGTAAGGGACAGATGGGCCAGATTATGGTCGAAATGCCCGGCGTGACCGACCCCGAAGACGTGGAGCAACTGCTCACGGGAAGCGCCAACCTCGAGTTCTGGACCACTTATCAGGCCGCCGAGGTGCAGTCCGAAATGGCCGAACTCCGCGAACTGCCCGTCCTGCTGGCACAACCTAAGAAAAATAACCCGCTTGAGACCGAGACCGTCGAGAAGAAGCTCGGCGAAGTCCTCTCCATGCAGGGCACGGGCGGCTGCGTAGTCGGCATGGTCGGCAATGACAAGGCCGCCGTGAACGCCATCGAGGCCACGTTGGCCACCGACAAGGCCAAGGAGATACTCAAAGGCGTGCGTCTGGCCTTCTCGGCCAAGCCCGAAGGCGGCGCTTACCTGCTCTATGCCCTGCGCGGCGAGCGCGGAGACAACGGCGAGGCCATGCCTTCGCTGAGCGGCGACGTCATCAACGACGCGCAGCCCGACTTCGACTCCCAGCACGGCGGACGTCCCGTAGTCTCCATGACCATGAAGACCGACGCCGCACGCACCTGGGCCGACATCACCGGCAAGAACGTGGGCAAACCCATCGCCATCGTACTCGACGGAAAAGTCTACAGCGCACCCGCGCCCAGCGAGAAGATTGCCGGCGGCAGCTCGCAGATATCCGGCAGCTTCACGCCCGACGACACCCGCGCACTTTCCATCGTGCTGAAGAGCGGTAAGATGTCCGTACCCCTCGTTACCGTACAGGTGGAGACCGTAGGCCCGTCGCTCGGCGAGGCTTCCATCAAGGCCGGTTTCACCGCATGTATAGTAGCCTTCATCCTGCTCATGATTTTCATGTGCCTGATCTACGGCTTCATTCCCGGAATGGTGGCCAACTGCGCCCTGTTGCTTAACTTCTTCTTCACGTTCGGCGTACTCACGTCCTTCCAGGCCGCACTCACGATGAGCGGTATCGCCGGTATGGTGCTCTCGCTCGGTATGGCCGTCGATGCCAACGTGCTTATCTATGAGCGCATCAAGGAGGAACTCCGCGCCGGAAAGAACGTGAAGCAGGCCTTGGCCGACGGTTACGGCAACGCCTTCTCCGCTATTTTCGACTCCAACCTGACTTCTATCATCACAGCCATCATCCTGTACAACTTCGGTACGGGCCCGATTCGCGGATTCGCGCTTACGCTCGGCATAGGTATCTGTGCTTCGTTCTTTACGGCCGTATGGCTCACCCGCATAGTATATGAGCACTTCCACAACAAGGACAAGTGGATGGGACTTACCTTCACGACACCCCTGTCGCGCGGTTTCTTGGCCGATGTCAAGGTGCGCTTCATGGAGAAAGGCCGCAACTCGATGATGGTATTCGGTGTGCTCGCCGTTGTCTTCGCAGGACTCATCCTCGGCCGCGGCCTGTCCAAGGGTATCGACTTCACCGGCGGACGCAACTACGTCATCCAGTTCGAGAAATCGGTGACCCCCGAGGACGTACGTGACGTGGTGGCCTCAGCTGTCGCCAAGACCGACGAACCTTCGGCCTCGGTAGGCGCCATCAAGGTAGTGACCGCCGAGAGCGAGTGCATCCGTCTGACCACCAACTACAACATAGGCGGCGAAGACGAAGTGGTAGACAAGTTCGTATGGCAGGCCCTGCACGACGGCAAGCTCATCTCGGCCGACTATGCCACGTTCAAGGACCGCGAGAACCGTAACGGTGGTTCCATCGTGTCCTCTCAGAAGGTCGATTCCTCCGTTGCCGAAGACATGACCAAGGGTGCCGTCATCAGTGTCATCCTTTCGCTCATCGCCATCTTCCTGTACATCCTGCTGCGCTTCCGCAACGTTGCGTTCTCCGTGGGCAGCGTCGCCGCTTTGGCCGTTGATACGCTCTTCATCATAGGTATGTACGCCCTTTGCTGGGGCTGGGTTCCCTTCTCGCTCGAGATAGACCAGACCTTCATCGGCGCCATCCTTACGGCCATCGGTTACTCCATCAACGACAAGGTGGTGGTCTTCGACCGTATCCGCGAGAACCTCGGCCTCTATCCCAAGCGCGACACGCAGCGCCTGTTCAACGACTCGCTGAACAGCACATTGACACGTACCATCATGACTTCGGCCACGACGTTGCTCGTGCTGCTCTGCATCTTCTTCCTTGGCGGCGACAGCATCCGCTCGTTCTCCTTCGCCATGATGCTCGGTGTCATCTTCGGAACGCTTTCTTCCATCTTCCTGGCCGCACCTATCGCCTACCGCGTGCTCGGCCGGAAACGCGTGGTTGCCGCCTCTGCGGAAGCCTGACGCTTCGGAATGCTACATATAAGCAAATCGGCGCGAACCCACGGCGGGTCCGCGCCGATTTGCGTCAGTATGCCGTCACCGTGCCCGCCGTTGCGGCTGACAAAGTCTTTGTCGCTCTTTTTGGACCGTCCGGTTAAAAATTGTATATTTGTCATCGGAAAACCGGTAAACCATTCAGATGCTTCGAAGAACAGGCTATGCGATACTCTTTCTGGCCGTCGTCGCCGCCGGCACGTTCCTGTTTGTCCGTTGGCGGCAGTCCGTCCGTCTGGGCAGGCAGCTCGACCGTGCCGAACGGCTCATGCCCGACAGTTCCGCCGCGGCCCTGTGCCTGCTCGACAGCATAGACGGCGCGGCCCCGATGTCCGGCCGCAACCATGCCCGTTATGCCCTGCTCCTGACGCAGGCGCAATACAAGAACGACCTTGTTCCGCGCAACGACTCGCTCATCCGTATCGCCGTGGACTATTATTCGGCCTCTTCCGATTCGCTTCGCAAGGCCTGGAGCTGTTTCTACATGGCGCAGACCCTACGTGACACCTACGAGCCCAAACGTGCGCTTGACTACTTCCGTCAAGCAGCCTCGGCGGCCTCGGCCACGGACGATAATCGCCTTCGTCTGCTTGTCTATAGCCATTTGGGACTACTTTTACAGAATAAGCGTCCTTACGAAATGGGGCTGAACAAGCTATTGGAGGCAAAAAAATATGCTGAAGCCGCACGAGACACAATCAATCTTATATATATATTGCGTGATATCGGTTGGAGTTATGTGTATATGGCGGATTATGAAAAGGCAAACCGAACACTTCGTGCGGGAATTAAGTTAGCGACGGATAAAAACAATACAAAATTGTTGATAGGACTATATAAATATTTAAGTATGTCCTATGAACAGGCCGGACAATATCCGGAGGCATTGCTTTATATAAATAAAGCTCTTTCTTTTGTAGGTGAAAATTCACTGAGAAGGAAGAACTTGAATGCTACAAAATTGCTAATTCTAAATGATCTGCAGCAATATGATTCTGTCCGTTATTATTTGGATAAGGTAGATAATAATAAAAGATATTATGCGGTGGCTAGTGATGCAAAGCAGGCTTATCGCATGGAAAAAGGTATGGGCAACTATAGAAAAGCCTTGGAATATCATGAAAAATATGCACTCTATTTGGATTCAGACCATATAGAAACCATTGAAAATGACTTGACAAGATTACAGCAAAAGTACGATTATCATAGATATGAGTACGAGAATATAAGGTTGAAAAGTAAGGCACAAGAGAAAAATATAATGATATTGATAATTATAATTATATTAGTATCATTTGTTTTAATAGCTTATTATGTGTATGTTAAAGAAAAAACTAAAAGGCAGGAGATAATACGTACTAAAGATGCTCTTCTTAATCAAAGTCTGCGCGAATTACAGAAAAAGACTAATGAATTGTTAGAGCAGAGACAATATTTATCTGAAAAAGAACAGATATTAAAGGCTTCGATTGTAGAGAAAAATTTACTGAAAGAAGAAAAGATGGAAAAGGAAAGATTATTGAATGAACTTTCCGAACAACAACATCTTCTGAAAGAAAAGATATTTAAGATGAATGAGACAGTGTCTCGAATAGAATCCTTGGATAAATTGAATCCATCGCAGAAATGGAAACAGAAATCTGATTTAATCCTTTCTGAAATGGATATGAAAAATCTTTTTGAAGCAATGAATTTCTGCTATGATGGCTTTGAAAAGAGATTACGTGAGGAGTATTCTGCATTAACGACAGATGATGTTTATGTATGTTGTTTGCTACGTATGGGGGTAAGTAATGCTAATATTGTGTTACTTTTAGGAAGTAACGAGGAAGCTCTGAAAAAACGTAAATATCGTATTAAACGCGAAAAGATTGGTTTAGGAAAAGACGGTCTTTCTTTGGAAGATTTTCTTGCGAAATACTAACTCTTATTACTTTTAAGGTTATAAAAAATCATTTCTGAAACTCGTGTGACCGAATGTCCACGAGTTTTTTTGATATATTACTGATAGTAGTTGATTATCAGTTGCTTGTATTTGATAAAGATTAGGGGTTGTCCACCTTGTTGTCCGCGTATTTTTTAGCTGCTCTAATGCAGATATTCTAATTTTGCATTCGAAATCATTAACAAATAATGTAAAAAAGAAATGAGTAGAATGAAAGAAACTTTTGTAATGGCTTTGTTTGCGATAAATGGTGGAATCGTTATGGCCGGGCCTGTAGAATTAAAAAGACAAGATGAGGCAGAAGTACCCTCTATTATAGGTAAACAAATTCCTTTCGATGTGGATTTTAATTTTGACAAGTTAAGAATTCGTTTGAAGAACTCGAACAGCCTTTACGTAGTTGTAGTTGGGCCGCAAGGTGTAGTATATAATAAGGTAATAAATACAACTACGCCGAGGTCGGTTTATGTGGACTTGGAGAAGTATCGCGATGGAGACTATAGTATATATATACAAGACGCAAAAGGCAACAATGTGTCAGGAGAGTTTTATAAAGAGAATATCCCTTTTAATTATTAACTAAATAAAAACCAAAAAGTTTTATGAAAAAGATTATTTTAACAGTGAGTTGCCTGTCAATGGTTCTGATGGGCACAGTATCGTGCAACAACGATGAGTATGATGTTGCAAGTCAGGAGACAACGATTTCGCAAGAGGACGCGTTGGCGTTGCAAGGCCTGCAAAACGACATTGCAAGTCTGAACGATGCGACATTCGGAGAGCAACAAGTGAAGTCGCGCGGCCTTGGTGGATTTTTTCGCCGGTTTATGAAGATTGTTGCGTCGGATGCCATTGGCGGTTTGTTCGGAAGTTTGGCCGGCGGTCCTGTTGGTACGATTGCCGGTGCGGCGGCGGCTTCAGGCGCGGCGGCTATTCCGACTGTCAATAGCAAGATTGTGTTGTGCCGTGCTACAGTACAGACCAAATTGGACTTGCTGAATGACGAGAAGCTGGCGCTTGATGATGTCGTCCTGCCCGGAAACACCAATTCGGTCCGTCCCGCCCAACTGACACTGGAGGATAGTGTGGGTTATTACCACAACAAGGCGTTGCTGGAGATTGACAGAAACAGCCAGAACGGACTTGCCGGTCTGAGTACGTCGGAACTGACGAACCGGATTTATTTGTCGGTTGAGCGCAGTGCAGGGCTGAAAACCGGTACGCTGCAGTCGGAGGTGAACAAAAAGACACCTGAACTGATTAAACTGAATGAAAACATACAGGAGTATATCAACAAATCGGAAACGGAAGAGGCTTACCTGTTGCAGATGAAGAAGCTCTATCCGAAAAGAGCGGCGGAAATCGCGGTTATCGAAGAGTTCGTCAAAGGTGTGAAGAACCTGAATCCTTCCATGGACGATAGTTCGTACGCCAAGGCGGTGCTCAATCTGATTGAAAAGTCGAAGTTGAGCGAGGAGATGAAGAAGAACCTGCGTACGGGTGTCATTGTAGGTAATGCCAGCGCCCGTCTGTGGAATCCTGAAGCTTTTGAATAACCGCACAGAAACAGGGAAGGAAAGGATTTCTCCGCATGAATGCATGGTAAAGGTAGCAAAATGCCGGAAAAATATGCAAAAAGTTTTTAATAGGATAGAGAATGCGGGAATTTCTTTCCTTTTCTTTGGAATTGTTTCCTAATTTTGCGACTGCAATGCGGCGGCGGATGTGCGGCGGAAGCCTGTGGCGGCTGCGGACACGGCCGGAACGGCGCGGCGAAAGAGACATGGGTGAATCTGCATATATGGAAGAAACGATGGACGGAGAGCTGTTCTTTTGTAAGATAATGAAAGGGATGATGGTTTTGCTGGCTGTCGTGATTCTGGTCGGTCTGGCGCTGGACTTCCGGCGTGACGGCTGGAGCGGCGTATCGGACGGCGACAATCTGCGGTACGCTTTCGCGCTGCTGGCCTGCGGCCTGTATGCGGCGGACTGGTGGTTGTGGCGCAAGGGACTGCTGAAGTCAAGGTTGCTGCACGCTGTCATCGCGGCTTTGCTTATCTTCGGTGCGGACTTGTCGCAGCTTGTGCGGTCGCTCGTCTGATGATGAAAACAGAAGAAGCGGCATCGGCGGAATCATGGCTGTCTTTGTGAATCGGGACTGGCCGGACTGAGAGGCGCACGAGCCGGTTGCAAATTTTTTTACTTATCTTTTGACATCGAAACTTATGAACGGAAAATGTAGATACAGGTATGCCGTGATGTTGTCGGACATACTGGCTGTCGTGACGGTGTTCGCGCTGAATATGTTGCTGTGGAGCGAAAACAAGAGCCTGGCGGACGTGTTCGCAGACACGTTGTGGGTTTCGGTGCCCGCCCTGCTGACGGTGCATGTCATAGCTTGGGCGACCGGTAAACACCGGCGCGGCTCCGCAGACCGTGGAATGAAACGAAAATAAATCTGAAACTCAAATACAAATACACGAGAAATGAAAAGATTGGTGATGATAGTGTGCCTGCTGACGGCAGTCTGGGGCGCAGTATGGAGTGAGGCCGGCGCGCAGTGCACGGCCGGAAAGTCGGAAACGTGCACGAAGCCGTTCACACGCAAGTGGTACTTCGGGGCGAACGTAGGCGCAGGGCTTCCCCAGCACGACGTGACGCCGGTGTTCGGCGGCGTGAACGTGGGCTATGAGTTCGCTCCCCGCCTGTATGCCTTTGCCCGTGCCGAGGTGAATACGGGACTGTATGAGAAGGACGGCGAGCGCGCGTGGAATTCGGCCGGCAACTTAGGCGCAGGTCTGGGCTTCCGCCTGCTGGGCGCGAAGGGCTGTTGCGGTTCGCGCGGCGTGAAAGACTGTCTCGACCTGCGCGCTATGGCGGGCAGCAGCATAGGTCATGCCGACTGGAAGCAGACGTTCTATGATGCCGGGCTGGAGTATTACTTCCGCGGACGTGAGTTCGGCTGTACGCCGACCATCGGGCTGGGATACCGGTACGTGGATTCGCGCACGACGGGGCTGCGCAATTACAGCAGCGTATATATGACCATCGGTTTCCGCTTCTGAAAACATCAAGCATCGGCCTTCCCGCGCTTTTCCGCGGGAAGGCTTCTTTTATTTGTCCGGAAAAGACTGATGACCGGTCAGTTTTTAACCCAAATCGGCCATTAGACCGCCGATAAGCGTGGACGGTATGGCTCTTTTGCCGTCTTGCTCCTTTTTCCCGTCATCTTTTTCCCCGTCCGTGCTTGACATAGCCCGCTATGCCTGCGCCCGTCCGTGAAAAAATATGGTTGGGAAAAAGAAACAATACGGACAAAAGTCTAATGGCCGTTTTGGGTTTAACATTTGCATCCTGACAAATTAACACTTCTTGCTTTCGGGCGAAAAATGTATTATCTTTGCAACAGCGAAAGTGCGGGGGCGGTATCAGACCGCCCCTTTTTCGTATTCCGAGGCCCGGGACGGGGCAAAACTACATGCCTTTTGGAAAAACCAAGTGCCTTGTAGTTTTTTCTACATGCCATCTGCGGACAACTACATGCCATGCAACTTCATCGGACAGGCATTATGTGCCTTTTGGGAAGCGCGCAAAAGTTAAAAATGTTAATGTCACTTCCCGTCATAAGGCTTCTTCAACTCCGCGAGTACGCAAAAAACGCTGCGCGGCCCTGTTGCCGGCGCGTTTTGCCGTATGGCGGGAAATGCTTATCTTCGCGTTTATGAATCCTGTCCTCGACTTCGTGTCGCGCTGCGCCCGCTGGGTGTGTCGTTTCCGCCACCGTTGCGGCTACGGCGTGCATTCGCCCTACGCTTTCGCCCTGATAACGGGTGTCATCTACGAGCGCGGCGAATATTATGCCTACGCCCCGCTGCGCCGGTTGCGGACCGAGGGGGACTGCGGACTGCGCGAGCGCGACGACCGTCTGATGCTGCGCGTCGCCAATGCCTCGGAGGCCCGCCGGGCCGTGGTGTGGGGGCGGCATACCGCCACTACGCTGCGCTACTTGGCGGCGGGACGGACGGCGTGTGCCTTCCTGCACGTGGCGGACGGCGGTTTCGGCGCGTTGCAGGCTTTTCTCGCGGACGGGGAAGGCATCGGGCTGCTCTATGTGGACGACCCCGTGGCGTGGCCCCGCGTGTGCGACGCCTGTCTGTCCCATGCCGCCGACGGCGCCCTGTTCGTGGTGCGCGGCATCCGGCGCGACAGGGCTTCGTTGCGGGCCTGGCGGCGGTTGCAGGCCGACGGGCGGGTGCGCCAGACCTTCGACCTGCACGACTTCGGGCTGGCCTGCCTCGAGCGGAGGCTGAACAAGGAAAACTATATCGTGAACTACTGGTGACCATGACTGAGGAACGACCGACGAGAATATATACCCGTGGCGGCGACCGCGGGCGTACGACATTGGCCGACGGGCGGCGTGCGGCCAAGGACTGTGCTGCCGTCGAGGCCTGCGGGGCCGTGGACGAGTTGAACTGCCATGTGGGGCTGCTGGCCGCGCAAGTGCCTGACGGCATCGCCGCTTTTCTGCGCGGCGTGCAGCGCCGGCTGTTCGATGTCGGGGCTTCGGCCTGCCCCGTGGCGTGCAGTGCGGCGCGCCCCGATGCGCGGGATGTCCGCGGGCTGGAAAGCGAAATCGACCGCCTGGCTCCGTGCGCCGGGGCCGCCGGCGGTTTCGTGTTGCCGGGCGGCTGTCCGGCTGCGGCGCAGGCCCATGTGTGCCGTGCCGTGTGTCGCAGGGCCGAACGCCGTGCCGTGTCGGCGCGGATGGACGCCGCGTTGCCCTACCTGAACCGTCTGTCCGATTATTTCTATGTTTTGTCCCTCTATTTGAACAAGTTTAACGGCGTGGATGAAATAAAACGCGTGGAATGACGTTGTTTGTATAATAAAAATAGTATTTTTGTCGCCAAATGCCCCGGAACCGCGGAACGGTCCGGCCGTCAGGCTGCGGAAACCGCCTGCGGACGGGGCAGGACACGAATTCAGATAAAACGGAAAGACTATGTACTGGACACTGGAACTGGCTTCGAAGCTCGAAGATGCCCCCTGGCCCGCCTCGAAAGACGAACTGATTGACTATGCAATGCGCTCGGGCGCGCCTATGGAGGTGGTGGAAAACCTTCAGGAGCTGGAAGACGAAGGCGAAATCTATGAAACCATCGAGGACGTATGGCCGGACTATCCGACTAAGGAAGATTTTCTTTTCAACGAAGACGAATATTAAGACGACACGACGCACGGGCATACGTTGGACGGCCTCTCCGGTGACGGAGGGGCTTCAAGGGTTTGTGTCCTCCCGTCCGGCCCGCTCCGCACGCCGGCTGTGCATGGCGCTGTCGCTTCTGTTTCTGCTTGTCCCGGCATTGCGGGCGCAGCAGGACCCCGCCTTCGTCCACTATTGGCAGCAGGAGGCGCAGTTCAATCCCGCTGCCGTGGGGCGGATACCGCAGCTCAACATCAATGCGGCTTATCAGAGCCACGCCGCCGGTTTCGAGGACGCCGGCAGCACGATGTATGCCGGCGCCGACATGGCTTTTCTCATCGGACGGACACGTCACGGCGTCGGTCTGGTGTTCCAGCAGGACGAGATAGGACTCTTTGCCCACCAGCGCTTCAGTCTGCAGTACGCTTACCATCTCCGTCTGTTCGGCGGTACGCTCAGCATCGGCGCGGCCGTGGACATGCTGGCCGAGAAGGTGGACGGCTCGAAGGCCGACCTCGGCGACGCGGACGACCCCGCATTTCCCTCGACGGAGGTGAACGGTTCGAAGTTCGACGCCTCGGCCGGACTGTGGTATGCCCGCGGCCCGTGGTATGCGGGCCTGGCGGCGCAACACCTGACCGCACCCACCGTCCTGCTGGGCGAAACCAACGAAATCGGAATAAAATCTTTGTATAATTTTACGGCCGGATACAATATTCGTACCCGTAGCCCGTTATTTACGATAGTGCCTTCCACGCTTTTGCGCTACGACGGGACCGACTTCCGGTCCGACATCACGGCGCGCGTCGTGTACGCCTACGAGAAGAAACGCCTGTACGGCGGTCTGAACTATAGCCCCCAGCATTCCGTGGCGGGCTTTGTGGGCGGGACGTTCCACGGCGTGGACATCAGTTACTCCTACGAGGCCTTCACGGGCGGCATGGGCATCGGCAGCGGGCAGCACGAGGTGACGCTCGGCTACCGGATGGACCTCAATCTGGGCAAGAAAGGAAAAAACAGGCACAAGAGCGTCCGCTTCCTCTGACGGGACGGACAACGGCACGGCCGGCTCTTGACATCGGAAAAGACACATCAGAAAAAATATGTATAGCATGAAGAATACCAATCGTACGCACAGCCTTGCCGGAGGGGCGGCCCGATCGCTGCCGGCCTTGGTGTCGGCAATGCTTTTGTCCCTTATGCTGACGGCTTGTTTCGGTGGCGGACGCGCCATGCAGAGCGGCGGCGAGGTGACAGGGCGTCGTTCGTCGGCGTTCAACGAGCCTGTGCCCTTCGGCATGGTGGAAGTGAAGCGCGGATACCTGCGGGCCGGCATCGAAAAGAACGACTCGCTCTGGGGTATCGTCACGCCGGTGAAGGATATCTCGGTGGACGGCTTCTGGATGGACCAGACGGAAGTGACCAACTCCATGTACCGGCAGTTTGTCGAGTGGGTGCGCGACTCCATCATCCGCGAACGTCTGGCAGACCCGTCGTATGGCGGTGACGAAACCTATAAAATAGAGGTGGACCGTAACGGCGACCCCGTCACACCCCATCTGAACTGGGCCAAGCCCATTCCGTGGCGCAAACCCACCGAGAACCAGGAGCGCGCCATCAGGAGCGTGTACGTTACCCACCCCATAGACGGTACGGTGATGCTGGACGCGAAACAGTTGATTTACCGTTATGAAATCTTCGACTACGAAAAGGCGGCCTTGCGCAAGTACCGGCTTGACCCGAAGGAGCGTAACCTCAACACCGACGCTTCCGTGGACGAGAACGAGACGGTGATGATTTCGAAGGACACCGCCTACGTGGACGACAACGGGCAGATAGTGCGCCGTACCATCGAGCGGCCGCTGTCTTCGCTCTACGATTTTCTCAATACCTATATAGTAAATGTGTATCCCGACACGACCTGTTGGGTGAACGACTTTCCAAATGCCAACAACGAGGCATACATGAAACTCTATTTCTCGTCCCCGACGTACAATGACTACCCGGTAGTCGGCGTTACGTGGGAGCAGGCCGAGGCTTTCTGCGCATGGCGCACCGAGTACCTGATGAAGGGGCTCGGCCCGCAGGCCCGCTACATCCAGCGTTACCGCCTGCCGACCGAGATAGAGTGGGAGTATGCCGCACGCGGCAAGGAGGGAAATCCTTTCCCGTGGACCGGAGACGAGAGCAAGAACGACAAAGGCTGCTTCTTTGCCAACTTCAAGCCCGACAAAGGTAATTATACGGAAGACGGCAACCTCATCACGTCGCGCGTGGGTATATACGGAGCCAACTCCAACGGCCTTTTCGACATGGCCGGAAACGTGGCCGAATGGACCAACACGGTATATACCGAAGCCGGCGTGGCGTCCATGGCCGACCTGAACCCCGAACTGCGGTACAATGCGGCACAGGAAGACCCCTACGTGCTGAAGCGCAAAAGCGTGCGCGGCGGTTCGTGGAAAGACCCCCTGTCGTACATCCGCTCGGCATGGCGCACATGGGAGTACCAGAACCAGCCCCGTTCGTTCATAGGCTTCCGTTGTGTCCGCTCCAAGGCTGCCACGACCAGCAACACGGCGGCTGCGAAGGGCCGGAAGAAATGAAACAGCCCGCATCCGCAGGGTACAACCGTCTGAACTTAAAACAATCGCACACAAATGGCTATAAAGATAAACTTAGTGGTTCGCCTGCAACACTGGATGGACAGTGTTCCCGGGCAGACGTTTCTTAATTACGCGTACAGTTGGGGCGCTTCCATCGTCATACTTGGTGCGCTCTTCAAACTGACCCATCTTCCGGGCGGCAACATGATGTTGTTCCTCGGAATGGGCACTGAGGTCGTCGTATTCTTCCTTTCGGCCTTCGACCGCCCCTTCGACAAGACCGAAGACGGCAAGGAATTGCCTTCGGACTACGAGACGGACGAGGAAATCGCCGCCCGACTCGGACTGGTGGACGAGGACGAAGAACAGGACGGGGACGGAGAGGACACGCCCACGGAGGAAGTCGCACGTCACCGTGCATCCGCCGTTTCGCAACAGGCTGCTGCCGTTTCCGGCGCGCAGGGTGGCGGAACCATCATCATCGGTGGTGGAGCGCAGGCGGCTTCCGCTGTTCCCGCCGACCCCGTTACGGCAGCCCGCGAGGCCATCGCCGCCGCAACGCCTGCCGGTTCCGAGCCGTTTGAGAACGAGGCGCAGCGGCTGGCCGCCATCATCCGCGCCGCCAACGACGAGCTGCTGCGTCGCGCCCAGGCCGTGCTTTCGCCCGAGATGGAGTCTGCCACGCAGACCTATATAGAGAAGTTGCAGACCCTGTCGGATACGTTTGCCAAAGTGGACGAGCAGAGCGCGCGTCTCACCAAGGACAGCGAAGAGATGGACAATCTCAACCGCACGCTCACGGGCATCAACAAGGTTTACGAACTTCACCTCAAGAGTATCAGCCTGCAAGTGGGTACTATCGACCAGATCAACGAACAGACCCACAAGCTGGCACAGCAAATCGAAGAGCTCAACGGCGTTTACGGCCGCATGATCGAAGCCCTCACCGTGAATATGCGCGGCGGAGCGGCAGGTCCGGGCTCCAATGCCTGATTTGCACCACCATCCCCCAATTCAGTAAACGTCAGAACCAATGTCAGTAAAAAAGAGACCGCTTTCACCCCGTCAGAAGATGATAAACCTGATGTATATCGTCCTGCTGGCGCTGATGGCCCTCAACGTGTCGAACGAGGTCCTCAAGGGCTTCGAACTCGTAGGCGACAGTCTGGACCGGACAACGGCCAATTCCGTCAAGGAAAGCCAGGCTGTCTATGCCGACCTTGCCGGGCAACTCAAGGCCAACCCCGTGAAAGTGAAGCCTTGGTACGACAAGGCCATGTCGGTGAAGCGTATGTCCGATTCTCTCTACGATTATGTCGAGCAGTTGCGCTGGGCCATTGCCCGCGAGGCCGACGGTGCGAAAGGCAATCCCGGGGATATCCGCAACAAGGAAGACCTTGAGGCGGCCGGTCACATCATGCTGGCGCCCGTCAAAGGGCAGGGACGCCTCCTTTACGAAAGGGTAAACAGTTTCCGCGAGCGCATACTCTCGTTTGTGACCGATGCGCGCCAGCGGGCCATCATAGGTTCGAACCTCAGTACCGCCGTCCCGCAGAAGGAAGACAACATCGGGAAGAGCTGGGAGGAATATATGTTCGAGTCCATGCCTTCCATTGCCGCCGTCACCATGCTTTCCAAGCTGCAGAGCGACATCCGCAGCGCCGAGAGTGTCGTGGTACACGGGCTTCAGGCCAACATCGACCTGAAAGACATACGTGTGAACGAACTGAACGCCTATGTACTGCCCGAGGCCACTACGCTTTATCCCGGCGACAACTTCCGTTCGCGCATCTTCATGGCGGCTGTCGATACCACCCAGCGGCCCGAGATTTTCGTAAACGGCCGTCAGATTTCCTCCAGCGGCAGTTACGAGTTCCGTGTCGGCGCGCCCGGCGAATACAGCTTCTCGGGTTACATACAGATGCCCAATGCCGCCGGCGAGATAGTCCGTCGCAATTTCACGCAGAAGTATAACGTCATCGCCCCACCCGCGGGAGCGACCGTCGCAGCCGACCTGATGAACGTCCTGTATGCCGGTTTCGACAACCCTGTCAGCGTTTCCGCGTCGGGAGTTCCCTCCAACAAGATTTCACTCGGCATGACCGGCGGCACGCTCGTGTCGAAAGGCAACGGGAAATACACCGCGCGCCCTGCGGCCGTGGGACAGAACGTCACGTTCACCGTCACCGGTGTCGTGAACGGCCGTTCGCAGTCCATGGGCAGCTTTACGTTCAAAGTACGCAAGTTGCCCGACCCCTCGCCCTACCTTGTCATCGGCAACGACCGCTTCACCGGCGGGCGCATCGTCAAGAGCCGCGTGCTCGGCGCGCCGTCAGTGGGTGCCGCCATCGACGACGGGCTGCTCGACATACCCTTCCGCGTGCTCAGCTTCGAGGCCGTCTTCTTCGACCGCATGGGCAACATCCGCCCCGAGCCGTCTGCGGGCGCCAACTTCACCGAGGCGCAGCGCGAACTCATCCGGTCGTTGCGGCGCGGCCAGCGGTTCTACATCAGCAAGGTGCGTGTGGTCGGTCCCGACGGAGTGGAACGCACGCTTACCTATCCGATGGAAATCATCCTGAACTGATGCCGTCGGGCCGCCGTGCCCCGTGCGCGGCGGAGGACCGGAGGAAATGCCCGCCGGCCTTATGACGGGAAAACCTATCCGAGCAGAAAACAACAAGAAAATATACAGTTATGAAACACGCCATATTGATTTTGCTTTGCCTGACCACGTTCTCGGCCGTGGCACAGCCCCCTGCGCGCCGCCGTGCGCAGGAGCAAAAGGAAAAACAGGCCGCCGTGCCCACCGCATCGGCCTACCGCGACTTCCCTACGGCCCAGGCGATGCCCGCAGATGCCGCCTGGAGGCGCGACATCTACCGCCAGCTCGACCTGACCAAGGACGCGAACGCCGTGCTCTATTATCCCACGACCCCGCAGGAGGGACGTGTCAATCTCTTCACCTACTTGTTCCGCCTCATCCTGCGCGGACAGGTCAAGGCATACGAGTACACGCTCGACATGAACCCGCACTTCACGCCCGATCGCGTCATCAAAGGGAAAGCCATCATGGACACCTATGAGATTCCCTACGAGTCGAAAGACGGCCGCATCCGTGTGAACGACGCCGACCTGCCGTCCGAGGAGGTGAAGATGTATTTTGTCAAGGAGAGCCGGTATTATGACCAGCACACGGCCACGTTCCGCTCGCGCGTGACGGCCATCTGCCCCGTGCTGCAGCGCGGTGACCTCGACTTTGGCGGCGCAGACGCCCGCCGGCCCATGTTCTGGGTGAACTATGACGAGGTGGCGCCGCATCTGGGCAAGCTCATGCTGATGAGTTCCAACCTGAACAACGCCGCCATGATGTCGGCCGACGATTATTTCACGCTCAATGTCTACGACGGAGAGATATATAAGACGACCAACCTGCAGGACCGCATTCTCGTAAGCGACTTCTCGAACGACTCCACCGTCATCAAGGAGCGCAAACGCATAGAGCGCGAGATGGTAGACTTCCAGGACCACGTCTGGGGACGCGACTCGGTGGCCATGGCCAAGGCTGCCGCCGAAAAAGCTGCCGCCGACAGCGTGGCAGCCGCCGACAAGAAGTCGTCGCGCCGCACGGTACGTCGTTCTACGGGCCGTCGCACTTCCGTCTCGTCGGCATCTGCTCCGGCATCGTCCAAGTCCAAGTCGGGCACTTCCAAGGAAAAGACCTCCAAGGTGGCACAGAAGCGCCAGCGCAGTTCGGGCGGCTCCCGCTCGGGCGGAACGTTGAGCGTACGTCGCCAGCGTCATTGATGCCCGGCCCGCCGGCGGAAACATCCGCCGGCGCGAAAGTCCGGACCACACCCATGGAAACGGGGCGGCCGTCCATCCCGGCGGATGCGGCCGGCCCGTTTCCGTGTTGGTGAAGGCAGGCACGCCCGCCGCCGTCCGGCCCTGACGCGCAGGCAGTCGTTTGACTTTAACATATTTAACTTTCGCTCACATTTGGGAGGCACTTATCCCGCCATGTATGCCCGTTCGGAATCACGGGAATGGGCCTGGGAAAAACTAAAATAGGGATATTTTTTTCTAAGTGGCATGTAGTTTTTCCTTTCCCTCGGGTAAAAAAAGCCGGAATACCGCCTGCTTGGGCATAAAAACAGGGCGAACCGGCCGGTCCGCCCTGTTTCCTGTTACAAAGATAATACATTTTTTGCCCAGAAGCAAATTGTGTTAAAATCGTCCCGGCCTTCGGATACGGACCGTCGTTGCCTGTGCCGGTGGCTTCGGGGTCGTTGGAATCGGCCGCCCGCCGCCAAGTCCGCCGGCGCATTTGCGTGGAATTATTTCCTGAGGTCGGCAAACAGCGTGTCCAGTGCCTCCTGCGTTGTGGCACACCGGTCGAGCAAGGTGACGAACTTGCTTCCGATGATGGCGCCGGCCGCGTTCTTTTGTGCCGACTCCAGCGTCTGTTTGTTGCTGATGCCGAAGCCGATCATGCGGGGATGGGTCAGCTGCATGGCGTTCACCTTGTTGAAGTACGCCTGTTTGGCTTCATCAAATACCTTTTGTGCGCCGGTTGTTGCGGCCGACGACACCATATATATGAATCCGTCCGTATTCCGGTCGATGAACCGGATGCGTTCCTCGCTGGTTTCCGGCGTTATCAGCATGATGACCTTCAGTCCGTACCGGTCTGCCACGGGCTTGAACGTCTCCATGTAATCGTGGAAGGGCAGGTCGGGGATAATCATGCCGTCTATGCCGCACGCCGCACAGCTTTTGCAGAACTCTTCAAGCCCGTATTGCATCACCGGGTTCAGGTATCCCATCAGTATCAGCGGTATGCTTACGTCGCGGCGTATATCTTCCAGTTGCGAGAACAGTCGTCGCAGGCTCATGCCGTTGCGCAACGCTTTGGTGGCCGCGTCCTGAATGACCGGCCCGTCCGCCATCGGGTCGCTGAACGGTATGCCGATTTCAATCATGTCTATGCCCCCGGCGGCAAGGGTCCTTATGATTTCCGCCGTGCTGTCGAGGGACGGATGTCCGGCACAGAAGTAAAGGGAAAGTATGTCCGATTTCTTTTCTTGAAACAATAGGTTGATTCTGTTCATGATGGTTTGTGTGTTTTGTGTGTGCGGTTTATGGTTTTCTTATCTGTCGGATGAAACGGTCCAGCCTTTCGATGTCCTTCATGCCCGGTGCGCTTTCGAAGCGGGAGTTCAGGTCAATGCCCACGCACATGGGATGGGAGAACGCCTTCAGGGCTTCCACGTGTTCCTCGCCGATGCCCCCGCTCAGCAGGAAGGGGCGTTCCCCGCGGTAGCTGTCCAGCAAATTCCAGTCGAATGTCCTGCCGCTGCCGCCCATCGTGGCGCAACGGGTGTCAAACAGGAAGAAATCGCAGACCGTCCCGTAGTCGGAAGTGTCGGGCAAGCCATGTCCAGCGTCCGTGCCGAATGCCTTGATGATTTCGGGCGGGCGTCCGTTCGGGCATACCAGCCTTTTGATTTCGCGGCAGAACCGTGGCGTCTCGTTTCCGTGCAGTTGTACGGTGTCCAGCCCGAGGCGTGCGATGTCTTCTTCTACTTGCCGGAGCGACGGATTGACGAAAACGCCCACCCGTGAGCAGCTTTCGGGCAGGTAGTCCGGTGTCCGGCCGACGTAGCGCGGCGATTTTTCCCAGCAGACGAAGCCCATGCGGTCCGGTCCGAGTTGTTCGGCGCGGCGGATGTTGTCCGGCTCCCGCATACCGCAGATTTTGATAATCGGAAATCTCATGCCTCTACCTCCCGGATGAATTTACGGAGCGCCGCGCCGGGGTCGGCCTCGCGCATGAAGGTTTCGCCGATGAGGAAGCCGCGGAAGCCCGCCTGTCGCAGCTCCCTGACCACCGCGGGCCGGGCGATGCCGCTTTCCGATACCGCCGTAATGTCGGACGGCAGCCGTGAAACCAGCCGGAAAGAGTTCTCGACGTCCGTGTGGAACGTGCCCAGGTTGCGGTTGTTCACGCCAATCATGTCCGGTCCGCATACCGCGTATTCCGTTTCGGCCTCGGAGTGCACCTCCAGCAGCACCTCCAGCTCCAGTTCATGCGCTTTGCGCGTCAGCGCCGCACATTCCGTCAGCGTCAGGTCCGCGGCAATCAGCAGTACGGCGTCGGCCCGGAGCTGTTTCGCCCGGTACAGCTGGTATTCGTCCAGGATAAAATCTTTCCGCAGTATGGGAATGTCCACCAACGGGCGGGCGCGGCGGATGAAGTCGGGGCTGCCGCCGAAATAGTCGCGGTCCGTGAGGATGGACAACGCCGCCGCTCCCGCTTTGGCGTAGGCCGGCGGGATGACCTCGGCCTGTCCTTCCGCTTTGAGCCAGCCTTTCGACGGCGACTTCCGTTTGAACTCCGCGATGATGCCCGAACGGGATGCGGCAAGGCTTTTCCGCATGGACCGGCGCGGCCGTGTGCCGTCCTTGCCGGCGGCAGCGGTTTCCTCTTCCTCCATCAGGCGTTCCACTTCGGCATATAGTCGTTCGGGCGGCAGCAGCAGTTTTTCCTGTTGCACTTCCAGGCGTTTGTGCGCCACGATTTCTTCCAGAATATCTTTCATCTGCTCATCCGTTTAACTCGATGTAACGTTTCATGACCCTCAGCGCCGCGCCGCTTTCGAGCGACTCGCGGGCCACGGCCAGGCATTCCCTGATGTCTTTGTCCTTCTCCATCACCTTTATGGCGAATGCGGCGTTGGCCAGCACGACGTTGCGGCGGCTTTCCGTCGTGTCGTTCCGCAGGATGCCGTCAAATATTTTCGCGGCCTCGCCGACGGTCGTTCCTCCGTAAAGCTCTTCGGGGCGGACGACGGTCATGCCCAAATCTTCGGGCCGGAAAATCTTTTCCATCGTGTTGGTCTTGATTTTGAAATTGCACGTCAGCGAAATCTCGTCATAGCCCCCGATGCTGTTTACTATGCCGTAGCCGATGCCAAGTTTCTCATACACGCTGCTGTATAGCCGCATCTGGTTCAGACCGGCCACGCCGAGCAGCTGGTATGCCGGCCGGCACGGGTTTACGAGCGGTCCGAGCAGGTTGAAGCACGTGGCAATCTGCAGTTGCCGGCGCACCGGCGCCACGAACTTCAGGCTGTGGGCGAAGAGCGGGGCATGCAGGTAGGTGAAGTTGCAGGTTTCGAGGTTCCGTCGCAGGTGTGCGTTGTCCGGGGTGAATTTCACGCCGTGCTGTTCCATGACGTTGCTGGCGCCCGATGTGGATGTGGCGGCGTAGTTGCCGTGCTTGGCCACCTTGTAGCCCGCGCCGGCCACGACCATGCACGCGCAGGTCGATATGTTGAAGGTGTTTTTGTTGTCTCCCCCCGTTCCGACGATGTCTATGACGCGGTAAGGACTGAGGTCTACGGCCTTTCCCGTCTCGATGATGCCGTCGCGGAAACCGAGCAGCTCGTCTACCTTGATGCCGCGCATGATCAGTCCCGTCAGGAAGGCGCTTATTTGCACCTCGTTGTATTTCTGTGCGACGATGTCGTGCATGATTTCGCACGTCTGTCGGCGTGTAAGCACCCCTCCGTTGATGATTTGAGTGAGAATCTGTTTCATAGTCTTGCGTATAAGCCCGCCGGCGTTTGTTTTTTGGTGTTTCGATGAATTATTCTCCGACGTCCCGAGGGCTTGTCCCTCAATGTCTCAGAAAATTCTCCATGATGCGTTTTCCTTCCGGGGTCAGCACCGATTCCGGATGGAACTGGATGCCGTGTACGTCATATTCGCGGTGGCGCAGCGCCATGATTTGCCCTTCGGGGCTGGTGGCCGTGACTTCCAGACAGGCAGGCAGTCCTTCGCGGTCCACCACCCAGGAGTGATAACGTCCGACCGGAAATTCCTGGTCTATGCCGTCGAAGATGTAGTCCCGGCCGTTATGAAGGCACGGGGTCTGCACGCCGTGGAACACATCCGCCAGGTTCGTCAGCCGTCCTCCGGCAACCTCGCCGATAGCCTGGTGACCGAGGCACACTCCCAGTATGGGCTTTTCGCCCGCATACCGTCGTATGACGTCGGTCAGCAGGCCTGCTTCCGACGGGATGCCCGGTCCGGGACTGAGGATGAGCTTGTCGTAGCCCGCGAGTTCCTCTAAGTCGAAACTGTCATTGCGCATGACTGCCGCCTTGGTGCCGGTTTCGCGCACCAGATGGTACAGGTTGAACGTAAAAGAGTCGTAATTGTCGATGATAGCTATATTCATGGGAAACGTATGCTTTCCGGAGTCAGATGCGTTCGGCCGTCAGGATGGCGTGGCGCAAGGCTCCCAGTTTGTTATTGACTTCCTGTAATTCGTATTCCTCGTCACTTTTGGCCACAATGCCGCCTCCGGCCTGGAACCACAGCTCGTTGTTGCGGCTGACAAAGGTCCGGATGGTGATGGCCTGGTTGAGCGAGCCGTCCAGCCCGATGAAGCCGATGCAACCCCCGTAGGCCCCTCTGTTATGTGGCTCCAGTTCGCTGATGATCTGCATGGCCCGGATTTTCGGTGCGCCCGACAATGTTCCCGCAGGGAAGGTGTCGATGAAAGTCCTTATGGGGTCGGCGTCCGCGTCCATGCATCCGCTGACACGGCTGACGAGATGTATGACGTGGCTGTAGTATTGCATGTCCTTGTAGAAGTCCACCCGGACGTCGTGACAGTTGCGGCTCAGGTCATTGCGTGCCAGGTCCACCAGCATGACGTGCTCGGCATTTTCTTTCGGGTCGGTCCTGAGACGCTGTGCGTTGCCGGCATCCTGTTCGGCGTTGCCGGTGCGTCGTGTCGTCCCGGCAATGGGGTCGATGTAAGCCCGTCGTCCGTCGATGCGGCAGTGCGTTTCGGGCGAGGAGCCGAAGATGCGGAAGCCGCCGAAGTCGAAGTAGAAAAGGTAGGGACTGGGATTGATGTTGCGCAATGCACGGTAAAGTTTGAAGTCGTCCCCTTCGAAGCGCTGTATGAACCTTCTGCTCAGAACTATCTGGAAGACGTCGCCCCTCAGGCAGTGGGCTATGCCTTTGCGGATGTTGGCCTTGTGCTCCTCGTCTGTCAGTGTACTGTAAGTTTCGCCGACAGGCCGGAAGTCGTAGGTGGCGAAGTTGTGGTTCTTGATGACCGCTTCCAGCGTGTCGAGTGCCGTAGGCTCGCCCTCTTCCAGCATTTCCACGAGCGTCATGGTGCTGTCAAAGTGGTCGAACACGATGATGTACTTGTAAAGGATGTAGAGCAGGTCGGGCGCGTCGTTCTTTTCGTGCGCGCAGTCCTTGATGTCGATGTTCTCGAAATAGCGTACGGCGTTGAAGGTCGTATATCCGTACAGTCCGCAATACTCCTTTTTGTTGCCCGTCACGGAGAAACTGTCCAGGAAGTCGTTGATGGCGTTTTCCACCCGGTAGTCTTCCGTCACTTCCCTTTGCACCCGGCTTCCGTCGGGATACAGGGCCGTGGACATTCCGTGCGCGACGGCTATGCTGGCCATGGGGTTCAGGGCGATGAACGAGCGGCTGTTGTCGTGGCTGTGATAGTCCGAGCTTTCCATGAGTGCGCTTTGCGGATACAGGTCGCGCACTTTCAGGTAAGTGCTCACCGGTGTGTAGAGGTCGCCTACTATCCGGCGTCCCGTGGCTGTGTATTCAAATTTTTTCATGAGTATGGAAGTTTTTCCGGTTTCGGGTGTCAGTCGTTGATGCCCGGGTCGTTCTTGTGGGCAAGATAAGTGGCAAGGTCCTTGTCCCCGCGTCCGCTGACAGTCAGCACGACAACTTCGTCCCGCTTGAAGCGCAATTTGGGGAGCAGTCCCAAGGCATGTGCCGACTCAAGCGCCGGGATGATGCCCTCCAGCCGTGTCAGTTCGTAGGCGGCCCGCAGGGCCTCGTCGTCGTTGATGGCCATGACCGTCGCGCGATGCTGCCGTGCCAGGTTGGCGTGCATGGGCCCGATGCCCGGGTAGTCCAGTCCGGCCGAAATGGAATAAGGTTCGATGATTTGTCCGTCCTCGTCCTGCATCACCAGTGTGCGGCTGCCGTGGATGATGCCCGGCAGTCCGCACTGTATGGTGGCCGCTGTCTCCCCGCTGTCCGTACCGTGTCCGCCGGCCTCGCCCAGATAGATTTTCACACGTGGGTCGTCCATGTAATGATAAATCGTTCCGGCAGCGTTCGAGCCGCCGCCCACGCAGGCTATCAGGCAGTCGGGATAGTCGCGTCCCTCTTTTTCGGCCAGCTGTTCCCTGATTTCGGCACTGATGACGCTTTGCAGCCGCGCCACGAGGTCGGGGTAGGGGTGCGGCCCTACCGTGGAACCGATGATGTAGAACGTGTCGGCGGGATGGCAGCACCAGTCGCGGATGGCCTCGTTCGTGGCATCCTTCAGCGTACGGTTGCCGCTCGTCACGGGATGCACTTCCGCGCCCAACATCCTCATGCGCTCCACGTTCACATGCTGCCGCTCGACATCGGTCGCCCCCATATACACGCGGCACGGCATACCCATCAAGGCGCAGACGGATGCCGTGGCCACGCCGTGCTGCCCCGCGCCGGTTTCCGCTATGATGCGCTTTTTCCCCATTTGGCGCGCCAGCAGGATTTGTCCGATGGCATTGTTGATTTTGTGCGCCCCCGTGTGGTTCAGGTCCTCCCGCTTCAGGTACAGCCGGCACCCGTACTTCTCGCTCATGCGTCGGGCGTGGAAGAGCGGGGAAGGCCGGCCCACGTAGTCGCGCAGCAGCGCGTGGTATTCTCTGGCGAACGTCTCGCTCTCCAGAATGGGCAGATACGCCGCTTTCAGGTCCTCGACGGTCTTGTAGAGTATCTCCGGAACGTAAGCCCCGCCGAAGTCGCCGTAGTACCCCTCGTTGTTCACTTTGTAAGTCTTCATGTCTTTGTCCGTATGTTTCATGTCGTGTTTTGTTGCATAAAAAAAGACCCGCCGTAGGTACGACAGGTCTTTGCTGATGTATGTTTAATGGTATGCGCAAGACTTGCTCCTCACGGCTGACTGAGCTCTGAGTTGCACCACCACCAATATGTATTCTTGCACATCTGCATGTTTCTGCTTGCTTAATGTTGTTTCTGTCTGCAAAAATAGAGATTATATTTCATTTTGCAAATATTTTGTCGGAAAAATATGCTTTTTATTCTTTTTATGCCGGCATTCGGTGCCCCGCGGCCGCCTCCGGGCAGCGTTCCGGTCCCGGGAAATGTATCCTGTCCGGCATGGCGCAGCCGCATGATGTCCGCACCGGTCGGCCGGCCGCGTACATAGCCCGCTCCTGCTGCCGGCGCGCTCCTTCCCGACTTTAACGTTTTTAACTTTCAGTCACATTCGGCGCGGTGTACATGGCTTGTAGTTTGGCCTACATGCAGGGACGGAAAACGCTACATGGCATGTACGAAAAACTACATGCCACATGGAAAATCCTTTTCCGCGGGAAAAACCGGTGTAAAACGGGTCTGCAAGGCACGAAAAAAGGGGCGGTTACGGCCGCCCCTGCATTCCTGTACCACAAAGATACGAAATTTTTTGCCCGAAAGCAAATTGTGTTAAAATCTACGGCCGGTCATCTGACGGAAATCTTCGGTCCGAACGACAGGTCGCCCGCGTCGCCCAGTCCGGGCACGATGTAAGCCTGCTCGTTCAGCACCGGGTCGATGGCGGCCACCCACAGTGTCACGTCGTCGTCCGGGAAAACCTGTTGCAGGTGCGCGATGCCCTCTTCCGCCGCGATGACACAGCAGATGTGCAGGCGTGCGGGCCGCCCCATCCGCAGGAACGTGCGGTAGGCAAGCTCCAGACTGCCGCCCGTGGCCAGCATCGGGTCCACCAGCAGGAACGTGCTGCCCGTCAGGTCGGGCGAGGCCATGTATTCGAGCCGGATTTTCATCTCCTCGCGCGTGCCCTCCTCGCGGTAGGCCGCCACAAAGGCCGAGTCGGCGCCGTCGAACACGTCGAGGAAGCCCTGGTGGAAGGCCAGTCCCGCGCGCAGCACCGTGCCCACCACGATGCGGCCGTCGCACACGTTCATCTCCTTCACCCCTAACGGCGTCCGCACCCGGCGCACGGCGGTGTCGAGCGTGCGGCTCAGTTCGTAGGCCATAACGTGTCCTATTCTCTCCAGATTGTTGCGGAACAGCGCGCGGTTGCCTTGGTAGTCCACATCGCGCAGTTGCGCCATAAAATTGTTGATGACCGAATTTCCGGCCCCTAAATTTACGATTTTCATGTCGTTGTCGTCGTTGCTGAATTTTTATGTACCTGCAAAGATAGTGCAAATCGAGCGCAATGAGCTTGCTCAAATTGCCGAGATGCAGCCTATCTTATGCAAAAATAACCAAAAATAGTCGGATGGGCTCCTGTGCGGCGCGATAATCCGTCCTGCCGCCCTGTTTCCAGCGGTTGCAAGGCCCGAAAGTACCGGTTTTTTTCTGTCTTGGAAAGATTATTGCCGCGAAATTCCTATTTTTGTACCGGAACGGACAATGAAGGCAAGGGTATGGGCGGCCGGAGCGCCTGTTGCGCTCTTCCGGTCCGTGGCCCGCACGAATTGTCATACAATGAGGATGCCATGAACGAGACTTTTAATAAAATAGAATACGTGGTCTGTTGTGTCGGCGCGTTTGCGGAGCGCTTCGGTCTGACCAATGCGCAGGCGTATGCCTATCTGCGACGCTTCGGCGGCATCGACTTTCTCATAGACTGCTATGCGGCGGAACACACGCTGTCCGTCGATGATGCGGTCGAGGACTTGACAAACATTTGTCTGAAAAACGGAGGAAAACTGGCATGATAAAGTTATTTCACGGTTCGAATACCGAAATCGGGCGCATAGACCTTTCGCGCTGCAAACGGGGAAAGGATTTCGGACAAGGCTTCTATCTGAACGCAGACAGGAAACAGGCGTCCGACATGGCTATCCGTACGACACGGACACTGATGAGGGGAGAACCGACCGTGAATGTTTACGAATTTGATGAGACCTTGCTTGACGGACATACCGGACTGGACGTGAAGATATTTGAGGACTATTCTCCCGAATGGGCCGAGTTCGTTCTGAAGAACCGGAATAACGGCACGGACATCCCCGTGCATCCTTACGATATCGTGGTGGGGCCTATCGCAAACGACACGGTCGGAGTGCAGATACGCCGTTTTGTCAATGGTTACATCCCGATGGATGTGCTCATCGACGAGTTGCGCTTCCGGGGAAACCGGGCCGTGCAATATTTTTTCGGTACACAACGCGCTGTTGAACTCTTAACGAAAACGGACTGATGGATAACGATGTGCAATTCCAGGTCGAATGCCTTTCGGCCGAGCTTGTGGCGATGCTGATGGAGACTTACGGCTGGGACATGAGGCGTGCGCTGGGCGAACTGTATGCTTCGGACACGTACAAGAAACTCTGTGACCCCGGGTGCGGACTGTATTATCAAGGGGCTGTATATGTTTTCTCTTTCCTGCAGAATGAGATAGAGACGGGTCGCATCCGGTAAAACCTTTGCCGCCCTGTTTTCCGCGGTCGCAAGCCGGAAGAATGTGTTTCACGGGCTCCGTATTCCCTGGCTTCCGGCGGCCGTTTCCCACATGCCATGTGATAATCTGTGTCTTTGGGTTGCTTTTGCAAACCGTGATTGGCAAAATAAGGCCTGTCCCGTCTGCTTTCCTGAAAATGCGTTAAGAATTTCGCCAACACAAAAACAAAAAACGAGAAAAAGTTTTGAACCAAAATCTTTTTCGTAATTTTGCTACGCCGAAACCTTGGACTTCCGAGACCGGCCCACACATATATTAATATAAGATATCATAAACCTAAATAAAAACAACATTAGTTATGGCAACATTAGATTTAAGCAAGTACGGCATTGCCGACGTGAAAGAAGTGCTGCACAATCCTTCCTACGAAGTGCTCTTCGAGGAAGAGACCAAAGCCGGCCTCGAAGGCTTCGAAGTAGGCCAGCAGACCGAACTCGGCGCCGTGAACGTCATGACGGGTATCTATACCGGCCGCTCGCCCAAGGACAAGTTCCTCGTGATGGACGAAACCAGCAAGGATACCGTATGGTGGACATCCGACGAATATAAGAACGACAACAAACCCGTGACACCCGAAACCTGGGCTGCCCTCAAGGAACTCGCACAGAAGGAACTCGCCGGCAAGAAACTCTACGTGGTAGACTGCTTCTGCGGCGCCAACCCCGCTACCCGCATCGCTGTCCGCTTCATCATGGAAGTGGCATGGCAGGCTCACTTCGTTACGAATATGTTCATCCAGCCTACCGCCGAGGAACTCGAAAACTTCGAGCCGGGATTCGTCGTTTACAACGCCAGCAAGGCTAAGGTGGAGAACTACAAGGAACTCGGACTTAACTCCGAAACCGCTGTCGTCTTCAACCTCACCAGCCACGAGCAGGTAATCATCAATACGTGGTACGGCGGCGAGATGAAGAAGGGTATGTTCTCCATGATGAACTACTTCAACCCCCTCCGCGGCATCGCTTCCATGCACTGCTCGGCCAACACCAATATGGAAGAGACCAGCACCGCCATCTTCTTCGGACTTTCCGGTACGGGTAAGACGACCCTCTCCACCGACCCGAAGCGTAAACTCATCGGCGACGACGAGCACGGATGGGACGACGAGGGCGTGTTCAACTATGAAGGCGGCTGCTACGCCAAGGTCATCAACCTGGACAAGGAGAGCGAACCCGACATCTACAACGCCATCCGCCGCAACGCGCTGCTCGAGAACGTGACCGTGGCTGCCGACGGCAAGATTGACTTCGCCGACAAGAGCGTCACCGAGAACACCCGCGTTTCTTACCCCATCAACCACATCGAGAACATCGTGAAGCCCGTCAGCAAGGGTCCTCACGCCAAGCAGGTCATCTTCCTGTCGGCCGACGCCTTCGGTGTGCTTCCTCCCGTTTCCATCCTCAACAGCGAGCAGGCCAAGTATTACTTCCTGTCCGGCTTTACCGCCAAACTGGCCGGTACGGAGCGCGGCATCACCGAGCCTACGCCGACCTTCTCCGCCTGCTTCGGTGCAGCCTTCCTGAGCCTGCATCCCACGAAGTACGCCGAGGAACTCGTCAAGAAGATGGAAAAAGTAGGTGCCAAGGCTTACCTCGTGAACACCGGCTGGAACGGTACGGGCAAGCGTATCTCCATCAAGGATACCCGCGGCATCATCGACGCCATCCTTGACGGAAGCATCGAAAAAGCTCCTACCAAGGTGATTCCTCACTTCGACTTCGTCGTGCCTACCGCACTTCCCGGTGTTGATCCCGCCATCCTCGACCCGCGCGACACTTACGCAGATGCCGCACAGTGGGAAGAAAAGGCGCTCGACCTCGCCGGCCGCTTCATCAAGAACTTCGGCAAGTTCACCGGTAACGAGGCCGGCAAGGCGCTCGTGGCCGCCGGCCCGAAGCTCTGATGCGCGAAGCCTCACGGGGCTTTACGGTAAAATTTGTACGAATCTATTTTGATACGGTGATAGAAGCCGGCCGCATGACAGCGGCCGGCTTTTTTTGCGTCCTGTCCGGCATCCGTCTCTTTTTCTTCCGGACATTCCGGCCGCTGTCGTTACGGTCGGTCCGTCGTTCTTCCCGCTTTGTTCCGTTTCGTTCCCGCTTTGTTCCGGACAGGTCATCAGGCCGGCCGGACCTATCGGCTGTCTGACGACCGTTCCGGGTTTATCCGTCCGGGTGGCCCGCAATGGCGGGCAGTTATCCCGTATTTTCGGTTTTCTTTTTCTTTTTCAGAGGATTCTGTCCCCGTCCTGCCGCCCGCTGAGTGCGTTTTTCTTCGTCTTATTTCAGGAAAAATCACGCTATTAAGCAATTTTAACGTTCGGGGGGGGGTAATTTTGAGCTTTCTTAATACCTTTGCATCGCCTCCCACATAGGGCTTGCGTCCGCTATCGCGCCTCCCGCGCGCGTATATATATAATAAGGAGTGGAGGTAGGGACAGAACACATTTTATCAACCTCTAAATAAACATTTATGAAAAAAATTACATTGCTGCTGTCGTTGCTGTGCGTGATGTGCTTCAGCGCGACGGCTCAGATTTGCTCGACAGAGCCGACCGAAAGCAATCTTCTGACATCGCTCGAAGATGTTTCGGCTGACAGCTGGTTCGTGTTGAAGTCGAACGGTAACCAAGGTCAGAATCGCTATGTCACAGACGCGTTCAGCGATAAGTTGAATTCTGTTGCTACGTATGCGGGTTCGGGCGTAGAGTCCACACTTTGCTTATGGCGGTTGGTATCTGCCGGCGAAGGCGTGTACAAATTGCAGAATGCGGCCACAGGACGCTATTTGCCGATGCTTACCGGTGGGGATATCCACACGGTAACTGATGCTAAGGCCGGTACGCTCACTGTCCGGCAGACGACAACGTCTGGTACGTGGACATTTAAGAATTCGACCGATAATAAGTATCTTGACATGAATGCAGGCGGAACTCCCATACCTTGGAATGGAGAAGGTGACCCTTTAACGACAAAAGGTAATAACTGGTATCAGATTTACAAGGTGGAGGTGGCTTACGATGCCACAGCTTTCAGTGGGGTTGTCGAAGGAGCGAAAACAGTGCTGGCAGCACATACTGCGTTAGTAGGAGTGCCCGGATATGCTTCTGAGGAACAATTACAGGCATTAAAGGATGCAGTGACTGCTGCTGAGGCTGTGACTGAACCTACGGCCGATAAAGCCAGTGCATTGCGTGAAGCTTTGGGTACAGAACTCTCGGGTACGGTTACCTATCCGACCGACAAATATTTCGTAATCGATAATACGGATAATCGCGGTGCTATTATCTACCGTCCCGAAGCATCTGTACATGTAGATGCGAACCATGGCAATGCTGAATATATCTGGACGACCGGAAAGAATGTTCCGGCAATAGGTGATTCTGAACAAAAAGCAGTGGTTAGTCTTGATGCTACTAATGTGAACCATCTGTGGGCATTTTACAAGAATCCGAATAATGACGAATATTATCTCTATAACGTAGGTAAGAAGATGTTCGCCAATCCTAATGGTAGGGGTGATTATCCTTACGGAACAACTTGGATTTTCTCCAATACGCCGGTTGCTGTTACGATGGAGACAATGACTTATCCCGCAGTACACATCATAGGCGGTGGACAGACTATCTCCGTCAGCAATAGTTATATAGGCCCTGTCATTACCTATTATGCAGCAGGCGATGGAGGTGTTCCGTTTATTTTCTCAGAGAGTACGGTCACTGTTGATGAGGACGTGACAAGTACGATTGCCAATCTTGTATCTCTTTATAACACCGTCGGCCCTCTCCAGACTGCTGTCAATGCCGCCAAGGCCAAACCGGTGAGTGCGGAGGTGTGTGACTACCACCAGCGGAGTGGTGATGAGGATATGGCTACGGTTCTTGCCGAGGCTGAGGAACTGTTGGCTAATCCCACAGATGTTGATGCTATTTCGGCCATGACGACGAAACTGAACGGTTTGGTGGCTAATTTGGAAATCAATACACCTGAGGCCGGTAAATTCTATCGCTTCAAGGACAGCAAGACCGGTAACCGTCGCATGACTTCGACGCCGAGCGGTAATAAATTGGCGATGGAAAAGAATGGTAAGAATACCACTCCTACGGTGTTCTACGTGGACGGTTCTCATTTGGTGGCTTTCAGCAATGGTCTCTGTATGGGTAATTTTCATAAAAATGATCAAAATGGTGCTTGGAAGTGCTTGCTTTCCAACGCCGAAAAAGTGGGTGCGGTCGAGTTTAAGGAATCTGCTACTCCCGGTAAGCTCAATATAGTTATGAAGGGTTCCGGTGAAGACCGCTATCTTTTCAATCAGCATGACCAAGTGAATTGTGGCAGTAGTGATGGCGGAGAAGGTTACCGCTGGTATGCGGAGGAAGTGGAATGGCTTCCCGTTCCTTTCAGCGCAGACGTTGATTATGCAACGCTTATCTCTCCTGTTACGCTCAGCCGTTTTGCTGCTGATGGCAGAACGGAACGCGTGAAGGCTTATACAGGTAAGATTGAAGGCAATTATGTCGTGCTCACGGAAATCAGTGGTAAATTTATACCCGCCAATGTTCCCGTCATTCTCGAGAAGAAGAATGGCTTCGAAGACAATAGCATCTACTTGAAAGTAGTGTCCGACGCAGTATCCTCCGATGCAGGACAGAGCCTCACGGGTAACTTCCTTGCCCAGTCCTCAGCCGAAGCTGACGGTCACTGCACGCTCCAGGTGGTAGACGGAACGACCGGTTTCTATACTTATACCGGCGATGTGCTCTATGGTTTCAAGGCCTATATTGACGGTACGGCGGCACAGGGTGTACGCGGCTTCGCATTCCAGACGCCCGGCGACGCTACCGGCATCTCCGGCGTAACTACCGGCACGGAGGGCGAAGAAATATTCTACGACCTCAACGGTCGCCGCGTGCTCTATCCCGCAAACGGCATCTATGTGACCGCATCGGGTAAGAAAGTACTGGTGAAATAATTCCGATATAACAATAAATATAAATATGTATTCCGCGCCGCGCGTCTTACGACACCGGCGGCGCGGAATACACCTAAAACGACAAACAAATGAAGAAAACGTATATCACTCCCGGCGTCGCCGTTATGGACGTAGCAGTAGAAGGAATGATTGCCACAAGCCTTGACTACGACAATACAAAGAAGGGCGACGGTATGTTGAGTAACGGCAAAGGCGGATGGAACAGCGAAGACTGGTCGAACGCCGAAGAGGGAGAATAATCCTCGGCCGCGTCCGTTGTCCGCACAGGACGGACGCACCAATACATATTAAAGAATCTTGAACCGGTTCATCCGGGGGAGGATGGCATGTAGCTTTTTGGGTAATTTTGTCTGCATCGCCTTCCTTCCCCTTTTTTTTCTTTTTGCTTCAACCATCCTTTTTTTATTCCTTTCTCTGTTTAGTTCCTCTCGTCGCTTGCCTGCGCTGCCGTTGGGTGGTGCTTTCGGCTTATTTCCGTTTTTCGCAGCTTGTAGGTTTTATGCGAAAAGAACGTGAAACTTCCGCAAAAATATCTGTTCGCGTAAATAGCTTATCCTTATCGTGTTATGAATATCTCTTAAATTTTCTTGAAAAAAAGTTGTTATAAAGTTTGGTTTGTATGTGTTATTTGTAGTACTTTTGCACTCGCTAACGGGGAGAGCCCCTGCGGCGAATGAAAAAGCGTTCAATGAAGTAATTCCATAGACAATTTAGCAGAGACGAAGAAGTACAAGGGTCAGTTATCCTTATTATAGG
>CAJMSQ010000022.1 GCA_905216095.1 uncultured bacterium | reverse complement strand
TTTTGCCGTCTTGCTCCTTTTTCCCGTCATCTTTTTCCCCGTCCGTGCTTGACATAGCCCGCTATGCCTGCGCCCGTACGTGAAAAAATATGGTTGGGAAAAAGGAACAATACGGACAAAAGTCTAATGGCCGTTTTGGGTTAAAATCCACGGCGGCCGCCGGCCCGTCCCCGCCCGGAAACCGCGAACAGAACGGGGAAACTTTGCATCAGACAATAGGAAAAAGGAATATAAACCGCTCAAAATATTACTTTTTAATACATAAAACAATATTTTTCTATCAAAATGTTTTCAATTTATAATTTTTATTCTATCTTTGCACGCAAAACGAAACGCCGGAAGGCGGACGAGAAGAACAACTTAAACAACCACAATATGAAAGCCAAAGAAATCATCGAGACCCTGAAGCAACGCTTCCCCGGCGAGCCGGAATACATCCAGGCCGTCAGCGAAGTGCTCGAGACCATCGAGGAAGAGTACAACCAACACCCCGAATTCGAGGCGTCCAACCTGATTGAACGCCTGTGCATCCCCGAGCGTATCCTCTCCTTCCGCGTGACGTGGGTGGACGACAAGGGGCGCGTGCGCACCAACATGGGTTACCGCGTGCAACACTCCAACGCCATCGGTCCGTACAAGGGCGGCATCCGTTTCCACAGCTCCGTAAACCTGGGCATCCTCAAGTTCCTGGCCTTCGAGCAGACTTTCAAGAACTCGCTCACCACACTGCCGATGGGCGGCGCCAAGGGTGGTTCGGACTTCTCGCCACGCGGCAAGTCGAACGCCGAGGTGATGCGCTTCTGCCAGGCCTTCATGACCGAATTGTGGCGCAACATCGGCCCCGACACGGACGTTCCGGCCGGCGACATCGGCGTGGGCGGCCGCGAAGTGGGCTACATGTTCGGCATGTACAAGAAACTGGCGCGCGAACACACGGGTACGCTCACGGGCAAGGGACTCGCCTTCGGCGGTTCGCTCGTCCGCCCCGAGGCAACCGGATACGGCAACGTCTATTTCCTGCTCGAAATGCTCAAGACACGCGGCATCGACATCCGCGGCAAGCGTGTGTGCATCTCCGGCTCGGGTAACGTGGCGCAATATACGGCCGAAAAACTCATCGAACTGGGCGCAGTGCCCGTCACGATGTCCGACTCCGACGGCTACATCTACGACCCCGACGGCATCGACCGCGAGAAGCTCGACTACATCATGGAGCTGAAGAACCTGTACCGCGGACGCATCAAGGAATATGCCGAACAATATCCGGGCGTGAAGTACGTGGCCGGCGAAAGACCTTGGGGCGAGAAGTGCGACATAGCCATGCCTTCGGCCACCCAGAACGAAATCAACGGCGACGACGCGCGCAAGTTGCTCGCCAACGGCGTACTGGCCGTGTCGGAAGGCGCGAACATGCCCTCCACCCCCGAGGCCGTCGATGCGTTCCTCGAGGCCGGCATCCTTTACGCGCCGGGCAAGGCGGCCAACGCCGGAGGCGTGTCGGTTTCGGGCCTCGAAATGACGCAGAACGCGCAGCACCTGTCGTGGACCGCCGAAGAAGTGGACAACCGCCTGCATCTCATCATGGAGGACATACACGCTCAGTGCGTCAAGTACGGCAAACGCCCCGACGGCACGGTGAACTACGTGCGCGGAGCCAACGTGGCCGGCTTCATGAAAGTGGCCCGCGCCATGATGGCACAGGGCATCGTCTGACCCCCTCCCGCGGCCGCGGAAACACAAGCCGGGAAACGGCCGGAAACCGCCGCCGCACGAAATCCATAACGCATACCGGAGAGTCGAAAAGGCTCTCCGGTATGCGTTTTATGTGCAATAACACCCCGCCGGATACCCGAAAAAGCCGTTTTTGTATCCTTTTTTATCTCAAAAATACGGATTTAACATTTTTTACCCCCCGATTTCGTTATTAAATGTGAATAAAGTATTTTTGTCCGCTACCCTGCGACAACGGAAACCGCAGATAAAAGAACCTGTCACGGACGAAAAGAAACCCAAAACTTTATAAAATTACAACCAACATGAAGAAAATTACACTTTTCTTGTCATTAATGCTCGCGTTTGTCGGGGCTACGAATGCCGTGGCCGACGGACTGACCCGCGTAACAACCCTGCCGGAAAACGGCATCTACCTACTCTATTCCTCCTCTATGGCCAATGGCACATACGTACAAGGCTACATGTACAACGAGGCCCACTTCGAAAGCCGGCCTTTCCGTGTAGACCGGACGAAGGATTTCGTCACAAACGGTGTAACAGCCGACGACCTGAAGTATTGCTACCTATTGATATGGGACGAAGGCAAAGATGCTTTCACCCTGCGGAACCTGTCTTCGCTCCGCTATATACCGGCCGGCCAACAGGTCAATCAGAACTGGAACGGTAAAGAAACGGCCACCCTCAACCTTGAAGCCGTCACGGGTCCGCTAAAAGACAATACTGAAGTGGATGGCGACTGGTACCTGTACCAAACCAACTATCCGGCTACCGGAAACCGCGGTGAGCACAATTATGCACATACCAACTGGGACACAAGCATTGACCCGAACTACTCCTATTGGGATGAAAACGCCACCACCAGCCTCACCTGCGCCCGCTTCATCTTCTATTCGCTCCCCGAAGACCAGCTGACGACCGTCCTGAACGAGTTTGCGAAAAAAGCAGAGCCCTATTACGAATACGTGGGCGGCCCTACCAAGGAAAACATCGAGGCTTTCAAGGCTGACAAAACGCTGGACAATCTTATCAAGTGCTACGCGGAAGGGGTTACCACCTTTGACGCCAACAATTTCTACCGCATCGTCTGCACGGTCCCCAAGACCAATTCGGCCGGAGACCAGAGCCATAACGCCTTGAGCCATGGCATTGTTTCGGAACAGGACACTCCGGTTACAGATGTAATGGATGTAAACGACGTGAACCAGATGTGGCAGTTCGTTCCTACGGGCGACGACAACGCCTACCGCCTCAAAAACATCAATACCGGCAAGTTCATCGATCCTCTCACCTGGGGAAACTACCGGGCAGCCTTTACAGATGAATCGGGCAGCGGTATCGTTGAACTTATCCACTATGGCAACGGACAGTACAAGATACACAGGCATGGCAGTTCCGATGCCAATCAGAGCCTGTACTGCGAAAACAGTATCAGCGAGGGATACAAACTCTCCGGATGGGACGGTGGCAGAAACTCTCCCTCGGCCTGGAGGCTATATCGTGTAGAAAACGTTGAACTTACCGCAAACTCCGACGGCACGGACTACTGGGCTACGGGTTACCTGCCCTTTGCCGTGAAAGCCGAAACCGGGGATGCCACGCTCTACACCGCCACACGCGATGCCCATGACACTTCCGTGCTGAGGCTGACCGAAGCCGCCAACGGCGTAGCTGCCGAGCAGGGTTTCATCATCAAAGGCACCGGCGAAACGGTGACGCTGACTGTGGCTTACGACGCTACCGAAGCGGCCACGAGCGAACTGGGCGGAACTTTGCAGGACAAGACCATCGACAACGCAAACGACTACTACGTGCTGTCGAACGGTGCGCAAGGCGTAGGTTTCTACCACCCCAACACCACCACACTGCTGGGTAACAAGGCCTACCTCAATGCCGGCACCGGCACCAACGTCAGCGCGTTGCACTTTGCCTTCGGAAACGAGGCGACCGGCATAGAGAACGTAAACACCGGAAAGGCTGAAAGCAACGTCTGCTACGACCTGAGCGGCCGCCGCGTGACGAATCCCGCCCGCGGCATCTACGTAAAGAACGGTCAGAAGGTGATGGTGCGCTGATGGCGGCGACCTGCGAAAAACAATCATTCATCTTAAACAAAACAAGACACACAACATGAAAAAGACATATATCGTACCGGCAGCGCACGCAGTCGAACTACTGACGGAAAGACTGCTGTCAGGCAGTAACACCGGCCAAACGATGACCATCAACGACGAAACGGCCGACAGCGGCTATTCGCAGTGGACGCAGAAGAAGGACGGCGGTTTCTGGTCGGACAACGAAACGGCAGAATAAGCTCCGCAGGCGGTCCCGGCCGCCCGTAAAGCGGGAATCATACTATTTTTGTGGAGGAAGGCCGCATGACAGTTGTTCGGGTAATTTCAACCGGATGCCCCTTTCTCCCTTTTCGACTCTGTAAAGTACATATATAAATAAAGGAGGTTGTGCAAAAGAATGACACAATCTCCTTTATTATCATCACAGAATGCCTGTCACGGCGGCTTTTCACTCGGAAACCTCGCGCGTGGCCTGCATGAGCCATTCGCGGTCGGCAGGGTCGTCGAGACGGGGCAGCAGGCGACGGCGCACCTCGCGGTGGTAGTCGTCGAGCCAACGGTGTTCGTCGGCCGTGAGCAAGGAGAAATCGACAGGCGAAAGGTCGATGGGACAGAGCGTGAGCGGCTCGAATTCGAGGAAACGCCCGAAATCGGTTTCGGTCGCGGGGCGGACCAGGAGCACGTTCTCGATACGCACGCCGAAACGGCCGGTGACGTACACGCCCGGCTCGTCGGTGACGGTCATGCCGGCACACAGGGGCACGGTGGTGCAGGCGCGCAGGTTCTTGCGTATCTGGTGCGGACCTTCGTGCACGCAGAGCCGCGAACCTACGCCGTGGCCCGTGCCGTGGCCGAAGTCATAACCTTCGCGCCACATGGCATAGCGTGCGGCCAAGTCGAGCTGTATGCCCGTCGTACCCTCGGGGAAGCGGCAGCGCGACAGGGCGATGTGTCCCTTGAGTACGAGGGTGTAGACACGCCGTTCCTCTTCGGTGACGGGTCCCAGCGCAATGGTGCGCGTCAGGTCGGTCGTACCGTCCACATAGTGCGCGCCCGAGTCGAGCAGCAGCAGGCCGTGCGGTTCGAGGCGTGCAACCGATGTCTCGTCGGCCTCGTAGTGGACGATGGCTCCGTGCGGCCCGTAACCGGCTATGGTGGCGAAACTCAGCCCGCAGAAGCCGGATTGTTCCGCGCGGAAGGCGGTCAGTTGCCGGTCGATGCTCAGTTCCGTCTCGTTGCCGCGGGATACGGCCTCCTGCAACCAGCGCAGGAATTTCACCATGGCCACACCGTCGCGCTCCATGGCACGGGCAAATCCTGCCTGCTCGGCCTCAGTCTTGACGGCCCGCATGGTGGGAACGGGTGAGTCGATAAACGCGGTGCGCAAGCCCAGGCTCCGGCAGTAGTCGGTGACGCGTACGTTCATGCTGCGCGGGAGCAAGACGGTCTCGGAGGGCAGAATGTCTTCCAGTTCGTGCCGCCAGTTCTTGTAACGCGCCGTCCCGACGCCCAGTCTCGTGAGGTACTCTTTCACTTCGGGCGTCACGCGGTTCTCGTCCGTAAGGAGAATGGCGCGTTTCTCGCCGACAATGAGATAGGAAACGAAGAGCGGATTGTACTCGATGTCGGAAGCGCGCAAGTTGAGCAGCCATGCGATTTCGGATAAGTCGTTCAGCAGGACGACTGCGCGGGTTCCGCTTTTGTTTACGGTCAGTTGCCGGAATTTCTGCAGTTTTTCGGCCGCCGACATGCCCGCCACGGATTCCGGATGTATCACAATGTCTGTCGCAGGCATCTCCGGCCGGTCAATCCACAGGTTATAAAACGGGTCTATCTCGCTGCATACGGGCTCGCAGGTCTCGGGCAGGCCGGCGAACAAGTCTTCAAAGAACTGCTGCGTCATCATCGCGCCGTAAAAACCTATGCGGGCATGACGTCCCGAGTGCTTGGCCAGCCATTCGGCAGGCGTGGGCGTATCGGCCAGCCCGTCGCGCATCAGTTCGAAGGTCGTATCCTCGAGCTGCCCGGCGGCTTGCAGGAAATAGCGGGAATCGGTCCACAACGCGGCCGCCGATGATGTAACCACCGCCGTGCCCGCCGAGCCGTCGAACCCCGTCAGCCACTCACGCGCTTTCCAATAATCGGGTATGTATTCACTGTCATGCGGGTCCGCAGTCGGTATGACAAATGCGTCAAACCCCTCTTCCGCCATCCAGCGGCGCAGACTTCTTAACCGTTTTCTGATGATGTCCTTTCCCATTTCCATATAAATAATGATTCGCAAGCGGCATCCGGCGCCGCCCTTATCCCGCAAAGATACAAATATTGTTAATACAGAATGTCTTTGCAGAAGATTTCTTTTGACTTTTCCGGTAAAAAACAATTTTTGCACGCCGCCGGGACGTGCGAAGCCCGTCTATGGCCTCCGTATCCGGCATCCGCGGCACTCTTTTCCGCGGAAAAAGCAAAAAAATATGTCTTTTTCATTAAATTAATAATAACTTTTTTACCTTTGCAAATTATTAATGTGCCCCCGACTGCCTTGTCCGCCCGCGCGGAAGACAGATAAAGGCACAGGAAAAGGGCTTGGCCCTCCCCGAAACAGACTATAATCATCAAAACATCTGACATGAAAAATCTGAGAACTATTCTCTTGACCGCCCTCGCGGCAGGCAGCATCACCGCTGCCACGGCGCAATCGACCGAAACCGACGACCGCATCTATCCCTTCGTAGGCATACAGGGCGGTGTGCAGGGCACATTCACGGATTATAACTTCGGAAAACTGCTTACCCCCGTGGTGGGCTTACAAATCGGACAATACTACACGCCCGTCGTGGGTTCCCGCCTGTCGTTCAACGGCTGGCGCGGCAAGACCGGCCTGCATTCGACGGACAAGACCTACGGATACAACTACGCAACCGCAGACCTCGACCTGCTCATCAACCTGTCGAACGCCATTTATCCGCGCACCACGCACAAGTTCAACGTGGCACTCATCGCCGGAGCGGGCCTGTACTGGGCCAAATACGACGACAAGTCCGCAGTTCTGCGCAAATCGGGCAGCGAAGGCAGCTTCAACTTCCGCGGAGGTCTGCAGTTCAGCTACGACGTGTCGCACAACGTCGGTCTGAGCCTTGAGGTACTGGCCACCGGACTGGACGACAATTTCAACATGAAGCGCAACGGGAAAATCGACTGGCAGGGTTCGGCCATGGTGGGCCTGACCTACAAGTTCCGTAAAAAGAAGAACAAGAGCGAGACAGCGTCTTCGATGATGTCACAAGACTACAACGGCGGACGCGGCGGAAGCCTCGCCACCACCAACAAGCCTGACGCCGAAGCCGAAGCCCGCCGCAAGGCTGCCGCCGAAGCTGCAAAACGCGCCGAAGAAGCCGCCAGGAGAGCCGAAGCCGAGAAGGCAGCAGCACAGGCCGCCACACCCAAGGAAACACGCAGCGAAATCTTCTTCACCATAGGCAAGGCCGACCTCTCGGCTGCCGACGAAGCACAGCTCGGAAAGCTCGCACAATGGCTCAAACAGCATCCCGAAGCGAAAGTCACCGTGACAGGCTATGCCGACGCGGGGACGGGTACGCCCGAAATCAACAAGGCGGTGTCCAAGCGCCGCGCAGACAAAGTGGCCGACACGCTGAAAAAGAAATTCGGCATCCCGGCATCGCGCATCGTCGTCAAGGCCAAGGGCGACACCGAGCAACCGTTTGCCGAAAACGACAAGAACCGCGTAGTCATCAGCATAGCCAAATAAACATCCGGCACCGACACCCATACATCGCCGATAACAACGAACACATACCATATATAAATATATAGGAACATGAAATCGCTAAAAATCTTATTTGCAGGAATGCTCGCAAGCGCATTCGCCTTTTCGCCCGCCACGGCACAAGAGAACGGAAAAGACTATCTGCCCTATCCATATAACTTCATCGGAGTGCAGGGTGGCGGACAGGTGACCTTCACCAACTGTCCCGCCGACAAACTCGTCACACCGGTCGGTGCCGTCTCCGTGGGACGTTTCTTCACCCCGACCGTAGGCGCACGCCTCAACGTGAGCGGATGGCAGAACAAGGGAGGATTCAAGGTGGACAAGGCTACGAAGACTTACGACTACAAGTATGTGACTTCCGACCTCGACCTGATGATCAACCTTTCGAACATCTTCTATCCCAAGAAAGCACATTGGTTCAACGCTATCCTTATCGGCGGCGTCGGTCTGAGCTATGCCTGGGACAACGACGACCTGAAAGAACTGACCAACATGGGCGTGGCTTCCGAGTCGATGGCCTGGGACGACGACCGGCTCGTGCACAACTTCCGCGTAGGTATGCAGTTCGAGGTAAACATCAGCAAACACCTCGGCGTGAACCTCGAAGTCACTGCCAACAACCTGCACGACCGTTTCAACTCGAAGCAGAACGGACACGGCGACTGGCAGGCCAACGCACTGGTGGGCCTGACCTACAAGTTCGGATTCCGCAAACGTCCGGTATCGACCTCGGCTTCGGCGCTGGCACAACAGGACTACGACGCCTCACGCAACGCCAACATGGCCGTAACCGAGACTCCGAAGGTTGTGGAAGAGCCCAAACCGCAGCCCAAGCCCGTAGTGAAACAGCCCGAGTCCACGAAGGTGGAGATTTTCTTCGACATCAGCAGCTCTGAAATCAAGGCTTCCGAAGCCAGCAAGCTGGCCGCCTTCGCACAGTGGCTGAAGAACCACCCGACGGCCAAGGTACACCTGACGGGATATGCAGATGCCGGTACGGGTAACGCCACTATCAACCGCTCTTTCTCCGAAAAGAGAACCTCCATAGTAGCGAAAACACTCACCGACAAGTACGGCATCGCGGCAGACCGCATCTCGACCGACTATAAGGGCGACACCGTACAGCCGTTCAGCGACAACGACAAGAACCGCGTGACGATAGGCGTCGCCGAAGAGCAGTAAGAAGAACCGGAGCCGTTCGGACGGACCCGCAAGCGTATGACACACGTGCCGGAAACAAGGCCGCGCCGATACGCCTGCGGATTCGTCCGGACGGCATCCCGCTTTTTACGGTCCGAAAGGACATGACACACACCGGAAAAGGGCTTAAACTCCACGCACCCTGACGGGAAACACTGCCGGACGGCACGTCCGGAACACCTTTATCCACGACAAGCAGAGACGTCAAGCGTCACACCCACAGACAGGACACATCATGAAAAAACTCCTGCACCATTTTCTCGAACACAGTTGCGTCTGCCTCATCACGGCAATCATCGTAGGACTCCTTGCCTTCGCAGGACTCAACATCAAGTTCCTCAATCCCGTGGCGAGGGCCGTGAAGGAATTTGCCCTGTCGGACATCTACTACCAGATGGCCTGGTCGGGCGACGACAAACCCGAGACCAGCGAGATGATAACCTTAGTGGACATCTCCAGACTCCACCAGCGCGGCGACATAGCAAAGGTCATCGAACAGGTAAACGCCTGCGAACCGGCCGTCATCGGCATCGACATCATCTTTGAAGGCGAAAAGGACGACGCACAAGGCAACATGATGCTCGAGGACGCCATCATCGGCGCACAGGAGACCGTCATCGCACAGAAGCTGACGGACTGGAAACAGGCCGACAAGTCGTTCCACGGCCGCGTACGCTCCTACTTCACACGCGACATCCCCATCATGGAAGGCTATTCCAACGTGGACGGCGACATAACCTCGCAGTGCCTGCGTAAACTCACCGTGGAGCGCAACCTCGACGGGAAGCCCGTGCTGTCGCTGGCCGCACAATGCGCCGTGTTGTACAATGACGGGAGCATTCCTCCCGACAAAAGGGCCGACCGCCTCATCAACTACCGCCACATAGACTTCCCCATCGTCGATGCAGACTCGGTGATGGCCCGGCCGGAACTCATCAAGGGCCGCATAGTCCTTATCGGAACCATCACCGAAGAGCAAGACATGCACTTCACGCCCCTGGGAAAAATGCCCGGAATGAAGGTCCAGGCCTACTCCATACAGAGCCTGCTCGAACAGCACAACATCTACATCGCCTCGGAAGGCTGGCAAATCGCACTGGCCATCATCGTATGCTGGCTGACCGCGTACCTGCAGTTCCACGTGCTGCGCTTCATACGCCGTCGCAAGAGCCTGTTCGGAATGTTCCTGAGCAATTCCAACCTCTTCATGCGTTTCTTCACGTTCGGATGGCTGGGTCTGCTCACGTGGCTGAGTTTTATCTCGTACGCACGCTACAACCTGTACGTACCGATGGGCATTGTGCTGATGCCCGTCATACTTGTAGCCGAAGGCAGGGCCATCTACGGCGCCATCGTGAAGAACAACTTGACGAACAACCCCGACGGATTCTTCCGCAACTCCATATACCGGGACGCGAAAGGCACACCGGCCAACGAGCCGGTCCCGGAAACGGGCAACGACACGGCGGACACGGACGGAACCAACTGACCCGGACGCCCCGAAAAGGCGGTTTCGGAACTATCTGACGCAGAGAGCGTTTCCTACATGGCATCTACGACGAACTACATGGCATGTAGGAAAAACTACAAGGCATGTAAGAAATACTACATGGCATCTAAGAAACAAGGGCTGGCGGACAAGGCTTCCCGCCCCCGTACAAGCCCGTCCGGAATGCCCGGCACACCACTGCAAAAAGCGACGATGACACACCGGAATGCCCGGCAGAACAAACAAGAACGAATCAACAAAACCATAAGACCATGTTACGAATCACCAAGACCATTCTAAGCAAGACACTGATGCTGATGCTGCTGTTCCTCACTGCATCGGCCATCGACAGTGCCGCGCAGGACTACGACGTTTATTCCGTCCGCGGAGAGGTGAAACTCATCCGGGGCCGCAGCAAGTCGCCCATAAAGTTGCGCGACAAGATTACGGACGAGCAAATCGTGAGCGTTCCCCAGTCCGGCATGATTATGCTGCTGGACAAGACGGGCAAAAAACTGTATACCATCAACCGGCCGTGCACCGGCAAGGTGAAAACGCTGCTTACCGAAGACAAGGCCAGCGTCAAGAACCTGTCCAACCAGTATCTGAAGTACCTGCTGGCGCAGCTCAAGGGCAAAGGCTCCATCATGACCGAGACGGCATACATGCAGCGCACGGCAAGCGCGTACCGCGACGCCGACTCGCTGCTCATCGCCACGGACAGCGCCGCCGCCGAGCAGGTCATGGACTCGGTGAAATGCGGCACCGGAAAATAACACCGCACAGCGACAGCCGGAAAGCCTTTTCCACGCTCTTTTCACAAACCTACCCCCAAAGGACACTCGGGAAACAGTGTCCTTTGGGGTAAAAACAAATCCTGACTTATAGACCGATGAAACAAATCCTCACCTGCCTGCTCTTTCTGCTGACGGCGTGGAACGCAACCGCCCAGACGGAACAACTGGACTCCATCTACAACGCCGCGGAAAAGGCCGCGTCACGCCAACGATGGCCCGAGGCGTTCGCCCTTGCCCGGCGATACACCACCACGTGCGGCGAACAGAAAACGACATTCCGTTACTCCAAGATGCTCTCCTACTGCGCACGCGAGGCCGCCGCGGCCAACGACCGCGCGGAAGCCTTGCGGATGGCGGCCGAAGTCGTCGCCTTGCGCCGGAAAGCCCCCGACAGCGAAGTACGCCACCTGGCCAACGCGCTCAACGAGGAGGCCGTCTACCATGCCGGCGGCGGAGACTACGACAAAGCCATCGGACTGTGTGCCGAAGCCCTGGACATCTTCGAGAAGAACGTAAGCCAGAAAGACCCGCAATACGCGATAGCCATGAGCAACATGGCCGTATTCCTCTCCTCGCGCGGCAATCCCGGCGACTACAAGAAGGCCGTGGAGATGGGAGAACGTTCGCTGAAGAACATCAAGAGCGGAACGCGCGACTATGCCAACGCGCTGAACAACCTGGTGGCTTACTACGTGATGAGCGACAACTTCAAGAAAGCCGACGCGCTGAGCAAACAGGCCCTGAAGGAGGGAAAGAAAGCCTATGGCCGGCAAACGGCCGACTATGCCGCCATGCTGGCCAACAACTCGGCACGGCTGGCACAGATGCGGGCTTATCCCGCGGCACTGCAATACGCCGAGGAGGCCGACAAGGCATTCCGCGAAAACAACCTGACCGGCAATCTGCCGTTTGCCAAATTCTTGGTGAACTACGCCGCGCTCTGCACCCACATGGAACGCTACCCGAAAGGCATTGCCCTCTATGAGGAAGCCCTGCCCCTGCTCCGGCAAATCGTAGGCGAGGACCATCCCGACTACGTGCGCTGCCTGAGCGAACTCTCGACGGCACACAACAGCACCGGAAACACCGAAAAGGCCGAGGAATACGCACAGGCGCTCACCGGACGGCTGGAAAGCGGAAACAACGCCAGTCCCAAATACGCCTATGCGCTGTCCAAACAGGCCGACGTCATCGCCGCGACAGGCAACTACACGCAAGCGGCGAAAATAGAAGCCTCGGCCATCGACATATTCAGGAAGAACAACGACGTGGAAGGCATGGCGCTGACGCTCAACAAACTCTCGGAACTGTACATCCGCTTAGGCAATTACCAGGCGGCCGTGGATTCGGGCATGAACGCCGTGAGGATGCTCGAAAACTGCCGCACCGACACGCGCCAGCTGCGGGCCGACCTGTTCGGAAGCGTCGCCATGGCCCACTTCTATGGGTCACGGTTCGACTCGGCGCACATCTACTGCCAACAGGGCGTATCGCTCTACGAGAGCCTCGGCGACACCGTGAACTCCGTCTATGCAAAGATGCTCTCCAACCTCGCCCTCTACGACTTCTCGGCCGGCGAGACACAAAAGGCCGTCGCCCTGAGCGAAAGGGCCAAAGAGATACAATTGCGCGCGTTGGGCGAGGACCATCCCGACAATGTGCCCATGTACTACAACCTGGCCAACTACTACAACAACCTGGGACAGGCGGAACAGACCACAGACTACTACCGCAAGGCGCTGAGACTGCAGACACGCATCATACGCGACAACTTCTCGTACAAGACATCGGCCGAACGAGAAACGTTCTATAACATGAAGAGCTACGTGCACAAGGCTTTGCCCACCTTTGCCTACCTGTACCGCAAAGACCCCGGCATCATCGCCGACGCCTATGACGCACAACTTTTCACAAAGGGTCTGCTGCTCAATTCGGAAATCAACTTCCGCAACTTCCTTGAGCAATCCGGCGACTCCGTACTGCTGGGAAAATACGACCGGCTGGAACTGCTGCACCGCGACATCGACGCCTGCTACCAGCTATCGCCCGAAGAGCGTGCGGAACGGCTGGCCGACGCGCAGCGGGAAGCCGCACAGCTCGAAAAACAACTGGTCAAGGAATGCAAGGAATACGGAAACTTCATGTCAGCCTTCGACGGCGATTTCCGGACCGTGGCCGCCGCGCTCGGAAAAGACGAGATGGCCATCGAATTCATGGACCTCGACGTCAAAGGGCAAGGCAGGACTTACGCCGCACTCTATCTGCGAAACGGCTGGACCGCACCCCGCATCAAGGTGCTCTTCAGCCAGCGCGACCTGAAAGAGCTGGACTATGACGGAAAAGACTATTATGAAACCGCACGTACGCGGGAGGGCATCAGCCGTGTCTATCGCGACCCACGGCTGGGGCAACTCGTCTGGGGAGGACTGCTTCCCGAGATGGAAGACGTACGGACCGTGTGGTTTGCCCCCTCGGGAATGCTCTACCAGCTCGGCGCGGAATATCTGGCCATAGACTCCGTCACCACCATGTCCGACCGGTACGAACTGCACCGCCTCTCGTCCACGCGCCTCATCGCCGAACGAAAAGCCGGAAAGCAGAAAATACAATCGGCCACCGTCTTCGGAGGACTCAACTACGACATGGCGCTCAACGAACTGCAGGAGGTGCACGAGCGGTTCAAGGAATACATCTTCGAGGAAGCCACCGACCTCTACGCCGAACGCGCCATGCTGGCCGACGAGCTGACGATAGACTCGCTGGCCTCGCGGGGTAGCGTCAATTACCTGCCGGGCACGCGATACGAAGCCGAGTTCATCGGCGAACAACTCATGCAGGCAGACATCCCTACCAACCTCTTCATGAACGAGGAAGGCACGGAAGAAGCCTTCAAGGCCCTTGACGGACGGCACCAGAACCTCATCCACATCGCCACACACGGCTTCTACTTCACCGAAGAACAGGTGGCGGCCAGCAATGCCGGGTTCCTGTTGCGCGAAGATGCCGGCGGCAGTCCCCTCAGCCACTCCGGGCTGCTGCTTGCCGGGGCCAACTACACCCTGCGCGGCGGGCAACTGCCGGCGGGCATAGAGAACGGCGTGCTCACCGCACGCGAAATCTCGCTGCTCAACCTGCAAGGCGCCGACCTTGTGGTGCTTTCGGCCTGCCAGACCGGTGTGGGCGAAGTGCGCGACGACGGTGTCTTCGGCCTGCAACGCGGCTTCAAGAAAGCAGGTGCCGCCACGCTGCTCATGAGCCTGTGGAGCGTGAACGATGCCGCCACCATGACCATGATGAACAGCTTCTACGCCGCACTGATGGAGGGCCGGAGCAAATACGACGCCTTCCGCCACGCCCTGCAACAGGTCCGCGCGAAAGGATTCGACGACCCCTATTACTGGGCCTCGTTCATCATGCTCGACGACCTCTGACACGACCGCACACATGCCCGGCAGCCGCCGGAAAGACAGGCCTCGCCGCAAGTTTTAGCTTATTTAAGAGAAAAAACGTCCGCCGTGCATCCCCCGCACGGCGGATTTTCGTAATTTTGCGGATGTTAGCTGCCCCGATGCGCTGCCCCGGCAGACAGGCAAGGGGACAAACGAAACAACAAAACACTATAAATACATACTACTATGGCTTTTTTAACTAACGACAAGCTTGTCATCGTCGGCGCAGCCGGCATGATCGGTTCCAACATGGTTCAGAGCGCCCTCATGATGGGCCTGACCTCCAACATCTGCCTCTACGACGTGTTCTCGCCCGAAGGCGTGGCCGAGGAAATGCGCCAAAGCGGTTTCGGAAACGTGAACATCACCGCTACCACCGACGTAGCCGAGGCTTTCAAGGATGCCAAATACATCATCTCCTCGGGAGGAGCGCCCCGCAAGGAGGGAATGACGCGCGAAGACCTGCTGAAGGGAAATTGCGAGATTGCCGAACAGCTCGGAAAGGACATCAAGACTTATTGCCCCGACGTGAAGCACGTGGTCATCATCTTCAACCCCGCCGACCTCACGGGACTCGTGACTTTGCTCTATTCCGGTCTGAAACCCTCGCAGGTAACCACGCTGGCCGCCCTCGACACCACTCGTTTGCAGAGCGCGCTCGCCAAGAAGTTCGGCGTGATGCAGAGCGACATCACGGGCTGCGCCACCTACGGCGGACACGGTGAGCAGATGGCCGTATTCGGCAGCGCCGTAAAGGTAGCCGGACGCGCCTTGAACGACATTATCGGCACCGATGAGTTCCCTGAAGCCGAATGGGAGCAGATGAAGAAAGACGTGACCCAGGGCGGCGCCAAGATTATCGAGCTGCGCCGTCGCAGTTCCTTCCAGAGCCCGGCTTACCTAAGCGTGGAAATGATTCGCAGCGCCATGGGCGGCGAGGCTTTCCGCTTCCCCGTAGGAACTTTCGTGAACAACGAGAAATACAGCCACATCATGATGGCCATGCCCACGACGCTCGACGCCACGGGAAGCCACTACACGATGCCTGTCGGCACGGAAGACGAAATGAAGAAGCTCGATGCCAGCTACGCCCACCTGTGCAAGATGCGCGATGAGCTCGTTACGCTCAACATCGTGCCCGAAATCAGCAAGTGGGGCGACATCAACCCGAACCTGAAATAAGGCCGGACACATCCGTCCTACAACCATACAGCCGGTTGCCTGTCATGACAACCGGCTGTATTATTATCCTTCCATCTTCACACGACATCCCCATGCGCAATCCTATCTTACTGTTGTCGGTCATCATGCTGACAGCGACCATCCATGTGTCCGGGCGGAATATCCCTGCCCGGGCGGCACTCGACCGCGCCCTGCGGTCCGGACAATCGGCGACCGACATGCGGCGCAGCCCGTCCGTCCGGGCTACATACAGCCTGGCCTATTCGACACCCGCAGGTTCCTATCATGTCTTCAACCGAAGCACCGGCGGCTATATCATAGTTTCAGGCGACGACGAGATATATCCCGTTCTGGCCGACGTAGATGCCGGCACATTCGTCATGGACAATCTGGCGCCTGCGGCACAATCGATGCTCTCGGCATACGATGCGCAAATCCGCTCATTCTCTACCTCCGAAGAACCGGATGCCGGACTGGCGGACTATTATAACCGGTGGGACGAGATACCTCCGCTGATGACCACGCAATGGAACCAGACCTATCCCTATAACATTTATTGCCCGGTCATTGACGGACGCACCTGCGTCACGGGATGCGTAGCCACAGCCATGGCTCAGGTGGTCCGCGCCATAGGCTATTACGACGGAAAAGGCCACCGCTATACCGGAAGCGTCAATTCCTCCGGCGGAAGAGTGGAGTTCGACTATGCGAACGCCACTTTCGACTTCGACAATATGTTCGACCGTTATCCGTCCGCCGCGTCCCAGGAATCAATCGACGGAGTGGGACGCCTGATGCTGGCCTGCGGACTGGGCGTCGGCATGAACTACGGCGTGTCCGAGAGCGGAGCCCAAAGTTCAAACGTGGCCCGGGCGCTTATCGAGCATTTCGGTTTTGACGAGAGGTACACGAAAATCTACGAAAACGAAGACTTCAGTCAGGCACAATGGGAAAACATGCTGTACCGCCAGTTACAAATCGGGCGGCCCGTCTATTACAGCGGCGCAAGTGAGACATCGGGCCACGCATTTGTGATAGACGGCTACCGGCCGGCCGGCATGTTCCACGTAAACTGGGGATGGGGCGGAACGTCCGACGGTTATTTCCGCCTTACGGCACTCAATCCGTCACAGGTAGGCACAGGCGGCAGCGGAGGAGGCTACAGTCTGTCACAGGACATGGTCTGCGCCGTTCCGCCCGGCACAGATCCGGGCGTGGTCTACGGAGAGATGAACGGGTCCATAAGCATGGTTTCCGACGGCGTGTATGCCGTGTATTACAAGAGCAACGGAAACAATCTTTTCAATGTCAGCATCGGCGCCGTCATAGTGGATGAAGCGGGCAACAACGTGGCTACGGCCACATTCTGGCAGGGCCAGAACATCACAGGCTCCAGTGCGCTCCGTCACGATGCCTTCAGCTATGACTTCTCACAACATCCGCTGGCACCGGGCAGCTACCGCATATATCCGGCCTTCCGGCCCGACGGCGGGGAATATACCATTACGGATGCGCTCCACGGTCGTCCGCACTTCGTCCGGCTCACCGTAACCGACGACAAGGAATACATTACGAGCAACAATCCGGCAGCATCGGACAAGACCGATGTCCGCATCGCCGGCATCGTGCCCGGTTACGACTTGCGCGAAGGTTTTTCGGGCTCCGTGGGCTTCTATGTCGTCAATAACGGCAACCTGGACTACAAAGGCGCCTTCCGCCTCTCGCTCCTCGACGGGAACGGCGCGGAAATCGCCTCGTCCACGTCGCAGAGTGTCACGACAGCCGCCGGAAACAACACCATAGTCTATTGTCCGGTACCCGTATTCGACACTGAGAACCGGCTTATTCCGGCAGATACATATTCCCTGCGCTTTACCGACGGCGACGGCAATCCGCTCTCCGACGGAGAATTCAGTATCGAGATTAAAAAAGGAACGCCGTTCTCGAAATGGGAGCCGGAAGAGGGCATCGAGGTGACCAACTGCGCCTCCGTTCCGCAAATGCTTCTCAGCGGAGCAACTTGGCCGCACACGCCGCTGATATACACGCAGCAGACGCATCGCAACATGACGCTCCGCCTCGCTTTCTACAGTCCGGCGGGCACATCGGCCCTCCATACGCTGCTTTGTTTCGAAGGAACCATCGAACCCATGCAGTCCCTTTTCCCTCTTGACCCCGTCAAGGTCGATGTCCCCTTCGGTACATATGAAGTCTGCTACCGCAAAGGATACAATCAGATTTCGCAACGATGGCCCATGCGCATAGGAACGTCTGTCGATGACATCGGCTACTATCCTGCTGACGGCGGCGGCGCTTCGGCCACCCTGACGGACGGAAGACGCGACCTTGAGGAAGTCGTCATTCCGGCACGGGTCAATGTCGGCGGCACCGACATTCCCGTGACCGCCATCGAGCCCGAGGCGTTCATGATGGACAGAAACCTGTCGGTCATCGACCTGCCTTCCGGCATCGCGAAGATAGGCGCCAACGCATTCACGGCCTGTCCGTCCCTGCGGCAGATTATTCTCAGGTCCGACCGGCCTCCGTTCTCGTTGCGCAATCACATTGCTCCCGGACTGAGCGCCTCCACGGAATTTTACGTACCCGCCGCAGCCTATGACGACTACAAGCCCCTGCTCGATTCATATAACCCGGTCTACGCGCTTGTCGAGGCCATCGAGTCGAAGGAAACGGTTATCCCGGCCTCGTCCGCGACGGTCAGCCTGTCAGTCAGTCCGGCCCACGAGGCCGTCAATCCGGCATTTGCCGTCACCCCGGCCGACGAAGCCTCCGCGGCAATGGCCGAGGTGAAGGTGTCGGCCGTCGAACCGGGCAAACTCCATCTCGAAGTCAAGGCCTTGCGGCCGGGACGGGCCACGTTCCATGTCCGGCCCGCCCACCGCTCGGACGATTATGCCGTGCTCACGCTCACCATCCCCCATGCCGCCCCCACGCTCGACCTCGCCGCCGGCAGTTACGTCATCGGCCGGCGCCTCAACATCGTTTCGGCCGAAGGGACCAACGTGGCCTATTCGGTCAATGGCGGTGACGAAGTGACGGTGTCCGGAAACGCTGCCTCCTACCGCTTTCCCGCGCCGGGCGAATACAGGATAAAGGCCAAAACCATGCCCGCAGCCGGCGACGAAAACAGGGAAAGCGACTGGACGGACGAGGTTACTTATCACATCACGGAGAATATTCTCCACGACCCGGCGGACGGTGCTTATTATCCTCTCATACCCGGTCCGCTCGGCATCGGAACCTTTGCCGCGCTGCAGAGCTATGTCATGCCCGAAGGGCTGAAAGGCGGCACTGTCACGGTGGACGGAGACGAAGCCACGGTGACCTACCGCTACACGGCCGGCGCCGTCGTTCCCGCCCGCACGGCACTGATGCTCAAGGGCACGCCCGGGACGGAATACCGCCTCATGCTGACCGATAAGGAGGGAGATGCGGCCGCCGGAAACCGGCTGCTGCCCGCGCTTACTTACGACCGCATCGCGGCCGAGGCCGGAACAAAATCCTACATCTTCGCCAACGACGCCGAATACGGGCCGGGATTCTACTTCCAGGGCACAGACGGTGACGGGTCGGCCGTCGAGGGCATCTACGGCAGGGGTTATCTTTCCGTGGAAGCGACTAACGCCATCCGCGGCTTCGTGCTGAGAGAAGGCGAAGCCACCGGCATCGGCGGAGCCGGAACAGACGTTCCCCGCACCGCCGGCAAGGGGATATACACCATCGGCGGCGTCCGCGTGGGCGACACGGTCGATGGGCTTCCCGCAGGCTTCTACATCGTGGATGGCCGCAAGGTGATTGTGAAATAAGCAAAACAGCAACAACCATACAGACATGAAGCAATACGACAGACCCGCCACGCGGGCGCTCGAACTCCGCATGGAGCGGATGATGGCCACATCGGGCGGGAACCGGTATCCCATCAACGACACCGGCACCGACGCCGAACCACAGGCCAACAGGAAGGACGGCGAATGGGGCGACACGCCATGGTCCGGCGGCGGCTCACACCTGTAAGGACAACCGGAAAACGCGAACGGACATCCGGCGGACACCACACGGCGGACATGCAACACAGAAGCCCCTTCCGGAAAGGTCCGGAAGGGGCTTAGTTTTCAATACATTAGACCTACCGTTTCTTACATGGCTTGTAGTTCGAACTACAAGCCATGTAGTTTCTCCTATGTGCCATGTAGTTTTTTCTACAAGCCATGTAGTTTTTCCTTGCTCCGCAGGCCCGGAAAAACGGCAGCAGTATGGCGGGGATTATCTGCCTTCCGCCTCCATTTTGGTGCGGTAGGCCAGTGCATACATGCGCACCTGCTTGATCATGGCCAGCAGGCCGTTCGAGCGCGTCGGCGACAAGTGCTCCGTAAGTCCTATGCTGTCGATGAAATACAGCTCCGCGTCGAGAATTTCCTGAGGCGTGCGGTCGCTCACCACCTGCAGCAGCAGGGCCACAAGGCCCTTGACGATGAGGGCGTCGCTCTCGGCACGGAACAGCAGGCGGCCGTCGCGCTCCTCGCACACGAGCCACACGCGGCTCTGGCATCCGTCTATCAGGTTCTGCTCGGTCTTGTCGCCGTCGGGCAGGGGTGCGGTTTCCTCGCCCAGGTCTATGAGCAGCTGGTAGCGGTCCATCCAGTCGTCGAGCTGGGTAAATTCTTCTATAATCTCGTCTTGTTGTTCGTTGATGGTCATGTTGTTTTCGTGTTGCCGGCCCGTCGCCTCACGGGTGTGCGGGCCGTGTTTTCCGGTCGCGGCGACGTGTCGCGCCGCATGGGTTATTGTATTTTTTTGAAAAAGGAAACGTCACATTTCTTCCGAAATCATCTGCAGCAACGTCTGTCCGACGATGCGCAACGTCTCGGGCGAGATGTTTTCGGGCGTGTCCGAAACCGTATGCCACGTACTGCCGAACGCGCTGCCGTCACCGGCCACGTAGGGGATGATGTCTACGGTGGGAATGCCCGCCACCTGGTTCATCGGGACATGGTCGTCGGTGGCCCAGCTGCCGTCCTGTTTCAGGAAAACACCGTCACCGCCGACGGCGGCTGCCGTATCCCACAGCCGGCGCATGACGGCCTCGGCGTGGCGCATGGAGTATCCTTCGTAGCAGAAGCGGGCATCGCGGCCGCCCACCATGTCGAGCAGGATGCCGTAACGGGCCTTGTAACCTGCGGCTGCGGCCTCGCGGGCCCAATGCTGCGAACCGAGACACCAGTCACTGCCGTCGGCAGGCGCCTCACCCCAGTAGGGTGCGCCACGGTCCTCCACGTCGAAGCAGACAAAGTCCACGCCGACGGCGGGCTTCAGTTCGGCCAGCCGGCGTGCCGTCTCGAGCATGACGGCCACACCGCTCGCGCCGTCGTTGGCCGCGGGCACGGGTTTACGGTGATTGGCACTGTCGGGGTCGGCATCGGCCCACGGACGGCTGTCCCAATGGGCGGCGATGACTATGCGCTCTTCCGCTTCGGGGCGGTAGGAGGCTATGATGTTGCGGCAGCCCAGCCGCGCGCCGTCCCACCCCGTCACGGTGGTGCGCTGTTCCTTCACGTCAAGCCCGAAGGCGCGGAATTTTGCGGCGATGTAGTCCCCGCAACGGCGGTGCGCCTCGCTGTCGGGCACACGCGGCCCGAAGTCGCACTGCGCCCGCAGATAGGCCATGGCCGAATCGGCACTGAAGGTCACGGGCGTCAGCTCTACGCTCTCGGCCGGCGCCTCGCCGGCAGGTTTCGCCGTCTTCCCGCAGCCCGTCACGACGGACAGGCAAAGCGAGAATCCGATAAGGGTTGCAAATGGAATGATGCGTTTCATGTGATGTCGTGTCTTGTTGTTCGGAAAAGGCTTTGTCAGAACTTGATGTAGCCGTTGTACTGCACTTGGCTCATGACCCGCGTGAAATTGCCGCCCCACAGTTTGCGCAGCTGCTTCACGGTGAGTCCTTCGGCCATGAGACGCCGCGTCAGCAGCAGGTAGTCGGAGGCCGATGCCAGTCCCGGCACACCGCCATCGCCGTCGAAGTCGGAACCGATGCCCACGTGGTCGATGCCGGCCACGTCGATGAAGTGCATGATGTGGCTCACCGCGTCGTCGATGGTGGCTTGTCCGTCCGTGCGCAGGAAACCTTTGTAGAACGTACACTGCGCCACGCCTTCCGCAGCCGCCAGTGCGCGCAACTGGTCGTCGGTGAGGTTGCGCGGATGATTGCAGAGCGCGCGCGACGACGAGTGGGAACAGATGACCGGCTGGCTGCTGAGCGAAAGCACGTCGTAGAAGGTGTCTTCCGAAGCGTGCGACAGGTCGATCATCACGCCCGTGCGGTTCATCTCGGCCACCACCTGGCGCCCGAAGTCGCTCAGTCCGCCGTGCTCGCGGGCCGACCGCACCGCCGAGTCGCAGATGTCGTTGTCGCCGTTGTGGCAGAGCGTCATGTAGACCACGCCCTCGCGGCGGTAACGCTCTATGTTGCTCAGGTCGCGCCCTATGGCATATCCGTTCTCGATGCCGATAAGGAAAGATTTCCGTCCGGCCGCCTTGGTGAGGAACAGCGATTTCGGCGTGAAGACTAAGTTCGCGTTGTGGCAGCGCCTGATTTCCTGCTTGATGTCGGCTATGATTTGGTCCGCCTTGCGGGTGGCTTCGGCCAGTTCCTCGGGCGAGCGTCCGCCCTGCGGCAGATAGGCGGCCAGGACAGCGGCGTCGAGACGGCCTTCGCTCATGCGGTGCAGGCTGAGCAGCACATCATCCTGACGGCAGTCGAGCGTGGCGCCGTGTTCAAAGCACATCGGAGTGTCGCAATGCGAGTCGAGCGTCAGTATGTCCGCATGGACGGCCTTGGCCTGCCGGTAACTCTCGGCTTCCTCCACAAAGTGGCGGAACAGCGGGGCCATCGAACGGTCGTCGGCCGGGGCAAAGCATTCGGGATGCCATTGCACGCCGATGATGCTCTTCATTTCGGTGCTCTCTATGGCTTCCGCCACACCGTCGGCGGCACGTGCGGTGACACGGAGACGCGGTCCGGGGTCGGCGACGCCCTGGTGATGGAACGAATTGACGGCAAACGTCTCGCCGAGCAGGTGTCCGACAATGGAATCGGCCGCGGCGACGACACGATGCGTGGGCGTGTGCCGCGGAGCGTTCTGGCTGTGCTTGATAAGCGGCGTGTCGTGTTTCATACACGTATCCAGGTCCTGATAAACGCGGCCGCCAAGGGCGACGGTGATGACCTGCATGCCGCGGCAGATGCCCATCAGCGGCAGGTTGCGGTCGTATGCCAGCCGCGCCATGAGCAGTTCGGTGGCGTCACGCCTCGGATTGATGCTGCCGAGCGCGGCCACCGGGTCCTCACCCATAAGGAGAGGATTGAGGTCGCCGCCGCCGGAAAGCAGCAGGCCGTCGATGCGGTCGAGCAACGCTCCGATAAGGTTACGGTTGTCCGTCGGCGGAATCACTACGGGTATTCCGCCCGCCAGTTCGATGCTGCGCCAATATCCTTCGGCCAGCTCGCAACCTGCCGGGCCGTAGTTTCCTGTAATTCCGATAACGGGACGCGGCCAGCGGTTGGGATAATGGTCCACCGTGGCGCGGTAATCGGCTTCGAAGTCTAAGACATTTTCCATTTTATACTGATGCGATGTTGTTTTCCTCTACAATTGACAAATAATGAATCACGGGACAGACAGATATTATATAGTGACAGTTATGTCGATGATGCTTTCCGTGCGGAAAGGAAACGAGGCCCGTCCCCGCAGGTCCGGCTTGTCTTCCGGCAGGCGGTCGGCCTCGTCTCTTTACGTATGGTATGCGTTCCCGCCGGTGGCTCCCGGTGCAGGCGGAATGCCTTCCGGGCGCGCCTGCCGCCTACTTGCGGCGACGTTTCGGGTTCTCGGGAAACCATCCCTTGCGTACCCGTTCCTCCTGTTCGAAGAGTTCCTTGATGGTCCACAGGGACGAGAATCCCACAATGCCCGCCAGTGCGCTCCAGAACAGGTCCGCGATGAAGAGCGCGCCTGTCGCGCCGGCCAGTCCCGCCAGCAGGAACACCCACCACGGGCGTGTGCCGAAGTAATAGTGCGTCTTGACGACGATGGGATGGAAGATACCGATGGTCAGGAACGTGCAAAGTCCGAGCAACAGTCCGGCAAAGTGAATTTCCATGTCGTGTGTGCGTCGTTACGTGCGTTCCGTCAGTCTTTTTGCTTGCGTCCCTTGCGTGCGGCCGTGGCGGCGGCGTCCTCCTCGGGGTCGTCGAAGATGCGGCCCGGCTCGTTCAGCTTACGGGCGAACTCCCGCGCGGCACGCATCCCCTTGTCGTCACCGTCTACGATGATGGGAACCTGACGGGTGAAGCTTTGTTCGAGCGATATGAGCGTCTCGGTGGAGATGACACCGGGGATTTCCTGAATGCGGTTGTTGAGCAATTCCATCAGATGCTCGTTGTCGCGCGAATAGAGCTTGACCAACATGGTGTAATTGCCCGTGGTGAAATGGCATTCCACTATTTCGGGAATTTTCAGCAGCTCGGCCGCAACTTCCTTGTACATGGAACCGCGCTCGAGGGTGATGCCCACGAACGTGCAGGTGCTGTAACCGATGTGCTTGGGATAGACATTGTAGCCCGAACCAATGATGATACCGGCTTCGGTGAGGCGTTGCACGCGCTGGTGGATGGCGGCACGTGAAACGCCGCATACTTCCGCCACATCCTTGAAGGGCACACGAGCGTCCACCGAAATGATCTGCAAAATTTTCAAATCGAGGTTATCGACTTTTTTCATGATATAATCGTTTCTTTTTTTGTTTTACTTGGCAGCAAAGATAACGAATATTTATGCAAAATGTTTGTTTCGGGGGACTAAAAAAGCAAAAATGTATGCTCTGAGGACGGTTAGAAGTGAAAAGTACGGGTATGCGGCTCAGATTTGTCCACTCTCGACGAGGCGCACCACACGTTCGGTGTAGCGGTCGTCGCCTTCGGGGTCGTAACGCTTGTTCAGGCTTTGCCCGAAAAGGGCCGCCACGCCCTGATATACGTTGGCCTTGAACGCACCTATAAAGGCCTGGGTGATTTTATAGCCGGTCTGTCCGCATTCCCGGTCTATCAGCTTGACGAGCAGCCGGCCCTGCGAGCGCGTCAGCCGCTTCAGGACGGGCGTGTACGTCTTGCGCAGGTCGGCCTCCACACGGCGCACATGGGCCGCGCGGGCCTCTTTCGTCGGCATGGTCTCCAGGACCTCGTAGGTCTCGATGACGGTGATTTTGGCCAGACGCGCGTAGGGCAACAACTTCTTTACGTTGGCCACAAGCCTGTTGTAGCGGTCGCGCTCCTTGTCGTTCTTGAAGCGCAAAGGCGGATACTTGTAGAGAACGGGCATGATGACGTGCGGAATGCTGTCGCCCCTGTACCATACCTTGCCCACGTCGATGCGAATGTCCGTGGCCGGCGGGAGTTCGTTGCCGCCGGGCGCATCCACGTCGGGGATGTCCTGCGCCGCCGCCGTCTGTATCAGACAGCACATCGCGCAAGCCGCTCGTATGATTATCCTTTTCATCATCGTGCGGCGAAATTAGCAAGAAAATCCCATATCCGTGCGTTATTATTCCTTAATTGACAGACGTTGTACAAAAAAATACTTTCCTTTGCAATAGTACCTGTCCGCCTTTCGCGCATCCGGCAGCCTCTTCCCGCAGGCCGGCGACGGCGGGAACCGCGGACAGCGTCACACTTTCGTTTCATAAAAAAAGACAGATGCCATGAACCGGAACAAGAAAGAACGGAAGAGCATGGGACGCCTCTCCAAGAAAGACATATATGCCTTGTTGTCCGAACTGTTCGGCGAACATCCCGGACAGGATTTCAATGTAAAAGAAATATTCCGCAGCATACGTGCGGTCAATCACCCTTCCAAGATGCTCGTGATGGACGTCCTGTCCGAAATGGTCCTCGACGACTATCTGACCACCGACGGGCAAGGGAACTACCGCACGGCGTTGCGCTCCAACGTGATGGACGGCGTGTTCCGTCGCAAGCGCAACGGCCACAATTCCTTCGTGCCCGACGACGGCGGCAAGAGCATACTCGTGTGCGAGCGCAACTCGCTCCATGCCCTCGACGGCGACCGCGTGCGGGTCACCATGCTGGCCCGGCGCAACGGCCACACCCGCGAGGCCGAGGTGACGGAAATCCTGGAGCGGGCCAAGGACACGTTCGTCGGCCGCCTGCAGGTGGAAAAAGGATACGGCTTCCTCATCACCGAAAACCGCGCGCTGGCCGTAGACATCTTCATCCCGCGCGACAAGCTCGGCGGCGGACACACGGGCGACAAGGCGGTGGTGAAAATCATCGACTGGCCCGAGCAGGCCAAGAGCCCGACGGGAAAAGTCATCGACATACTTGGCAAGCAGGGTGACAACGATGCGGAGATGCACGCCATACTGGCCGAATTCGGGCTGCCTTACCGCTACCCGCAACAGGTGGAGAAGGCCGCCGAACGCATAGACCCGGGCATCACCCCCGAGGAGGTGGCGCGACGGGAAGACTTCCGAGACGTCACCACCTTCACCATCGACCCGCGGGACGCCAAGGACTTCGACGACGCCCTGTCCATCCGGCTCACGGGCGAGGGAGAGTGGGAAGTGGGCGTACACATAGCCGACGTCTCGCACTATGTCAAGGAGGGCGACATCATCGACCGCGAGGCGCAACGCCGCGCCACAAGCGTCTATCTGGTGGACCGCACCATCCCCATGCTGCCCGAGCGGCTGTGCAACTTCATCTGCTCGCTCCGGCCCGACGAGGAAAAACTCACTTACTCCGTCATCTTCCGCATGAACGCCCACGGCGAGGTGCTCGACCGCCGGTTGGCGCACACCGTGATACGCTCCGACCGCCGCTTCACCTACGAGGAGGTGCAATACATCTTCGAACGCAACGGCGAAGCCTCGCCCGAAGACCTCGCCCTGCCCGGCGAGCACCCCGAAGCCCTGCCCGAAGGTGCTGCCCCCGAGGGCGAATACGCCGTTGAACTGATTACGCTCAACCGGCTGGCCAAGCTGTTGCGCAAGGCCCGCTTCAAGAGCGGCGCAATCGGCTTCGACCGTCCCGAAGTCCGCTTCGAAATCGACGAAAAAGGGCGGCCCGTCTCCACCTACATCAAGGTGGCGAAAGACGCCAACAAGCTTGTCGAGGAATTCATGCTGCTGGCCAACCGCAGCGTGGCCGAAATGATAGGCCGTGTGCCCAAGGGGAAAAAGGCAAAAGTACTGCCCTACCGCATACACGACGTCCCCGACCCCGAAAAACTGGAAAAGCTCCGCGCCTTCATATCGAAATTCGGCTACAAGATACGTACCGAAGGCACCAAGACCGAAGTGTCGAAGAGCCTGAACCGGCTGCTCGACGAGGTGAAGGGACGCAAGGAAGAGAACGTGGTGGAAATCGTCGCCCTGCGCGCCATGATGAAAGCGCGCTACAGCGTCCACAACATCGGACACTACGGCCTGATGTTCGACTACTACACCCACTTCACCTCGCCCATACGCCGATACCCCGACACCATGGTCCACCGCCTGCTCACGCGCTACGCCGAAGGCGGACGCTCGGCATCGGCCGTGAAATACGAGGAACTGTGCGAACATTCCTCCAACATGGAACTGCTGGCCGCCACCGCCGAGCGTGCCAGCATCAAGTACAAGCAGGTGGAATTCATGTCGGAACGTCTCGGACAGGAATTCGACGGCACCATATCGGGCGTGACGGAGTTCGGCCTGTATGTCGAACTGAACGACAACAAGTGCGAGGGCATGGTCCCGCTGCGCGACCTGGTCGATGACTATTACGACTTCGACGAGCGCAATTATTGTCTGGTGGGCCGCCGCGGTCACCGCCGCTACTCGCTGGGCGACGCGGTGCGCATCCGCGTGGAGCGCGCCAACCTGGAGCGCAAGCAGCTCGACTTCTCCATCGTGGGCGAAGAGCCCGCACGCTCAAAACCGGCGGCAAAGGCCGCGCCGGCAACACGCTCCAAGGAGGAGAAGCGGAAAGGCCGCCGGAAGAAATCGCGCTGAGCTTGATACGTAATCCAATATATTATCACACAAAATTCTGCAAGGCATATAGTAGTCATTATATGCCTTGCAGAACTTCTATATCCATTTTTATCTTGTCTACCTGACACAGATAAATCCACCTGTCAGACAACGTCTCCCAGCACCTTTCGCCATCATTCTTTTCCCCAACAAATCACCCTACCTTTTCTTTTATTACTTCTTCCAATAACACAAAAAAACTGTAAAACAGCACTTAAACAGAAATAATTGTGCTATTTTTGCAAATTGAAGATAGTTTATACCATCGCAATGGACCAAATCATGTTTCATACCCAAGAAAATCGCGGCAATGTGCTGAAGCAGCCAATGCTATGCACCCGCAAGGATGCCTGGTTCGGCACCGGATATTATTTTTGGGCAGACGAAATAGATGCCATAAGGTGGGGCGAGACTGCCAAGCACGGCAACTATCAAGTCTATTCGGCACGGATTGTTTCCGACAAGGTACTCGACACGGTTTTCAATGCCGAACATTACCAGTTGTTCGTTTCCGCGCTTGAACGGACGGCCCGGACCATCTTCAAATTGACGGGAAAGAAACCCACCCAAACTGATTTGTGCGAGTATCTCAACAAACGCGCCAAATGGAAAAAAGAAATCGATGTCTTGATTGCTTGTGATATTCCGACAAGCAGTTTGGAGATTCTCCCCATTCCTGTCAGAAAGCGCATACAGGCAGCTGTGTACAACGCAAGCTGCATTCACGAATTCCAACTGCAAGACTGATTATGATAAACATTGAAAAACTGAATCGGATGCTTGACGAAGCATTAGCCGCCGAAAGTGTAGAAAGTCTGACCCTGTGGATGGAAGAACAGATACGGGCCGACCGGGAAGCCGGCATCATACGTAATGCCGATTTCGATATACTCCACCTGCAACATGACTCCGGTATCAACGCCCGACAAGAGGCTGTCATCGAAACAGGAGTAGCCGAATACGTAGCATACAGCACGTCGAGCACCATCTCTCATGAGTTCGATACCACAAACATTAACGATTACAATTTAGCTGCCTGATGAAAATAAAACTCATAGACTATAAAGTCACTGACCTTACCCTCCGGACCTCCGAAACCGGCACTCAAATAGACACGGCAAAGAACGACTTGAACTTTGAAGTAGGGCAATTTTTTCCGGACGAAGAACAACACATCTTCGGTATAGGATTTAAGGTAGCCTTCGAACGGGAAGGTGTTTCCATCCAAACCGAAATGCGATTTTTCTTTGAAACGGATGAAACCATCACAGACGATTTCAAGAACGGACCGTTTCCTGCCATCAACGCTCCGGCAATCGCATTTCCTTATCTCAGAAGTTTCCTTTCCATCCTGACCATGCAGGCTGGTTATCCGCCCATCATGCTACCTTCTGTAAACTTTGTGGAATTTGCAAAGAACAGTATCAAGAGCCGGGCATAAGAGCTACCGATGGCATCGCCCACAAGACCGAAAACCAAACTGTATTTCAGAGCAAAAAAGCGTAGCATTCGCACTTCATACCAATATTTCGTTGGCTATACCGGATATTTCTGAAAATCCGTTTCCGTATTTACATTTTCCATCTGCACATCTACGAAAAACTACATGGCATGTAGTCGCGACTACATGCCATGTAGTTTTTTCTATCCCTATTGTAGTTTTCCCTATCTGCCGGTGTAAAAATACATACTGGTTACCAACAATTTACAAAAAGCGGAAAAGCGGGAGAAATCCGGCATCCGGATGTGGGAGCATGGCCGGCGGAACCGCGGCGGACCGTGCGCCGCCGACGTCAGGGCATAAAAAAAGGGATACCGCTGTATCCCAACCTTGTTAACCTTAAATCTAATACTATGAAAAACACAATGCAAAGATACGTACTCCGACAATAAATGCAAGCGAAAGCGGGAAAAAAATACCAATCGGAAGCATTTTTTGTCATTGGACCGGATATTTTGTAAACCCAATCTGACATTTTCGGACATTTCAGGCATTCCGGACCGTGCGGCAGGCGTGCGGCGGACTGTTGCGCCGCCTGCCCGTTCCGTTACCGCAACGCAGTCCTCACATGCCCCATTGCGAGGGAACGCATATATCCTCCACTTTCTCCTCCGTCTGGTCGGGCAGGTTATGGAAGAAGTCGATGCCCGTGAAGGCCTCTAAGTGATTGACCGTACAGGCGCGGCTCTTCACCTCGGCGGCCGAGGGCTTGCCCGTTCCGTAGTCCTTGTGCTCCATGAGGAAGGCTATCGAGGAATAAGAGCCGTTTTTCACCTTGAGGAGCGCCATGTAATAGTACTTGGGCACGACAATGCGGCCCGAGGCCACGCGCTGCGTGTACTGACCCTCGGCTATGGTGCCGCCCTTCACGACGTAGAGCGTGTCGGCAAAGGAAGCATCGCGCCCGAGCCGCTGGACCAGCGCTTCGAACTCCGACCAATAGGGGGCGTTGAAGTTTCCGGTTTGCGGCGACAGGTTGGTCATGTAGAACGTATTGTCGTTGGCCGTCCGCGAATACAGGCGGTCGGCCGAGGCGCACAGGTGTCCGTGCTGGTAACCGTTGAAAGAGACGTCGCTCTCAAGGGCGCAGGCGACCGGCAGCTGCGGGTCGATGGGGTATTGCGGCTTCTGGCCGTAAGGCTTCCGCTGCACGTTGCGCGCACGTGTGTCGCCGTCGAAACGGAAAGCCACCCAGCGCGAATGATACTTGTCGGCGTCGTACTCGAGGCAGTAGGTCATGACGTCCTTGCCGTTCTCCTCGCTCCAATGCGCCACGAAGAGGTTGCCCTCCTTCAGGGCGGGCACTTCCATGCGGCGAGCCAGTTGCACCGTCCCGGTGCCGGTCGTTCCGCCACCGCCACCGTTGCCGCCCAGCGTGATGCCGTCGTCGTCATTACCACAGGCAGCGACGGTAATGAGTACCGCCGCTGCCATGATGCAGGATATGAAATTCTTTTTCGACATTAGTCTTGTCTTTTGTACCGTCAAGAACGCACCGGAGTGTGCATGACGCTGCTGTTATTTCACTATGATGTTCTTCAATTCCCAACTGCCGGCGTTCGCAGCCGTACTCTTATAGACGAAAGCGAACTGCATCTTCTTGCCTTTGAAGGCGGCAAGGCTGACGGTAGCGGGGACAAACGTCCAGTCGTTATTGCTGAAATAATTGTCAATGGGCAGAGCGGTCCATTCGCCGCCTTCGGCTTTGGCCATGAGACGGGCTTCCTGCTCGACGTTACCGAAGAACTTACCGGCATGTTCGAAAGTAAGCGTCGGGGCTGCTGCAGCCGTCAGGTCTATGACGGGAGAAATCAACCAGCTCTCGGCAGCAACTGCGCCGGACACGAAGGCACTTCCCTTGACATAACCGTAAGAAGCGTCATGTTTCCACACATAGCTCAGTTCCGCAGGCAAATCCTTGTCTTCGATGGTAAATCCGCCCAAGTCGGAAGCCATGGTGGCGCTGAAGATGGCATCTCCCGTAGGAGGTTCTTCGGGGTCGGGAGTGGTAGAACCGCCGTCTCCCAATCCGCCATCGGCGGTAGTCAGCGTGAAGTCATCAATGAGTACGGGCTTTCCGGGGTTCTTGGAGTTCATGATGACCAGACAGACTTCCTGTTCGGCATCGAGCGTGAAAGTGTGCTCCACTTTCTTCCATTCAGTGTTGGAGAGATTGTTCACGTAATCGCCGTAAACGTAGGTCGGAGTGCTTCCTCCTATCTTCGCGATACCGGGACGCACGCTGCCGCCGTCGGCCGTTGCAGCCTTGGTGTAGAACGTCATGGTGTAGGTGCCGGCCTTGAGGCTCGTTTCCTTATAGGCGATGCGCTTGTTGGCCGATGCGGCACCGTCCACCTGCACAGAGCTGCTGCCGCCATGGGCGTCGGTGCTCTTGGACAACTTGGCGTTGCCGGCGGTCGAGGCGGTTTTCCAGTTATCGGGCGTATCGCCGGTCCAAGCCTCGAAGTCGCCGTTGGCAATAAGGTTGTCGCCCGTCGGCGGAGTATCGGGCGTTTCGCCACCACCCATCGGGGTGCCGTCACCCTTTATTTCGAAAGCGTCTACCTCCCACGAACCGGAGGCTTCGTCCGTGCTGGTGTAGCGGAAGCCTATGTAGACCTTTTCATTACCACAGAAATTCTTCAGGTCAATATTTCCACTACCGACAAACGTCCATGAAGTGCCGTCGGGATAGTTGGGTACCTGCAATTGAGACCAGGTGGCCTCGGCGGCCTTACCGGGAACGTAGTCGATTGATGCCCATACGGTCATCATTTCAGGGATGTACTGCGCATCTACCTTATTGATGGCGTGACGGAAAGTGAACGTGGCCGTCGTACAGTCGGACAGGTTAATGGCAGGCGACACGGCCCAGGCCTCCGAAGCATGAGAGGCGTTATTGGCATAGGCCGAAGCGATGATATAAGTACTCGTATTGTAACTGGTGGCCTTCCACACGTAAGAAAGCGGGTCACTGAGCTTCACATTGTCGAACGAGAAGCCGCCTTTACCGTTGTCGAACTCTTCGGAAAAGATGACTTTGTCGCCACCGGGTATGTCGCCTCCGTTACCACCGGAGTTGATGCCATAAGGTGCGGGCACGTCCTCGCAAGCCGTAAAGGCTAACGAAAGGGCGGATACTGCTAAGAATGAAAATATCTTTTTCATGTCGGTATGTTATTGTTATTGGTTTTCGTAAGTCGTTTTCTCTAATGCGGGATATATGTCGTCGAGGCTGCGCAACTGCAACTGCCAGGAACTGTAATAGGTGAGCATACCCGTGTATGAACGGACGTCGGACGGTATGCGTGCATAGGACACTTCGTTGGACGTACCTGTGCGCAGCGCCACCTTGGATGTGTTCGACTGCAACTGTATGTCGCGGTCCACACCGTAGCCCAGGTCGCGCAGGGCCTCGGGACCGAAGACCTTGGGCAGCGGTTCGGTGCGTCCGGTCACCTCGCCCGTCTCGGCCTCGTCGCGGTGTGCGGCGTCGGCCTGCACGATGTTGCCCGTCACGGTGGCGAGCATCGGCGTGTTCAGATAGTTGCGGTTGGCCGTGGAACGCAGCCAGTCGTCGGTAGGTACGACGGGAACCAGCTCGGGTGCCGAGGGATTGGGGCGTCCCACGAGTTCCACGTTCGTGCGGCACAGTTCCAGCAGAATCGGACCGAGGCGCTTGTTTCCGCTCGACGTGATGTAGGGCTGGCCAATCTTGGGCACCTTGCTGTAACATCCGATGCAGAGGCCCTTGAGATTGACCTTGACGCGCTGACCCAGCTGGAAGTGGGGATAGAGGCAGGTGTTGCGCACGGCCAGCACGAGACACTGGTCGGTCCCGGCCTCACGGTCGATGTCGCGCAACAGGACTGTCTGGTACAGATTGCCGCTGACGTCGTTGGCACATACGACTCCCTCGAGAATGATATCCTCGTCGATGTGTTTCCAATCGTTGGTCTGCGAGAAGAGTGCGCTGTTCTCCTGCTTGAGCCGCGCGATGGTCATGTTGGTCTCGCCCACCGATACGGGCGAAGTAATGGAAGCTGCTCCGGGGTCGAGCTCGGGCGACTCCTTGTCCTCGTTCATGCACGACGAGAAGGACAGGGCGGCCAAAGCTAACAGGAGCGGAGCGGCGGAAAATATCTTTTTCATATTTCTTGATGTATGCTTTGTTGGATTTCGTTCGCGGAAAGGCGGTGGCGGCACGGGGCCGCGTCCGCTCAGAACCTATAGCTTACGTTGAGGAAGGCGTTGATGGCGTTGGCGTAATAGTACTTCGAGTTCTTGGAGAAGACATAAGCACGTGCCTCGCCGGTGTTGTACACGTCTCCGCGGTTCTGCTCGTAACCGCCCGTACGCATATCGCGGTTGTTCAGTATGTTCTGCACGGACAGGCTCAGGGTAAGCTGGCGTCCCTTGTTGAGCCGGATGAAGCGGACGATGGATGCGTCGAGCATGAAGCCGCCGTCGAACTTCTCCTGCTTGGGCGAGCAGGCCTTGACGGGATTTCCGTCGGGGTCGAACAGGATGCCGCCGTTGGCATCCAGGTCGGCGGACGTCACGTCATAGACCAAGTTGCCATTGACGTCGTAGGACGAGGCCACATGATTATTGAGCACGTTGCTCAGACGGCGGTACTGCGAATAACCTACATACACGCGGTCGTAGTAGTTGAGGTTCAGTCCGAAAATCCAGCCGCTCACGTTGTACTCCGCGCCTACGCTGAGCGCCGTGAGGGGCGTTCCGCTCACGCGCATGCCGTCGGCAATGACGCGCATGGGCATGGCCTCGCCCGTGACGGGGTTGGACCACACGTTGAGTCCGGCCACGGTGGCGGCATCCATACCCTGATAGCTCAGCTGTGCATAGGGATTGTTCACGTAGCGGGCCTCGCTCACCGTCCCGATGAAGTTAAGGGAGAGCTTGCTCGTGAGCTGGTAGACGAGGGCGGCTTCCAGTCCGTAGTGCTGGCGGTCCACGCCGGTCATGGTCAGATAAGTGAAACGCTCCTCCGAGTCATTGTAGAAAGCGGTCTGCTCCACGGCGTTGTTGAATTCGGTGTAGAAACCTTTCAGCTTACCGGTAAGGTGTCCGAAGCGGAAGGCATAGGCCGCCTCCGCGCTGAATATTTTCTCGTTCGTCAGGTTGTCGATGAAGTTGTTCTGCATCTGCGCGGCCACGAAACTGTTTCGTGCCAGCGGGGCCACGTTCTCCAGCCCCATGCCGAGGGAGATGTTGTGCCCGGCCGCGGCGCGGAAGTTCAGTCCCAGCTTTCCGCCGCCCGTCAGGAAGTGCGCCTTGCCGCTGCGTCCGTATGAATTTTCGGGTGCCCGGCCGTTGCGCATCTTTCCGTCGCGCTCCATCTGCGTTCCCTCCACGTGTCCGCCCGCCGTAAAGGTGAAGCGGCCCGAATTGTGCAGGAACTGCATCCAGGCGCGTGCCTTGTTCACATATATATTATAATTGTATCCGAACTTGTCGCCCACACCCACGCGACGGTTGGGGTGATTCAGGTCGTTCTGCTCCTCGATGCTGCCCGCACCATAGTCGCGCGTGGCGAATTTGTCCACGTCGGTAAACCGGTCCGCGCCCAACAGGTCGGCGATGGTCTTGTAGTGCATACCCTTCGTAGAGTTGATTTGCGCTCCCAGGGCATATTTGTTGTTGCGGTCGAAGGCATGGCTGAACGCAGTGTTGAATGCAAACACCATCTGGTCGTTGTGGCGACGCTCCACATAGTAGAGGGCCTCGCCTCCGAGGGCTGCATTCTGGCGGTTCACCATATACATGCGGTCCCAGTTCACCTGCCGGTGCGCCTCGTCCGAGGTCCAGTGGTCGTAGAGCGTATTGTACTGCTCGAGGAACGTCGGGTTCTCGGCCAGCCAGTCGGGGTTGTTGAAGTCAGGATTATACACGTTGAAGACGCTCGAGGGCATGTTCTTGTAGTAGTCCGGGCGCGGGTCGTAGGCATTACCGCTCCATCCGAGCGCCGTCGTGCCATACATGCTGTACTTGAAGCCCGCGCTCGTCGAGAGGCGCATGTCGTCGTTGATGTTCCAGTCCCACGTCAGTATGGCGGTCGGCTCGAAGCTGTTCACCACGCGGGCGTTGCGCTTCTTGCCGCCCTGGTAGCCCCAGTTGGGGTTGTAGAAGTGGGAGTTGGCCAGCCAGTAGGCCTCTTCGGTCGAGGCCGCCTGCTGTCCGCGCTCGGTGGGCGCGCCGAACGTGACGAGCGAAAGGCTGTGGCCGTTGCGGAAGTTCTTTTGTGCCGCCAGGAAATAGCTGAACGAGTTGTAGAACACACCGTCTATGGCCGAGAGGTCCTCGTTGGACCACCGGTAGCCCACGGAAGCGGCAAAGGCCCACCCCGAAGGCATCAGTCCCGTGGCATGCGTGAACAGGCCGCGCGCCACATAATTGCGGTTACACCCCGAAAGCATCAGCTTGGAGCCTTCGGCAAACTGCGAGGCACGGGTGTTGATGTTGGTCGCGCCGCCCACGCCGGCCACGCCGAACGTGTTGTAGTCGAACGGTTCGACACCGTCCTTGTTGCGCGTCGCGTCGTTCAGTCCGCCAATCAGACCGTAGCTGAAGCGTCCCGTTTCCGTGTCGTTGAGCATCAGTCCGTTCATGTAGGTCTGACTGTACATGTTGTCGTAGGCCCTTACCTTGAACCTCATCGGTGAGAACAGGTAGCCCACTTCCGCCAGATAGGGGTCGCTGTTGGCCGACACCACCGACGAGACGGTCTGTGCAGCGTCGTTGTCCTCGTCGAGCTGCGACTCGGTGAACGTAAAGTCCGAGTTGTCGTCATTGACCCTCCTGAGCGAATCGATTTTCTGCTGTTGCGCACAGGCCGTGCCCGCCAGACAGAAAACCGCCGCCATAAGTCTTGCTGTTTTACTCATAAATCGTAAAAAAATAACTTGTTTCAGTGCGTACGCGCTTGCCGTTTCCGACATCCGCCTGCACCGCCGTTTCGGGCTTTCAGGCGGCAGGTAACGCCGTTCGGGCGCCTACGCATCCGGTTCTTTATTGCCGCAAAGATAATGGAAAAACGTAGGAAAAATTTACAAAACCATGGATTTTTTCAGCTATCGGGCAAAAAAGCGCCGCCGCGGGCGTCGGGCCGCAAGAAAAAGCGCCACAGGCCACCGCCCCACGGCAACATTCCCGCCCGTCGCGGCCCGGCAAAACTACAAGCCACATAGAATTTCCTACAAGCCATGTAGTTTGAATTACATGGCTTGTAGTCGCGCGTAGATGGCATGTAGGTATTCCTCTCATTATCAATGGCAACGGAAAGCCGGATTTTCTGTCCGCGCAGCCGCAGGGCGCCAATCAGGAAAAGCGTACAAAAAATGCCGGAATCTTCGACCGACGAAAAAAAACGGGCAGAAGGTCTGAACCGATGCGGGAAAATAAATTCAGACAAAACATTTGCAGGCTTCAAGATAAAGTCTTATCTTTGCAACACCAGAACCCCCAAGCCTCTTAACAATGCTCAAATCGGGGGTCGTTTTATTTTATATCCATGAGTGTTCCTTTTGACAAAACCTATGTACCATCCGAAGATATAGTAAGCCTGCTGAAGAATAGAGGACTGACTATTGACGACCCTCGGCAGTCGGAGCATTATATCCGTAATATAGGCTACTATCGCCTTAGCGCCTATATGTATCCTTTATTACAGAAGCCCAAGGAGGAACATCGCTTTAAGGCCGGAAGTAGTTTCCGGGATGCACTCAATTTATATCGGTTTGACAAGAAACTGAGGCTGTTCCTTTTCAACGAAATAGAGAAAGTGGAAATAGCCCTGCGCAGCGCGTTGGCAAACATTGTAACAGAAGAAACCGGCCATCTCTTTTAGATGACAGATGCAGCAATGTCAGCAAACGAAGCGAAGTTCAACCGGACAATGGCACTGGTGGACAAAGAACTGAAAAGTTCCAAAGAAGAATTTATCCTGCATTTCAGAAAGAAATACTGTAATGCCTATCCACCCGCATGGATGTTAGTAGAAATTCTTCCGCTCGGAGTCATGACACGCATCTATGAGAACCTGGCAGACAATGCACTAAAGAAAAAGATTGCAGCCCGCTTCTCTCTACCCGTACCGGTATTCATTTCATGGATTACCGTCATCACACTCACAAGAAACACCTGCTGCCACCACGCAAGAGTTTGGAACAAAGAAAATCCCATAACGCCAATGCTACCCAAGAAAACGTCAAGACCTTGGATAAGCTCATCCATATCACCTAACAGGACATTTTTCGACATCTGTATCATCAAGTGGTTCATTGATATCATTTCACCTCACAACGACATGAAAGGTCATTTGCAGCGGCTGTTGGACGAATTTCCTATGATAGATATCCAGGCTATGGGCATTCCAAAGAATTGGTCGGAAGAAGCATTGTGGAAAGAAAAATGAATCTATCCCCACCGGATTGGCAAGATTCTATCATCAAACCATCCGGACGTCAGGCTTATATGACCTTTCAGACCTTTCTATTTCTTTTTATTTGTTGTCTCTCCCTCTATACGTGGCGAAAAAAACGGTTGAAAACCTGAACCGATGCGGATTTTCTGTCCGCGCAGCCGCGGGCCGCGGCGGGCGGGGACGCCGGGCATGAAAAGGTTGCGACCGAGCCTTTTCACAAAGACCCGGTCGCCGACAGAACTTAACAATTATAATTCGAGAATTATAACGAGAAATAAGTTCCCCTCCTTATTCGTTTCCGCTCCAGTCGGAGCTGTTCCAGCCGCCACGCTTGTTCGTCCAGGCGCCTGTCGATACCTCTACCT
>CAJMSQ010000021.1 GCA_905216095.1 uncultured bacterium | reverse complement strand
GCTTGACATAGCCCGCTATGCCTGCGCCCGCCCGTGAAAAAATATGGCTGGGAAAAAGAAACAATACGGACAAAAGTCTAATGACCGATTTGGGTTTGAAAAAAAGGAATAAAGGAATCCTTTGTCCGTTGAATTTTATTACGTGATTGCCTTTTGCTGGACGTTGGTTTCGCGTTGCGGCTCTGCATGAGGCTCCTGCGTTTTCCCCGTAGGGCAAATGCGATTTCCGATAAGACTGCTACGACTTCCGGGATGCCGTTTCCGTTTCTTGAAAATGCAGTCTGTAACTCTTTGATAGTCACAAGGCTTTCCTACATGCCATCTAAATTTTCCTACATGCCATGTAGTTCGTCCTACATGGCATGTAGTTTTTCTTAGATGCCATGTAGTAAAATGGATGTCCGGGGTATTACATTTTTCCTAACCGTTCGCGCACGCCGTCGCGGTAGGCGCGCCACAACCGGGGGATGTCCGACCACGTCCATCCGTGCGAGAAAGGAGCGGACAGGGCTGCCGTGACGACATATCCCGCCATGCCGATGAAGCCGCGCAGGTAGCGCACGCCCCATGTGCGGCCGTAACGGTGGTTGAGGTAGGTGGAGTTGCGCACCTGGTAATAGCGTTTCCACTTTTTCTTGCGTTCGCGTTCGGCCCAGGTGTCGTCGGCGAAGAAAAGTTCCTTGTCCATGAGCGCGGCCGGCACGTAGAGCAGTCCGAAACCGGCCAGGTGGGCACGGAGACAATAGTCCGTGTCGTCGCAGAAGATGAAAAGTTCGCGGTTGGGCAGTCCGATGCGCTCCACCACGGTGCGCCGGATGAGCGGCCCTTCGAAGGCGGTGCCGACGATGGGCACGGGTGTGTCGGGGTGGTGTTTGGAGATGCGGCCCCTGTACATCGACGCAAACGGTTGCGTCAGGTTGTAGGCCGTGAAGTCGTGGCAGAAGATTTTTCCCGCCTGCAGGCGGCGCGGCGCCAGTATGCCGGTTGTATCGGGATGCTTTTCCGCCTCTTCGAGCAGGCGTTCAAGGCAGTCGGGGCGGGGAAAGACATCGTCGTCCATGCACCATATCCAGTCGCAGTCCGCCGACATGGCTTCGCCGATGCCGCGGTGGAATCCGCCGGAGCCGCCGCAGTTTTCCTGTTGCACGACGTCCAGTCCCGGTTGTTCCGCCAGCCACTTGTCCGTTCCGTCCGTCGAACCGTTGTTCACGATGATGATACGGTCGAGCGGCCGCGTTTGGGCGCGCAGTGCCGCTATGGTGCGCCGCAGCAGCGGCAGGCGGTTGAAGGTAACGACTACGGCTGTGATATTCATGATGCTTAATATTTATCGTCAATCTTGCCCGGTTGCGTGCTGCGGTAGGCCTGCATGAGGCGGAAGCATTCTTCGGCGTCGAAACCGCGGGCCTCGGCGTAGGCCTCGGCCATGCAGCGGTGCATGTGCGGTGTGGCCGGCAGGCGTTCGAAATTCTTGCATCCGGCCTTCAAGTCGAGCGGTCCGAAGTCCATGCGGTTCAGGTCCACGAGGTCGAGGGCTATGCTGCCGTCGGCCTGTTGTTCGAAGAGGATGTTGGCGCGGCCGTAGTCCTTGTGTGCCAGCCCGTTCTCGTGCAACCGTGCGGTCAGCCGCCCGATGGCGCGGGTCACGTCGTCCTCGTAGGCGAAGGGCTGTTCGAACAGTTCCTGGTAGCGGTGCGTACATGCCGACTCGAGCGTCACGAAATAGCTGCGGTCGAACAGCAGGCCTGCGGCCGAACGTACGTTGAGGTAGCCTACGGGGTGGGGCGTGCCTATGCCGAGACGGCACAGCAGGCAGGCGTTGTCGTAGGAGCGTTTGGCCTTTGACGGACGTAGTGTCCCGTAGACGAAACGGTTGATGAGGTGCGGGCGGCGGAAGGCTTTGACCACGAGCCGTCGGCCTGCGTGTTCGAACAGGCGCAGCTCGTTGCGTCCGCGATAGATGACGGTGCCTTCGTCCGCGGCGAAGCGTTCAGGCAATGAGCGGACAAAGGCTTCGAGGCCGGCGAAGTCAGGGTGCAGGACGAGGGTGGAGGGATGCAGGACGGACATGGTTCAGTTTTTCGTTAATTCGTCACGTACCATCTCAAGGGCTGCGGCCACCGTATCGTCCATGTCAGCATAGGCATATTGCCCGAGGCGGCCGCCGAAACGGACGTCGGGCGTGGCTTCGGCCAGTTCGCGGTAGCGGGCATAGAGGGTGGAGTTGCGTTCGTCGTTCACGGGATAATAAGGTTCGCGTCCCGGCGCGAAGTCGGCCGGGTATTCGTTCGTCACCACCGTGAAGGGCAGCGCTTCGTGGCGTCCCGGTTCGAAGTGCTTGTGCTCGATGCTGCGCGTATAGGGGATGGCGGCGTCGGTATAGTTCATGACGGCCACGCCCTGCAGGTTGGGCACGTCGGTCCGGTGATGTTCGAAGCGCAGGCTGCGGTAGTCGAGCCGCCCGAGCCTGTACCCGAAGTATTCGTCTATGCAGCCGGTGAAGAGTACGCGGCGGGCCAGCGGTTCCAGTTCGGCGCGTTGTGTCGCGAAATCCGTGCCCGTGCGCACTTCTACGCCTTCGAGCAGCGCGCTGATGAGTGGGTTGTATCCGCCGACCGGTATGCCCTGGTAGCGGTCGTTGAAGTAGTTGTTGTCGAATGTGAAGCGAAGCGGCACGCGGCGTATGATGAACGCCGGCAGCTGCGTGGCGGGCCGTCCCCACTGCTTTTCGGTGTATCCCTTGATGAGGGTCTCGTAGATGTCGCGGCCGCATAGTTTCAAGGCCTGCTCTTCCAGGTTCGCCGGCGTGCTGATGTGGGCGAACTCGGCCCGCTGTTGCTCTATTTTCTCCATGGCCTCGGCCGGTGTGGTCACGTTCCAGAGGCGGGAGAACGTATTCATGTTGAACGGCAGATTGTACAACCGTCCCTTATAATTGGCCACGGGCGAATTGGTATAGCGGTTGAACTCGACGAGACGGTTCACGTAGTCCCACACCTCGCGGTTGTCGGTGTGGAAGATGTGGGCGCCGTATTCGTGGACGGCGATACCTTCCACGTCGCGGCAGTAAAGGTTGCCTCCCACGGTGTCGCGACGGTCCACGACAAGGCAACGTTTGCCGGCCAGCCGCATTTCGCGCGCAAAGACCGCGCCGAACAGACCTGCTCCGACAATGAGGTAATCGTAGGTGGCGGCAATGTGTTCGTTCTTCTTTTCCATTCCTTATTATATATATGGACGACGGCACTGCCCCCGTGACGGGGACAATGCCGAGGTCGTCAGATTTTGTCGAAACCTTTTGTGAATTTCCGCCAATAGTACTTCAGCGGATTTTTGTACTTGAGTTGTTTCCATGGCCGGCTTTGGTGCGGGCGGTGCAGCACGGGCAGCGTCGTGAAGAGGTAGTTGTGCAGGCCGCAGGCCAGTGACTCGTGCGAGATGGTCACGTCATACCAGTTTTTCGAGGCGTCCAGCCGGTCGAAGTCGAAGCGGCGCATCAGTTCGGGCGTCAGTAGCGAGCAGCAGAAACTCTGGTGCTTGCGGTTGTCTATCACCTGGTTCTCGCGGCCCCGGGCGTAGAGGTACGGATAGTTTATCTCGCCCTTCTCGTCCACCGTCACGGCGGCCGCAATGCCGCAGTTGGGCCGGCGCAGGGCCTCGTCATAGAGGCTTTGCAGCGTGTCGGGGCGCACGGTTACGTCACTCTCGACGATGCAAAGTCCCGCATCGGCCGCCAATGCCTCGCGCCGCGCCGTCCGGAGTACCAACAGGTAATTGGGCGAGGGATGGTCGGTCAGGTCGCTCAGGTTCACTAATCTGAAACCCAGTTCACGCGAGGCCTGCTCCAGCAGCTGCGTGTTCTCGGGCGTACTGAAGTCGTTATAGACCGTGTACGTCCAGTCCGCCGGAAGGGGCGTGGCCAGTATGGCCTTGACCGTGACGAGCGTGGAGTCGATGGAATCCTTGACGGGAGTGACGATATGGAGACTTTTCATATTCCTTCTTCTGAATTTTCCTGAAATAGAATGTGGCAAAGTTAAACTTATTCTGCCGTTCTTCCAAGTCTTTTGCCCTTCCTTTTGGTGCGGCCGGTGGAAAAACGTGTCATGTGAAGGTTTCCGGGCGTTTGACGGGAAAGAATCTATATAAAAACTCTCCGGTGTGACGGACACACCGGAGAGTTTTGAAGTTTCAGGGGAATAAGACCAGTCGGCCGTTTCAGTTTTCGCCGAACCACCCCCCCTTTTTTGGGGATTGGAAGTCATTTTCAAACACTTCGTCTGAAATGTCTATGTTCGTGTTCTCGCCGCCGTCCTTCGAGAGGCCGCTGTCTGCTATCATGCCTTCCGTATAAAGGTTGATGACCTCCGTCATCGGCGCGATATAGTTATTCGTCTTCATTATTGTCGTGATTATGTTTTACTTAATTATTTTCTTTCCGTTCCGGATATAGATTCCGCCCTTCGTGGCGTTCTGCACACGTCGGCCGCTCAGATCGTAGAGGGGCATCCCGGCGTCGGTGTCTCCGGTCGTGATGCCGTCGATGCCGGTAACGTTCCCGCCTTCCAGGTTCAGGCGCATACCTTGTACGTTGTCCGTACCGTTATATTCGAAGTAGGCACGGGTACATTTCAGCGTCGAGGAGCTGCCGCCGCGCATGATTTTCTGTACGCCGTTCACATCGGCCACGCCATACTTGCCGCTCATGCTGATGCTGCCTTCATAGCTGCCCTTGAAGGTATAGTCGCCCTTCTGCACGGCTTGTGCGTCTAACGAAGCGATGGTCTTGGTGAGGAATGTCACGCCTGCATTGACAGCTTCGGGGAAGTAGATGAGACAGGGTACATTGGCCGTAATGGTTTCCACGGCCTTAAAGTCGAGGCTGTTGCCGGTAGCAGCGGAAAACTCCTGTACCTTCACGCCTTCCACGCCGAACTCGGCGGGGTTCACGTCGAAAGGCAGGCACAGTGTGCTCCATCCCTTGGCAAAGCTGCGCGTCAGCGTAACGTCGTAGGCGCCTGCCTGTGCATTAATGGTTTCGCCGTCGGTGATGGTCAGCGGATATATCTTAGGACCGATGGCACTCACGTAGATGGGTTCATCCCCGGTTGGAGAATGCCAAATAACGTCTACATGGGCCGTCAGGTTGTCACCTTCCACGCTACTGGTTTCGATATTGAGCGTAGCAGTAGCTTCAATAATGCCTCCCATAAGTGTAAGAGGTACGGGGACGTTCTCGCCAAATCCGTAAGTGTTGTTTCCTTTGTCAATGAGTCTGATGTTGGGCAGGACTATGTCACCCAGTCCTTCGAAGTTGCGAAGTTCGAAGTTCACCGTGTTCGGCTCTGTACCTTCGGTGAGCGATACGCGCACTCCGGGAGTGAGAGTGGGTTCATTGAGAAGAATAATCTCTAGTTCGGAGGAATAGGCCCCCACCACTTTCTGCACATCCACGGGCTTTGCAAATTGGATGGTATAAGTCGTGAAATTCCCGCTGTTTACACTGATGTCGTTGCCATTCACGGTGATGGTGAGTACGCCCGTGCTTTCATTGTAGGCGGTCTCTACGGTTGCGCCAGCGCCCTTGGCGGTGTAGGCCAGCTTTTCGGCATTGTAGGCGCGCAGAGATAGGTCGAAGTTTTTCGTCTCGCCCGTCACGTCCAGCGCATTGCCGTCATAGCTCAGCGCAGACAGCGTGCTGTAGTAAATGAAATAAACGTCATCAATGATAAGTTCGTCGCCCGCGCTTCCACCCGCCACAGGATTGGTCGTGAATGAAGCCAACAGATACTGTGTTGCGGATTTTTCGGTACGGTCATAGACGAAGGGAGCCTCAAAATAGGCCCACTCTTCCGTGGCCGGTATCAAGGCGGTGGCTATGCCTATGCGATTGGCGGCTTGGTCGGCAACTTCGGGGTCCTTGTACTCGCATTCGTCGTGCAGAATGAAGTTTCCGCGTCCGTTCTCGCTGCCTCCCGACTTGAATTTGGCATAAAATCCGACGGCATCGGGCGTTCCGGCGAACACAAGACTATGGGCGGCATCATTAATCTTGGTAGAATTGTAATTGGATGGGTCGGCAGGATTTGTATTACCCATGTGTATTTGACCGGTAGTGAGATTTCCGTTGGCCTTGGCTAACTTCAAGTCCTTGGAAATGACTTTTACAGCTGTCGAGCCAGTATGTCCGTCCACTTTGGTCGGCTTCGGAGAAGTGCTCTGGGCTATGTTGCCAGTAAATTTGTCCAAGGCAGAAATGTCAGCCGAGGCGAAAGAAGTCCATCCCTTGCCGGGTTCGTTGTCGGCATCCCAGTTTTCGAAACTCGGATCCGCGAACTGGTAAATACCTTGTGCCCCGGCAGTGAGGCCCGTCAGTCCGGTCAGCGCGAACGCTGCCAATAAAATCTTTTTCATTGTAATCTTTTTATCTGATTTCTGTTTATTAATCTTGTTGTGAGGTTAGTTCCGTTGCCGGCTATATATAATATAGGTGTGCGTTGCCGGCGGGTGGTCAGTGTTTCCATCCGGCCGCTTCGGCTATCCGCAGCGGAATCTGCGTGTTGTCCAGCTTTCCGGCGAACCGTCCGCTGCCTGCGCCGATGGCGAATACAGGCACGTAGCCGTTGGAGTGGCCTCCGCTCTGCCAGCCTATCAGGGCGCATTCCGCCATTGTGCGGCGGGCGGCGTCCGAGAGGCCGTCAAGCCGGGCATAAAGGTTTTTTGTACCCTCGTCGCGGCCTTTGGCGAATGCCTCGTAGGCCTTGCGCAGGCGGTCTGTCTGGTGCTCGTTCAGCTGTACGCCGTCCCAGAATCCCCAATTGGCCTTCAAGTCGCTTTCCACCAGTTCCCAGGTGAAGGCGTCGCCCTTCTGCTTGCGCAGTTCGTCCAGGTGGCGTGTATATTGTTCCACGCTCATGCGCTGATGTCGGAACAGGTCGGTATGGAGCTCGTACGGGCCTCGTCCGAGTACTATCCCGCCGGTCTCATGGTCGGCCGTGACGACGATAAGCGTCTCGTCGGGGTGCTGTTCATAGAATTCGTAGGCCACACGCACGGCCTCGTCCATGTCGATGGTCTCGCGGAAGACGGTGGCCGCGTCGTTCGAGTGGCAGGCATAGTCAATCTTTCCCCCTTCCACCATGAGGAAGAATCCGTCCTTGGCGCACTGCGTGAGAAAACGTATGCCGGCGCGCGTAATCTGCTGCAGGGTCAGGTCGTGCGGCTTGCGGTCGATGGCATACGGCAGGCAGGTGCGGTCGCCGTTGCTTGCATTTTCGGGTTGCAGCAGGATGAAGCGTTCCGCCTTGCGGCTTTTCTTCGCGAAGTCCTTGTATCCGCGTCCGATGACGTATCCCGCGTCGGCGCACTGTTCGTATAGCGAGCGTCCGGCGGCTGTGGTGTCGGCCTTGTCGGCGGTTTGCCGGAAGTCCGACCCGGCATAGAAGTCGAATCCTGCGGCCACGAGGTCCTTGCCGATGCGGTAGTACAAGTCACGTTTGGGCACGTGGGCATAGAAAGCCGCCGGTGTGGCGTGGTCCACGGACACATTGGTGGCTATGCCAACGGCCGCTCCCGCCTGTCCGGCCCATACGGCCACGCTCTCCATGTCGGTCTTGAGGTCGGCCGCCATGCCGAGCGCGCTGTTGCGGGTTTTCCGTCCCGTTGCCAGCGCCGTGCCCGCCGCGGCCGAGTCGGTGACGCCGTTGGTTGCCGAGAACGTGGTGACTATCCCTGCGGCCGGGAACTGCGTGAACAGCAGCGGCGTGACGCCGATGCGTCCTTCGAGCGCGGCCAGATAGGTTTCGGTACCATTCACCTGGTTCACGCCCATGCCGTCGCCGATGAAATAGAATACATACTTGGCACGGCCCTCTGCAAATGCCGCCATGGCCAGCACGAAGGCCGTCGCAAGGGTCAGAAATCGTAGTTTCATAATTTTGATGCGCATCTTTCGATGCTGCAAAAGTACGATAAATATCGTAAAGGCCCGTTCCACTGTGCCGTGACATTAACGTTTTTAACCTTGGTTATGTAAACAAATGTAAACAGAACGGGGCTGCAAGCCTTTGGAAGGCATCTTTTCGCGCGCGGATTACTTTCAGGAAAAACGAAAAGGCATGTAGTTTTTCGCAAGATAGGGACAGTTTTTTCTACATGCACATGTAAATAGGCCCGTAACGGGCTTATTTACACGAAAAAAAGCGGTACGCGACCGCCTTCCTTATTTCCTGTACCACAAAGATACAACATTTTTCGCCGAAAAGCAAATTGTGTTAAAATTGCGCCGACCAATGCCGGAAAGGGATGGGCTGAGGCTGCACGGGACGCACTTGATGCCTCCTTAATGCTTGATTTCTCGGGGAAAAAGCCTATCTTTGCATAAGGTAGGCTGCACTTCGGCAATTTGAGCAAGCTCATTGCGCTCTGTTTGCACTACTTTTGCATAAGGTAGGCTGCACTTCGGCAATTTGAGCAAGCTCATTGCGCTCTGTTTGCACTACCTTTGCATAAGGTAGGCTGCACCTCGGCAATTTGAGCAAGCTCATTGCGCTCGGTTTGCACTACCTTTGCATAAGATTAGGCCACCCGCGCTGTCGGATGCAAGACGCCGGGCCATATTCATCCATCTGAAAAAGCATTTACACATGAAAGAATTCATACAATCCGAGGCAAAAGCCGAAACCGCCGTACTCGTGGGACTCATCACACGGACCCAGGACGAACGCAAAACGGCCGAGTACCTCGACGAACTGGAGTTCCTGGCCGAGACCGCAGGCGCGGTCACCGTCGGGCGCTTCACGCAACGCATGGACGGGCCGAGTTCCGTGACCTATGTGGGCAAGGGAAAACTGGAGGAAATACGCCGCTTCATCGAGGCCGAGGAGGAAGCCGAACGAGAGGTCGGCATGGTCATCTTCGACGACGAGCTTTCGGCCAAGCAGCTGCGCAACATCGAGAAGGAACTCCGCGTGAAAATCCTTGACCGCACGAGTCTGATTCTCGACATCTTCGCGATGCGCGCGCAGACCGCCAATGCCAAGACGCAGGTTGAACTGGCACAGTACCGCTACATGCTGCCCCGCCTGCAGCGTCTGTGGACTCACCTCGAGCGACAGGGCGGAGGCTCGGGCTCGGGCGGCGGAAAGGGCAGCGTGGGATTGCGCGGACCGGGCGAGACCCAGCTCGAAATGGACCGACGCATCATCCTGAACCGCATCACGCTGCTCAAACAGCGGCTGGTCGAGATTGACCGGCAGAAAACCACGCAGCGCAAGAACCGCGGACGCCTCATACGTGTGGCCCTCGTGGGATATACCAACGTCGGGAAGTCTACCCTCATCAACCTGCTGGCCAAGTCGGAAGTCTTTGCCGAGAACAAGCTCTTCGCCACCCTCGACACGACGGTGCGCAAGGTCATCATCGAAAACCTGCCCTTCCTGCTGGCCGACACCGTGGGCTTCATACGCAAGTTGCCCACCGACCTGGTGGACTCCTTCAAGAGCACGCTCGACGAGGTGCGCGAGGCCGACCTGCTGGTGCACGTGGCCGACATTTCGCACCCCGACTTCGAGGAACAGCTCGAGGTGGTGGACAAGACGCTCGCCGACCTGGGCTGCGCCGACAAGCCGCGGCTGCTCGTCTTCAACAAGGTCGATGCCTACACCCACGTGGAGAAGGACCCCGACGACCTTACGCCCGCCACGCGGGAGAACATCCCGCTCGCACAGCTGCAGAGCACGTGGATGGCACGCCTCGGCGACGACTGCATGTTCATATCCGCGCGCGAGCGGACCGGCATCGACGAACTCAAGGCATTGCTCTACAACCGCGTGCGCGAGCTGCACGTGCAGAAATATCCCTACAACGATTTCCTTTTCCAGACCTACGACGAGACGGGCGAGGCGCAGTGAACGCGTCCCGGCCGTCCCGGCCACAAAGACAAGGGTATGAACAGACTGAGACTTATCTGCGGGATGCTCCTTGCCGCGTGCGGCATCGCGCTCCCGGCGCAAAACGTGACGGACCCCGGACTGCATGAGGCCGTGCGCGCTTATTTCGCCGCGTACCGGCTGCCCGGTTATGTGCCGTCCTCGGCCATGCGTGCCGACAGCCTGCGGGTGGACGACGAAGCCCGCACCGTCAGTGTCTATGCCAACGAGGCGTTCGCGTCGCAGCCGTTCACGCCGGCGGGCGTGCGAGCCATCGTGCGCGACCTGGGGCGACGGCTTCCGCCGCCTTACGACACGTACCGCCTGAACGTCTGCGGCCGCGGCGGAATGCCCATAGAGGAACTCATACCCAACAGGCTCCGCGAAGGGAATGTGGACGAAAGCCGCCTTTGGGGCGATGCGGACTACACGGGCAGCCCGTGGGTGACGAACGTGTCGCGCCCTTACGCCGTGACCGGCGGCCTGGCGGGCCGTCACATCGCGGTGGCGCCCAGCCACGGCCGTTACTATAAATACGGTGCGTGGAGGTGGCAGCGCCCGTACCTGTTCTGCACCACCGAAGACCTGTTCACGCAGTCATTTGTCCTGCCCTACCTGTTGCCCATGCTCGAGAATGCCGGCGCCGTGGTGCTTTGTCCGCGCGAGCGGGACGTGCAGACGGCCGAGGCCGTGGTGGACAACGACGCGCCGCAGCGCATGGGCGAATACGCGGAAACGGACCTGCCGGATTCCGGATGGGAGTCGGCGGGCGACTCGTCGGGCTTTGCGCCGCCGGCCGGACTGCTGACCGACAGCGTCGGGCCGTTCCGCTGCGGTACGGCACGGGTGGTGAAGGCCACCTCGCGCGAGTCGCGGACGGTATCGGCTTCGTGGACGCCCCGCCTGCCGCGTGCGGGCCGCTATGCGGTTTACGTGTCCTATCTGTCCCTGCCCAACAGCGTGGACGACGCGCTCTATACCGTCTGCCACCGCGGCGGACGCACGCAGTTCCGCGTGAACCAGCGGATGGGCGGCGGCACGTGGGTCTATCTCGGCACGTTCGATTTCGACGAAGGGACAAGCCGCGACGCGCGCGTGGTGCTGACCAACCTGAGCGACCGCCGCGGAGTGGTGACGGCCGACGCCGTGCGCTTCGGCGGCGGGGTGGGACAGACCGAGCGCGGCACGGCCGGAACGAGCGGCCTGCCGCGTTTCCTCGAGGGCGCACGCTATTATGCCCAGTGGGCGGGCGTGCCCGACACGCTGCGGCTCAGCGAGGACGGGAACAATGATTACAACGAGGACATCCGCGCCCGGACGACGGCGGTGAACTTCTTCGGCGGCGGAAGCCCCTACCTGCCCGGCGCGGCCGGCGGGCAAGTTCCGCTCGAGCTGTCGCTGGCCGTCCACAGCGACGCGGGAACGCGGGCCGACAATACGGTCTACGGTTCGCTGGCCATCTGCACGACACGCGACAACGAGGGCAGCGGCCGCTATCCGTCCGGACTGTCGCGCCGGGCCTCGGCCGACTTCGCCGACCTGCTGCTCTCGACGGCCGTGCGCGACCTTTCGGCCGTCTGCCGCGAACCCTGGACGCGCCGCGAGCTTTGGGACAGGAACTATGGCGAGTCCAGGAGCGCGGGAGTGCCTTCGGCCATCTTCGAGATGCTTTCCCACCAGAACTTCACCGACATGAAGTTCGGACACGACCCGCATTTCAAGTTTGCCATGTCGCGGGCCATTTACAAGTCGGTGCTGCGTTTCGTCAATTTCGAACACGGTGTGCGCGACTATGCCGTGCAGCCCCTGCCCGTACATGCCTTTTCCGCCCTGCTGACCCCGGAGGGCGATGCCGTGCGCCTGTCGTGGGCGGCTACGGCCGACACGCTGGAACCTACGGCCGCCCCGACCGCCTACGTGGTCTATACGAAAACGGACGACGGGGGCTTTGACAACGGCCGGCTGGTCAGGGGCGCGACATCGCTGGTGCTGCCTGTCGCCGAGGAACGGCAATACAGTTTCAAGGTGACGGCGGTCAATGCCGGCGGGGAAAGTTTCCCGTCCGGGACGCTCAGCGTCTACCGCGCGCCCGGTGCCCGGAAGAGCGTGCTTATCGTCAATGGATTCGACCGTCTGAGCGGGCCTGCGCGCATCGACACGCCTGACAGCCTCGGCTTCGACCTGAAGACCGACATCGGAGTGCCCTACGGGTACACGGCGGCCTATGCCGGGGCGCAGTTCAACTTTGACCGTACCGCGGCCGGCCGCGAGGGACCGGCGGCGCTGGGATATTGCGGCAGCGAACTGGTGGGGAAGGTCATCGCGGGCAATACCTTCGACTATCCGGAAGCGCACGGACGGGACATCAGGACGGCGGGCGGTTTCTCCTTCTCGTCGGTCAGCCGCGACGCCCTGCTGTCGGGGGCGGTCGAGCCCGGCCGCTACGACGTCGTGGACTACATCTGCGGGCTGGAATGCGACGTCCCGCACAACCTGCGTCCCTGCAAGTCGCTGCCGCCGGCCGTGTGCCGTGTGCTGAAAACCTATCTGGAGGGCGGCGGAAGCCTCCTGCTGAGCGGCGCATACGTGGCGTCGGACATGGACGGCAGCGCGGAGGAGCGCGACTTTACGTCCGGCGTACTGAAATACCGTTGCGGCGGTACGGACACCTATGCCCCCTGCGACTCCCTGCCCGCGCCGCCGGCCTCGGTGCGGGGACTGAACCTCGAGATACCGCTCTGCCGCACGTACAACCGCGACCATTACGCCGCCGTCACCACCGACATCGTGGAACCGGCCTCTCCGGACGCGTTCGCCGCCTTCGCCTATCCTTCGGGCCGCAGCGCCGGCATCGCTTACCGCGGCCCGCGCTACCGGGTCATAGCCACCGGTTTCCCCTTCGAGTGCATTTCGGACGCCGGCATACGCTCCAAGGCGATGGGGGCGGTATTGCGTTTCCTCACGGAATAGTACGCCGACGGCCGGAGTGCCTGCCGCCACTGCTGAAAAGCCTTTCGTGACGGCCGAAAGGCTTTTCAGCAATGTAGCACCTGCATATTGTCTGAATTTCATTTTATTTTTGTACCTTTGTGAGCATAGATACACAATATTAATATAAAGAAATTCGGAACATGAAGACTGACCTTGAAATCGCCCACGGTACAAAGTTGGACCATATAGATGATGTGGCGGCCCGTATGGATGTGGCCGCCGACGACCTGGAACATTACGGCAAGCATGTGGCCAAACTGCCGTTGCGGCTCATCGGTCCGCAGCGCGGCAAACTGGTGCTCGTGACGGCCATCACGGCGACAAAGGCCGGCATCGGCAAGACGACCGTGTCCATCGGCCTCGCACTCGGACTGAACCGCATAGGACGCAAGGCCGTCGTGGCGCTGCGCGAACCGTCGCTGGGACCTTGTTTCGGCATGAAGGGCGGGGCGGCCGGCGGAGGATACGCACAGGTGCTGCCGATGGAGAAGATAAACCTGCACTTCACGGGCGACTTCCACGCCATCACGTCGGCGCACAATATGATCAGCGCGTTGCTCGACAACTATCTGTACCAACATGCCAAGGAGGGCTTCGGTCTGCGCGAGATTCTCTGGCGGCGCGTGCTCGACGTGAACGACCGCTCGCTGCGGAGCATCGTGACGGGGCTCGGACCGGCCACCAACGGACTGACACAACAGGCGGGGTTCGACATTACACCGGCGTCGGAACTCATGGCCATACTCTGCCTGGCCACGGACGAGGATGACTTGCGTCGGCGCATAGAGAACATCCTGCTGGGATACGATTACGAGGGACGCCCCTTCACGGTGAAAGACTTAGGTGTGGCGGGCGCCATCATGGTGCTGCTGCGCGACGCCGTACAGCCCAACTTAGTGCAGACGACCGAGCAGACACCGGCCATCGTGCACGGAGGTCCGTTCGCCAACATCGCACACGGATGCAACTCGCTGCTGGCCACCCGCATGGCGCTGGCGCATAGCGACTACACCATCACGGAGGCCGGGTTCGGGGCTGACCTCGGAGCGGAGAAATTCTATAACATACTTTGCCGCAAGAGCGGACTGCAGCCCGACCTGACGGTTATCGTGGCTACGGCGCAGGGGCTGAAAATGCACGGCGGCGTGGCGCTGGACCGCATCAAGGAGCCGGACATGGAAGGCTTGCGTAACGGACTGGCCAATCTGGACAGGCACGTGGCCAATCTCCGCGGCTTCGGACAGACGGTCGTCGTGGTATTCAACCGCTTTGCCACGGATACGGACGAGGAGATGGCTTTGCTGCGCCGGCACTGCGAGGAGGAACTGCACGCTCCCTTCGTCATCAACAACGCATTCGCCGAGGGCGGAGCGGGAGCAGAGGAGATGGCGCGCGTGGTTGTGGAGGCCGCGGAGAACAACCCGTCGGGACCGCTGAAGTTTACCTATGAGGACGGCGACTCCATCCGCACGAAAATCGAAAAAGTGGCCAAGAATATCTACGGGGCTGCCGGCGTGAGCTTCGCCGCACCTGCACTCAAACGCATCCGGCTGGCCGAAGAGCACGGCATGGGCGGCTTCCCCGTCTGCATAGCCAAGACCCAGTTCTCCTTCTCTGCCGATGCCAAACGGTATGGCGCGGTATCCGGATTCGATTTCCACATCAAGGACGTGGTGCTGAACGCCGGGGCGGAAATGATTGTGGCCATTGCCGGAGACATCCTGCGTATGCCCGGTCTGCCCAAAGACCCGCAGGCCAACCGCATCGACTATGTGGACGGTGAAATCACGGGCCTGAGCTGAAAACGGCGGCCGGGAAAAACGCGAAACCTTATCTTTACCTTGAAAAAACATCGGAAAACATCATGAAAATCATACTCAACCCGAAGTACGAGGCGCTGCGCGACTACCTGACGCACATCGAGGAACACTTTGAACGCGAGGGACGCGAGATTTTCCGCGACCGCAACGTTTTGCGCACGCTCGAAGTGGACGGTGTGAAGCTTTGCGTGAAGCGTTACGCTCCGCTGCCACTGCGCGGGAGGCTCGCCGTGAGGATTTACAAGACATCCAAAGGAAAGAAAGCCTATATCCGGCCGCTCGAACTGCGCGAACGCGGATTCGAGAGTCCCGAGCCGGTGGCTTTTGTCAGGTACAGAAAGGGATGGACAAAGACGACTACCTACTTTGTGTGCCTGCATTCCGACTACAACTACTCGCTGGCTTCGCTGCCTGAGCTGGATGAGAAGATGCGCACGGAGGTGACGACGAGCTTTGCCCGTTATGCCGCGCGGCTGCACGAGGATGGTTTCCTGCATCGGGACTTGTCGCCCGACAATGTGCTGTTTGACAAGGTGAAGGAGCGTTATTGCTTCTCTCTGATTGATACCAACAGTGTGAAGACAGGCAGGCCCGTAAGCATTGAAAAGGGCTGCGCGAACTTCGCACGGCTGAAAGGCGATGACAGCTTCTTTGTCCTTTTGGCACATGAGTATGCCGCGGCGCGCAAGGCCGATCCGGAATTGTGCGAACGCCTCGTCCTTGCGGCGCGGGCATAGGTTACGACATAAAAGAATAGGAAAAACCGGCCTTATCGGACGTTTCGGACGTTTTGCGATAAGGCCGGTTTCGTTTTAGGGCGTCCCGGTGTTTTCTTCTGCCGTCGGTGTCGCCTCTTCCGTGGTTTCGGGCGTGCTTTCGTCCTCTTCCGTCGTGTCAAACGGGACATCGAGCGGTCGTGTCAGGGCCTGGCAGACACGGTCCTGGAAGTTACGTCCGGTCGAGGTGTGGCGTATGCCTTGGTTCATGATGGAGAAGCAGTAGGTATGTCCGTCGGGGGCGGTGCAATAGCCGGACAGCGTGCTGACGCCCTCCACGGTTCCGGTCTTGGCGCAGACGTTGCCGCAGGCCGGGCCCGACTTCATGCGCCGGCGCAGGGTCCCGTCGATGCCGGCCACGGGGAGCGAGGGCAGCAGGTGCGCGTAAATGGAAGAGTGGCGGTAGGCATGGCGCAGCAGACTGACGAGCAATTCGGGCGAAAGGTAGTTGTAGAGCGACAGACCGCTGCCGTCGGCAATCTGGTAAGCCTTAGGGTCGAGCCCCAGGCCGGAGATGAGGCCGTTGATTTGTGCGGCCGCCTGTTTGCGGCCCGCATAGCGTTGGCCGTTGCGGGCGGCTATCTGGTAGAAAAGGCTTTCGGCGTAAAGGTTGTCGCTGCGTTTCATCATGGGAAGCAGCACCTGGTCAATGGTGTGGGTGCAGGTGCACAGGTGTTCCGCCGAGGACGGAAGCGCACCGTACCGGATACCGCCGCCGAGGCTTATTCCCTGCTCCGAAAGGGCTGCGGCAAACCGACGTTCCAGCCCGGGACGGCCGTCGTAGAGCAACGGCGAAAGGGGAATCTCCTTGTCGTCCCAGCACCAGCCCCAGCCCAGCGAGGCGGTGTCCTTGATGGTGCGGTCGAAAATCACGTCGCCGCTGACGGTGCGGATGCCCCGCTCGTCGAGGGCGGAGATAAAGGTTTGCAGGTCGGCGCTGTCAAAGAGCGGGTCGAAACCTGCGCGGATGTAAAGGTTGCCTTGCAGTACGCTGTCGCAGACGTTGCCGTCGGCATACAGGGAGGTGGTGTAACGGAAATCCGTGCCGAGCAGCTTCAGTGCGGCAATGGCTGTTACGACCTTTTGGTTGGAGGCCGGACGCAGTTGTTGCCGTTCGCCACATGCAAAGACCGGACGGTCGGCCGTGAGGTCGTAAACGTATAGCCCGAATTGCGTGCGGGCGAAGATGTCGTTGCATATCAGTTCGGACAGCCGGGAGGAAATGACAGCCGCCACGCTGTCGGAACTGCCTGCGGAGGTATAGCTGACGGGCTGCGGGAAGCCGCTGTCTTGCCGGGGGGCGGCGGGACGGGGCGCGGCGTTGAATTCCGATATGACCGACATTTCGGGCAGGGACCGGCTCTCGGGAGGAAGTATGTCGGGCGAGACGGTGTCGGCCACGCAGACTGTGGCGGCGGAGACGGCCGAAGGTATGAGCAGAAGGCTGATGAGCGACAGGAGAATACGCATGTTCTTTCCGGTATGGGGGATGAGAGAAGGGATATGCGGCACAATGCGGCCGTTCGGGCGGACTTGCCGTCCGCCGGATACTGAAAGCCGGACGGCACACGGACCTGATAGGAACCATGTGCCGTCCGGCATTGTCAATGTCGGGTCTGTTTCCCGCTATGTCTTATTTGGCGGGAGCGGCGGCCGAGATTCCGAGTTTGTCCATTACCTTTTTGGTGACATCCTCGCTGATGGCTTCGTTGATGAATACGCCTGCCGACTGTGAGGCGGTCTTGTCGATGATGTAAATGTAGTTGCCTTCTTTCGCAACCGTATTTACAGTGTCCATCACCTTCTGGATAAGCGGCTGCATCTTCTTGGAAGCCGTTTCGTTGTAGGCTTTCTGGTTGTCCTCGCTGGCCTGCTGGAAGCGCTGCTGCATTTCCTGGATTTCCTGCATACGGCGTGTGCGGATGTTCTCGGGCGTCTGGTCGTTTATCTCGTTCTGGTATTTCTCGATTTTCGTCTGGATTTCTTTCTCCATTCCGGCCAATTCGTCCTGATACTGCTTGCCGATGGTTTCCAGCTCGGCCTGTGCGGCCTTGACTGCGGGCATGGATTGCATGACGAGGGTGTAGTCGAAGTGAGCGAACTTCTGTGCGGCGAGGCTCATAGGTGCGACGAAAAGCACCAGCATTAAAAGTTTCTTGATCATTGTCTTTATTTTTTGTATGTACTATTTCAAGGCGACAAAGTTAAGCAAATTAATTGGAATAGCCTAACTTAGACAGCACTTCATTGCTTATGTCGATGGCGGGCGATGCGAAAATGATGCCGTTGTCTGAGGCACGGTCAAGTATGAGCTGGAAACCCTTGCTTTGCGCGATGCCTTTGACGGCGTTGTATATCTCGTCCTGGATAGGCTCTATGAGAGCGGTGCGTTTCTTGTAGAGTTCTCCTTCCGGGCCGAAGTATTTCTTCTTCAACTCGGCAGCTTCTTTTTCCTTGTCCACGATGGCTTGCTCGCGTTCCTTCTTTTGGGCTTCCGAGAGAAAGACCACCTCGTTCTGATAATTCTTATAGAGCGTGCGGGCACTGTTGTCGAGCGCCTCGACCTCGGCCTGCCATTTCTTGGATACCTGGTTGAGCTGTTCGTTTGCCCTTTCGTAGGCGGGTATGTTGCTCATGATGTATTCCATGTCGATGAGTGCGAACTTCTGGGCGGAGACTCCGGCTGTCATACCTAAGAGCAAGGCCGCCAATGCAATAATCTTTTTCATATTCATAAGGATTATAGATTAAAATTCCTGACCGATGATGAAGTGGAACTGCGAGCCGCCGGCGCGTATGCCGTTGATGTTCTTTTGGAAACCGTAGGCCCAGTCGATGCCCATGAGGCCTACCATCGGCAACAAGATACGTACACCGAAACCGGCCGAGCGTTTCATGTCGAAAGGATTGAACTTCTTGACGTCTGCCCATGCATTTCCGCCTTCGACAAAGGCATGTGCGTACATGCTGGTAGAGGTCTCGAGCATCAGAGGATAGCGCAATTCGAGCGTCATGCGGCTGTAAGCGTAGGCGTTGCTGCCGTTGTTGCCGGCCAGCGATCCGTTGTCGTAGCCGCGCAGACCGATGGTTTCGGTGGCATATCCGGTCGAATAGCCCGACATGCCGTCTCCGCCCACGTAGTAGGTCTCGAAGGGCGACTTCTTATAGCGGTTGTACGAACCGAGTATGCCGAATTCGGCGCGGGTCATAAGGACAGGAGCTTTCATCCCGCCGGTCAGTGCCGTGAAGGTGCGGAATTTCATTTTCCACTTGTGGTATTCAATCCAGCTATACTTCTCTTGCGCTTCACGCTGATAGGATGCGCTCTGATAGTTCGTAGCCAAGTTGCGGTAATCCTTGCCGTCCCAGAGCGAATAAGGGGGAGTGAACGCCACAGTGGCCGCGAATTCCGAACCACGTGTGGGGTAGAAGGGATGGTTTGTCGAGGAACGGCTCAGTGTCAGGGCCAGATTGATGTTGTTGCAGTGGCCGTCGGTGATGAGGAAGTATTGCCAGTTCTTCAATATGTATCGTGTGTACGACAACTCGGCCATGACCATGAAGTAGTCGTCGGGCCAGCGCAGGCGTTTGCCGAAACCGATGGACAGACCGAACTGTTTGACGTATTTGTCGGGGTCGTAGTAGTTCGAATAATTGTAATAGCTGTTGTTTGTGCCGTAGCCGTAATAATAATTGTAGATGTTGTTGTAATTATTGTAGTAGCTGGAGTTCACATCGCTCTGCTTCGAATAAAAAATGGAGAAGGAGAACTGCGTGGGCCGCTTTCCGCCGAACCAGGGGTCGAGGAACGAGAGCGAATAACTCTGGTAATAGGTTCCGTTCGTCTGTCCGCTGAGCGAGAGTGTCTGTCCGTCGCCCTGAGGTATGAATCCGGCACGTTTTGCCCCTTTGCCGAACAGGTTTTGCACGGAGAAATTCGTGAATTTCAGTCCGAGACGTCCCACGATGCCCGTTTGTCCCCATCCGGCCGACAGTTCCACCTGGTCGCCGCCCTTGGTTACGAGCGGGTAGGTGATGTCTACGGTTCCGCTGGCGTGGTCCGGTTTGATGTTCTTGAAGAGTTCGGACTGCAAGGCCTCGGGGTCGAACTGGTTCATGTTGGCCAGTTCCATCACGGTACGCTTGATGGCGTCCATGGAAAAGAGGTCGCCCGGCTTGGTATAGAGCTCACGTCGGATGACGTTCTCGTAAACGCGGTCGTTGCCCGCGATGCGGATGTGGTTGAGCGTTGCCTGTCGGTCTTCCCGTATACGCATTTCGAGGTCGATGGAGTCTCCGTCCACGTTAATCTCCACAGGGTCGAGGTTGTAAAAGACGTAGCCGTTGTTATAATACATGTTGCCGATGGCATCGTCGTCCTCACGCAAGCGTTTGTTCAGGAGACTTTGGTCGTAGACGTCGCCTTTTTTCATTTTGAGCACATGCTCCAGAATGTCGGAACTATATACCGTGTTGCCCACCCAGTCTACGTTGCGCAGGTAGTATTTCCGTCCCTGGTACATGTCTATATAGATGTTCACATGTGCGTCGTCTACCGTCGCGACACTGTCTTTGCGAATCAAAGCATCGCGATAGCCCCACGCGTTGAGCTTGTCGATGAGGAAACCTTTGTCCTCATCGTATTTTTCGGGCAGGAACTTTTTCGAACGAAGGATGTTGCGGAAGTTTTTCTCGCGTGTCTTCTTCATGGCCCGCTTGAGTTTGCCCGTTTGCTTGGGGTTGATGCCGGTGATGAATATCTTCTTTACCTTTATCTTCTCGTTTTTCGTGATGTTCACGTCAAGCAGCACACGGTTATCGCCTGTTACGTCTTCGCGTTGTACGATTTCGACGTTGGCATTCTTGAATCCCTTTTCCTCAAAATAGCGTTTGATGTGGATTTTCGCGCGGTCGGTCATGTCGGGCGTAATCTGGCTTCCCGTTTGCAGCCCGAGCCGTTTTTCTATGTCCTCACGTTCCGACTTCTTCACGCCCGAGAAGTTTATGCTCGATACTTTCGGTTGCGGCGTCAGGTAGACGTGAAGGTAAATCTTGCCGCCAACGATGCTGTCCGCTTCAATCCGGACGTTCGAGAACAGTTTCTGTCGCATGTAGCGGCGCACTGCCTCGCTGATTTCCTCGCCCGGTACGTCGTAGACCTTTCCTACGGTCAGTCCGGATATGCCAAGCAGCAATTCCTCGTCATATTCTTTCCCGCCGTCCACGGTCAGTCCGCCGAGGATATAGCGTACGCGGTCCTGCGTATAGTTGATGTCGGGCTTGTCCTGCATTTCTTGCTGTGCATACAGGTGTGTGGCTGTGAGGGCCAGTATCGCGGTCAGAATGATTCGGCTACAATGTTTCATTTCGTGTGTTGGATGTTCTTTTTTATCTCCGTTTGGTGGTCGTTGGCGTCTTCCGGTCGTTTCTGTGTGCCTTGTGCTTAGGCTTCGGCCACTTGTTCGCCGGTTTTCCCGTAGCGTCGTTCCCGGTTCTGGTATTCTTCGAGTGCGTCACAGAAGGCTGCGGTGTCGAAATCGGGCCAGAAAGTGTCGCAGAAGTAAAGTTCCGAGTACGCGCACTGCCAAAGCAGGTAGTTGCTCAGGCGCAGTTCTCCGCCGGTCCGTATCAGCAGGTCGGGGTCGGGCATGAACGCCGTCGAGAGAGCTTTGTCAATGTCCTTTTCGGTAATGTCTTCGGGCCGGAGACTGCCTTCGGCCACTCTTGTCGCCAGGCTGCGCACGGCTTCCGTGATTTCCCATTTCGAAGAATAGCTCAGAGCGATGACCATCGTCATGCCGGTGTTCACCGACGTGCGTTCCTGCAGTCTGAGAATGGCGTCCCGCACTTCCTCGGGCAGCCGTTCGATGTCGCCTATCAGCCTCATGCGGACATTGTTCTTCATGAAAAGTTCCTCTTCCATTGCGGTGAGGATAAGCGACATGAGTGCCGACACCTCTGCCACGGGCCTGTTCCAGTTTTCTGTGGAGAAAGTGTAGAGTGTCAGGTATTTGATGCCGATTTGCGAGGCGAAGGTTGTGATGTTCCTCACGGTTTCCACGCCCTGCTGGTGTCCCATGCTGCGGTTCAGTCCCCTTGCTTTTGCCCATCTGCCGTTTCCGTCCATGATGATGGCCACGTGTGCGGGGATGCGCTTCAGCCGCTCCACCCGTTCGGCTATGTTTGTCTGTATGTTATTGGTGTCGTCCATTTTTACTCTGTTTTAGGTGACGTCAGGTCCGTTCCGCGTTCTGTTTCAGTCCTTGTTACAGTTCGGGCAACGGGGAGAGATGTCATAAGTCAGCGTCAGCAGCGTGAAGGAATAGTGGTCCTTGTTTCTGAATGCCGAGGACTTGATGCCGAGCGGGGCTTCCAGTCCCTCCAGCTTGTCGCTGGGTGTGAAGTGCATTCGCCATTCGAGCCCGAGGTTCAGTCTCGGTCCTATTTTATACTTCACTCCGACGCCGACGGGGATATTTACCGTTGCTGCCTTGCCCGCGTCGGAATATGTGAAGCCGAGTCCCATCTGTATGTAAGGCACTAAGCGGTGAAAGCCCTGGTATCCGCTGACGAATCCATAGGGCAGGAAGTGCAGTTCGTAAATCGCACTGATGTCGTAGACCGCGCCATCCACCTTGAAGTCCAGCCTTTGGTTTCCCGCGACGTCGGGTTGTGCCGGATAGAAGTTGTTCATGCCGGCCGTGCTGCCGCTTAGTTTGGCGTAGGTGGCACTTGCCTTCACGGCCATGCGGGGGTTCAGCAGGAAACGGAGCAGCAATCCGCCGGCAGCCCCGGCATCGCCGTAGAACTTGGAGTTGGCGTCGTTCAGACTGAAGTTCAAGCCTGCCGCCGCTCCCATTTCCATACGGTATTCTGTCTCGTCCTGTGCCCGTCCCGGCGTGAGGAGCAAGGCGAACACGATAATCAGCGGGAGCATCCTGCGTGTGCCGCAGTGCTTCTCCGTTGCCACCCTTTGCAGACGGTGGCTTTGTCCGTGTGTCGCCTTTCTGTCCATGTTCCGTTGCGGTGTCGTTGGCACCGGTTGCGTGGTCTTTTCTCCGGGAAAGCACGACCGCGCCGCCGGGTCCGTGTTGTTTGTTTATTCGAATGCGCCGGAGTTGTTTTCCCAGCCCAGACGGTTGAGGCGTCCGCGCCAAACTTGTCCGCCTCCGATAATCCAGATGAATTGTTCCGCATCCACGGCCATCGATATGCCGGCCGTGCTTCCTTTCAGCGGGTTGCTGAAGTCGGCCGTGCTCCATGTCCGGCCGTTGTCGCGGCTCAGGTAGAGGGCGGCCGCTTTTCCGTCGGCCGTGTTGCCCGTCAGCAGCGCGGCCCGGTCGTAAGCGATGAGCGAAGGTGCGGTGAGCGCCGGACAATGGAAAGCTTCGTCCGTCACGGGCGGCAGATAGTTCCATGCAAAGGCGATTCCGCCGGACAGGTCGATGTCCTTGCACCAAACGACAGGCGCTCCGGCTGCGTTACGTCCCACGACGAGGATGTTTTCGAAAGTGTTGTCGGTGGCAGATGCCAGCGTGATGCCCACAGCCCCGCTTGCGGGAACCTGTTCCGCATCGTCCGCTTCCTCGGCCGTCCATGTCACGCCGTCGGACGAGGCATAGAATTTGCCGTCCTTCACGGCATAGATGCGGTTGGTCGCCGCGCCCGCGATTCCGTCCGGACTGAAACTGCTGCCGTTGCCGGTCCAGGTCTCCCCGTCGGCCGACGTGACGATGCGTCCGCCGGCAAGTGCGATGAAGCGGTCTTCAAACCGGTGCACCGTTCCGGCATCCGGCCCGTTGGTCAGCGCGGTTGTCGTCCACTGTGTCGGGTTTTCGACCGGCGCGGACACGACTACGGCGTTGCCGTCCATGTTTCCGAACACGCGGATGCGTCCGTTGGTCACAAAGGTGTGGTGTCCGGGTGCCAGACGCGCCAGTTGGGCGTCGTTCGTGCACATCTGTTTCCACACAAACGAGTCGGCCTCTTCCCGGTGTGCGCACAGCGAGAGCGTATAAGTGCGGCGCGACACCCCGTCGGTGGCGTAGACGGTCAGCAAACGGTCTACGGAGCAATCGGTACTGTCGGTCTTGCTGAATATGGTATCGGTATTCGTTACGAGCGAGCGTATGCCGACGTTTCCCTGCGAGTTGAGTGCCGTGAAGACCGTTCTCCGCAGGTCGGTGCCTACGGGCAGCGAGTCGGTGTTGAATATCCGGCAGCCCAGCTGGTCGATGTGCAAGGGATAATAAGAGCCTGTGACGTTCGCCTCGTAGACACTGTCGTTCCCGGCCTTGTCCTTGGTGTGCATGACACGTTTGAGCACGCCGAGTGTCGCCGAGGTTATGATGCAGTCGCCCGAGGCAGTGATTCCCTGCTCGTCGTCCGTATTGCACGACGCCGTCACGGACAGCACCGCAAGCAACCCGACAAGCAACAGGGTTAAGTTCGTTTTCTTCATGAGCCTTTTATGTAGCAAAAGAATAGTATATACCGGATGCAAAGTTACGCCAAGACGGGCGAAACGCCAAATTAATTCCGCTTTTTCCATCTTTTCGGGCAGACTTCGCGGCGCAAAAATAGTCATAAATCCGTCAAATCATCCACCTTGGGCCGGTTTTTAGATTTATTAAGTCCGTCGGGCGTTTTTTTCTTCCTTCCGGAAAAAGCCGGAAGTCAGTTGCGCCGGCGCAGCAGCAGGTAGAAGACCACCGGAACGCCGAGCAAGGGCGTCACGGCGTTGAGCGGCAACACTTGTCCGCCGGGCAGTCGTGTCAGAATGGCCGCCAGCAGCGCGAAGTCGGCTCCCCAGAGCACCGATGCCGGCAACAGGCGGGCGTGGCCTGCGGTGCGCGAGGTCAGGCGTGCCACGTGGGGGGCGGCGATGCCGATGAAGGATATAGGGCCGCAGAGGGCGGTGGGCACGGCGCAGAGCAGGCCGGCGGCAACCAGCAGCATGGTGCGCGAATGCCGCACGCGGATGCCTAAGTTGCGGGCATAGGTCTCACCCAGCAGCAGGGCGTCGAGCGGCTTTATATATATAATAAGGAGTAAAAGCCCGATGGCGATGCCCGTCCCGAACACCGGCAACCGTTCGGGCGTCACGCCCGAGAAGTCGCCCATGCCCCAGATGACAAAGCTGCGGACACCCTGTGCCGTGGACAGGCTGTTGAGTACGGAGATGAGGGAAGAGACCGCGAAACTGAGCATCACGCCGGCCACCAGCAGGTGCAGGCGGCCCGGGAGCAGGGCCGAGCAGACGGTCAGCAGGAAAATGACGCCCAGGGCACCGGCCAGGGCCGACAACATGACGAAAAGGTAACCCGAAAGGGCGAACCCACCGGCGGCGAACGTCCCTCCCGTCAGCAACAGGGCACAGGCCGCGCCCAGTCCCGCACCCGAGTTCACTCCCAGCAGGGAAGGGTCGGCCAGCGGGTTGGCAAAGACCGTCTGCATGGCGAGTCCGGCCGCCGAGAGGGCGCTTCCGCACAGCACCGCGCCCCAAAGCTGAGGCAGGCGGGCGTGCAGCACGATGTATGCGCCCGCCGAATCCGCGGTGTCCGCGTTGCCGCAAAGCGCGTCCCACACGTCGGCCGCACTGACCGGCACGCTGCCCCACAGCAGGACGGCGGCCGACAGCACCGGCAGCAGCAACAGGGGCAGCCGGTGCAGTGACGGTATGGTGCGGTGTAGGGATGCGGGCAGGTTCATAGCGGGGTGTAAAAGCGCAGTGTGTGGTCGGGCAGCAGTTCCGGGTGCATGATTTTCACGACATCGCGCAACAGCAGGTCGGGGCGGAAAGGTACGGTCTCGTAGTAGGGCACGGCGTAAGTGTTGCAACCGTAGATGCGCCGCGTGCGCCACGGCCTGAAGTCGCGGTAAGGGGCGAAGTCGCCGGCCAGGGCGTTGTAGGTGAGGCCTGCCGCCGCGCCATATTTCACGAACCATACATCCGCGTCGCGCGCCGTCCGGAAAACTTCCTCGAAGGACAGCGGGACGGAGCCGCTCTCCGCACGATCGGCAAACAGGTATTGTGCGCCTGCGTCGGCGTAGATGCGGCCCAGGTAGCTCTGTCCGCCCGGCACGTACCATATCGCGCCTTCCTTCCGGTCGCACATCAGCGTGGGGCGGCTCTTGGCCGACGCCGCGGCGTCGCTGAGCGAGTCGTAGGCGGCACATACCATATTATATAAGGAGTCGGTGCGGCTTTCGCAGTCGAACAGCAGGCCGAAGAATTTCATCCATTCGGCGCGTCCCAGCGCGGAGGTCTCCATGTAGTCGGCGCATTCCACGAGCGGTGCGCCCGCAGCCGCCATTGTGCCGTGTCCGGCGTTCTCGAAAGGGGATACGAGGATGGCATCCGGGCGCAGGGCCACGAGCCGTTCCACGTCGGGGGTCACCGATGAGCCCGCGTCGGCGGGGCTTCCGGCGGCCAGGGCGGCGCGCAGGTCTTCGCGGCAGACATAGCGTGCGTCGCAGATGCCGGCCACCGAGCCAAGCCGGCCGAGGTCGGCCAGCAATCCGGCATGTACGGCCGAGCACGCTATGGCCCGTCGCAGCGGGGTGCGCAGCAATGTGCCCTCGGGCAGCCGTTCCGGCAGCGGCGCGTCCCCGGGAACAAGAACGTAGACCTGCGACGTGCGGCCGGGATGCCAGGCGTCGAGCACTTCCACCCGGGTAAAGCTGTCGGCCCGTTCGATGCGCAGCAGCGAGGCGTGTTCCATCGTCGCCGGACCGACCGATGTGGCCGGCGCGCAGGCTGCGGGCACGAGCAGGACCGCTGCCGGAAACAGGAATATGGAGGAAAACAGAGCGCACATCCGTCGCGCGGCCGACAAGGCCTGCGATGTCAGTGCGCGGATGTCGGCGAAGTGTCTCATGGCTGGTGCTGGATGGTGATTTCGCCGGCGATGCTGGTGTTCATCAGCTCGATGATGCGCCGTTTGTCATATCCGTGTCCGAGCAGGAACATGAGTTTGGTCACCATGCTCTCCATTGTGCTGTCGTAGCCGTTCACCGCGCCCGCCTGCAACAGTTGCAGGCCCGTCTCGTAGCGGCTCATTTCGACCGTACCCTTTGAGCATTGCGTGATGTTCACGAGTATGACGCCGCGGGCGTCCAGTTGTTTCAGCTTTTCGATGAGCCACGGCTTCTGCGGCGCGTTTCCCGAACCGTAAGTCTTGAGGATGACGGCCTTCAGTCCCTCCATGTGCAGCACGGACTCCACGAATTCCTTGCGTATGCCCGGGAAGAGCGTGAGGATGATGATGTTGTTGTCCAGCAGGAAGTGCGGACGGAAGGGTCGCGCGGGGTCCGGCCGGCGTATGAGGTGGGTCTCGTACTTGATGTGTATGCCCGCGTGCGCCAGCGACGGCAGGTTGTAGGAACGGAAAGCGTTGAAGCCTTCCGAGTTGATTTTGGTCGTGCGGTTTCCCCGCATCAGCCGGTTCTCGAAGAATATGCAGACTTCCGGCACCTCGGGCTCCCCGTCGGCGTTGTGTGCGGCCGCGATTTCGATGCTGGTCAGCAAGTTCTCCTTACCGTCCGTCCTGAGCTGTCCTATGGGCAGTTGCGAGCCGGTGACGATGACAGGTTTGCCCAAGTTCTCGAGCATGAAACTCAGCGCGGAAGCCGTGAAGGCCATCGTGTCCGTGCCGTGCAGGACGACAAAACCGTCGTAGCGGTCATACTCCTCGCTGATGATGCGCGCCATCTTCACCCAGTACTTCGGCTCCATGTCGCTCGAGTCGATGGGCGGCGAGAACGTAATCGCGTCTATCCGGTAATTGAACCGTTTCAGTTCGGGTACATACCTGCGGAAGTGGCTGAAGTCGAAATTCTCGAGGGCTCCCGTTTCGGGATTCTCAATCATGCCGATGGTCCCGCCTGTGTAGATAATCAGAATGGCCGGTGTGTTCATACTGCAAAGATAAGGCATTTCTCCCAAACCGGTTACGGTCCGCAATACTTATTTTGCCCGTGCGTCGCGCGTATGGCGGGACGGGATGCCGTGTGTGTAGGGACGCGATTCATCGCGTCCGCAGGGGGCATAGGGGATTTCATTCCATGTATATCCCGGCGGACGCGATGTTGTGCGGGGATACGTGCGACAATGATATTGCGATTTTAACACAATTTGCTTTCGGGCGAAAAATGTCGTATCTTTGTACTGCGGAAGCGTGGGGACGGTCTGAAACCGTCCCTTTTTCGTGTTTGTAAGCCTGTTTTCGGGCAAAACTATCATAGGAATAGGTTTTCGTAAGTGCCTTTTAGGAAAAACTACATGGCTTGTAGTTAAAACTATCCCCCAATGTACCGAAAATTACAAGCCATGTACGCCGCGCCGAAAGTGTAGAAAAGTTAAAAATGTTAATGTCCAAGGTGCGTCGGCACCCGTTTTCCTCCTTTTTTCTGCAGGACAAATCCCGGTTTATCCTGTTTGCCACGGATTTTTCTTCCTATAAAAGAGTGAAATGCGGGTAGAAAGGACAAAAAAGATAAAAACCAATCCAAAAAAGATTACACAAATTGAAAAATATAGTAACTTTGCACGGAAAAGATGTCCGTATGCGTCCGCTTCGCGACGGATGAAGAAGTGCGGCGGTGCTTTTGAAGAGAGGTGAAAAGCCGCGTATGGAGTAAAACGCTTATATCATTTATTATATGGAGAATGTGACGATCCCCAATATGGAGAAAGAAGAGGAAATGCAACTGATTCCTCTGTTGCGTGCCTGTATCCGTGAATTTCTGGCCAACTGGATGTGGTTTGCCTTGTCCGTCGTACTGTGTGTCGGCGCGGGCTTCTTCTATCAGCAATGCCAGCCGCGTGTCTATCAGCGGCAGTCCACGATGCTCATCGAGGATGCCGGCGGCGGTAGCGGCTCTATGCGCTCGCGCGGCCGCGGAGGTAATATGAACGCCCTGCTGGAACTCAACGGCATCAGTGTAGGCGACAACCTGACCAACGAAATCTTTATCCTTTCTTCGTACCGCCTGATAGAGCGCGTCGTGGACAGCCTGCAGCTCGACATAGACTATACGATGACGGAAAAGATGCACGAAATCGCACTCTACCGTGACCGGCCGTTCGAGGTGCAGTTCAAGGACAAGTTCAACGGACCTGCTTACTTCGACGTGAGGGTGGAAGAGGACGGAACGTTCACCTTGCACAACTTTGTCACGTATGCCGACCGCGAAAAGGTGGAGCACAACGTGACCATCAGCATGAAGGCCAACGACGTGCGCAAGACGCCGGCCGGAACGCTGCGCCTGGTGCGCGATGCCGCCTACGACGTGTTCCCGAAAGGACACAACGTCACCGTAAGCCGCATCTCCAAGAGAATGGCCACCGCGAAATACCGCAGTAACTTCATGGCCACGGAATACGACAAGGAGAGTTCGCTCATCGTACTGGTATGCGAAGACGTCAATCCCGACCGTGCGGAAGACTTCCTCGACGAATTGTTCAACGCCTACAAGCGTGATGTCGTCGAAAACAAGAACCGCATGGCCAACGGTACGGCCAAGTTCGTGGACGAGCGTCTTCGTCTCATCGGAGAGGAACTGAGCCAGGTCGAAAACCGCATGGCCGCGTTCAAACGTGACAACCAGATCATCGACTTCCAGCAGAGCGCGCAGCAATATGCCACGCAAAGCACCGAGGCAAAGAGAAGGACGCTCGACCTCGAGACCCAGCTGACCGTAGCCGACTATCTGAAGGAATTCCTCCAGAACCACAGTAACGACAACGAGGTCATACCCATGCTTGCAATGGCCAATGCCTCGTTCATGCCGCAGATAACGGAATACAACTCCACGATGTTCGAGCGCAACCGTATGCGTGATAACTCGAACGAGAACTCTCCGGCCGTCCGCGAGCTCGATAAGCAACTCAACGCCCTGCGCGCTTCCATCCGCTCCTCATTGAACAGCTACGTACGCTCCGTCGAACTGGAACTGCGCAGCGCACGCGCCAACGAGGCCGCCATCAACGGAAAAGTGGGAGGCGCTCCCGAAACCGAAAAACAGGGACTCGACATCAAACGCCAGCAGGAGTTGAAAGAAGCCCTCTACACGTACCTGCTGAACAAGCGGGAGGAAGTCGCACTCCAGATGGCAATCAACGAAGCCAACGTGCGCATCGTCGAGGAACCTATGGGAAGTTCTTCTCCCATCAGCCCGCGACGCCTGCTGATAGTGCTTATCAGTTTTGTCATAGGCCTGCTCATTCCGGCCCTGATTATATGGCTGCGCAATATGCTCGACGTCACCGTCAAGACGCGCAAGGAGGTTGAGGCCGCCACGACAATTCCCATCGTGGGCGAGGTTATCCGCTGGGAATTCGAGGGCAAGCGGCGCATTATCTCCGAGAGCGACATCGCAACCCCCATTGTCGAGAACCTGCGTGTCTTGCGCCATCAGCTGGACTTCATCCGCCACAGCGCGAAAGTATTTGTCGTGACCTCTACGACGCCGGGACAGGGAAAAAGCTTTATCTCCACCAACCTTTCCGCAACGCTCGGACTGGCCGACAAGCATGTACTGCTCATCGACGCCGACATCCGCAAGCGCACCCTGGGGGCCATGTTCGGCCGGACGCCGGGTCTGGTGGCCTATCTCAACGACGAGGAGAACGAAGTGACGTTGCAGGACATCATTATCAAGGACGGCGTCGCGCCGGGCGTGGACTTCCTGCCGGCCGGACAGCTTCCGCCCAATCCTGCCGAGCTGCTTATGTCCGAGAAACTCGATGAACTGATTGACAGGGCCAAGGCTGAGTACGACTATGTCATCATAGACACGACACCGCTCCTCGCGGTAGCCGACGCGCACATCGTGGACCGCGTGGCCGACCTTACCTTGTTCGTCATCCGCATGGGCGTACAGGTGGCCGAGTACCTGCCCGAGCTGGAGAAGATATACAAGTCGAAGCAACTGCGTAACATGTGCCTCGTCCTGAACGATACCCACAAGAAGATGGGCTACGGATACGGTTACGGATATGGCTATGGGTACGGATATGGTTACGGTTACGGGGAAAGCAAAGTCTCCTGGAAGAACCGTCACTGAGGCCGCGGATAGCTCCGTGCAGGTGTCTGCCGTGTTTGCTGCGACTTGCGCCGGCATCCGTCCCTTCTGAAACGGCGTTCCTCACGGAAGAGGAACATCCCGATATACATCCCCTGCAGGGCATCGGCCTTGCGGGGGATTTTTTGTCCGGGAAAAAGGTCGCTTTCCGGGATGTACGAAAGCCGGAGCCCGTGGCGCGGATGAACCACACCGTTATATATAAGGAGAGGTTCGTAGAAACAAAGGCAGGAACCGTTCCGGAGATTCCTGCCTTTGTGTGAAGTCCTGTCGGGTGCGTTCCGGGTAAGGAAACGTCTGCGGTGTCAGCGTTTATTCCGCTTCCGGACAGGCGCGGAAGCGGCCTGCGCTCCCTTCTGTCCGTTGAAAGTCCCCTTCTGTCCGTGAAACGTGTCGCGGTGTCCCGTGGTGTTCCGTCCTGTCCCGTGTTGTCTTCCGCCGGCCTGCGGGGTACGTTCACCGTTCCGGGCATTCCGTGCCGCCGGCCGTGCTTCCGCGTGTCCGTACAACTTTTCCATGAGGTCCTCCCTGCCCATGCGCCGCAGTTCGGCCATGATTCTCGGCCGCTCTTCGGGCTTGTACCAGAAGAAGAACATGCGCTGGCGCAACTTTTCGGCCGGGGTCTTGGCCGAGAACACCTTTTCGAGCGTGTAGGGATGGTATCCCGTGCACCATGCCTCGGTGGCCACGGTCATCGGCGTGGGCGTGAAGTCCTGTACCTGCTCCAGACGGAAGTCCAGGTCCTTGGTCTGTGCGGCCAGTTCGGCCATGTCCTCGGCGTGGCAGCCGGGGTGTGAGGAGATGAAGTAAGGGATGAGCTGCTGGTTGAGGCCCGCTTCCCGGTTGATGCGGTCGAAGACACGCTTGAATTCGTGGAACAGGCTGAAAGACGGCTTCCGCATCAGGCGGAGCACGTTGTCGGCCGTATGTTCGGGGGCTACCTTCAGCCGGCCCGACACGTGGTGCAGAATCAGCTCGCGGGTATATTCGCGTGCCGCGCGGCGCAGTTTCTCGTCCTTGTATTCATGGAGCAGCAAGTCGTAGCGTACGCCGCTCCCGATGAAGCTTTTCTTCACGCCGGGCAGGGCATCGACCGCCCTGTATATCTCCAGCGCGGGCCTGTGGTCGGCGTTGAGGTTCGGACATACGGCCGGGTGGATGCAGGAAGGCCGTCGGCAGCGACGGCACAGGGTCTCGTCCTTGCCGCGCATGGCATACATGTTGGCGGAAGGCCCTCCGAGGTCCGAAAGATAGCCTTTGAAGTCCGGCATCCGCGTGATGTGTTCCACCTCGCGCAGGATGCTTTCGCGCGAGCGGCTCATGATGAATTTTCCCTGGTGGGCCGAGATGGTGCAGAAGGCACATCCGCCGAAGCAGCCGCGGTGCAGGCACACCGAGAACTTGATCATCTCGTAGGCAGGTATGCGTTTGCCGTTGTATTTAGGGTGGGGCAGGCGCGTATAAGGCAGGTCGAACGAGCGGTCCACCTGTTCCGTGCTCATGGGCGGGTAGGGCGGTGCCACCACGGCGAACTTCCCGTCCACGGCCTGCAGGATGCGCTGCGGCGTGAGGCGGTTGCTCTCCTCTTCGATGTGCCGGAAATTTTCGGCCTGACATTTCGGGTCGTCCAGGCACCTCTCGTGCGGGTGCAGCACGATGTCGTCCTCGCGTATCCCGCCGGGGATGTCCTCTTTCCTCTCGAGTGTCACCGTCTGCCGCACGGGAAATTTCCGCAACAGGCTGCGGAACTCCTCCGCCGTGGCATACCGGTCTTCCCGTCCGTGCAACAGTTTGTCTTCCAACAGGCGGCAGAGGTCCGTCATGGGCAGTTCCCCCATGCCGTATACTATCAGGTCGGCACCGCTGTCGCACAAGATGCACTTGCGCAGCCGTTCCTGCCAGTAGTCATAGTGTGTGAGCCGCCGCAGCGAGGCCTCGATGCCGCCGAGCACCACGGGAACGTCGGGGAAGAGCGACTTGAGGATACGAGTGTAGACCACCGTCGGATATTCCGGGCGCAAGTCGTGCCGTCCGTCGGGGCTGTAAGCGTCTTCCGAGCGCAGGCGGCGGTTGGCCGTGTACTTGTTCACCATCGAGTCCATGCAACCCGGCGCTATGCCGAAGAAAAGTCGCGGCCGCCCCATTTTCCGGAAGTCGCGGTAGTCGCCGTGCCAGTCGGGCTGCGGCACGATGCACACGCGGTAGCCTTCCGCCTCGAGCAGGCGGCCGATGACCGCCGCCCCGAACGAGGGATGGTCCACGTAGGCGTCGGCCGAGAACAGCACCACGTCGGCCTGTTCCCACCCGCGCAGTTCCATTTCGCGCCGTGTGACGGGCAACCAGTCCGTCAGTCTCCGCTCCGTCGCGCTCACGCCTCGTCCGTGTTTTCCTGTCGCGCGCTCCACTCCTCGTAGGCGGCGATGAGGTTGCGCAGTCCGTAGGCCTTCATCTTGTCGTGATAGATGACGTCGATGCAGAGGTCGAGCAAGTCCTTCGTATCTTCGGCGGAGTGCGCGATGAGCGAGCGGATGTTCAGTTTCAGCTTGTCGAGAACGGCCTCGGTGACGTATCCTGTCGAGTCTACCAGCCCGTTCAGGAGGCTGTATTTGCGGATGGTCCGGAGGTTCTCCTCGGAAATCTCAAGATGGCGCGTGCCGGTGGCGTTTAGCTGTATGTCGTACATTTCGCTATATATTATATGTGTGTGTATTTATGCGCAAAGATACACAAAGGCGAGTGCCGTGGCAAATTAAAAACGCAGTTTTTGTCATTTTCCCTGTCGCGGTTTTTTGCGGCCGCGGGCCATTTTAACAATTCTTGCTTTTGGGCGAAAAATGTTGTATCTTTGTGGTACGGAAATGTAGGAAGGCGGTCGCGTACCGCCTTTTTTCGTATAAATAAGCCCGTTATGGGCCGAACTACATGTGCATGTAGAAAAAACTGTCCCTATCTTGCGAAAAACTACATGCCTTTTCGTTTTTCCTGAAAGCCATCCGCGCGCACGTAGATGCCTTCTACGCACCCGCAAGTCCGTTTTGTTTACATTTATTAAGGTAACGGGAGTTAAAAATGTTAATGTCGTGCCGGCAGTCCGCGGCTTGGCGGGTTGTGGCTGCGGCCTGCGCCCGCGCGGGCGGCTTGGCGGTTGCGCATCCGCCGCATTTTTCGTAACTTTGCAGGGCGTCCGTCTTCCGCATCGCGGAGTCGCGCGCCATTCATCCCCTATCAAAACAAACGTATGAAGACAAAAATCGTGACTACCATGCTGACCGCCGCCGCTGCCATGGGCGCGGCCGACAAGGCCACGGCACAGACCGGCGCCTTCGAGTACGCCGACGAACAGTTTGCCGACATCCAGATGCTCCGCTACCGCGTGGAGGGCTTCGAACAACTGTCGCTGCGCGAAAAGACATTCATCTATTATCTCCAGGAAGCCGCACTGCAGGGACGGGACATCCTGTTCGACCAGAACGGACGCTACAACCTGCGCATACGCCGTATGCTCGAGAACGTATATACGCGCTATGCGGGCGACCGCGGCTCGAAGGACTTCCTGGCCCTGACCGAGTACCTCAAGCGCGTATGGTTCTCGTCCGGCATCCACCATCATTACGGCAGCGAGAAGTTCGTACCCGGATTTAGCGAGGCGTGGCTGCGCGCTACCCTCAGGGAACTGGATTATACCCTCGACGAAGAAATTTTTCCCGTCATCTTCGACCCCTCGGTCATGCCCATGCGCACCAACCAGAAGGCCGGCGATGACCTTGTCCTCACCTCTGCCGCCAACTATTACGCACCCGGCATCACGCAGGCCGAGGCCGAGCAATTCTATATGGAGAGGAAGCCGGCGGCAGACCCCCGTCCCGTCATGACAGGCATGAACAGCCGGCTCGTACGCGACGAGTTCGGCAACCTGGCAGAGCGCGTGTGGCGCGTGGGCGGCATGTACTCGCCCGCCATCGAGCGCATCGTGGCCTGTCTCGAGCAGGCGCGGCCCTTTGCCTGCACGCCCGCGCAGCAGACTGTGCTGGACCGCCTTGTCGAGTTCTACCGTACGGGCGATTTGCGCACCTTCGACAATTACAGCATACACTGGCTGAAGGACACGGAAAGCTGTGTGGACTTCGTTTGCGGCTTCACCGAGAGCTATGGCGACCCGCTCGGCATGAAGGCCTCGTGGGAGAGCATCGTGAACTTCAAGGACACGGAAGCCACACGCCGCACCGAGAAACTCTCGGCCGCCGCCCAGTGGTTCGAGGATAACTCGCCCGTGGACGCGCGCTTCAAGAAGGAGGAGTGCAAAGGCATCTCGGCCAAAGTCATTACCGCGGCCATCCTCGCGGGCGACCTGTATCCCTCGACGGCCATAGGCATCAACCTGCCCAACTCCGACTGGGTGCGCCGCGAGTACGGCTCGAAGAGCGTCACCATAGGTAACCTGACCGCCGCCTACGCACGTGCGGCACACGGCAACGGCATGGACCGCGAATTTGTCATCGACGACGCGACGCGCGCCCTCATCTCGCGCTACGGGGATGCCTGCGACGACCTACACACCGACCTGCACGAGTGCCTGGGCCACGGTTCGGGACGCCTGCTCCCCGGCACCGACCCCGATACGCTGAAGTCCTACGGCTCGACCATAGAGGAGGCGCGCGCAGACCTGTTCGGCTTGTACTACATTGCCGACCCGAAGCTCGTGGAACTGGGACTGACGCCCGACCTCGAGGCCTACAAGTCGCAATACTACACCTACATGATGAACGGCCTCATGACGCAGCTCGTACGTATCAAGCCCGGCATGACCATCGAGGAGGCGCACATGCGCAACCGTGCGCTCATCGCGCGCTGGGTCTACGAAAAGGGCCGGCAGGACAAGGCCGTGGAGATGGTGAAGCGCAAGGGGAAAACCTATGTGCGCATCAACGACTACGCGGCCCTGCGCACCCTCTTCGGAAAGCTGCTGGCCGAGATTCAGAGGATAAAGAGCGAGGGCGACTATGACGCGGCCCGCGCGCTGGTCGAGGCTTATGCCGTGAACGTGGACCCGGCTTTGCACAAGGAGGTGCTGGCCCGTTACGAGCGGCTGCGGCTTTCGCCCTACAAGGGCTTCATCAATCCCGTCTACACCGCCGTCCGCGACGCCGAAGGCCGCATCACGGACGTGCAGGTGGCTTATGGCGAAAGCTATGACGCGCAGATGTTGCGCTACAGCCGCGACTATTCCACCCTGCCCGACGTGAACGAATAAGTCAGCCGGGCGTGCACGGCCTTCTGTGCGGGCACGCGTAATATTTTCAGGGATAAACACACGAGCGTCCCCGTTCCGGATTTCCGCGGAACGGGGACGCATCTTGTTTCCGGCCTATATATATCAAGGTATAAGGCTTATGGATGAAAGTATAAGGCTTCAGCGCAGGTAGGGATTGCCGTTGCGCTCTTCGCCCACGGTCGTGGCGCCGCCGTGGCCCGGCAGAACCGTCACGTCGTCGGGCAGCGTCATCACGTTCTCCCTGATGGTGTCGATGAGCAGGCGCTCGTCGCCGCCGGGCAGGTCGCAACGGCCGATGGAGTAGCGGAACAGGCTGTCGCCGCTCAGCAGTACGCCCTCGTCCTTGCAGTAGAAGCAGATGCCGCCGGGCGTGTGGCCGGGTGTGGCCAGCACCTCGAGCGTGTGATGCCCGAAGCCGACGGTGTCGCCCGCGTGGAAGTAGCGCGCCACGGGCGGCAGTTCGAGCGGGAGTGCGCGGTGCATGAACATCCGCATCCGTTCGGCCGCCAGTTCATAGTTCTCCTGTTCGGCGGCCGCCATTTCCGGTCCCGTGCCGTAGGTGCGGCAGACGAAATCCGCCCCGAAGATGTGGTCGAAGTGCCCGTGCGTCTGCAGCAGGTGGCGCACCGTCAGCCCTTTGTCTGCGATGAAGTCCGCCAGGGCCTTGCGTTCCTCGTCGCGGAAGGCGCCGCAGTCCACGATGACGGCCTCGAGCGTGTCGTCCCACAGGATGTAGGTGTTCTCTTCCACCATATTGAAAACGAAACGTTGTATGTTGAGCATGGCTGTCAGGGTCTTAGGGTTCAGATGGATACATATACCACCTTTTTGGTCTTGAAAAATTCGTCCTTGAAGTAGTCCGCGAGGTCCCACACGTCGCACGAGTGGCGGAAGGGCCGCAGTTCGTGCTGCAGGTCGCCGCCTTTCAGGCAGATGATGCCGTTCGGCAGCGAGTTGCGCTGCGTGTGGTGCACGTTCTTGCGGACCAGGCGCGCCAGTTCGGAGATGTCCATGACGCCGCGTGACAGGATAAAGTCGAATTTCCCCTTTTCCTCCATCACGTTGCGGTGGACCGCCGTCACGTTCTGCAGCCCGAGGGCCTCGATGACGGCGTTGGCCACGCGTATCTTCTTGCCGATGCTGTCCACCAGGTGGAAACGGCATTCCGGGAAGAGGATGGCCAGCGGTATGCCCGGGAAACCGCCGCCCGTGCCCACGTCCATGAGTTCGGTGCCGGGGCGGAAGCGCACCGCCTTGGCGATGCCGAGCGAGTGGAGCACGTGGTGGGTGTACAGATTGTCGATGTCCTTGCGCGAGATGACGTTGATTTTCGCGTTCCAGTCGCGGTAGAGCGCGTCGAGCGCCACGAAGCGTTCGCGCTGCTCGGGCGTGAGTTCGGGAAAGTGGTCGAAAACGGTCTGCACCGTAGGGATGAGTTCTTCCATGCGTGGGTTTATTGGTCCTTTTGGCCGCAAAGATACGGAAAAAAGCAGTATCTTTGTCCATCCACCTATACGAAAAGCAATGAGAATAGCCCTGTTACAGACCGATATCCGCTGGAAAGACGTCGCGGCCAACGTCGAAGCGGCGCGCAAGTTGATGGAGGAACACCCGGCCGACCTGTATGTGCTGCCCGAAATGTGGGCCACGGGATTCGACACCGCGCCCGACGCGGCCACCGCGGCGGCTTCGGCCGAGGCCCTGGCATGGATGCACGCCGAGGCCCGCGGGCGGAACTGCTGCGTGGCCGGTTCGCTGGCCGCGCCCGTGGACGGCGGTTTCCGCAACCGCTTCTACTTCGTGCATCCCGACGGCCGGTGCGACTTTTACGACAAGCGCCACCTCTTCGGATACGGCGGAGAACCGGCGCACTACGTTCCCGGACGGCGCCGCACGGTGGTCCGCGCCGGCGGCTTGCGCCTGCTGCTGCTCACGTGCTACGACCTGCGTTTTCCCGTGTTCTCGCGCAACAGGGGCGACTACGACGTAGCCCTTTACGTGGCATCCTGGCCGGCCTCGCGGCGGGCGGCGTGGGACGTGCTGCTGCGTGCGCGCGCCATCGAGAACCAATGTTATGTCTGTGGCGTAAACCGTACGGGCGAAGACCCCGTCTGCCGTTACGACGGCGGTTCGGCGGCCATCGACGCCTACGGGCGGACGGTGGCGGACCTCGGCTGCGGGCACGGGGCACAGGTGTTCGAGCCCGACCTTGAGGCCCTGCGCCGCTTCCGCGCCAAGTTTCCCGTACTGGCCGACGCCGACGACTTCGACATGGACTTCTGAGCGGTGGCGGGTCGGGGCCGCGCAGCGGCTTTTGTGCGCCTACGGGGTTGAGACAGCCTTTTGTGCGCCTCTGACATTAACATTTTTAACTTTTCTGCACTTTTTCGGGCCGCCTACATGCCATGTACGAAACGCTACATGCAGGGACGGACAAAACTACAAGCCATGTAATTCCGCCTACATGGCTTGTAGTTTTTCCTATAAGCCATGTAGTTTTTCCCATA
>CAJMSQ010000020.1 GCA_905216095.1 uncultured bacterium | reverse complement strand
CGCAGGCATAGCGGGCTATGTCAAGCACGGACGGGGAAAAAGATGACGGGAAAAAGGAGTAAGACGGCAAAAGAGCCATACCGGACAAACTTATCGGCGGTCTAATGACCGATTTGGGTTAAAATCGCCGGGAACCATAAAATTCTCTTTTGGACGAAATGTCCGGTACAATATTGCGAAAGAGAACAAAAAGTAGTAACTTTGCTGCACCAAGACAGGTATTATTTCTTATAAGACTTATCATCAGGACTGAAACGGGGATACACATCCCCACCGCGAGGACATGTTTTCACAGAACGGGGGAACACATTTCCGGACCCGTTCCGGGAACAAGCCGGAAGCGGACAAGACAAATCCATCTGCACTCATCCCATGAACGAAACTGCCAATCCTTTCTTCCAACCTTCCGATGCGCCGCACGGCACCATGAGGTTCGACCTGCTGCGCACCGAACACTTCCGGCCGGCACTGGTCGAAGGCATGGCACGCGAGAAGAAAGAAATCGAAGACATAGCCAATAATCCGGCAAAGCCTACTTTCGGCAACACCATCGCCGCGATGGAGAAGACGGGCGAACTGCTGGAACGCACCACCACCGTCATGTACAACCTGCTCAGCGCGGAGACGAACGACGAACTCGAGGCACTGGCGCAGGAAATGTCGCCCCTGCTCTCCGGACACGCCTCCGACATCATGCTCAACGAGGCCCTGTTCGCCCGTGTCAAGGCAGTGTACGACGAACATCCCGACCTGAACGCCGAAGACCGCATGTTGCTCGAAAAGACCTACGAGGCGTTCGAACGCTCGGGCGCGACGCTCGACGCGGCAGGCAAGAAGCGGTTCCGGGAAATCAAGTCGGAACTCTCGCGCCTGACCTTGCAGTTCTCACAAAACAACCTGAAGGAGACAAATGCCTTCACGCTGCACGTCACCGACGAGCAAGACCTGGCCGGACTGCCGCCCATGCAGGTGGAACAGGCGGCACAGACCGCACGCGAGCACGATACGGACGGCTGGGTATTCACCCTGCACGCACCGAGCTACCAGCCCTTCATGACGTATGCCGACAACCGCGAACTGCGCCGCCGGCTTTACATGGCCTACAATACTAAATGCACGCACGGCAACGCGCAGAACAATTTCGACATCGTGTCCCGCCTCGTCAATCTCCGCCGCGAACTGGCGCAGCTCCTGGGCTATGAAACCTATGCCGACTACGTGCTGAAGCGGCGCATGGCCGAACGCACGGAAAACGTCTACGGGCTGCTGCAACGCCTCATCGACGAATACAAAGCCCCTGCCCTGCGCGAAGTGGAAGCCGTGACCGAAAAGGCACGCCGAGAGGAAGGCGACGACTTCGTGCTGCAACCGTGGGACTTTGCCTACTATGCGCACAAGTTGCAGAAGGAACGCTTCGACCTGGATGCCGAAATGCTGCGCCCGTACTTCGAGTTGTCGCGCGTGAAGCAAGGCGTGTTCGGACTGGCCACAAGGCTGTACGGCATCACCTTCAGGGAAAACAAAAGCATCCCCGTCTATCATCCCGACGTCACGGCATACGAGGTCTTCGACGAGGACGGCAGCTACCTCGCCGTGCTTTATACCGACTTCCACCCCCGCAGTTCCAAGCAGGGAGGGGCATGGATGACCAACTACAAGGACGAGTGGGACGGAACAAGCCGCCCGCACGTGTCGGTAACGATGAACTTCACCCGACCGACCGCCGGCAAGCCGGCACTGCTCACGTTGTCGGAAGTCGAAACCTTCCTGCACGAGTTCGGACATGCCCTGCACGGCATCTTCGCCACGACGAAACATCGCTCGCTGAGCGGGACAAACGTCTATTGGGACTTTGTGGAACTGCCTTCGCAGTTCATGGAGAACTATGCCGTGGAGAAAGACTTCCTCAGAACCTTCGCCTTCCATCACGAAAGCGGGGAACCCATCCCCGACGACCTGATACGCCGCATTGTCGAGGCACGCAACTTCAACGTGGCCTATGCCTGTATGCGCCAGGTGTCTTTCGGACTGCTCGACATGGCCTACTACACCCTGCGCACCCCCTTCGACGCCGACGTACGTGCCTTCGAGAAGGAAGCATGGCAGGCGGCGCAACTCCTTCCTCGGCAGAAAGAGACCTGCATGTCCGTGCAGTTCGGACACATCATGGCGGGCGGATACTCCGCCGGCTATTACAGTTACAAGTGGGCCGAGGTCCTCGATGCCGATGCCTTCGACCTCTTCAGACAGAACGGCATATTCGACCGCGAAACCGCCCGCAGCTTCCGCACGAACGTCTTGTCGCAAGGCGGGACACGGCCGCCGATGCAGCTGTACCGCGCTTTCCGCGGAAAAGAACCCGACATCGAGGCACTGCTCCGCCGCAACGGACTGAAATGACCGGGGCAGCCGGTCCGAAGACCGGTTCGCCCCATCCCGACACTATCTTATCAAGCAATGGAACCGAACAAAAAACAACTGGAACTGGACAAACGTTACCTGCGCATGGCCCGCATCTGGGCGGAAAACTCCTACTGCACCCGCAGACAGGTCGGCGCGCTCATTGTCAAGGACAAAATGATCATTTCGGACGGCTACAACGGCACGCCCGCAGGCTTCGAAAACGTTTGCGAGGACGAAAACGGGCTGACCAAGCCATACGTGATGCACGCCGAGGCGAATGCCATCACCAAGATAGCACGTTCGGGCAACAACTCCGACGGCGCGACGCTCTACGTCACCGACGCCCCGTGCATAGAATGCAGCAAGCTCATCATACAAGCCGGCATCCGCCGCGTGGTCTACGACAAACAATACCGTCTGACCGACGGACTTGAACTTTTGCAACGGGCCGGAATCGACGTGCGGCATCTTCCTTCCGAATAAGTGCCCGCCACGCAGCGGCAACCGCCTCCCACTTTCACCCGAAACCGATTTTCCATCCACTAAAATACGCCTGCCCATGGCCAAGCCCCATCCCAACCGCTTCACCCCCCTGCTCATCGCGCTCGGCATCGTGCTGGGCATCCTTATCGGCAGTTTCTATGCCAACCACTTCTCGGGTAAGCGGCTCAACATCATCAATACGTCGGGCGACAAGCTCAACAGCCTGTTGCACATCATAGACGACCAGTACGTAGACTCGGTGAACATCGGCGAACTGGTCGAGAAATCGCTGCCGCAAATACTTAAGGAGCTCGACCCGCACTCTGTCTACATCTCGGCCGCCGAGTCCGAAGCGTCCATGCAGGACCTGAAGGGCAGTTTCTCGGGCATAGGCGTCCAGTTCACCATCTACAAAGACACGGTGCGCATCGTGCGCGTCATTGACGGCGGCCCGTCCGAAAGCACCGGGCTGCAGGCCGGCGACAGAATAGTGAGCGTGGACGGCAAGCCCTATGCCGGAACGGACAAGGTAACGAACGACGAGACGATGAAGCGGCTGAAAGGCCCGAACGGGACGACCGTCCGCCTCGGCATAGTAAGAGCCGGCGTCAAGGGCGTGACAGAATATTCCATCGTGCGGGGCGACGTCCCCCTCAAGAGCATCGACGTCGTTTACATGGTGGACGAGACGACCGGCTACGTGCGAATCGGCAGTTTCGGGGACACCACCTATCCCGAGTTCCTCGGAGCGTTGGCCACGTTGCAGGCACAGGGCTTCAAGAACCTGATTATCGACCTTCGCGGGAACCTGGGCGGCTACATGGCCCCGGCCGTGCAGATTGCCAACGAGTTCCTGCCCAAAAACCGCCTTATCGTCTACACTTCCGGGCGGAAGTCGCCACGCGAGGAGTACACCAGCGACGGCCGCGGGGCATATCAGACGATGCCCCTCGTGGTACTGGTGGACGAGTCGTCGGCCTCGGCCAGCGAAATCCTTGCCGGCGCCATCCAGGACAACGATCGCGGCACGATTATCGGACGCCGCACCTTCGGCAAGGGACTTGTGCAGGTGCCCATCGAATTCAACGACGGCTCCATGCTGCGTCTGACGAAGGCCCGCTATTATACACCCTCGGGACGCTGCGTGCAGAAGCCCTATGTGCCGGGCGACGAAGAGGAATACGAGCAGGACCTCATCCTACGTGCGGAGCACGGCGAATATTATTCGAGCGACAGCATCAAGACCAAGGGCGAAGCCTACAAGACCCGCATCGGACGGACGGTCTACGGCGGGGGAGGCATCATTCCCGACGTGTTCATCCCGCGCGACACCACAGGTTTCACGTCCTACTTCAGGGAAGCCTATCTCACAGGCCTCATCTACCAGTACGCCTACGTATATGTGGACGCCCGGCGCAAGCAGCTGGAGCGTTTCGACAACCTGGACCGGCTCACCGGATACCTGAAAAAACAGAATATCGTGGAACAATTCGCCGAATTTGCCGCGAAAAACGGGCTCAAGCGCCGCAACCGCATGATCATGCAGTCGCACAAGGTTTTCGAGGAGCATCTTTACAGCAACATCATCAACGACCGGCTCGGCGTGGAAGCCGCCACGATATACATCAACCGCACAGACCCGGCCGTACTCAAGGCGCTGGACCTCTTTGCCCGCCATGCCGCTTTCCCCGAACGCCCGGCCGAAAAGACGGCCCGCCTCGGCAGCGGCACACACAGGCCGGACTGCCGCCGGTGGACGGCCGGCGCGCGTGCGAAAGCCTGTCCCGCATTCCGTCTGCACACCTTGGCCTTATGTCCGGAAAAGAGGAAATCCGCGCGAGGGTAAAGGTTGCGAAAAGCAACCATACGCCCGAGGAGCTGCGCCTCATGTCCGACATCAGGATGCGGCAGCTGGAAGCACATCCGCGCTTTCTGGCCGCGCCCGTCGTCCTGCTTTTCCACTCCCTCCCCGACGAACCTTGCACCCACGCGCTGCTTGAGCGTTGGAAAACCCGCAAGACGCTGCTGTTGCCTGCCGTCGCGGGCGAACACCTGACGCTCCACCGCTACGAGGGCCGCGAAAGCCTGCGCGAAGGGGCTTTCCGCATTCTCGAGCCCGCAGGTCCGCGTTTCCACGACTACACGTCCATCCGCCTGGCCGTCATTCCGGGCGTCGCCTTCGACGCTTCGGGACACCGGGTGGGCCGCGGACGCGGATTTTACGACCGCCTGCTTGCACTTCCCGGATTCTCGGGCGTGTACAAGCTGGGGCTGTGTTTTGATTTCCAAAAGTTTGACAGCGTTCCCACCGACCCGCACGACATTTCCGTGGACGAAGTGCTCTGAAGCGCAGCAGATACCAATTCTTCGGCCGCCGGCAATTTTAACACTTCTTGCTTTTCGTCGAAAAATGTTGTATCTTTGTGGTACGGAAAATAGGGAAGGCGGTCGCGTACCGCCTTTTTTCGTGTAAATAAGCCCGTTACGCGCCGATTTACATGTGCATGTAGAAAATTTTAGAAGCCACCTACGTAAAAATACATGCCTTCCATTTCAAAATAGAAGCAGTCCGCGCACAAAAAGATGCCTTCCAAGGGGTAGCAAGCCCTTTTTGTTTACATTTATTTACACAACCGAAGTTAAAAATGTTAATGTGCCGCCGGCACGGATGCCTTGTACGGATGGCCTTGCTGCGACCGTTTGCAGCCGGATGGTTCAAAAGTGGACGCAGACCGCCATAATCGGGAAAAAATCCATATCTTTGCATAAGATAGGCTACATCTCGGCAATCTAAGCAAGCTTATTGCGCTCGATTTGCACTATCTTTGCACATAGATAATACATGAGGATATGACGGACTCTGCATCTATCATTCGACTTGTCCCCGAAGGACTGACACAAGGCGTGGCCCTGCCCGACGCTTTCCTGCTCATCATGCGCGAGGAAGAGGGCTTCCGCCACCTGCCCCTGCTGGTTGAACGCGCAGGATACGAATTGCTGCGCCGGGCCGTGACGAAAAACGAATTTCCGGAAACGCGGCTCATGGGAAAACTGGCCAAGATGTACGACATCACCCTCGAAAGCGCCACCATACGCTATGCCCGCACGGGCAAGTTCTTCGTATCGCTCCTTTTCCGGCAACCCAAGGACGAGGAGACGGATGCCTCGAACGACCGCATACTCAATCTCGAAGTGGCACAAGGCATTGCCGCCGCCATCGAAGCACATGCGCCCATCCTCATGCTGCGGCAGGAATTCGACCTGCTGTACAGCCGGCAGAACGGAGAAGGACAGGTGGCCGTGCCCATCACGGCCATGTCGGGCGACTTGCTGAAGGAAGCGCTGCGACAGGCCGTGGAAAGCGAAAACTTCGAACTGGCCTCGCAACTGCGCGACGAACTGAAGAGCCGCGAATAGCACGCCCGCACGATATACATCCGCACGTCTTTTTCCGAAACAGACTTTCACATGAAAGAAATCCACCTTTTCTACGCTCCGGGGCTGCCCGAAAACACGGAACTGCCCGCCGACGAGGCCGTACATGCCGTGCGCGTGCTGCGCATGACGGAGGGCGACACCGTTTTGGCCACAGACGGGCGCGGCCGGTTCTATGACTGCCGCATCGCCGTGGCTTCTCCCAAACACTGCCTGCTCGAAATCCGCGACAGCCACGAGGCCGAGGCTCTGTGGCAGGGCGGCATCCATCTGGCCGTGGCGCCCACGAAAAACATGGACCGCATGGAATGGCTGGCGGAAAAGGCTACGGAAATCGGATGGGACAGCCTCACGTTCCTGAACTGCAAGAACTCGGAACGGCGTGTCGTCAAGACGGAACGCATCGAAAAGATTGTGATCTCGGCCGCAAAGCAAAGCCGCAAGGCCCGTATGCCCGAGGTCACCGGCATGACTGACTTTGAGAAATTCATCCGGCTTCCTTTTCAGGGACAGAAGTTCATCGCGCACTGCCACGACGACCTGACGCTGCCGGACGGAGGGACAGCCGCACCCGGGCCGGAGGATTTCCTTTCCGACCTGCTGACGACAGAGAGCGGAAGCCACGCGCTCGTGCTGATTGGGCCGGAAGGCGACTTCAGCGCGGACGAAGTGCTTCATGCCATGGCAGCCGGCTTCCGCCCCGTCAGTCTCGGACGAAGCCGCCTGCGCACGGAGACGGCCGCACTCGTGGCGGTACATCTCATGAACCTGAGCAAAAGGATACATTGAATACATCTGCGCCGGACGGCATCGGACCTTCGGCAACCTGAAACGGCCGACGGCCGGACACAAAACCATCTTTCCACATGCAAGAACTGACCCGCCTCTACACCGGACTATTCGGCCGACAGCCACAACAGGCCGAGGCTCTGCCCAAAGCCGGAAGCAACCGCCACTACATACGTTTCACCGGCGAAAACGGCCGGAGCGTGATAGGTGTCATAGGCCCGGACGTGCGCGAAAACCGCACGTTCGTTTACTTGAGCCGGCATTTCTCCGGCAAGGGGCTGCCCGTACCCGAAATCCTTGCCGTCAGCGATGACTATACGCGCTATCTGCAGACCGACCTCGGGCGTACGTCGCTCTACGAGGCGCTGGCACGCGGACGGGCGGCGGCCGACTACGACGGGACGGAACAGGAACTGCTGCGACAGACCGTCCGCCTGCTGCCGCATGTGCAGGTAAGGGGTGCCGAGGGGCTGGACGCCGACCGGTTGCTGCCGCCTACGCGGTTCGACGAGCGGGCGGCGATGTTCGACCTCAATTATTTCAAATACTGTTTCCTGCGCACCACTGACATGGCCTATGACGAAATGCGGTTGGAAGACGACCTGCAACGGCTGGCCGCAGACCTGGCCGACACGCAGTGCGACAACGGAAAAAATCCGGCCCTGCCCGGCGAAACGTTCCTGTACCGCGACTTCCAGGCACGCAACGTCATGCTTCCGCAAAAGGCGGACGGGACAAGCGCAGGCCCGCACTTCATCGACTACCAGGGCGGCCGCATCGGGCCTTTGCAGTATGACGTGGCCTCTTTCCTATGGCAAGCCTCGGCCCGCTACCCGCAAACGTTGCGCGAATCGCTGATAGAGGAATATACCACGGAACTGCACACGCTTTGCGACTTTGACGAGGAAGCTTTCCGCGAACAGCTGAACCTCTTTGTGCTGTTCCGCATCCTCCAGGTGCTTGGCGCATACGGCCTGCGCGGATATTTCGAACGCAAACGCTATTTCATCGAGAGCATTCCCCCTGCCGTGCAGAACCTGCGCCGACAACTGCTCGACGGCGTGTGCACCCCCTACCCCTGCCTTGAGGATACACTGAAACGCATGGTGGACCTCCCGCAATTCGACGAGCCGGAAAAACGGGCCATGACGGCCTCGGTGTCGCGTCACGAGGGGAAAGGGCCGCTCGTGGTGCGCATATTCAGTTTCAGCTATAAGAAAGGTATCCCCGAGGATACTTCGGGCAACGGCGGAGGCTACGTCTTCGACTGCCGGAGCACGCACAACCCCGGCCGATATGAGCCTTACAAACCGCTGACCGGACTGGACATGCCCGTCATCCGCTTTCTGGAGGACGACGGAGAGATTCTTACGTTCCTGGAACACGTATATCGGTTGGCCGACGCCCACGTGGCGCGCTACATGGAACGCGGATTCACCGACCTGCAATTCTCTTTCGGATGCACAGGCGGCCGGCACCGCAGCGTATACAGCGCGGAACATTTGGCAGAACACCTGAACAAAAAATTCGGCATAGAAATCCGGCTCTGTCACCGCGAACAAAACATTGTCCGCACGCTGCCTGCCTGCATCCCGGCGGCCGGAAACAAACAATAAGCCCCTCTTCGGGAATTTTTCCACTTACCACCCCATACCCATGCGCTATCTCATCGCTTCCGACATACACGGCTCGCTGCCCGCACTTGAGCGGATACTGCATTTTTATGACCGCGAACGCTACGACATGCTGCTTCTGCTCGGCGATTTACTGAACTACGGCCCGCGGAACGGCCTGCCCGAGGGGCTCGACCCGCAGGGAGTGGCGGCCGCGCTCAATGAACGGGCAGCCGACATCGTGGCCGTGCGCGGCAATTGCGAATCGGAAGTGGACCAGATGCTGCTCAACTTTCCCGTATCGGCCGACTACGCGCTGCTGGTCGAGGGCCGCCGACGGATTTTCCTCACCCACGGACACGTATATGGCGAAGAGCGGCTGCCGGCCGCGGGATGCGATGTTTTCCTGTACGGACACACGCACCTGGCCCTGCTGAAACCGGGCACGGACGGGCGGCCCGTCATCTGCAACACCGGCTCACCCACATTTCCCAAAGGCGGAAATCCGCCGACTTTCGCAACCATGGACGACGGTGTGCTGCGGCTGCGCCATGCAGACGACGGCCGCGTATTGCAGGAACTGACATTATAAATAAAAAAACAAAGGTACATTCCCCGAAGATGTTTTTGAAGAGGAATGTACCTTTGGTTCTCAAAGATAGCGCTGCAGGAAACGCTCCATGGCCCGATAGAAATCGAAACGGTTCTCCTGGTTGTGGAAACCATGCCCCTCGTTGTCCTTCACCATGTACTCCACTTCGACGCCGTTGTCGCGGAGCGCTTTCACCATCTGGTCACTCTCGGCCTTGTTCACGCGCGGGTCGTTCGCCCCCTGCGCGATGAAGAGCGGCACACGTATGCGGTCGGCGTGAAGGGCGGGCGACGTGGCGGCCAGTTGCTCGCGGTCCAGTTCCGGGTGGCCCACCTGTTCGTACATCATTTCCAGCATGGGCCGCCAATAAGGCGGTATGGTCTTCATGAAAGTGAACAGGTTGGACACTCCTACATAGTCGATGGCACAGGCATAAAGGTCGGGCGTGAACGCTACCCCGGCAAGCGCGGCATAGCCGCCGTAGCTTCCGCCGTAAATGGCCACACGTCCGGGGTCGGCAATGCCTTGCGCGATGAGCCAGGCCACACCGTCGCTCACGTCATCCTGCATCTTGAGCCCCCATTGCTTGTAGCCCGCTTCGAGGAAAGCCCGGCCGTAGCCCGTGGAACCGCGGAAGTTCATCTGGAAAACGGCATAGCCGCGATTACACAGGAACTGCGTTTCGGAACAAAAGCCCCATGTGTCGCGCGCCCACGGACCGCCGTGCGGATTGACGACTACCGGCAATTTTTCCGCACACTCCAACGTCACGCCCGGGGGCAAAGACAGATAGGCCTCGACGGTCAGTCCGTCGCGGGTGGCATAGGTGACGGCGTGCATCGGCACCATTTCTTCCTCTTGCAGCCATGGAGCGGTGTCGGCCACCTTGACCGGCGCATCGGTGTCGGCATCATAGTAGTAATACGTGCCGCGTGTGCGGTCGTTCCCGACGTACACAAGGTAACGATGCTCCGCCTTGTCGGTATCGGCTATGCCGACACGATGGTCGGGAAAGTGCTTCTTCAGCCGTTCGCGGAACGCGCGCTCCTCTTCATCGAAGAAATGGCGCACCGGCTCCCGGTGTCCCGTGCAGTAGACCGCCAACAGTTTTTTCCGCTTGCGCGAATAGCTGATGCTGGATATGTCGTAGCGCTCATCTTCATAGAGCACCTCTATCTCCTCGCACGTGGCAGGATTCATCAGCACGAGGGCCATCTTGTCACGTCCCAGGTTGGAGGCGGCGTAAACCAGCTTGTTGTCGGGCGTAAACTCCATGAAGCTCACCGTTTCCTTGAAGTTCGTCGTCAGCACGGGGCGGAACGGTTCCTCTTCGGTATCACGGTAAAGAATTTGCGTATTCACGCCGTCCACAATGGCCATGACCGCCCGCAGACGTCCCTCATGGTCGGTCATCCATCCCTGCCAATTGCCGGGATTCTCGGCCAAAAGCGTCATTTCTCCCGTCCGCAGGTTCAGACGATAGGGATCGAAGGCTTCGGGATTGCGCCTGTTCATGCCGATAAGTATCATGTCGGGCACGTCCTCAAGGTCGTCGATGAGCGACGTGCGCACACCGGGAAAATCCGTGTATCCCCGCAAACCGGTGCCGTCGATATTCACACCGTAAAGGCTGTAATTTTCATCTCCCCCGCTGTCTTTCATGAACAACAGGCGATTGTTGTCAGCCCAGGTATAGCCTGCGACACTCCGTTCCGTCTCTGAGGTGACACGGACCGCCGCACTGCCGTCGGGACGACAGACGTAGATGTTCATGCGCTCCTTGTAAGGCGCCATATATGAGAAGTGGCGGCCGTCGGGAGATATCTGGTAGGCGGCACGCTCTGAGTTTCTGAAAAAATCCTCAAGGGGTATGTTCCTGTGATTGCTATTTAGGTTCATGTGGAATAAGGATAAGAAATTACGGAATAAGGGTCACGGCAACCATGTGCCTTTCCGTTGTGCCGGCGACTATTCAAAACGGATGGCACGGGCGGGCTGGATGCGCGAGATGACGAAACTCGGAACGACAAGTGCCAGGACCGTAACGAGCAGCGTTGCGGCATTCAGACCTACGACCCATGTCCAATCGACCTCGACGGGGACGGCATCGACATAGTAGGTGGAAGGGTCGAGACGGAAGGGCTTGAAATAGTTTTGCAGGGCTACAATGCCGAGCCCGATGGCATTTCCCCACACCAGTCCGCGCACGACGATGAGCACGGCATAGAGAATGAACGTGTAACGTATGCGGCTATTGCAAGCGCCCAGCGCCTTGAGCACGCCGATGGTACGGGTACGCTCCAGTATGAGTATCAACAGGCCGCTTATCATCGTGAAACCGGCAACTCCCATCATCAGAACGAGAATTACCCATACATTGAAATCGAGCAGAGCCAGCCATTCGAACGTCGCAGCCGTACGGGGATTCTCCTTGACCGACAAGGTGGAATAATTTGCCCCGTTCCTGTCACTGCGTGTCCCTATGGACCGGGCGAGGCGGGCCTGCACCTCGTCGAGCCTTGAAAAGTCGTTGAGCGCGATTTCCAGGCTGCTGCTTTGGTCTTCCTGCCAGTTGTTCAGTTGGTTTACGACAGACTGTCCCGTCCAGATATAGTATGTATCGAACTGGGCAAGGTGTGTTTCGTAAATGCCCTCTATCCGGAAGCGCCGGAGCTTGATGTCGTCGGAGATGAAATAGGTGTAGACGCGATCACCCAGCCCGAGGTGCATCGCATCCGCCTGTTTTTTGGAAATAATGATGGCATTGGCGGCCGAATCTGCCGTGAAACCGGGAATACGTCCTGCGACGAGATGTTTTTTCAGGAATGAAAGGTTGTATTCCTTGCCGACTCCTTTCAGTACAATGGTCTGAAACGCGTCTTCGGTCTTGATAATGCCCATTTTGAGCGACACGCGCTGCACATGGCCTATGTCCGGCATTTGTTTTACCATTTCCATGACGGTTCCGTCCGTCACAATGGGAAAACTTTCGGGGGATGCCAGCGAGTTGCGGTCAAGGATTTCGATGTGCGAGGCAAATCCGACCAGCCGTTCCTTGATTTCGCGCTGGTAGCCCTTGACCACACAAATGGAAATCAGCATCACGGCCAGTCCGAGCGCCACGCCGGCGGTGGCTATGCGTATAGCCAGTCGGCTGGCCCTGCGTTTCTTGTCGCACCCGGCACTATTGTAAAACCGTCGGGCAAGGAAGAAAGGGAAAGACATGCGCGGCAATATTTTCCGATGTGTTGATATAGACTTGAAATATGACTGACAAGTTGTTTCTCATTGTCGCGGGAGGAAGTTTTTCGTGCCATGGACTTCCGCCTGCGCGGCTGTCACGTGTGTTCAGTCCTCTGTCCGTCCCGGATACGCTTCGAGTGCTTTCTGCAACACGTGAAGTGCTTTCGTCAGGTCGTCTTTGTTGAGCACGTAGGCTATACGCACCTGGTCGCGGCCCGCTCCCGGCGTGGTGTAGAAGCCGGCAGCCGGCGCCATCATGACGGTCTGTCCCTCGTACTCGAAGTCCGTCAGACACCATGCGCAGAATTTCTCGGCGTCGTCCACGGGTAGTTTCGCGACAGTGTAGAACGCGCCCATCGGGATGGGCGAATAGCAGCCCGGAATACGGTTCAATCCGTCAATAAGACACTTGCGCCGCTCCACATATTCGTCGTAGACTTCGCGGGCATAGCCTTCTCCTTCGTCCAAAGAGGCTTCTGCGACGAGCTGGCCGATGAGGGGCGGGCTGAGACGTGCCTGACAGAATTTCATGACCGCCTTGCGCACGGCTTCGTTCTTCGTGATAAGCGCGCCGATGCGTATTCCGCACTCGCTGTAACGCTTTGAAACGGAGTCGATGAGCACGACATTTTCCTCGATGCCCTCGAGATGACAGGCTGAGATATAGGGAGAACCGGTGTAGATGAACTCACGATAGACTTCGTCCGAGAAAAGATACAGGTCATACTTTTTCACGAGATCGCGAATCTGGTTCATTTCGCGCCGGGTGTAGAGATAGCCCGTCGGATTATTGGGGTTGCAAATCAGGATGGCGCGGGTATGCTCGTTGATGAGCTCCTCGAATTTCTCCACCTTAGGGAGCGAGAATCCCTCCTCTATGGTGGTGGAAATGGTCCGTATGGTCGCGCCCGCCGATATGGCGAATGCCATGTAATTGGCATAGGCAGGCTCGGGCACAATTATCTCATCGCCGGGATTAAGACACGACATAAATGCGAACAGGACGGCTTCCGAACCTCCCGAGGTAATGATAATGTCGTCGGGCGACAAGTGTATGTCATACTTCTCGTAGTAATGGGTGAGCTTTTCCCGATAGCTCTTGAACCCTTGGCTCGGACTATATTCCAATACCTTGCGGTCAATGTGGCGTAAGGCCTCGAGACCTGCCGCAGGCGTGGGCAAATCCGGTTGTCCGATATTCAAATGATATACGTGTGTGCCGCGCTCTTTGGCCGCTGCCGCCAGTGGGGCCAATTTTCTGATGGGAGAGGCCGGCATGGCTACGGCGCGTTCTGAAATCTTAGGCATCTTATAAATCTAAACTTGATAGTCGGGACAAATTTAGCACTTTCCAACCGATTAGCCGGCCCTTGTCGGAGAAAAAACACGCCGGCATGGCGTTTTGCCGCCTTGGGACCATGCCGCGCGGCGCAAAGGAACAGACCGCCGGCAGGCACAGAGACGAGATTCCGGCCGTTTACGCCTCGCGCCAGCGTACACCCATGCGTGCCTCGACCACATTGACGACGTAGTCAGCCAGTTTCTCGCATTCGTTGATGATGTCCATGTACATCGTCCCGATGGCGTAGGTGTATTTATGGTCGTTCACGTCGTTGATATTCTTGCTCTTGAGCTGGTTTCGGTAGTTGTTGATTTCGTTTTCTATGTTGAAGGCGCGATGGGCGTCGAGTTCCTCGCGACGGCTCGTAAGCATGACGTTCATTTGTTGCAGGCTGCTTGCCGTCAGACTGAACATTTGTTCCAGGTGTTCGTATTGTTCTTCGGTGAAGTCCTCTTTTCCTTTCGCTTTGCGGTTGATTGTGCGCGCCAGATTGTAGCAACTGTCTCCGATACTTTCGAGTTCGGAAATTTCACGCAGCATGGCGCGGATTTTTCCTTTGGTGTCGTCGCTCAGGTGTGCGTCGCTCACGCCTTCCAGGTAGCGAGCAATCTCTATTTCCATGTTGTCGCTGATGCCTTCGTACTTCTCTATGCGTGTGAAAAGTTTGATAAATTCGGCCTCATCCCTGACGGAAAGCAGTTCGGTGACCATACCGAACATTCTCTTTATGCGGTCGGCGAATGACTGTATTTCCTTGCGCGCCTCAAGCACCGAAAGCTCGGGTGTCTCCATGAGACCGCCACTGATGAAGTGCAGACGGAACTCTTCCTCCTCGTTGGATGAGCGTGGCTTGATGACGCGGCACACCAACTTCTCGATTTGCGGAATGAAGCCTATCAGGATACATGTGTTGATGACATTGAAAGCGGTATGGAAGGCGGCCAGGACGAAAGACAGCTTGGCCACGTTCGCGGCAAAGCCCGGAGCGGTCTTCGGAAGTGTCTCGTCGAAGCCCACGAAGCCGCAGACCATATCGACAAACGGGCGGAACACAAACATCATCCATACCACGCCGAACATGTTGAAGAACATGTGGGCGAACGCAGCCCTGCGGGCCGGCGTGTTGGCCGTAAGGGCCGCGATGTTCGAGGTGACGGTCGTACCGATGTTCTCGCCCATCACGAGAGCAATGCCCTGATAAATAGGCAGCACGCCGCTTGAGCAAAGAATCATGGTGATGGCCATTACCGCTGCCGACGACTGCACGGCAAACGTCAGGATGCCGCCAAGGAGGAGGAACAGCAGTGTGGTGAGGAAACTGTTGGGGTCAAAAGACGAGAAGAAGCCGAGCACGGCCGCATTGTCGCCCAGGTGCATGTCGATGCCCGTCTGGCGGAGCGTCCCAAGCCCGAGGAACATGAACGAGATGCCGAAAAGGAAATCGCCCATGCTCTTGCGTTTTTTACTATAAATAAGGAGAATGGCCAAAAAGAAAGCCGGGTAGACGAACGACGTGATGTCGAACGAGAACCCGGCGCTCATAATCCATGCCGTAAGCGTCGTACCGATGTTGGCGCCCATGATGACCGAGATGGCTTGTGCCAGCGTCAGCAATCCGGCATTGACGAAAGAAACGGTCATCACGGTGGTGGCTGTCGAAGACTGGACGGAAGCCGTGACGAACGTACCGGTGAGCATCCCGGCAAAGCGGTTTGTCGTCATGGCCTGCAACACGTGGCGCAGTTGCGAGCCGGCCATTTTCTGCAAGCTGTCGCTCATCGACTTCATACCATACATCAACAAGGCCAGCGAGCCGATAAGTTTCAGAAAGATTTCGATTGACATGATTAGCTTTTTTATGTGACGGACTGACGAAGAGCCAACGACTGCGATGTGGATACTATTGCGATACAGGTGTCCCGTCATGCGCCGATACAGACCTGTACGGATGATTTCCCGTATGTCCGTCAGCAGGTATGCGACGGAGACTTCTCACAGAATGCCAGGACCGTCGGATGCCCGACTGTAAATATTGTTTAATATCGGTTACAAATATAATACAAAATGATGAAATTTTATCTTTTCCTTAAAAATATTTATTGACATGAATCAAACAACCTGAAATATCCGCGTCCGTCATTAGCCGGCGGCTTTCGGCCTTACGCTGCCCCGGGACACGACATGCGGACGGGCCACACACGCCGTGACAACCGCCGCCCGGGGCTGCCCGACATTAACATTTTTAACTTTTCCCGCCGTCCGGAATTACGTAAACGACAACTATCTTTTCGCGGAATAGTGATTTTCCGGTCCGGAATAGGGATAATTTTTTCTACAAGCAGCCTAAAAATTTTTACATGCACATGTAGAAAAATCTTCCCTAAGGCTATTTTTGCACGGAAGCAGGGCTTTTTGCACGAAAAAGGGGCGGCCGCGGCCGTCCCTTGCTTTTCCTCATCACAAAGATACAACATTTTCCGCCCGAAAGCAAGAAGTGTTAAATCACCGCAAGGCAAATGTTAATTCCAGGCCGAGACTCAACCGCCGGATTGCCGGTCCACACTGTTTTTTAGGCGGTCACGGACAAATCAAGCAAAAGAAAAAGCGTGCAACTCCCGTGGAGGCACGCTTTTTCAACCCAAAGGGCGTTTTTACCCGGTATTGTTTCGTTTATGCCTGACGATAGTCGTCAAGTTGTCCGGCACTCATGTTCATCACCCAAGTGTGGTGCTTGGCCACCTCGGCTTCGACGAAGTTGGCATAGACACGCGCCGACTTGGCGAACATCTCGGGGGCCTCGGTCGCATTGTGGAGGAGGAGATGAAGCATGATGACGTCGGCTGCCATCTCGACAAGATGACGGGCGCAGATGTCGTGGAAGCACTGGTCGCCGGCTTCTTTCACGCGGGCCACGGCTTCCTCGAACTTGTCGGCCATGGCCTTGGCGCGGGCCTGCAGGGGCTGCATCTCGGCCGATACGGCCGCAGCCTCGAAGTCGCGCATCTGGGCCAGGTAGCTGCCGTTGGTCACATAGCGGATGGCGGCCACCACCTGCAACTGGGTGGTTCCCTCGTAGATGTTGGTGATGCGCGCGTCGCGGTAATAGCGTTGGATGGGATAGTCCATCATGAAGCCGGAACCGCCGTGTATCTGCAGCGCGTCGAACGTATTCTGGTTGCAATATTCCGAGTTCATGCCCTTGGCCAGCGGTGTGAGCGAATCGGCCAGCTTGGCATATGTCTTCTGTTCCTTGCGTTCGTCGGCGTCGAGTTTGCGCTCGCGGGCGATGTCGTCAAGGGCTTTGTAGATGTCCACATAGCGTGCGCATTGGTAAAGCAGGGCGCGGCCGGCGTCGAGCTTGGCTTTCATCAGCGCCAGCATGTCGTAAACGGCGGGGAACTCTATGATGGCCTTGCCGAACTGCTCACGGTCGCGGGCGTATGCCAGACCTTCGTTGTAGGCGGCCTGCGACAGGCCGACGCTCTGGGCGGCAATGCCGAGACGCGCGCCGTTCATCAGCGCCATGACGTATTTGATAAGTCCCAGTTTGCGGTCACCGCAAAGCTCAGCCTTGGCATTCTTGTAGACCAGCTCGCAGGTGGGCGAACCGTGGATGCCGAGTTTGTGCTCGATGCGGCGGACATTCACGCCTCCGTCGCGCTTATCATAGATAAACATGGAGAGTCCGCGGCCGTCGGTCGTACCTTCTTCACTGCGGGCCAGGACCAGATGCAGGTCGGCGTCGCCATTGGTGATGAAACGCTTCACGCCGTTCAGCCTCCAACAGCCTTCCGCTTCGTCATAAGTAGCTTTGAGCATGACGCTCTGCAGGTCGGAACCGGCGTCAGGCTCGGTCAGGTCCATCGACATGGTCTCACCCGCACAAATGCGCGGGATGAAACGGCTGTGCTGGTCTTCGTTGCCGAATTCGTAAAGCGTCTCGATGCAGTCCTGCAGGCTCCAGATGTTGCCGAAACCCGCGTCACTGGCGGCTACAAGTTCGGCACACATTGTGTAGGGCGTGATGGGGAAATTGAGGCCGTCGTACTTGCGCGGCATGGTCATTCCGTTCATGCCGGCCTTTACCATAGCGTCAAGGTTGGCGGCGGTCCCGCTGGCGTAGCGCACGCGGTCGCCTTCATGATGCGGGCCTTCGATATCCACGCCTTCGGCATTGTCGGCGATAGTCGTACCGGAAATTTCGCCTACGATGTCGAGCACGCGGTCGTAACTGTCCATGGCGTCTTCGAAGTCGAGCGGCGCATAGTCGAAATTGTCTTTATCGCGGAAATTGCGTTCCTTCAACTCCACGATTCTTTTCATCAAAGGGTGATTCAACTCGAACTTCAGTTCGGGGTGATCCGTATAATTGTTTGCCATAACTTATTTGCTGTTTTCCTTATAATACTTGATCATCTTGGGAACGACTTCCTCCACGCTGCCGGTAATGACATAGTCGGCAATTTGATTGATGGGCGCTTCGGGGTCAGTATTGACGGAGATGACAATGCCGCTCTCCTTCATGCCGGCCACGTGTTGTATGGCGCCGCTGATGCCGCAGGCGATATACACTTTCGGGCGGACAGTGACACCGGTCTGGCCAATCTGGAGCGAGTGTTCGCAGAACCCGGCATCCACGGCCGCACGGCTGGCGCCGACCTCGCCGTGCAGTTCGTCGGCCAACTTGCGCAACAGATCGAAACCTTCCTTTGAACCTACGCCGTAGCCGCCGGCCACGATGATGGGAGCGCCTTTCAGGTTGTTGTTGGCCTTTTCCACGTGACGCTCGATGACTTTCACGACATAGTCGGTCTCGGGTACGAACTTGGCCACGTCCTCATAGATGATTTCTCCATTATAATACTCGGCCACTTTCTCGGCCTTCATCACACCGCTGCGGACGGTTGCCATCTGCGGACGGTTCTCGGGATTGACGATGGTAGCGACGATGTTGCCGCCGAACGCGGGACGTATCTGGTAGAGCAGACCTTCGTAGTGCTTACCCGTCTTGCGGTCGTCGTAATCACCTATTTCGAGCGACGTACAGTCGGCCGTCAGACCGCTGATGAGCGAGGAACTGACGCGCGGACCGAGGTCACGGCCGATGACCGTGGCACCCATGAGGCAGATTTGCGGCTTTTCCTGTTTGAAAAGATTGACAAGGATGCTCGTGTGCGGCTTCGACGTGTAAGGGTATAGCCCTTCGGCATCGAAGACATGCAGTTTGTCCACTCCGTAAGAAAGGATTTCTTTTTCTACCTTGCCCGTTATGCCGCTACCCGCGGCGATGGCTTCGAGCTGAACGCCCAATTCGTTGGCCAGCTTGCGGCCTTTCGTGAGGAGTTCGAACGAAACTTCCTCGACGCTGTATTTGTCTATTTCGCAATATACGAAAACGTTGTTCATGGTTTATCCTATTGTGTGGCTGTCCAACAATTCTTTTATCAGTCCCTCAATCTCGGCATCGGCTCCCGTGAGACGCTTGCTCTCCTTGGCCTTGAACACGATGTTCTGTACGGCCTTCACCTTCGTAGGCGAGCCGGCCAGACCACATTGCGCGAGGTCGCCGTCCACATCGGCCACACTCCACTGCGTCACCGTCAGATAGGGTTTCTTCTCATACTCTTCCGCGTAAGGAAGGCTGCCGTCGGCCGGACGTTCCATAGGCGCACTGGCCCGTTTGTACTTCATCACAAGCTTGGCATTGCGCGGACGGCACGGAGCAGCATTACCATTCACGGTGAGCAGAATAGGCAGCGGGGCCTCTACACGCTCAATACCGCCGTCGATGGCGCGCGTCACGACGACCTTGCCGTCTTTCACGCTATCGACACTCGTCACATAGGTCACCTGATTGAGGTCAAGTTTCTGCGCCACCTGCGGACCCACCTGTGCCGTATCGCCGTCAATGGCCTGCCGGCCGCCGATAACGATGTCGGGGATGCCAATCTTGCGGATGGCCTGGCTCAGGGCGTAGCTCGTGGCCAGCGTGTCGGCGCCGGCGAATGCACGGTCGGTAAGCAGCACGCCGCCGTCCGCGCCGCGATAAAGTCCTTCGCGGATAACGTCAGTGGCACGGGGAGGTCCCATCGTAAGGATGGTTACCGTCGAGCCCGGATGCTCGTCCTTAAGGCGCAAGGCCTGTTCCAGCGCATTGAGGTCCTCGGGGTTGAAGATGGCTGGCAGGGCGGCACGGTTCACCGTTCCTTCCGGCGTCATGGCATCCGGCCCCACGTTTCGGGTGTCGGGTACTTGCTTGGCAAGCACTACAATTTTCAGACTCATATTTATTAATAGGTATATAAGTTGTTAATAAGTTTGTTCTTCATTTTCGACCGGCTTATGCCTGTGACAGACAGAAAAGGCCGACGGCAAATGTAACCATTTCCATGAAAACAGCCAACTTTTCGTTCTCTTTTTACTTTTTCATGCCTGACGAGAATCAACCGGCCGGCAAACGGATGCCTTTTAATTCCCAAAAAAGTTTCTTTACCGATAAACAGTTTTTCTGTGACCGGACGTACCGGCAACCATCCGTAACATGAATAGCGAACAGTCTCCATCCGTGCGTTACGAGCACTATGCCGCTTCTTCGCAGGACGGGCAAAAAAGAAAAAAAGTGAAATTTCGTACTTTTTTTTTGTCGGGTGCGGATTACTATCTATATTTGCGTTTGAAATGTACGGTTGGCAAAATGTCCGCTACATAAGGGGGACGCCCGCCGTCACACGACAAAGAACAACCAAACAACTTCAAAATCTACAAACTTTAACTTATCAAAACAATGGCAACTACCAATGCTACTGCACCCAAGGGTGCAACAGTTAAGAAACAGTCTCAAGGTTTCACCGGAATCAAGTCCGGTTTTGTTGTAATTATCGCCTGCGCAGTCATCGCCGTCGCAATTTATCTCTTTGTGTTCGGTGCCGCAAGCAACTTCAAGGGCGACATCGGCGCAGCCTTTGCCTGCCTTTCCGAAGCTGAGGCTCTCGAGCCCGCAGGTCTTATCGGTACGGTTTATATGGGTGGATTCGTGGTGCCTATCATCTGGACCCTCCTCTTCAGCGTTGTCGCATTCGCCATCGAACGCTTCTTCGCCATCCGTAACGCTTACGGCCGCACCAGCCTGACCAAGTTCGTAGCCGACATCAAGGTGGCTCTGCAGCAGAACGACCTTGTCAAGGCACAGAAGCTCTGCGACGCACAGCGCGGTTCCGTAGCCAACGTTGTCGGCGCTACGCTTAAGAAGTACAAGGAGATGGAAGAAAACACCGTTCTCTCCAAGGAACAGAAGATTCTCGCCATCCAGAAGGAACTGGAAGAGGCTACCGCCCTCGAAATGCCTATGATGCAGGAAAACCTTCCTATCATCGGTACCATCGTAACGCTCGGTACGCTGACCGGTCTTTTCGGTACAGTGTTGGGTATGATTAAGTCGTTCTCCGCAATGTCTGCCGGTGATGGCGGTGCCGACTCTTCCGCATTGGCAACCGGTATCTCCGAGGCACTTGTGAACACGGCTTCCGGTATTGCTACGGGTGCGCTCGCCGTTATCGCCTACAACTATTACACGAACAAGATTGACCGTCTGACTTTCAGCCTCGACGAAGTAGGATTCTCTATCGTACAGACTTTCTCCGCAACTCACTAATCCATAAACAAGGTATATAAATGGGACGTTTTAAGATAAAAAAACAAGACACATTCATCGACATGACGCCGATGAGTGACGTCATGGTCCTGCTCCTTACCTTCTTTATGCTTACTGCGACGTTCGTCAAGGAAGAGCCCGTGAAAGTAAACACTCCGGGTTCGGTTTCGGAAATCAAGATACCGTCAAACAATCTTCTCACCATCTTCGTCGAGAAGAACGGCAAGGTCTTCATGAACATGGATTCGCCTGAGGGAATGCGCAAGCTGGCCCGTCAGATGATAACCAATGAAAAGTTGTCGCTCAACGACAAGGAAGTGGAAGCTTTCGCCCAAGTGCCCATGTTCGGAACCCCGCTGAACACCATCAGCGGCTGGTTGAAGGCAGAAGACAAGAACGGAATCCTGACCAACGACCCGAGTGCGGGAATTCCCTGCGACAGCGTCACCGACGAGTTAAAGGAATGGGTGAGTGCAGCCCGTGAAGCTTGTGGAGACAATATGGGACTTGCCATCAAGGCCGATTCCAAAACCTCCTACAAGGTGATTAAGAATGTAATGAACTCTTTACGCGCCATCGACGAGAACCGTTATAACCTCATAACGTCTCTCAAGGGCGTCGAGAACTAAAAGAAGAATGTTATGGCTAAGAAAAGTGGCAGCAAACAAAAGAAAATGAACGCCCGCGTGGACTTCACGCCGATGGTCGATATGATTATGTTGCTCGTGACATTCTTCATGCTCTGTACCACATTGCTGAAACCGCAGACGATGCAGATTACCATGCCCTCCGACAAGGACGACTTGAAAGACGAGCAGCGTAACCAGGCCAAGGCCAGCGAGGCTGTGACCATCTACATCACCAGCGAGGACCGTGTTTTCTACTTTGAGGGGAAACCCGAAGACGCTGAAAAGAACATGGTCGAGAGCAAGTACGGCAAGGATGGCATCCGCAATTTCCTGCTCCATAAGAACGCAGCCGCACAAGAAAAGGTAGCTGCGTTGAAGAAGGAATTCGAGACGCGTGACATCAACGAACAAAGTAAGAAAGAGTACAACGAACGACTTTCCGAAATCAAAGGCTCGAAAGGAACCCCGACCGTCATCATCAAGGCGGCTGACCAGGCTTCCTACAAGAACCTGATTGACATTCTGGACGAGATGCAGATTTGCAGCATCGGTAAATACATGATTGACAAGTTCTCCGAGAGCGACAAGCTCCTGCTTGAGAAAAGAGGTGTCAAGTTTGCGCAGTAATCACATAAGCTAAGTATAAGAAACATGTCTAAAATCGATTTAGTATCACGCGGATGGTGTGACCTTGTATTCGAGGGACGTAACAAAGAGTACGGAGCTTATCGAATGCGCGCAAGGGCCGGTAGCCGCAACCTCCGTGCCTTAATCGTACTTCTGCTCATCATTGCAACCATAGGCGTCATCGTCGGCGTCAAGGCTGTCGTGACCGAGCTGACCAAGAAGAACGATCTCGGCAACGACGCGGTCACCACCATCTCGCAGCTCAAGAAAGAAGAGCCCAAGAAGAAGGAAGAGAAGAAAATCGAAGTGAAATACGAAGAGCCGAAAGTCGAGAAAGTGATGGTAAAGGCCTCTATCCAGTTCACCATTCCTAAGATTGAAGACGATGCATTGGTCGATGAGACCAAAGAAGTCAAGACACAGGAAAAGGTAACCAAGAGCAACATCTCCATCGCGGCCCAAGACTATGCCGGAGACGGCAAAGGCGGTATCAACATCGACGACCTGAAAGACAACCAGCAGGCCGGTGGTACGACAGCACCTCCCAAGGAAGAGGAAGTCATGGCCAACGAACTGGTGGAAGTACAGGCCGCATATCCGGGTGGCGAGTCAGCTCTGCTGGCCTTCGTGTCGCAGAATCTGGTATACCCGTCCATCGCCCAGGAGCAGGATCTTCAAGGTGTGGTCGTCCTCCGTTTCCGTGTAGAGAAAGACGGATCCGTCGGACAGATTGTCATCAAGAAGTCACTGTCCAAGGAATGCGACCAGGCAGCCGCCAATGTCGTGAAGAAGCTCAAGCGCTTCGTTCCGGCCAAGCAGCAGGGACACCCCGTTCCGGTATGGTTCACGCTTCCTATCCGCTTCAGAATCCAGTAAAACTTTGATGAAACATTCATGAAAACACTTTGGCTATTGACAGCCGCAGTGTGCATCACACTCACCACGTCATGTGGGAATCATCGGAAGCCTGCCGGCTGGCGGACTTCCGATGATGTGCATATTGCGGTAGACGAAACGTTCCGCCCCATCATGGAAGAGGCGTTCGAAACCTTCTCCCTGCTGCACGTGGAAGCAAAGATCGTCCCCACTTTCTGCAGTGAAGATTCCGCCATCCGCATGTTGGTGAACGACAGCGTGCGCTGCTGCATCGCCACCCGCAAGCTCAGGGACAACGAGATGCGCATCATCGAAAGCCACAATCTCGGGGCAAAGCAAGCCCAGATAGCGACCGACGCATTCGCGCTTATCGTGAACAAGGCCAATCCCGACACACTGATTACCCTCGACGAGATAAAGAAAATCGTGTCGGGGCAAATCACCCGTTGGGAGCAACTCCCCCGTTCGGGAAAGCGGGGTACGCTGAAACTCGTATTCGACCATTCCGGTTCCAGCACGGTCCGTTTCATGCGCGACTCGCTTTGCGGCGGGAAAGACCTTGCCGGAAATGTCTATGCCTCGGAGGGCGGCACCAACACCGCCGTCAAGGAGATGGTCAAGGCCGATCCCGACATCATAGGCGTAATCGGTACGGACTGGCTCAGGGAGAAAGGCGACACCGTGATGACCAACTTTGAACCGTTGGACGTGAAAGTCCTTCGTGTCAGCCGTGATAACGACAAGGACGCCATCGGCTGGAAGCCCTATCAGTATCGTCTGCTGACGGGCGACTATCCTTTGATGCGCTCCGTCTACGTCATCACGACCGACCCGCGCGTGCGTTCCACGACCAAGACGTTCTATTTCTTCATGAAGGGACAAAAGGGACAGACCATCATCTGCAACAACTCGCAGATGCTGCCCTACACGCCCGTACAGTACAAATCCGTCAGTGTGGATTAGGATTACAAATCCGCCACCGGCATCCATCCCGTCCGGCGCGAAACGAATTTTCAGTTTCGCGCCGGATGCGTTTTATTGGGCCGCATGACATTTTCCCTTTCCTTCCGGTCTGTCCGACGGCCCGTCGGCGATTTTAACACTTCTTGCTTTCGGGCAAAAAATGTATTATCTTTGCACTACGGAAATGTGGGGACGGCGTGAAACCGTCCCTTTTTCGTATCCGGAAGGCCGCATTCCGGGAAAACCGGCCCTATGACAGGAAAAACTACAAGCCATCTGCTTTTTCCTACATGGCTTGTAGTTGTTTCCATCCCTGCATGTAGGGAAAACCACAAGCCATGTACGCCGCCCGGAAAGTGAGTGAAAGTTAAAAATGTTAATGTCCGTCCGCGGGAAAAGGCCGTCCTCCGGCAAGAAATGTACAAAAGACAAGCGAAAAGCTTTGCCATCTCAAAAAAAAGTGCTTCCTTTGCAACGCTTTTCCGTCGGGCCGCTGTCCGGATGCAGAGTTCCCGGTTTCAAGCCCGGCAGGAACGGACAAACAAAACCATTCAAACTTTCAGCTAACAATGGCAGATTTAATGAAAATTGCCGAAGAGGCATTCGCTACCGGCAAGTCCCACCCCCAATTCAAGGCGGGCGACACTGTAACCGTAGCTTACAAAATCGTCGAAGGTAACAAGGAACGCGTACAGCTGTACCGCGGCGTCGTTATCAAGATTTGCGGACATCAGGATAAAAAGCGCTTCACCGTTCGTAAGATGTCCGGAACAATAGGCGTAGAACGTATTTTCCCGCTCGAATCACCGAACATCGAAAGCATCGAGGTAAACAAGATTGGTAAGGTTCGCCGCGCCAAACTCTACTACCTGCGCAAACTCACCGGTAAGAAAGCACGCATCAAAGAGAAGCGTGTCAATAGCGCCAAGCAGGCATAAATTTCTGAAAAAGAAAGATAGCAGATACGAAAAGCCTTTCCGCAACACGACGGAAAGGCTTTTCTTTTTTCAACCCCGTTTCCGGCCCTGCGGCCTGTTAAAATAAACAGCAGGACTGAAAACCAACGAAAACGAAAAGGTTTTCCAAAAAAAACGATTACCTTTGCCGCAGAAACCATCCGATATGATCAAACGTCTGCCACTATACCTCTGCTGCACAGTCCTGCTGCTCCTCCTCGGGAATGGCACCGCAGCAGCCGAAGACCACGAACAAAAAAGATTCACACTCGTCATCGACCCCGGACACGGCGGGCACGACGCCGGGGCCTGCGGGGCATACTCCAAAGAAAAGAACATCAACCTGAAAGTCGCCCTTGAATTCGGCCGCCTCGTCGCGGAAAACTGCAAGGACGTGCGGGTCATCTACACCAGAAACAGGGACGTGTTCATCCCCCTGCAGACCCGTGCCGACATTGCCAATCGTAACAAGGCCGACCTGTTCATTTCGGTCCACACCAACGCACTCCCGGCCGGCAAGATGGCATACGGGGCCGAGACCTATACGCTCGGTATGGCCCGCGCGGCGGCCAACCTCGAAGTGGCCAAGCGCGAGAACTCCGTCATCACCTATGAGAAAAACTACCGCGAGACTTACGAGGGCTTCGACCCCGGAAGGGCCGAGAGCTACATCATCTTCGAGCTGATGCAGGACAGATACATGAAACAAAGCGTGGAACTGGCACGCTGCATACAGCAACAGTACGTAGGACATGCGGGACGGCGGAACAAGGGTGTGCACCAGGCCGGTTTTCTCGTGCTGCGCAAGACATCCATGCCGGCGGTCCTGACCGAATTGGGCTTTATCTCGACCCCCGAAGAGGAACGTTACCTGAACTCCGACAAGGGCGTGCGCGAATTGGGACGCAGTCTCTACAACGGATTCGTGCGCTACCGCAACCTGCACGACTGTAATCTCACGCAACAGCTCGCCCCGCTGCCCAAGGAGGATGACGCTCCGGCCGAAGAGGCGCCGCGGACGGCCGAAACACCGGTCGCCACAGCCGGAGACAGGCAGGGAACGGACGGACCGCAGCCTGCACCCAAGGAAAAACCGGCAGAAAACCCGCAAAACGCACCTGCGGCCGAAAAGGATTCGCGTCCCGTCTTCAAGGTGCAGATTTTCGTTTGCGACCACCGGCTGAAAACCAACGACAAGCGTTTCCGCGGCCTCTCGCCCGTGGACTGCTACCGCGAAAACGGACTTTTCAAATACACCTACGGCAGTTCGACCAGCTACGCCGACATCCGCAAATCGCAAAAAGAGATAGCCGGGCGCTTTCCCGACACCTTCATCGTGGCATTCGTAGACGGCCGGCGCGTGAACCTGCAGGAAGCCATAAAATTGTCCAAGAAAAAATAAACTGCGAAAGATATGAAGTTTCTTACCAAAGAAGTGAAAATCGCCCTCATGGTCATCGTGGCCATCATACTGCTTTTCATCGGCATCAACTTCCTGAAAGGCATCAATCTCTTCAAGGGCAGCAACAGTTACTACGTCACGTTCTCGGACATCCGGGGCCTGACCGTGTCGAACCCTGTCTATGCCAACGGTTACCCCGTGGGCATCGTCCGCGACATAGAGTATGACTACAGCAGGACGGACAAAGTCGTCGTCCGCGTGGAGCTGGACAAGAACATGCACGTACCTGCCGGCACGCGGGCCGAGTTGGAAACGGAACTGATGGGCGGTGTGAAGATGACACTCGTACTGGGACAGAACCCTACGCAGCACCTCGCACCCGGCGACACCCTGGCCGGGGGAATGCACATCGGCACTGTCGAAAAGATTGCCGAGATGTTGCCCGCACTGGAAGGCATGGTGCCGAAACTGGACTCCATACTGACCAACCTGAACCGGCTGACGGCCGACCCGGCACTGGCACAGACGCTGCACAACACGGCCGAAATGACCGCCGAACTGAAGGAAACGGCTGCGGGACTCAACGGTATGATGAAGAAAGACATACCCCGAATGGTCGGGAAGTTCAACCGCATCGGCGACAACGTGGAAACGCTCACCGGTAACTTGGCCAAAGTGGACGTGGACGGCACGATGCAGGAAGTGAAAAGCACGCTCGACGGCGTACAACAGGTTACCGGAAACCTGTCTGCCACGACCGACATGCTGAACACGAAACTGAATTCCAAGGACAATACGATGGGGCTCTTCCTGAACGACCGTTCCGTTTACGACAACCTCAACAATACGCTCATCAACGCCGACGCGCTGATGATAGACCTCAAACAGCATCCGAAACGCTACGTCCACTTCTCCATATTCGGGAAGAAAGACAAATAACAACGCATGAAGAGGAAACTTTTCTGCGACAATGCGAAGTGACACGCAGGAACCATGTCAGGGTGATGTACGATACTTCCCATTTGGACATCGTTACCGACCGCTGAAAGCCGGTCTCATGCGTCAAGGCCGCATCCCGTAAGCCGGCCCGGGACATATATATAAATGAAAAGGGGAGTTGCGCAGCCGTAACTCCCCTTTTCATTTTCCTTATGCGCTCCTGTCATTCCGTCCGTCGCAGAGATGAAATTTCACATGCACCCTTGAAGGACGCATCCCGGACCTGCGCATTCCCGGGCCGGACCTATTCCGTCGCGAAAGCATCATTCGAGCGACGGAACCTGTTGCCGCTTCCACCAGGCAAAGCGTACGACCGAAATGACGGCGGCAAGTCCGCCGACAATATAGGACAGCTGAAACGACCAGCCCAGACACTCGGGCGCGGCACACAGGTAAGTGACACAGACCGACGTCATGAACAGCGCGGGAAGCAAGGTAGGCCACCAGCACTTGCCGGCCCGGACAAGGTAGGCCGTGACTGCCCACAACGTAAAAACGGACAGGGCCTGGTTGGCCCAGGCAAAGTAACGCCAGATGACATTAAAACCCGACGGGGCACTCAGATTGTACAACAACATGCCCATGGTGACGGCAAAAATGGCGATGCTGACCGAAATACGCTTGGAGAAACTGCGCTGGTCTATATGAAGCATGTCGGCAACAATAAGGCGCGCCGAACGCAATGCCGTGTCGCCCGTCGTAATCGGCGCGGCCACCACACCGAGCAGGGCCAGAATGCCGCCTACGACGCCTAACCAGTCGCGCGTGATGTCGAATACGACCACCGAAGCGTCGTTTACGTTCAAGCCGCCGGGCGTGTTGTGGAAATAATATGTAGCGACAGCAGCCCATATCAGCGCGACAATTCCTTCTGTAATCATGGCACCGTAGAATATCGGGCGGGTATGACGCTCGCTGCGCAGGCAACGGCACATCATCGGGCTTTGCGTGGCATGGAAGCCCGAGATGGCACCGCAGGCAATGCTGACAAACAGGAACGGGAATATGGGAGTGGTCTCCGACTGCGGATGCGTGTTGCCCAGTCCCTGCCACATTTCGGGCAACAAGTCACTTCCGGGCATCTTCACGTAGAGCATGACCAACAGACCCGCGGCCATGAAGAGCAAGGCAAAGGCAAAGAGTGGGTAAATCTTGCCTATGACGGCGTCGATGGGAAGAATGGACGCCAACATGTAGTAGACGAAAATCACGACTACCCAGAAAGTGACGTTGGCCCATGAGGGCGTGAGCGCGGCCAGCAGGGCGGCAGGACCGGCCACGAAGACAGCGCCGACCAGCACCAGCAGAACTATGCTGAACCAGCGCATAACCTGTTTTGTCGTAAGGCCGAGATAGCGTCCGATGGTCTCGGGCAGACTTTCCCCGCCATGACGTATCGACAGCATGGCAGCCGTGAAATCGTGGACGGCACCTGCGAAGATGCAGCCCAGGACAATCCACAGGTAACTGCTTTCTCCGAACTTCGCTCCCATGACAGCGCCGAAAATAGGTCCCAGTCCGGCTATATTCAGGAACTGTATCATGAAGATTTTCCAGTTGGGAAGCGCGATGAAGTCCACGCCATCTTTTTGCAACTGCACGGGAGTGGGCCGGTCGTCGGGCGCAAACAGTCGTTCGACCAGTTTTCCGTAAGTGAAATAGCCTGTAACGAGCAGCAACAGGCACAAAGTAAATGTTATCATAGTTTTACTGTTTATTTATCGACACATCGGACTTTCCGGCGCGCACTTACTCCTTATTTATATAGACGTATCTTTTTTCAGGTACGCATCTATCTCGTTGGTCAGCCTTACAAATTCGGGCACACCCAGTTCTTCGGGCCGCCGGGTCAGTTCCGGTCGCGCCAGGAAGGCGGCCACGTCGGCGCGAATGCCCCGTCCGGCGGCAATGCGCGCGAGCAACGGTTTCAGGGAACCGCGCATCATCTTGCGCCGCTGCCCGAAAGTTGTCTTCACCACGTCGCGCAGCAACCGTTCGTCGCATCCGCAGTCGTCTGTCGCGTTGCGCGTCATGCGCACCACCGCGCTGCGCACCTTGGGCGGCGGGTTGAACACGCCCGGCTCTACGGTAAACAGATATTCCACGTCATACCAGAGTTGCACCAATACACTCAGGATGCCGTAGGCCTTGCATCCCGGTTTCGCCGCCAGGCGTTCGGCCACTTCTTTCTGTATCATTCCCGTGCAGCAGGGAATAAGTTGCCGGTAGTCCAGCATTTTGAAGAAAATCTGGCTGCTTATGTTGTACGGATAGTTGCCTGTGAGGACGAAAGGCCGGCCTCCGAACGTGTTCTCGAGGTGCATTTTCAGAAAGTCGTCTTCCACGATGCACGATTCGAGTTCCGGGAAGCGCTCCCTCAGGTATGCGACGCTCTCAAAGTCTATTTCGGCCACTTTCAGCTCACGCCCTTTCGGCAACAAGTATTGCGTGAGCACTCCCATGCCCGGTCCGACTTCGAGTACGGGCAGTCCGGGACACGCATCTACCGTGTCGGCAATGGCTTGCGCGGTACCCAGGTCTTTCAGGAAGTGCTGACCGAGAAATTTTTTAGGACGTACATTCTTCATCTTGTATATTTTTTATACATTTGCCTTGCTTCCGCAGCATCATCTGCCGCGAAGAAGCACAGACAAGGTGCAAATTTAAGAAAAAAACGGCGTTGCCGGTCATTAAATTGGGAAGTATAGTCAAGAACATATTGAAAATCAGCCTTCCGTTCCTGCTGGGCATCGCTATCCTGTGGTGGATGTACCGCGGAACGGACTGGGGAGCGTTTACGGACTACCTGCTGCACGGAATGAACTGGGGATGGATGCTTCTGTCCCTTGTGTTCGGCCTTCTCGCGCAGCAAATCCGCGCCTGGCGGTGGCAAATGGCCTTTGTGCCCCTGCAAGAATATCCGAGCCGCCGCGTGTGCGAGAATGCCATATTCCTGTCTTACGCCTCAAGCCTTGTCGTCCCGCGTGTGGGCGAGGTCACACGTTGCGCCACGCTGAAAAAATGCGAGAACATACCGTTTGCCAAAGCGCTCGGCACGGTAGTGACGGAAAGAATCATCGACAGCGCCATCATGCTGCTGCTGACGGGCACGGCCTTCCTGCTGGAACTGCCCGACTTCCTGCAATTTCTGAAAAAGACAGGGGCCGGGTTCGGCAGTTCCTTCTCACGCTACACGGGCACGGGCTATATCGTGACGGGGCTATGCCTGGCCGGCATTATCCTGCTGGCCGTCACCCTCGGCCGCCGCTTCGCCGTGTTCAGCAAGGGCAAGAACGCGCTGAAGAACCTGTGGTCGGGCATCATATCCCTGCGCGGCGTCAAGAACCTGCCGTTATACCTTTTCTACTCCCTGGCCATCTGGTTCTGCTACTTCTTACACTTTTACATAGCCTTCTTCTGCTTCGACTTCACCTCGGGCATCGGTCCGGCACAAGCCTTCCTGATATTCTGCATCGGCACGTTCGCGGTGCTTGTCCCCACGCCCAACGGCGCGGGCGCGTGGCATTTCACCGTCAAGACCATGCTCGTGCTCTACGGCGTGGCCGAAACGAGCGCCATCATGTTCGCACTGATTGTCCACACGATACAAACTTTCGAGGTCATGCTGCTCGGGGCTTACGCATGGGCAAGTCTGTCCATCGGGAAGCGGAACAGGAAGTGCTTCCGGGAACAATAGAATTCATTTCACAAACATACTCACATGAACGAAATCAAAAATTTACAGCCGCAGGCAGTCTGGAAGAACTTCCACCTGCTTACGCAAGTGCCCCGCCCTTCGGGACATCTCGAGAAGATACAAAAGTTCCTGCTTGACTGGGCTGCCGAAAAAGGCATCGAGGCCCGGATGGACGAGGCCGGGAACATTCTGATGTACAAGGCGGCCAGCGCCGGAATGGAGGACTGCAAGACGGTCACCCTGCAGGGACACATGGACATGGTGCCGCAGAAAACGGCCGATTCGCAGCACAACTTCGAGACAGACCCCATCGAAACGTACATAGACGGCGAATGGGTGAAGGCCAAAGGCACGACGCTCGGCGCAGACGACGGCATGGCCGTGGCCACCATCATGGCCATCATGGAAGACAGTAGCCTGAAACACGGTCCGCTCGAGGGATTCATCACGGCCGACGAGGAAACGACGATGTACGGCGTCAATCACATGACGGGCGACACACTGCGGGGCGACATCCTGCTGAACCTGGACAACGAGACGCACGGCGAGATGATTATCGGCTCGGCCGGAGGCGTGAACCTGACGGCATCGACCGCCTACAAGGAGGTGGAGCCTGAAGCGGACGACGCTGCCGTGCGCGTAACGCTGGGCGGCCTGCTCGGAGGCCACTCGGGACTCGAAATCAACGAGGGCCGCGGCAACGCCAACAAGATGATGGCACGGCTGGTGCAGGACGCCATCGCCAATTTCGAGGCCTGCCTCGCTTCCTGGAAGGGCGGAAACATGCGTAACGCCATTCCCCGCGACGCCGAAGTCGTGCTGACACTACCGAAGGAGAATGTGGAAGCGTTCAAGGAAGTGGTAGACGAATGGCGCACCACGTTTGCCGGCGAATACGGGACGATAGAAAAGGGCATGACACTGGAATGCGCGGACACGACGCTTCCCGCCGGCATTGTCCCCGCCGAAATACAGGATAACTTAGTGAACGCACTCTGTGCCTGCCACAACGGCGTGTTCCGCTTCATCCCCGAAGTGCCCAGCATCGTCGAAACGTCGTCCAACCTTGCGATAGTCGAAATCAGCGGCGGCGAGGTGATGTTCAAAGTACTTATCCGCAGTTCACGCGACTCGATGCGCGAATGTCTCGCGGAGACCCTCGAGAGTGCCTTCGCGATGGCCGGCATGAAAGTAGAGCTGGACGGCGACTATCCCGCATGGCAACCCAACCCCGAGAGTGAAATCGTGGAGTTGATGAAGTCTGTCTACCGCGAGCTCTTCGGTGAGGAGAACCGTGTGCAGGTAATTCACGCGGGACTGGAGTGCGGTGTCATCGGAGCGCACAATCCGGACATGGACATGGTCAGCTTCGGCCCGACTCTGCGCTCGCCGCACACGCCTAACGAGCGTTGCCACATTCCCAGCGTGGAGAAATATTGGCGGTTCGTGCTGACTACGCTCGAGCGCACGCCGAAAAAATAAGCGGACTGTCCGGAAAGTCTGTTCCGTCACCGCAACAATATGCACCATCCCTGTCTTGGCCTTTTCCCTATATCCTCCCGGGAAAGCCAAGACAGGGATGTTTTTTGTCCCGCCGGGCCACGCAGTGACTTTTCCGCGCCTACGGAACAGAATAAGCCATCTTCTTGCCCTAAACATTAACATTTTTAACTTTTCCCGCCATTCGGAATTGCGTAAATGGCAACTATCTTTTCGCGGAATAATGGTTTTCGTGTCCGGAATAGGGATAAAAATTTCTACAAGCAGCCTAAAAATTTTTACATGCACATGTAGAAAAATCTTCCCTAAGGCTATTTTTGCGCGGAAGCAGGGCTTTTTGCACGAAAAAGGGGCGGCCGCGGCCGTCCCTTCCTTTTCCTTATCACAAAGATACAACATTTTTCGCCCAAAAGCAAGAAGTGTTAAATCATCGCAAGGAAATTGTTAAAACCGCCATGGGAAACGATGACGTGGGAAAGGGCCGATAAAGTGCAAAAAGCCGACAACCTCAAATTCAAGCCCTTCACCGACTTCGGCAAAGCTGTCCGACCTTCTGTCGAAAGGGACCGTAAAACGGCACAGAGGGGCTGAAAAGGCTTTTATTTGGAGAAACGGCCTAAAAATGCCTTTCCGATATTTCCGACATATCGAAAGATTTGCGTAAATTTGTAGCATAAATTCATACAAAGCACAAAAACATTCATGACAGAGGAAGACAAAATCATTAAAGTGAATATCGAGGAGGAAATGAAGACCTCCTACATCGACTACTCCATGTCGGTCATCGTGGCCCGTGCCCTGCCCGACGTGCGCGACGGCTTCAAGCCCGTCCACCGCCGCATTCTCTACGGTATGCTCGGTCTGGGCAACACGCACGACAAGCCTACGCGTAAGTCGGCCCGTATTGTCGGTGACGTTCTCGGTAAGTACCACCCGCACGGAGACGGCTCGGTCTACGGTGCCCTCGTGCGAATGGCACAGGACTGGAACATGCGTTACACCTTGGTGGAGGGACAGGGAAACTTTGGTTCGATGGACGGCGACTCGGCTGCCGCGATGCGTTACACCGAGGCCCGTCTAAGCCTCATCGGCGAGGCCATGATGCAGGATTTGGACAAGGAAACGGTGGACATGATGCCCAACTTCGACGACTCGCTGCTGGAACCGACCGTGATGCCTACGCGCATTCCCAACTTCCTGGTGAACGGCGCAAGCGGTATTGCCGTCGGAATGGCCACGAACGTGCCCACGCACAACCTGGGCGAGGTGATAGACGGCTGTATCGCCTACATTGACAATCCCGACATCGACACCGACGGACTGATGCAGCACGTCAAGGCGCCCGACTTCCCGACAGGCGGCTACATCATGGGCATGCAAGGCGTCCGCAGTGCCTACGAGACCGGTCGCGGCCGCGTGGTGATGCGCGCCAAGACGGACATAGAGAACGGTGTGGCGCACGACAAAATCATTGTCAGCGAGATACCTTACGGCGTCAATAAGGCCGAACTCATCAAGTACATTGCCGACCTTTCCAACGAAAAGAAAATAGACGGCATCGCCAACGTGAACGACGAAAGCGACCGCGAAGGTATGCGCATCGTGATAGACGTGAAGCGCGATGCCAACGCCAACGTCGTGCTGAACAAGTTGTTCAAGATGACAGCCCTGCAGACCAGTTTCTCCGTGAACTGCATCGCGCTCGTCCACGGCCGTCCCAAGACGCTCACGCTGAAGGACTGCATCGCCCACTTCGTGGAACACCGCCACGATGTCGTCATCCGCCGCACGCGATATGACCTCCGCAAAGCGCAGGAACGCGCACACATCCTCGAAGGCCTCATCATCGCCAGCGACAATATAGACGAAGTGGTGCGCATCATACGTGCCTCGAAAACTCCGCAGGCGGCCATCGAAGGCCTGATGCAGCGTTTCGAGCTGGATGAACTGCAAGCGAAAGCCATTGTGGACATGCGCCTGGCACAACTTACGAACATACAACAGGACAAGCTCCACCAGGAATACGAGGAACTGGAGCGCAAGATTGCCTATTACGAACAAATCCTCAGCGACGAGGAGCTTTGCAAGCAGGTCATCAAGGACGAGCTGATCGAGGTGAAGGAGAAGTACGGCGACGAACGCCGCTCCGAAATCTGCTTGTCGGGCGAAGAGTTCAATCCCGAGGACTTCTATGCCGACGACGAGGTGGTTATTACCATCAGTCACCTGGGATACATCAAACGGACCCCGTTGGCCGACTTCAAATCGCAGGCCCGCGGCGGCGTAGGCTCGAAGGGAGGCTCCACACGCGACGAGGATTTCATCGAATACATCTATCCTGCGACGATGCACAACACGATGTTGTTCTTCACGGCCAAGGGACGCTGTTTCTGGCTCAAGGTGTACGAAATCCCGGAAGGCACCAAGAGTTCGAAAGGCCGCGCGATACAGAATATGCTCAATATAGATTCGGACGACAGCATCAACGCCTGCCTGCACATACGCAAGTTGCAGGACGCCGAATTCTGCAACTCGCACTACGTAATCTTCTGCACGAAGAACGGAGTCGTCAAGAAAACCTGCCTGAGCGAGTACTCACGTCCGCGTGCCAACGGCGTAAACGCCATCACCATACGCGAAGACGACCGTGTCATCGGGGTATGCCTCACCAACGGCGAGGATGAAATCATCTTGGCCAACAAGAACGGACGCGCCATCCGCTTCAACGAAAGCGCCATCCGCACGATGGGCCGCACGGCAACGGGCGTACGCGGCATGACACTCGACGAAGACGGTTCGGACGAAGTGGTAGGAATGGTTTGCATCAACGACAAGGAGCGCGAGACCGTCATGGTGGTGAGCGACCAGGGCTACGGCAAACGCAGCCTCGTGGAAGACTACCGTATCACGAACCGCGGCGGAAAAGGCGTGAAGACACTGAGCATTACCGACAAGACCGGCCGCGTTGTCGCCATCAAAGCCGTCACGGAAGAGGACGACCTCATGATTATCAACAAGAGCGGCATCACCATCCGCCTGAAGCTGGCCGAAGTCCGCGTCATGGGACGTGCCACGCAGGGTGTGAAACTCATCAACCTCGGCAAACGCAACGATACCATATCAAGTGTGTGCCAGGTGCCCACCGAAGAGGAGGCGGAAGAAGCCATCCCCGAGACCGGGACCGAGGGCAACGCCGAAGCGACACCTGCCGAAGAATAACGGGACGGCGGGAAGGAACACCGCGCAGGCATCTGCGCCGGATTTGCCCGCACCTACACCATATTATATATAGCAACGTCAAAAATAAAATAACGAAAAGAAGACGGACATCAAAATCTCAATCACATGAAAAAGATTATTTGCACACTTGCCCTATCGGTTTTCTGCGGACTCGGCTTCGCGCAAAACTCAGCTATCTACAAAGCACAGGCACAAGCAGACAAAGGTGACATCAAGGGAGCGGTTACGATTCTCGAAGAGGCGCTCAGCAATCCCAAGACCACCAAGTTCGCGGAAATTTACAATAAGGTGGCAGAGCTGAATGCACAGATATTCAACCCTGAGCTGATGAAAGCCGCACAGGGATTGCCGTTCGACACGACGCTCTTCGTAAATACGCTCGACAAGATGGTGGACTACTACACCAAGAGCCACGAGGCCGACGTCGCTCCCGACGAGAAAGGCCGCGTGAAGCCCAAGTTCGTCGCCGCCAACCACGGACGTATGATGAGCTTGCTGGACTATTACAACTACGCAGCCCTGTTCATGAACCAGAACAAGCAGTTGAAGAAGTCGGCAGAATACTTTGACAAGTACCTTAAGCTCCCGAGAAATCCCATTTTCTCACAGCATGAGACCGACTCCATCTATGCTTCGAAACACAATGCCTACTCCCAGACGGCCGTAAATATCGTGATGCTCAACTACCAGATGAAGGATTGGGACGGCGTCCTGTCCAGTGTGGAAGAGGCGCTTAAGGATACGGTTTCGTTGCACGACCTTTATCTGCTCAAGATGCAGGCCCATCTCGAGAAGAAGGATTCCGCTGCCTATCTGAAGGACTTGCAGGAAGCCATAGCCCGCACCAACAACGCCGGATTCGCCCAGAACCTGCTTTACCATTACTATTCGAGAAACCTTGCCGACGAAGGTCTGGCCATGGCCCGCGACCTTGTGGAGAAGAACCCCGGGAGCAAGACCTCATGGTATATGCTCGGCTGCGTCGAACTGAACCTGAAGAAGGATTACGCGGGCGCGCGCAAGAGTTTCACCAAGGCACTCGAAATTGACCCGAACTTCATCGAGGCCAATGCCAACATGGCTTACAGTTACATGAACGAAGTCGTGGCCAAGAAGCAGAACAACGAATTCAAGTTCATCGGTACGAACAAGCTCATCTCGTCCAAAGAGAAAGCGGCCTACGAGAAGGAACTCGCACTGGTCAAGGGCTACTACGAAAAAGCATTGCCGTACATCGAGAAAGTACGTGAACTGCATCCCGACGCCCCGAAAGAATGGGCCAGCGCGCTGCAACAGATTTATTCCAACTTAGGCCAGAAAGAGAAGGCCAAGGAAATGGACGCCCTGTTGGAGAACGCCAACGCCGCAGGCAACTGATTGTAACCCCTCACCGCACATGTGCCGACGGCTGCCTCCCCGCAACCGTCCGGCACATTGCTTAATTACAGAAGAATGACCGTCACGTTAAGAACGACATCCGTACTACTTATCACTTTCTGCGCCACGTTTTCCGCCGTGGCGCAGAAAGCGTTCAAACCCGTCAAGGCTTCGTTGAAAGCAGCCAAGTATGAAGAAGCCCTCAAACAGGTGGAAGCGCTTGAGAAAGACTCCACCGTGAATGCCCAACCCAGGCTCTACCGTTACGGAGTGGAGGCCAACATCGGCATCAATGACGCGGAAAACGAAAAAATCTACCTCAAACAAGCCTACGACACCGTAAAATTCTTCAATAGCACGGCAGGCATTTACGACTATATACTGAAATGCGACAAGGCCGAACGGCTGATGTCCGAACAGAACGGCGACAAGCCGAAATACCGCCGCGAACACGCACAACTTGTCCGGCGCTACTACCGCAATCTGGGTGCTGCAGGCCGCTTTTTCTTCTCGAAGGAAAAATTCCCCGAAGCCATGCGTATGCTTGCCCTCTATCTGGACATGCCCGGACAAGACGTCTGGGGCAATGACACCACGGCCCGGCATACGCAGGTCTATCGGGAATGCGCCTATCTGTACCTGAAAAGCGCCTACCGCAGCAAGAACTATGCCGAAACCTACCGCTACGGGCAAACCGTACTGGCCGACACCGGCGCACGCCGCTGTTCCGCGCTCGAAGACCTGGCCAACTCGGCAAAGGCCCTGGGCGACACGGCACGCTATGCCGGCTACCTGCGCATGGGACTGGCTTCGGACTGCGACAACCCCTATTTCTTCACCCGGATGGCCGATGCGCGCGCCGAACGCGGCGACTATGCCGGCGCACTTGCACTGGCCGACTCCATGGCCCGGCGTGACAGCGCCAACGCGCTCTATTTGGAAGCGAAGAGTCTGGCACTGCTGAACCTGCAACGCTATGACGAGGCCATCGAGGTGTCGAAGAAATGCCTGGAACTCGACTCCTCGCTGGTCGAGGTAAACTTCTACATCGGCGCAGCCTACTGCAACCAAGGCGCAGCCATAGTCCTGCCGGCCAACATCAACTCGAAGACATACCGGCAGGCGGCGTCACGACAAAAAAGCCTGTATGCCGCCGCCATGCCCTACATGGAGCGTTATCGCAAGCTGAGACCCGACGAGGCAAGCCGCTGGGCGCCGTTGCTCTACCGCATCTACCTGTCACTCAACAAGGGGAAACAGTTTGAGGAAATAGACAAAATCCTCAACACGCTGTCCAAACAATAGTCCGGCAGGCGCAAAGGCCCGGCCGCCCCGAGGCCGCACACAACGACAAGGAGAAAAGCGAGAAGCGACATTAACATTTTTAACTTTCACTCACATTTGGCGCGGCGTACATGGCTTGTAGTTTTCCCTACATGCAGGGCCGGAAAATTCTACAAGCCATGTAGAAAAAACTACAAGGCACTTACGAAAGACCGTCATAGGGACAGTTTTGCCCTGAAACGGGCTTACGGGCACGAAAAAAGGACGGTTTCACGCCGTCCCCGCACTTCCGCAATGCAAAGATAATACATTTTACGGCGAAAAGCAAGAAGTGTTAAACCCAAATCGGTCATTAGACTTTTGTCCGTATTGTTTCTTTTTCCCAGCCATATTTTTTTACGGGCGGACGCAGGCATAGCGGGCTATGTCAAGCACGGACGGGGAAAAAGATGACGGGAAAAAGGAGTAAGACGGCAAAAGAGCC
>CAJMSQ010000019.1 GCA_905216095.1 uncultured bacterium | reverse complement strand
TTTTTTTTGTTTTTTTCATTTTTGCGCACGGTTTTAATGGCGTCCCTAAACACACCCGGGACCGGGTACTTGGCATGTAGTTTTCCGTCGTGCCGGCCACGGACTTTCCCGCACGGGCCGGCAGGACGGAAAACGGTTTCAAAGAATTCTTTACTCAGCCGTGCCTGCCACGGGCAGCGACGTGCGGTTGCGCGACAGGACGGTGACGGCGCGGAAGTCTGTCGGATTTTTCACCGTTACGGGCGCGGTGTAGCGCGGCGAGCGTGAATTGGGCAGTGTGCCGTCGGTGGTGTAGCGTATGTCCGCTCCGGGGATGACCGTTTCGAGCGTGAACGTGCGGCTGCCGTCGCTGTTGGTACGTGCCGCGCTGATGACGGGTTCGGGCACGCGGAAATTGATGCCGGCATGGTCGAACCGCGCGTAGTGGTGCCCGAGCCGGCGGCGGAAGTCGGCGAAGTCGCGCTCCGCGCTGCGGCTCCATGCCACTTCGGACAGGGCCGTCATGCGCGGGAACAGCAGGTACTCGACGTAACGTTCCGAGCGGTGTTCGTTCAGGTGCGGGATGTCCTGGAGAGCCGTGCCGGTAATGAACTGGTCGCTCCAGATGCAGCCCTGTACACCGATGGTCGTCCCGCCCTTGGAGTAGTCTTCGGCGGGCATGGAATAGGCCTTCTCGAGCGTTATGGGCGGCATCCACGTGGCTGCCTGCGGTTCTCCGGCCTGGCGCGTCTCGGGAAAGTCGAAGTAGGTGTGCGTGGCGGGCACGAGGATGGCCTGCTGTCCGGCCTCCTTGGCCTTGAGGGTGTCGGCCACGTTGTGCCAGATGAGCGCGACGAGCGGTTCTTTCACCTCACCCCGCATGAATATTTCTTCCCATCCCACGATGGTGCGGCCTTTTTCTTTCATCCATCCCGCCACGACGTTGGTCAGCCAGCCTTGCAGGCGGCCGGCGTCGGCCAGTCCCTCGCGCTCCATGACCTTGCGGCACTTCGGGCACTCGTTCCAGCGTTTGTAGACGGCCTCGTCGCCGCCGATGTTGATGTAGCGCGACGGAAAGAGGTCGGTGGTCTCGTCCAGTACGTCGCGGATGAAGCGCAGCGCGTCGTCGTTGCCCACGCAGAGGATGTCGGGACTGATGAAGTGTTGCGTCTGTACCTCATGCTGCTCTCCGGTGCAGCACAACCAGGGATAGGCCGCTATGGCCGATAGCATGTGGGCCGGAAGTTCGATTTCGGGAATCACTTCCACGCCGCGCAGGGCCGCATAGCGCACCACCTCGCGCAGTTCTTCCTGCGTGTAGAAGCCGCCGCGGCGTTTCTCGTCGCGGCCCGACCAGGCGCCGACCTCGGTCAGCCGCGGGTATTTCTTGATTTCGATGCGCCATCCCGAGTCGTCGGTCAGGTGAAGCTGCAGTTTGTTCAGCTTGTATGCGGCCATCATGTCGATGAACTTCAGCAAATATTCTTTGTCATAATAGTAACGCGCCACGTCGAGCATCATGCCGCGCCACGGCTTCGAGGGGGCGTCGTCGATGACGGCGGCGGGAGCTTCCCACACGATGCCGCGCTGGCGCGTGCGGTCATGTATGGCGGCGGGAAAGAGTTGCAGCAGTGTCTGTGTGCCGTAGAAGACACCTGCGGCATCGTGCCCGCAGACGGTGACCCCGCGTGCGCCGACCGTGAGCCGGTATCCTTCGGCGCGCACGACGGCGGAAGAATCGACGGTCAGGCGGATGCCGCCGCGCCGTGGCTTGTCGGTGATGGCGATGTCGAGTCCTGTAGCGTCTTCGAGCTTTTCGCGCAGCAGTTCTGCCTGTCCGCGCAGTGCGGCGTCGCACGAGATGGTGGTTTTTCCGGTCAGACGGAACGTTTCGCCGGCGGTCGTTTTCACGCTGACGGGCTTGGGGATGAGGTTCAGCGCGTCGGACGAAACTGTTCCTTGGGCCGGCAGGGCCTGCAAGCCGGTTCCGAGCGCGAACAACAGGGCGGTGAGTCGTTTCTTCATGAGTGAGTTTTTTATGAATGGGTGATAGGATGAATCAGATGCGTTGGCAGTCGATGAGGACGTGGCTTTCGTCGGCCAGTGTCGTGGCAAACCAGTGCGAAGTGCCGCCTTCTTTCAGCTTCAGGCGTTTGCGCAGTTCGGCCACCGTGGACGGAAAATTGCGGATGCTGAGGCCTGCGCGGCGGTCCGGCGGCATGAAGTCGCGCAGCTCGCGCTTGCCGAACCCCGACAGGCGGTTGATGCGGAACGTGCGGCCGGGAAAGCCTTCGACCAGGCTGTCCGACGTGTACAGGTGGCTGTTGGGATGAAGTTTGAGCAGACCGAAACGCACGGCCGTGAGCTTGAACGCGCCGGCCTTCATGACCGCCGCGCCCGGCTCGTACAGGTAGGTGCCGGGATGTGCCGTCAGTTCGGGGCAGGCGGCGGCCTCCTCGTCGCGGGTGAAGTCGAGGCGCGCGTTGTCCTCGGCCACGAAGATGCGGGTGGCGGTTGCCGTGGCCGAGAGTACGAGCAGCAGTTCCTTGCACTCGCCTTCGGTGGCGAAGACGTGGACTTCCTCGACGCATCCCAGGGTGCGGACGGCCTGTTCCGCATCGAGCATGGGCGAACACTTCACCATGACGCGCCGGCCCTTGCGCAGCAGCACCGGGCAGAGGCCTGCGACGTCCGGTTCGCAGTCTTCGATGAAGACCGTCTTGCGTCCGGCGGCGTCGCGGCGGGCCGGGTCGAGGAATATGAGGTCTGCGGGAGGCATGGTCTGCAAAAAGTCCGTGCCGTCGGCTTCTGCGATTTCGGCATGGGGAAGTCCGAGCAGGGGAAAGTTATGTCGTGCGAGCCGGCACAGGGCTGCCTGTCGTTCCACGTAGGTGGCGCGGCGGAAGTTGCGGGCCATGAAGGAAAAGTCCACACCCAGCCCGCCCGTCAGGTCGGTCAGACTGTCGGCGTCGGGCAGCAAGCGTGCCGCGACCCCGGCCTTGTAGCACGCGGCCGCCTCGCCCGAACACTGTTCCAGCGCCAGACGCGGCGGATAATGCAGTCCGTCGGCTGCAGCCCAGGAGGGCACTTTCGTACGCAGCTTCTGCCAGCCTTCGACCTGCCGCAGGACGTAGCCGGCATCGAGGTCGTCGCGTCCGGAAAGCATCAGGGCCAGCCGGTCCGTGCGGTCCGTTCGGTGTTCGCGGATGAAGCGTTCGTTCAGGTCGTTCATGCGTGTGGGAGAAATAGGGGGACGGTTCAGCGGATGACCTTGTAGCGCGCCTTGGCCTCGGCCCGCGAGCGCAGATTGAAGTGCCACCATTCCGTGGAAAGCACCTTGAAGCCGCCGGCCGCCATGACGCGGCGCAACAGACGGCGGTTCTCGCGCGCGGCCCGCTTCAGGCGGCCGGTACGTACCATTTCGTCCTCGTTTCTGACGTGGGCGAGACGCCCCATATAGTCTATCTTCGTCCCCATTGCGAGGGTGTCGCCCGTAGCTGCCTCGCAGAGCGTGATATCCACGGCCAAACCGTAATTATGCAGCCCGCCGCCGTTGCGGGGATTGCTGACGTAAATGTTTTTCGGCGTCCCCTTCACACAATCGTACATGCGCTGCTGCACGGACATGGGCCTGGCGGCGTCGTAGACCTTCAGACTCAGGTCGGGCCTTAGCTTGCGGAGCGCGGCCTGGGCCTTGCGCAGGCCTTCGGCGGCTTCGGGGTGCAGGTAGGCGCGGTGCAGGTCGGTGTAGAGTACGCGTCCGGTGAAATTGTCGGCACGTGCGTACATCAGACTGACGGGAATGGTCGCGTCGATGGCGGCAATGTCCACCATTCCCTGTTTCTCCATGCGCAGTTCCGTGGCCGATTTCTTCGTACCGCGGTCCTCGGTAGTGCCGAAACCTTTCTCGGTACTACCGGAAGCCGCCGGCGGGAGAATTGTCGCCAGCAGGATGATAATGAGTGTGCGTAACATATATCTAAGCCTGTTCCGGTTTCCCCGGACTTCGTGCCGCGTGTTCTTATGCCTTATTTCAGATAATCTTCAAAGTAGCGCGTGATGCGTTCGTGCAGGTGTACCATGTCGCGGCCCATCATATTGTGTCCCTGGCCGGGATATACGAAATAGTCGGGCTGCGTTCCGGCGTCCTCGCAGGCTCTCAGGAAAGCCAGGCTGTGCTGGAGCACGCACGTAGGGTCGTTGTAGCCGACAATAATCTGCAGGCGGCCTTTCAGATTCCCGGCCTTGTTGAGCAGACTTGAGGCTTCGTAACCCTCAGGATTCTCTTGGGGCGTGTCCATGTACCGCTCGCCGTACATTACCTCGTAGTATTTCCAGTCTATCACGGGGCCGCCGGCCACTCCCACCTTGAATACGTCGGGGTAGGAGCACATCAGGTTGGTCGTCATGAAGCCTCCGAACGACCAGCCGTGCACGCCGAGACGCTCGCCATCGACGTAGGGCAGCGTTTTAAGGAACTCCACGCCCTTGAGCTGGTCTTGCATCTCGATTTCTCCCAGGTGGCGGTGCGTACAACTCTCGAACTCGAAACCACGATACTCCGAGCCGCGGTTATCCAGCACGAAGATGACATAACCCTTCTGGGCCATGTACGTTTCCCAGGGCCGCATGCTGTAATTCCAGCTTTCGTCCACATTATGTGCGTGGGGGCCGCCGTAAACATAGACCACGGCGGGATATTTCTTGTTCTCGTCGAAATTTACCGGCTTCACGAGACGATAATATAATGGTGTATGGCCGTCGGCCGCGGTGATGGTGCCGCCGGTTACCTCAGGTACGTTGAACTCTCCCCACGGGGAGTCGGCGCGATGCAGCTCCCGGCGCTTGGCGGATGTCGTCGGAGTGAGGTCTACGCGGCGGAAAGTTCCGGGCGAGCTCCATCTGTCGCAGATAAAGCCGCCGCCGGCCGAAAGTGTGCCGCGGTGTACGCCCTCGCCATTGTCGAGCAAGGTGCGCTTGCCCGTATTGACGGCGACACTGTAATGGTTCTGGCGCACCGGGGATGCCTCGTTGGTGCGGACGATGACGCTCTTGGTCTTTTCGTTGAAGCCGAGAACGTCCGTTACCTCGAACTCGCCTTTTGTCAGCTGGGCAATCTCGCGGCCCGATGTGTCGAATAGGTACAAGTGATTGTAGCCGTCGCGGCGCGTCTGATGGATGAATTTGCCGCTGTCCCAGGGCAAGAAGACAATAGGCTGCATCGGCTCGACATAACGACTGTTCTTTTCGGTGTAGATTACCCTTTCGCGTTCGCCTGTCCGGGCATTGTAGGCTACGATTTCGGCTTTGTCTTGCGTGCGGGGCAGTTCTATGACGTAAATGGTCTTTTGGTCGGGCGCCCAGGCTATGTTTGTGAAGTAGCGGTCCGTGGGGTCGCCGGTCGCAAGATAGACCGTGTTGCCGGTGGAAGTATCGAAGATGCCGACAGATACCTTGTGGCTGGTCATGCCCGCCATGGGGTATTTCTCAGGTGCGGGCCGGGCGATACGATGGTCGATGTCCACGAGCGGATAATCCGTTACCATCGACTGGTCCATGCGGTAGAAGGCGAGCAGGTCGCCTTTGGGGCTCCAGAATGTGCCTTTGTGGATGCCGAACTCGTCGCGGTGTACGCTCTGTCCGTATTGCAGTTCGCGCGAGCCGTCGGTCGAGACGCGCAAGGTCCGTCCTTCGGCTGTCGTGACGTACAAGTCCCAGTCTTTCACGTAGGCTTCGTTTTTCGAGGCGAAGGAAAAATCGGCGTTGGTGCTGCCTGCGGTGCGCGGTGCCTGCCATACGACCGTTTTCTTCTGCCAATCGTAGAGCAGGTTGGCTTTTTCGCTTTGCAGGAATGCTTCCGTGCGTCCGGGATAGGGGAAACGGGCGTAAGTAAGTGTGCGTACCGTTCCGGCATCCGCCTTTTCGAGCGCGGCATTCACCTCTTTGTCGGTGAAGAGTGTGCCTTGGGCGGCTTTTCCTTTGGCGTCGGAGAGCCGGCGTACCTCTTCGACGTCGGTTTCCACGAGGCAGTCGCCCCACCATGCCGTGAAGATGTTGCGGGGTTGCAGGTTCCAGTAATTGGAACCGCCCCACATGAGGTCGTCGAGCGTGAAACTTTTCTTTGTCTGTGCCATTGCGGTAACTGAGAACAGGGCCGCGAGTGCGATGAACAGGCCCTTTCCGGTGGATATGCCGTGGATTTTCATATTAATACTTTTTAGGTTTGCGGTCGAAGGGTTTACGGTCGTATGAGCGGCGTTCCCCGCGTTCTTCGCGCCGGTTGCCGTCGAAGTCCCGGCGGCCTCCGCTGAACTGTCGGCGTTCTCCGTCGAATTTGCGGCGTTCCCCGCGTTCTTCGCGCCGGCTGCCGTCGAAGTCCCGGCGGCCTCCGCCGAACTGCCTGCGTTCTCCGTCGAATTTGCGGCGTTCCCCACGTTCCTCGCGTCGGTTTCCGTCGAAGTCACGGCGGCCTCCGTCAAATCTGCGGTGTTCCCGTTCGGCCTTGAAGTTTTCCCGGTTTTTGCGGGCCTGTATCCGTTCAAATTCCCGGTGTTTGTCGCGCAGCAGGGCGTATTCCGGGCTTTCGTCGTCGCCATCCTGTCGGTTGGCAAAGCGTCCGTTGAATTCCCCTCGGTTCATTTTGAAGCGTTTCTTCTCGGCCATTCGGTGGCGTTCCTCATCTGTTTTCACCTCTCCGCCTGCCGCGCGGAAGTCCTCGAGGCGTCCGTTGAAGAGTTGGTATTTCCGGAATTCGCAGTCCAGCGAACCGTTATATAAAGGTATCTTGAAGCTGGGCTTCAGTCCTATTTCGTCGAACAGTTCCTGCTTGTAGCTGATGATCCATGCCTCTCCGCCCTCAAACTGGTGCTTCAGTCGTTCGCCTATGCTGCGGTAGAGTCCGGCCATGTCCGGGGTGGTGATGCGTTCGCCGTAGGGCGGGTTGGTGATGATAAGCGCTTTTTCGGCGGGCTGTACGAACTGTTTGAATTCCCTCCGTTCCACGGTCACGCAGTCGGCCACGCCCGCGCTTTTGGCATTGGCGTTGGCCGCATCGACCGCATGTTGGTTGATGTCGTATCCGTAGATTTTGTGTGTAAATTCCCGTTCGGCCGAGTCGTCGTTATAGATACGGTCGAGCAGTTCGCGGTCAAAGTCCTTCCACTTCTCGAATCCGAACGCTTTGCGGAAGACTCCGGGATAAATGTTGCGGGCCATGAGCGCGGCCTCCACGAGTATGGTTCCCGAACCGCAGAAAGGGTCGATGAAATCCGTATCGCACTGCCATCCGGACAGCTTGATGAGGCCCGCGGCCAGCACTTCGTTGATGGGTGCCTCTACGGATGCGACGCGGTATCCGCGCAGATGGAGGCTTTCGCCCGAGGAGTCGAGCGACAAGGTGCAGTCATCCTCGGCAATATGTATGTTGAGTTTGATGTCGGGGTTCGTGATACGGATGTTGGGCCGTTCTCCCGTGGTTTCGCGGAAGTAGTCCACGATGGCGTCCTTCACCTTGTAGGCCACGAACTTGGAGTGGCGGAATTCCGTGGAATAGACCACGGTGTCCACGGAGAAGGTTGTATTGAGGTCGAGGTACTGTTTCCAGTCGATGGCCCTCACGGCGGTGTAGACGTCGTCGGCGTTGGCCGCGCGGAAGTGCTTGATGGGTTTGAGTATGCGTACGGCCGTGCGCAGGCAGAAGTTGGCCCGGTACATCATTTCCTTGTCTCCGGTGAAGGAAACCATACGTTTGCCGATTTGGATGTCGTTTGCGCCGAGCTCTGTCAGCTCTTGTGCCAGCACTTCTTCCAGTCCCTGGAAGGTTTTGGCGATAAGTTCGAATTGTTCCATTTATAGAATGCGTGTATAGATGCTTGGTGTGCAGCCGCGGTGCGGTTCCGGCTGTCAGTCCTTGGTTACTTTTTCTCCCGGCGCCACGTCGCGCGTCAGCCAGACGTTGGCCCCGACCACCGCACCTGTGCCGATGGTGACGCGGCCCAGTATGGTGGCGTTGGAATAGACGATGACATCGTCGTGCAGGATGGGGTGTCGCGGATTGTTCTTCACGGGATTTCCCGCTGCGTCGAGGGGAAAACTCTTTGCGCCGAGCGTGACGCCCTGGTAGAGCTTCACGCGGTTGCCTATGATGCATGTCGCGCCGATGACCACGCCCGTGCCGTGGTCTATGGTGAAGTGTTCGCCGATTTGTGCGGCGGGATGTATGTCTATGCCTGTCTCGCTGTGCGCCATTTCGGTGATGATGCGCGGAATGAGCGGCACCTCGAGCCGGTGAAGCTCGTGTGCGACGCGGTAGCAGGTCAGAGCCTTGATGACAGGATAGCAACAGATGACCTCACCGCGGTTTTGCGCCGCGGGGTCGCCCAGGTAGGCGGCTTCGACGTCCGTGGCCAGCACGCGGCGTATGTCGGGCAGGCAGCCGATGAGCGCGGCCGCTTTTTCGCGTGCCCGTTCGTGGCAGTCGCAAGTGCCCGTCTCGTCCGCTTCCTCGCGGTTGAAGCACAATCCGGCCTCGATTTGTTCGGTGAGCATGTCGAACAGGCGTTCCGTTTCCAGGCCTATGTAATATTTCACGGTGATGCTGTCCAGCCTGGACCTGCCGTAATAACCGGGAAAGAGCACGGCGCGGCAGAGCGCGATGATTTCCTCGAGCGCCGGCCCCGAGGGAAGCGGGACGCCGTGGCGGTGTTGTCGGAACAAGCCTTTCATGTCGGAGCAGTCCGACAGTTTTTCGACGGTTTGTTCCAGTAATTGCGTAAAACTGTTAGTGTGGTTCATTTTGAGGGATATGCCTTCAAGCAGACAAAGTTAGGCAATATTTTTGGTAGAAAGCCGTCCGGATGTCGGAAAATGCGTGCCGGCGGCCATTCTTTCCGCGTTTTTTTGCCGGAAAGCCTTTCACATGCCGGCGGCGTCGGCCGGCGTGCCCGTAAGCGGGAAAAAGCGTTTTCCACCGCGCCGGCATTTTAACACTTCTTGCTTTTGGCCGGAAAATGTTGTATATTTGCACTGCGGGAGCAGGGAGGAAGGCGAAAACCTCCCTGTTTTCGTATCCCCAAGTCCGTATTTCCGCAAAAATATCTCCCGCAAACGCATTTTCTACAAGGCATGTACGAAAAAATACATGCCTTGTAGTTCTTTTTGTCCCTGCATGTAAGCGAAACTACAAGCCATGTACGCCGCCCCGACTGTGAGCGAAAGTTAAAAACGTTAAAGTCCGACGGTGGAAAAAGGCCGTTCCAAATCCGTAGGCGCACAAGAGACACTTTGTGGCTCGGCCTCGCGTGTGCGGATGAGGGGGCGCGTGCTTTCCATCACGCCGAAGAGTTCCTCCACGGTGTCGGCCTGCAGCATGGCGATGCGCGTCCGGCGGAAGTCGGGCAGCCCTTTGAACAGCGGTGTGGCGGCCAGGTGGCGGCGGATGTGGAGAATGCCGCGGTACTCGTCGATGCGGGCCACGCTCTGCCGCACCTGCTCCTTCAGCACGTCCAGCTTCCAGTCGGCCGACAGGGGCTTGTACGTACTTTCAATCACGCCCGAGACGTCGAGCGCGCCGCCCGTCAGCGCGTCGTGCATTTCCTTGAAAATCCAGGGCCGTCCGAATGTCGCGCGTCCCACCATGACGGCGTCCACGCCATAGCGGTCGAAAGCCGTCACCGCCGCGTCGGCCGACGCGATGTCGCCGTTGCCGATGACGGGGATGCGCATACGCGGGTTCTTCCTGACTTCCCCGATGAGCGTCCAGTCGGCCTCGCCGGTGTACATCTGCGCCCGGGTGCGTCCGTGTATGGTCAGGGCGCTGATACCGCAGTCCTGCAACTGTTCGGCCAGCGGGACAATGATTTTGCTCCCGGCATCCCAGCCCAGGCGGGTCTTGGCCGTGACGGGCACACTGACGGCATCGACAACGCTGCGCGCTATCTCGAGCATACGGGGCACGTCCTGCAGCAGACCGGCCCCGGCCCCCTTGCCCGCGACGCGCTTCACGGGGCAGCCGAAGTTGATGTCGAGCACGTCGGGCCGCGCGCGTTCCACCACTATCTGGGCGGCATCGCGCAGGGCCACGGGGTCTTTTCCGTATATCTGTATGGCGACAGGCCGTTCCTCGGCGCAGACCGTGAGTTTGTCGAGCGTCTTGTTCACCATCCGCACCAGCGCGTCGGCGGCCACGAACTCCGAGTAGACCATCGCGGCACCCAGACGGCGGCACAACAGGCGGAAGCCGATGTCCGTCACGTCCTCCATCGGCGCAAGCAGCACGGGGCGCGGACCTAAGTCTATGTTACCTATTTTCATCTTGCACTCCTTATTATATATGATGTGGCTGCGCGCTCCTGCGCCACCAGTGCGCCAGCAGTGCCACGCCCGTCAGCGAGAGCAGCACGCAGACCGCAATCTGTACCTGTACGTCCAGTTCCGTGACGGCGGCTTCCGCTTCGGGCCGCATCAGCAGCAGGACGGCAATTGTGTTGTTTGTCATGTGCGCTACACCGCATAACAGGATGTCGCGGGTGCGCAGGTAGAAAAGTCCTAATGCAAAGCCCAGCGCGACAGCCGGCAGGGCCTGTGCCGCGTTGCCGTGCACCAGGCCGAACAGCAATGCCGAGACAGCCACGGCCGTGACGGGCGGAATGCCGCGCAGCACGAGGCTGCGCAGGATGCCCTCGCGGAACACGAGTTCCTCGGTGAGCGGTCCGACGACGCAGAGTAGCAGCAGGCAGAGCGGGTTACGCAACATGGTGCCGAACAGGTCGTTCATACCGTTGTCGGGAAGGCCGATGAGCGAGTCCAGGACCGACAGGCCGAGACCCAGCAGCAACATGCCGGCCACGGCCCCGGTATGGTGGCGCTTCCACCTGAGGGCCGTGACCGGCCGACGGCGGATGAGGCGGAACAGGCCCAGCAGGACGACGAGCACCATCTCGCCGAAAAACAGCGCGACCGCATAGGCCGTGGGACTGAACGGCAGGGCGGGAGTTCCCGGCGCGGACGGAGTTGCCGCCGCACCGCCGAAAAGCTGTGCCGCGCCCGCGCATACCACTTGTATCAGCAGGAAAAGCAGCAGGATGACCGCCGTTTCCTTCATTTGTCCGAGGAAAAATTTTGCTTTCCCGAAGAATCTGTTCATTTGTGTCGCGTTGTTTGTCGGTGTGTCGTGAGGGAAATGTTTATTGCCCGAGGAATTCCTTTGCCCGGTCGGCATCCGCCTGCAACCGGGCGCGCAGTTCGTCGAGCGAACCGAACTTCCGCTCGTCGCGGAGCCGGTGCAGGAAAATGATAGTCATGCGTTCGCCGTAAATATCGCCGTCGAAATCGAACAGATGCGCCTCTATCGAGCGGTCATGCCCGTTGTCGAGCGTCGGCCTGCGGCCTATGTTGAGCATGGCAGGGTAGGTACGTCCGCCTATGCGGCATCTGACGGCATAAGCCCCGTCGGCCGGAACGATTTTCAGGGGATTGTCCGGCCGCAGGTTCGCGGTGGGAAATCCTATGTCGTGTCCCACGCGCCGTCCTTCGACAATGACGCCCGACAGTTCGTAGGGATAGCTCAGACAGGCTGCTGCCTCGTCCACGCGACCCGCCGCCAGCTGTTCCCTGACCGTAGATGAACTGACGATGAAACCGGGATTTTTCAGACTTTCCGCGCGGACCACTTCCATGCCGATGGCTTCTCCGTAGGCCTTGTACTCTTCAAATCCGGCCGAACGGCCGTTCCCGAAACGGTTGTCGTAGCCCACGACGAGGCAGCGCACGCCCAGTGTGTCGTACAAGCCGCGCCGCATGAACTCTTCGGCCGATAGCGCAGCCAGTCCGGGCGTGAAGTGCAGCCAGGCGCAGGCATCCAGCCCGCAATCGCGCAGCCGGTGCAGTTTTTCCGCCTTGTCCGTCAGCAGATAAGGCCGCCGGTCGGCGGCAAGGACGCTTTTGGGCCGTTCGGCAAAGGTGACGGCAATGCTTTGCTCGCCGCGCCGCGCCGCCTCCGTGCGCACCCGGTCGAACAGGAAACGGTGTCCGGTGTGCACACCGTCGAAGAAACCGACGGCGGCCGTGAGCCCGCAACGGCGGTCTGCCGTGAAGCGTACCATTTCCGGGGCGAAAGGAAAAGCTGTGTCGTGTCCGGGCATCGTCTTTCCTTATTGAAGGTTTTCGGGGATGTACACGCCGTCGGGCGTGAAATAGGACAACCATGCGCCGCCTGCCGGGGCAAGCCGTGCCTGAAGCCCGCAAGCGCGTGCGGCCTCGCAGTTTTCGGCGCTGTCATCGAGGAAAAGGATTTCGTCGGGGCGGCATCCGAGTTCCGACACCACGGCCTCGAAGATTCCGGGTGCAGGTTTCTCCATGCCCATCTCGTAGGACAGGAACGCCTTTCTGAAGAAGTCGCCGATTTCCAGTCCGTTGTAGTGGAAATAATCCTCGCGTGCCATGTCCCAGTGTACGGGGTTGGTGTTGCTGAGTGCATAGACAGGGTAGTGTTTCCCTATCCTGAGCAGCATTTCCAGGCGTTCGCGCGGCACGCCCCGCAGGTATTCGCGCCACGCCCCCACGATGTCGTCGTCGCCGAGTGCGGGGTTGTCGGCGGCCTGTCGCAGAGCCGTGCAGAATTCATGCACGGACAGTTTGCCGCGTTCCAGTGCGGAGAAGAAGCCGGCCTGCGCGTACGTGCCGAGATAAGGCATGATGTCGAAACCGAGTGCGGCGAAGGCGCGCCGGCAATACTCCTTGTCCAGGTCTACCAGTACGCCGCCGAAGTCAAAAAGCAGGTTCATTCTTCACAAGTTTGTATAATTTGTCGCTGGGCCGCACCTTGTCGGGTACGGGTATGGAGACACTCTGGCCTTTCACGGCCTTGGCGACGGGTCCCTGGTCAAAGTGGATTTCCGAGGCCGTCACTTCGACGACGCCCGTGGTGGGTCCGATGATGACAAGCTTGTCCCCGACGCTGATTTCGCCCGCCTCGATGTAGAATTCGGCCACGCCGAGGCGCGAGAAATACTTCACGCCTTTTCCGACATAGACTTTCCTTTCGGTGGCCGCGGACCCGTACTTCGCGCTCCACTCCCCGAGCCGCCGGCCCAGATAGTAGCCGTCCCAGAACCCGCGGTTGAAGACCGTAGCCAGCCGTTCGTTCCATTTTTCCACCATTTCATCGCAGAAAGTGCCGTCCATGACGGCCGTGACGGCCTCCTTGTAACAGCTGACCACCGTGTAGACGTAATCGGCACTGCGGGCACGGCCTTCTATCTTGAAGACACGCACGCCTGCCGCCATCATTTTGTCGATGAAACCGATTGTTTTCAGGTCTTTCGGGCTCATGATGTATTTGTTGTCCACATCCAGTTCCATCCCTGTCTCGCGATCGCGCACCGTATAGCCGCGCCGGCACACCTGCATGCACTCCCCGCGGTTGGCGGAACGGCCCAAGTTGTCGAGGGACAGGTAACACTTTCCGCTGACCGCCATGCAGAGCGCGCCGTGACAGAACATCTCGATGCGTATCGGGCGGCCCGACGGTCCGCAGATGTTCTTGCGGGCGATGGTGTCCGTGATGTGTTTCACCTGTCCGAGGTTCAGCTCGCGCGCCAGCACGGCCACGTCGGCGTAGCGGGCGTAGAATTCGAGCGCCTCGGCGTTGGAGATGTTCAGCTGTGTGGAGAGATGCACCTCCAGCCCTATGCTGCGGCAATACACCAGTACGGCCACGTCGGCGGCGATGACGGCCGAGACGCCGGCGGCGCGGGCCGCGTCGCAGATGGTGTGCATCTGGTCGATGTCGTCGTCGTAGATGATGGTATTGACCGTGAGGTAAGTCTTCACGCCCTGTGCGGCGCAGCGTTCGGCGATGGCTTTCAGGTCGTCGATGGTGAAGCGTCCGGCCGAGTGGGCCCGCATGTTGAGCGCCTCGATGCCGAAATAGACGGAGTCAGCGCCGGCTTTCAAGGCGGCGGCCAGCGATTCGTACGAACCGACAGGGGCCATGATTTCATAAGCTGAAGGCATAAGCGTTCGTCTTTTATGGTGTGGTGAATGGTAGATGCCGTCCGGGAGAGAGAACGTCAGGCGGAGACCACCGTGCCCGTGTTGTCCGCGATGGCGTCCGCACGGGTGATGATGACACGCCGCACGCCCGCCTCGACGGCCGCGAGGCAATTTTGCAGTTTGGGTATCATGCCGCCCGACACGATGCCGTTTCCGACGATTTCATCGAATGTTTTGCGGTCGATGTGCGGGATGACGCTGCTTTCGTCGTCGGCCGCGCGCAGCACGCCGGCATGTTCGAAACAGAAGATGAGGGTCACGTCGAAGTGGGCGGCCAGTGCCTTGGCCGTCTCGCCGGCAATGGTGTCGGCATTCGTGTTCAACAGTTGTCCCGCCCCGTCGTGCGTGAGCGGGGCCATGACGGGAACGATGCCGGATGCTATGAGCGCGGCGAGCCGGCCGCCGTCCACAGCGTCCACGTCGCCGACAAAGCCGTAGTCCACCTTTCCGGCGGGGCGCCGGTGCGAGCGAATCACGTCCATGTCCGCACCTGTCAGCCCGAGGGCGTTCACTCCGCAGGCCTGCAAGGCGGCTACGACGTTCTTGTTCACGAGGCCGCCGTAAACCATCGTCACCACGCGCAGCATTTCCGCGTCGGTAACGCGGCGTCCGTCTATCATCACCGTTTCCACCCCGAGGCGTGCGGCCATGTCGGTGGCCGTCCGGCCGCCGCCGTGTACCAGCAACTTGTGCCCTTCGACGGCCGAAAAATCGTGTACCAGCCGCGCAAGCGAAGCGGCGTCCTCGACGATTTTACCGCCGACCTTGACAATCGTGAGTTTCTCTTTCTTCATAATTTCCACATATACGTTCCGGAATGCAAAAGTACGAAAAAAATGACAGTTGCCCCAACAAAGGCGGGCACTCTGCGCCCGGACGGGCGGTTTTTCGTCCGTCGCCGCGTGTCTGTCCCGCCTGTGCCGCCGCGCAGGTGGTGGAAAACGCCGGTTTGACATTAACATTTTTAACTTTTGCTCACTTTCGGCGGCGCGTACATGGCTTGTAGTTTTCCCTACATGCAGGGCCGGAAAAAGCTACATGGCATGTAGTTCGTCCTACATGCCATGTACAAAATCCCAACATAGGGACAGTTTCTCCCCGAAACGGACTTGCAAACACGAAAAAAGGACGGTTTCAGGCCGTCCTCCGCGCTTGCGCAATACAAAGATAATACATTTTTCGGCCAAAAGCAAGAAGTGTTAAAATGGCGCGGCGGTGGAAAACGCTGTCCCGGCAGGTCGTCTTTTCCGTCCTGTCACGTCCTCTTCCGGATACGGCGGGAGAGAGGGAGAAAGTGCGATGAAACCGCGCATTCCGGCCGCTAAAGTTCCCACAGCGAGCGGCTGAAGGCATCCATCTCGCGCTTGAGGGCGCGTGCCCGCCCGCCGGTCATGCGGTCGAGGACAGCCCAGAAGCGCGGTCCGTGGTTCATCTCCTCGAGGTGGGCCAGTTCGTGCTTGATGACGTAGTCTACGAGATGCTCGGGCGCGAGGAGCAGCCACAGGGACAGGTTGATGTTGCCCAGTCCCGAGCAGCTGCCCCAGCGTGTCCGCACGTTTTTGATGACGACGCGGTGGTAGCGCAGGCTGTAGAGGCGGGCCAGTGCGTCGAGACGCGGGGGCAGGACCTCCTGTGCGCGGCGGCGCAGGACTTCGGCCAGCACGCGGTTGGCCCATAGCAGGGAGGCGGGTCGTTCGAACTCGAAGTCGGCCGGCAGTAGCACGACCATGCCGACGCCTTCGCGCCGCAGCGTGGGCGCGGCATTGCGTGTGCGCTCGAAACGGAACGAGAACAGTGTCGTGGAGATGCGAAAGTCGTAGGACAGGCGGAAGGTCTTGAGCGGTGCCATGTGCGGACGGGTGAGGGTGGGTGTATAGGTGCGCGGCGCGGACTGTAGGGAAGCCGTTCCCGGCTGCGTCGGGGTACGAAAAAAGCCTCATGCCGGCGGCACAAGGCTCGTAGTAGGTGAAGTTGTTCCACTCCGACTCGAACGGGGACTGAGAGAACCAAAAACTCTAGTGCTAACCATTACACCATGGAACAAGCATCGTTTTGTCTTCGTGAGAAGACGCTGCAAATTTACGACTTTGTTTTTATTCCTACAAGGTTTTGCGCCCCTTTTCGCAGTATTTTGCAAATTCTTGTCCCGGAAGTGCGGGTTCTCAGGTCCGTGGAATGTCGTCGGCAGGCCGGTCTTGCGCGGTGCCGGCGGGCGGTGTGTCCGCGCTTACGGCCCGTATGTTGCGGACGAGGCCCTCGTATTTGGCGCGTTTCACGGCACTTCCTTTGAAGAGTGTGCGGTACTGCTCGGGGGTGAGTGCCTGCCAGTCGGCCTTTGTCATGTGCATCAGGGCGTCGGATGGCCGGAAGTCGGGCACATCGGTGGGGCGGGCGAAACGGTTGTGGGGGCAGACTTCAGCACAACGGTCGCAGCCGTAGATGGAACGTCCCATCAGCCGTCCGAGCCCGTCGGGCAACGGCCCGCGATGCTCTATCGTGAGACAGGACAGGCACCGGCGCGCGTCGAGCCCGTCATCGTCGAGCGCACCCGCGGGACAGGCTTCGATGCACCGGCGGCACGTGCCGCAATGCGGGGACATGGGTGTGTCGTAGACGTCGGCGGGCAGGCGCAGCAGGAGTTCGCCCAGCACGAAATAGCTGCCGGCGCCGGGCAGGATGAGCTGGCAGTTGCGCCCCTGCCATCCGATGCCGGCCTGTACGGCCCAATAGCGCTCGTCGAGGGGCGCGGTGTCGCAGAACGGGCGGCCGTCGGCAAATTCCTGCAGGCCGAGGGCCGCCATGAGCGCGCGTAGCCGTTCGCGCATCACGTCGTGGTAGTCGCGGCCGTAGGCATAGCGCGCGATAGCATAGGCGTCGGGCGGCATGACGCGGCCGGGATTGTAATTGAGCGCCACGCAGACCACGGTTTGTGCCCCTTCGACCAGCCGGCGCGGGTCGAGACGCATCTCGACGTGGCGGGCCATGTAGTCCATCCCAGCGTTGCGGCCTGCGGCCAGCCATCTGCGAACGCTTGCGGCGCGTTGTGGCGAGAGCGGACCGGCGGGGGCGAGCCCGCAGGCGGCGAACCCGAGGCGGCGGGCTTCTGACTTGACGGTGCGGGCAGCGAGTTGTTGCATGTTGTCGGCTTTGGGTGAAAAACGGATGCGGGGAAGTAAGAAGCATCCCTATCGTAGACGGGGCTATAATAGGGATGCTTGCATTTGGACAGGTATCAGTTGTTTTTAAGTTTCCGGTAGTGGTTCGCGGCCGGCGGTCCGGTTCTCCTTCATTCGAACACGCGGAAGGCATAACCCTGCGACTGCAGCCACTCTATGGAGCGGGGCAGCGCGTACAGTAGCTTGTCCTGGCTTTTGAGCGAGTCGTGGAAGGTGATGATGCTTCCCGGCCGTGCCCAGCGGCGTACGTTGAGCAGTACGTCGCGGCCGTTGAGCCGTGTGGAGTAGTCGCGCGTGACGAGGTCCCACATGACAATGCGGTAGTCGCGGCTGATGATGGCGAACTGCGACCATTTCATCCATCCGTGCGGGGGACGGAAAAGATTGGTCTGCAAAAGTTCGTTGGCCTGCTCGACATTGCGCACGTACGAGCCGATGCCGTGCCGCAAGCCCCCGATATGGTTGAATGTGTGGTTGCCCAGACGATGTCCCCGCGACTTGACCATCTCGAACTCCCGGGGATGCTTCCTTACGTTGTCGCCTACCATGAAGAAGGTGGCTTTTACGCCGTAGTGGTCGAGCACGTCGAGCACCCAAGGCGTGACTTCGGGAATCGGTCCGTCGTCGAACGTGAGATAGACCGCGCGGTCGTCGGGACTCATCCGCCACAAGGCGGTCGGATATAGCCACCGCAGGAACTTGGCCGGCTGCTCGATGATCATAGGCCCAGGTCTGCTGCGTCGCCGGAGGCATCACCGCCGAAGTCGGGCATGGATTGCATGGCGTCCTGCTGTTGTTGTTGCTGCAACCAGCCGATGACCATCTGCGTGGCGGGCATCCGCTCCATCTCGGCCATGCGGGAGGCGAAAGTCTTGGCGGCATTCGCGTCGCAGGCCTGCAGGCATTCGTACACTTCATAGACGATGCTGATCATGGCGCGGCAGTTGGACAGCAGGTTCTGCATTCTGCCCTCGCTCAGCGTGCTTGCCCAGCGCAGGTAGTCCATGGCGCGCTTTCCGGCCACGTTGGCCACGCGCACGGCCTCCTTGCTATCGCCTGCGTTCAGCCACAGGAAAGCCAGGTCGTAGTCATATTGATCGTACGGGATGTTGGCTTCGGGAAGGACTTCCTTGGATTTTTTCAACACCTTGAGGGCTTTTTCTTTCTTTCCCTCACGCAGGAGCTGGCGGGCCAGGATGGTGAACATGTTGCGGTGCGTCAGGCACATCTTCGATACGGTCTCGTCGAGGTAGATGCCCGGCGCGTTCACGTTGCCGTAGCGGAAGCGGTTCATCATGTTGTTGTACATTTTCTCGGAATCGATGACCGTGGCCGGACGTCCGTCTTCGGAGCGCTCATGTCTGAAGGGCGTGACGCGGTAAGCCAGGCCTTCGAGCACCAGATAGTCGTCCAGGCCGGCGAAGTTGGGCGAGCCGAGGCCGCCAAGCGTCACCGACATGTAGATGGGCCGCTTCCAGTCGCTGCGGGCCAGCATCTCGTAAATCATCATGTCGCACTTGGTGAGCGAGCCCTTGCCTTTGAACGAGATTGTCATGTAGTCGGGGATGCTGTCGCAGCCTTCGGGCATCATCATGCCCGACTTGCGCACGGCTTCCTTATTGACTTTCACGACTACGGAGTCGGTAGGCATCACTCCCGGGCGGTCCTGTGCGATGCGGCCCCTTATATAATTGTCTATGATGTAGGTCAGCTCATAGGTATTGACGCCTGTTTTTTCCTTGATGGCATCCAGTTCCTTGCGCATCTCGGGTCGCACTTCGTAGTAGTCGAATCCCTTTCCGCGGCCGTCCACATACTCGTAGCGGCTCCAGGCAATGGGGAGCGCGGCCGACTTGTAGGCCGGACGGCGCATCTGGTCGGTGTACCAGTCCGTCTGCAAGTACGAAAGATTGCAGACACGGGCGTCGGTACGTTGCCCTTCGGTTTCCTGCGCATACCACAAGGGGAACGTATCATTGTCTCCGTTGGTGAAGATGATGGGCATACCTTCCTCGGGCAGGGTGTTGAGGTAGTTCAGTCCGAAGTCGCGGCAGGCGTAGCGGCCCGAACGGTCGTGGTCGTCCCATGTCTGGCTGACCATCTGCAGGGGCACGAGCAGGCAGACTGCGGATACGGCTGCGGCCAAGGCCGTGTCGTTGATGTTCCGCTTGGCAAAAATCCGCTTCACGCCCTCAAAGAGCGCTGCCACGCCGAGGCCGATCCAGATGGCAAAGGCGTAGAACGAACCGGCATAGGCGTAGTCGCGCTCACGCGGCTGTCCCGGTGTCTGGTTCAGGTAGAGAACGATGGCTATGCCGGTCATGAAGAACAGGAAGAACACGACCCAGAACTGCTGGATGCCTTTCCGGTCGCGGAAAGCCTGCCAGAAGAGGCCGAGCAAGCCGAGCAAGAGCGGAAGACAATAGAACACGTTGTGTCCTTTGTTGTTCTTCAGGTCGTCGGGAAGCTTGCTTTGGTCACCGTACATGGCATTGTCGATGAACGGGATGCCCGTAATCCAGTTGCCATGCTCCGACTCGCCGTGTCCTTGTATGTCGTTCTGGCGTCCGGCAAAGTTCCACATGAAATAACGCCAGTACATGAAGTTCATTTGATAGCTCAGGAAGAAACGTATGTTGTCCGTCTGCGACGGCATCTCGCCGTAAGTCGATTCTTCGCCGAAGGGTGTGTCCCACGAGGCCTGCACCTCGTGCTTGTCCACGCCGCCCAGCCATTGCTCGTAGGAAGAAGCATGCGCCTGGGAGTAGATTCGGGGGAAGAACATCTTCATCGGTCCGGGGTAGATGACGCTTCCTCGCTCCTCTATCTGTTCGTAGCGGTCCTTCTCGGCGGCGTCCTTCTTCTCATGTCGCTGCATACGCGATTTTTCCGTCGTCATCATCATCAAGGACGGCTGTTCGTAGCCGTAACGGTCGGTGTAGGTGACGAAATGCGTCTGTCCCGTTTCAGGGTCGGTGACCTGAACGCGCTGGTAACAGGGGGTAGAAGTGTATGCCTCGCCGTAGAGCAGCGGCCGGTCGCCATATTGTTCGCGGCTCAGGTAGCTTCCGAGCGAGAATACGTCCTCGGGCGAGTTCTGGTCCATGGGAGTGTTCTGCATGGAACGGACCACGATGACGGCATACGACGTGTAGCCAATCATGAGCATGAGCATACAGAGCAGCGATGTGTTGAGAAAACGCTTGCGCAGCAGGTATTGTCCGTCGCGTCCGCGGCGCAGCAGCAGCCAGCTCAAGCCTGCGAGCACCAGGATGCCGACGATGACGGCCGGTGTGCCGTTGCCCATGAAGAAAGGTATGCCCAACAGGGCTACGGACAGCACATAGAGCGTCGCGATGAGGCGGCGGTTGCTGCGGGTCGTGCTCCAGATGGCTGACAGCACGATGCCGATGAGCAGCAGGATATAGAAAGCCAGACCGCTGTTGAAGCTAAAGCCGAGCGTGTTCACAAACAGGAGTTCGAACCAGCCGCCTACCTTTACGATGCCCGGAACCACGCCGTAGAGGACGGCGACCACGAGCAGCGCCGATATGGCCAGTGCGGCGACAGAGCCTTTTGCCGTGGCGTCGGGGCGTTTCCTGAAATAGTAGACCAGTGTCAGGGCCGGCAGACACAGCAGGTTGAGCAAGTGGACGCCGATGGAGAGGCCGATAAGATAGAATATCAGTATCAGCCAACGGTCGGAGTGCGGCTCGTCCGCCTGTTCTTCCCACTTGAGTATCAGCCAGAACACCAAAGCCGTGAACATCGAGGAGTAGGCATAGACCTCGCCTTCGACAGCCGAGAACCAGAACGTGTCGCTCCACGTGTAAGCCAGCGCACCCGTCAGTCCGCAGCCCATGATGAGCACGGTCTGCGCCCATGTCGTGACGATACCGCCCGGGCAGACGAGCTTACGGGCAAGGTGCGTGATGCTCCAGAAGAGGAACAGTATGCAAAGCGCCGACAGCAGGGCCGACATGATGTTTACGCACAGGGCCACTTTCGTCACGTCGTCGGTGAATTGCGTGAAGAAGTTGCCTGTGAGCATGAAGAAGGGCGCTCCGGGCGGGTGACCCACTTCCAGTTTGAACGCGGTGGTGATGAACTCGGGACAATCCCAGAAACTGGCGGTCGGTTCCACCGTCGAGCAGTAAGTGAAAGCCGCTACGGCGAAAGCGAGCCAGCCCAAAAGGTTGTTCACTAATTTGTACTGTTTCATTGCCGGCTTAAAGTTTTTCGGTCAATACATATATAAATAAAGGAGTGCGGGCATTGCATGGCATACACCGCACCACAAGCGGCAAAAGTAGGCATTTTTTTTTGTTTATGCCTATTTTCGTATGTTTTTTGTAGGATGCCGGTCGTCGCGGCCCTGCGCTTTCGCGCGAAAATCCGCCTTCCGCACACGACTGTCATCCACGTTTTCCACCGTCAGAGGGGGGCTGTCCGTTCCCGGCTGCCGGGGAAGGAAAAACTACATGCACATCTACGATTTCCTACATGCACATGTAGTTCGTCCTACATGTACATGTAGTTTCACTTAGATGCCATGTAGGAAATGCCCTCCGGTATGTGTTGAAAACCAGACGCTTGCAAAGACGCTTGAAAAGGCTTTCGCGCCCCGCCCGTGCCGGCCTGGCGGCACATGGCTCCCGGTCTGCTTTCCGCAGATACGGAAGAGAAAAGCCTTAATTATTAATAATATTTAAGTAATTACCCCCCCGAATTGTTTCTGCCCAAAGATTATTTCATAACTTTGCAGACGGCGGTCTGCATTCCGGCAATCAGGGCACGTTTTCTCGCGCACGGGCGCGCGTACGTGTATATATAATAAGGAGCGGCCGGCCGTATGCCGATACCCGAGAGGGTGGCGCTTCCGCGCAGCCGCGGCTTCCGCAGCCGCAGGCCGCATTGCGGTGATAATTATCTTGAAAAACATCTTATTAACAAAAATCAAAAGCCTATGAAAAGAAATCTATTTCTTAGTTTCCTGCTGGCTGTCTTTACCTTGGCGGCTTGGGGGCAAACGGAAACCATTCTCCCTTCGACGGATGAGGCGAGTCCGGAGCACATTTTCCTGCTGAAAAACGGAAATGGCTTATGGATGACGTCCTTTACCTCGCCGACCCAGACCAAGGGGAATACGGGTAAGTTTGCCTTCTTCGCCGACGAAGCCAAGGCAGATGCTTTCTACATTTACAGCATTGACCGGCAGAAGTGGGTTTCCTACGAGAAAGCCGCAAGTTACTCGGTCAAAACAAATTTCGCCGTGCTTGTAGACGACAAAGCCTCGGCAAACTCGTGGAACGCCGTCAAGGTTACCGTGTCGGACGTGGATTATTACCAGTTCGCTCCCTACAATACGACAGCCGTTGCGGACAAGTACATGAACTGGTACAAGGGTGTCGGCAACGATAATCCCCTGGACAACACCACTGTCACCGTGGGGCTGTGGTCGAACAACGCTTCCGGGGATGCCGGAAGCCGTTGGACGCTCAGCGAAGTGGTGATGAACACCTACGCAATTACCTTGGCCGATGGCGAAAGCGTCACCATCAACGGACAGACCTATACGAACGGACAGACCATCACGGTGGCCGGACAACTGACCCCCGCGGACGTGGTCGCCGCGCAGAAGCAAGGAAAATTTGCCGTGGTGGATGTGGACAATTCCGCCAAGACCATTTCGGTTTCCTATTATGACATGCCCGAGTTGCGCACCAGCGCGACGTACACGAACGCCTGGGTCTATCCCAGACAACAGGACGAAGTGGGCGCAGCCGCCAGCGAGGAAGCAGACAATGTATATACGCTCTACAACAATGTGCTGGCTGCAAGTTTCCTCAAGACGGACAAGGCCATCTACTTCATGGGCAGCAACGCCCTTAACCTGTTGGCCGGAACCGAACCCTTCATCGTCGGATTCGGCGCAGGCGACAAGGTGGCCGCAAGCCAGATGAAACTCGAAAGTTTCGAGGCCAAGGACCTGGCAGCCAAGGCCGATGCAATCGGTGGTGCCGAACATTTCGCAGGAAAAGCCTTCGAGGCAACCTATACCTATACTTATAAGGAGTCGGACATCCGCATCGTGTGGCGCGCCGTGCTGCGTGACGGCAGCCATTACCTGCGTACCGAGATGGAGCTGACGGGTATCGACGACGTAGACATGTATGATGTCATCGCCATGACTTATAATGTGGACGCCGCCGCGGCCGGCAGCAAGCCCGCTACTGTCGGCAACACGCGCGGCAAGGTTATCATGAGCGACAAGATATTTGCCGGTCTCGAAACGCCTACCGCTTACAACACCGTCGGTGCCGAGTCCGGCGAAGACAGCTGGACGCTGCTCTCCACGCCCGTCACCGAGACCCTTGCCGCCGATGCCTGGACGCAGATGGCGGCTGCCGACGTGCCCGCCCGTGTCATCGAGGTGGGAGGCGCGGACAAGGGCTACTACACCGTGGTCAAGCCCGTCGAACTGAAGAAAAACCAGAAGGCCGTGCTGACCATTACCTACAAGAGCGGGGCCAGACGTTTCGACCTGGACGGTGCCGACCTGTTGGACCAGAACTCTTCCGTCGTGGCCAGTGATTATCACCACGGATATACGGGTACGGCCAAGGAGAACAACACTTTCTCCTTCATCGCCCCCAATGACGGCAACTTCAACGTGCGTGCCTTCTGCGACAACCGCGAGGGCGACATCGCCTCCACGGCCGAGTTCAAGTTGGAGGTATATGAGGCCAAGGAAGGCGTTGATATCAATGCCGATGTCGTGAATATTCAGGGCCGTTGGAGCCGTAATACCACGTTGGCCGCAGGCGAGACCTGGAAGGTGGCTGCCGTGGTGGGCCTCGTCGCACAAGACGGCAAGCAGGCCGAGACTGCCATCAACAAGACGCAGAAGCGTCGTTCGTTCCTGGCTTACAGCGAGCGCGAGCGCGCAGTGCCTTGGCGCGCCTTCCCGTGTTATATCAGCTGGTACGAGCTGAACATCAACCGCAATAATGCCGCGCCCGGCTCCGAGCCGAACAACATGGTCGCAGACCAGGTACTCGACGTGCTTGAACAGTGGAAGACCAACATGTATGACAAGTTCGGCGAAGGCCCTGCCAGCTTCGTCATCGACGACGGCTGGGACAACTACGGTACGTGGACATTCCATTCCGGCTTCCCCAACGAAATGAGGGACATCGCCTATGAGGCGGCGCAGATGAACGCTGGTTGCGGCGCATGGCTCGGTCCTGTGGGTGGTTATGGCCAAAGCGGAACTTACCGTCGCAATTATTGGAACAGCGAGAACCGTGGCGGTATGCAGTTGTCCAATCCTGCTTACTACGAAGTGTTCCTCACGGCCGCCAACAACCTGGTCAAGAACCAGCACCGCGACGGTCAGGGACAGTTCAACTTCTTCAAGTTCGACGGCATCTCGGCCCAGTTCTCCGCAGTCGGTCCTGACAACGGTGACACCGGCAATGAGAACGCCGAAGGCATCATCCGCCTCGAACAGTATGTCCGCGAGAACCTCAAGGAAGACATCTTCTTCAACACAACCGTCGGAACGTGGGCATCTCCCTTCTGGTATCAGGTGAGCGATGCCACATGGCGTCAGGAGAACGACCACGGAGAAATCGGTGACAACTCGGTAAACCGCGAGAACTGGATAACTTATCGCGACAATCTGGTACATCAGAATTACGTCTCCAATTCCCCGATTTGCCCCATCAACACTTTGATGACGCATGGCTTTATTTTGACGAAGTTCGGGCCTCCCGCCGGCAACTCCCGCGAATACAAGAACGTGCTCAACGAGCTTCGTTGCGCCTTTGCCTGCGGTAGCGGCATGGTAGAGCTTTATAACGACTACGATCTCATGAACAGCATCAACGGAGGCCAGCTCTGGGCCGATTTGGCCGAGTGCATCCGTTGGCAGAAGGACAATGCCGACGTCCTGATGGATTCCCACTGGGTGGGAGGTGACCCCTGGACCGGCTCGAAAGCCGAGATTTACGGCTGGGGTGCCTGGAACGGCGAGAAGTCCTGCTTCACGCTGCGCAATGGTGCCAACGGAAGCCAGACCATCACGCTGACGCTGCGCGAGGCATTGGAGATACCCGCCAATATCACGGGCAGCATCACGCTGCGCAAGGCATTTGCCAGCCAGGATGCCCTTGAAGGACTCGCCGAAGGCCGGGCCATCGACATCGACGCCGAACTGACGCTCACCCTGCCGGGCAGCAGCGTGTTCGTGTTCAACGGCATGGACAGCAGCAAGGAAGTGGTGGCCGTCACGGGCATTACTTTCGACAAGGAGGAATACAGTGTGGAAGAAGGTTCGTCCATCGCCGTCAATGCCACCGTGCTTCCCGCCAACGCCACCGACAAGTTGCTGACGTGGACCTCCGACAACGAGGAAGTGGCCACCGTGGACAACAGTCTGGTCAGGGGCATTGCGCCGGGCGAAGCCCTCATCACGGCCACGTCCCAGAGCAACGGCGAAGTCGTTGCCAGCGTCAAGGTCACCGTTACCGAGAAGGTGCGCGAACCTTACAGCATCAACTTCGACAAGAATATCTCCCGCGCAGCCAACAACGGCCGTGCGTTGTCCGAGATTGCCTTCTCGCCGGCCGAAAGCGCGTCCAAGACGCTCACCATAAACTCTTCCACGAAGCGTTATCTGGACCTGACGGAAAATGAAGAGATGATGTTGGGCTGTGAGCCCGGCGAGACCGTCGGCGTCACGCTGAAACACGGCGGCACATGGATGCACGGCTATGTCTACATCGACCTGGAGAACGACGGCCAGTTCAGTTTCAACGACGGCAATACCGATCAGAGCAACACCGACCTGGTCAGCTTCTTCTTCTACAGCGGTTCCTTCACGGCCGACGCTTCCGGCGTGAACTCGCTGGGCGAAACCCTCAGCGGACAGGCGCGTAACCCGGGCAACACCATCGTTTGTCCCGACTTCACCGCACCTGCCACGGCGGGCATCTACCGCATCCGCTTCAAGACCGACTGGAACAGTGTCGATGCCGGCGGACAGATTGCCGCAGACGGCACCTGTACAGGAGCAAACGGCATCCTCGCCAACAGCGGTACCATCGTGGACGCGCTGCTGAACGTCGGAAACGTGCCTGTCGGCATCAACGGCGTCTATACCGGTGCGAAGCAGGATGCCGTCTACGACCTGAGCGGACGCAGGGTGCTCTCGCCCGACGCTCACGGTGTCTTCATCCGGGGTGGCAAGAAGATAATACGTTAAGACTTTGGCCTGCTCCCGCCCCTCAGCCGTTCCGGCAGGGCGGGGCAGGGCCTTGGATTCACAGGAATTGCTGTCGCGCGGCACAACCGCGTGGCGGCAATTCCTTTTTTCGGGAAAAACAACGGTTGTCTCCGTGTCCGACAAGGAATGTCCCGCCTGACGGAACGTCTCTCCGTGGAATGAAAATCAGAATGGCGATAAACGTTTTTATACACTTTTATACATTTCTGTACATAAGGGCCGCTTTAACATTTCTTGCTTTCGGGCGGAAAATGTCGTATCTTTGTGACGTGGAAATGCAGGGACGGCGTGAAACCGTCCCTTTTTCGTTCCTTCCAGGCCCGTTTCGGGGCAAACTGTCCCTATGACGGTTTTTCGTAAGTGCCATGTAGGAAAAACTACATGCCTTGTAGGATTTTCCGGTCCTGCATGTAAGGGAAACTACAAGGCATGTACGCCTTTCTTTCCCGCCGCAAAAGTTAAAAATGTTAATGCCGGATTTCCGGGACCGTGCGTTTTTTGTCGAAAAAACTGTGAAAAACGCGCGTCACCGGCTCGTTGCGGTGCGTTGCTGCCGTCCGCCGGACTCTCAGACGTTGCTGAACAACGATTTCAGCACGGCGAGTGACTTCAGCTCGGGAAAATTCGGAAGGTGAAGCCGGTAATACTCGTTGATGTGCTCCAGCAGGCGACTGCGCTCCGCACCCGAGAAGCGGAACACGTGCATTGTGCCGAAGTTCATGCGCATCAGCAGCGGCAGTTTCGCCGCCTCGGCCGCCGCCACATAGTGCCCGTGGACCGGGACATCCGGGACAAAGTCGCCCGAGAGCAGGTCAAAGCAGTCGCCCGCGTGCATCTCCTCCAGATTGGGTGCGAAGCCGAGAAAGCGCGAAAGGCGCAACAGAAACACCAGATGGAAGTTGGCAAATCCCTTGCGGCAGGCATCGAGCCACTCTATGGAACGGAAAACGTAGCGGAACAGCGCCCCCGGCTCGTACTCGTCGCGCACGGCGTAGTGAAGGAATTCCGCGAGGAAGAGGGCCATGGCCGTCTTGTGCGGGTCGTAGGGCAGCGATGTCAGGGGTACGGCCGTCTGTGCCGACTTCGGTCTCCGCAGGCCCGTCGTCTCCGCCTGGTGGTTCCACTCCAGTTCCAGCAGCGCCAAAGGGTGGAACAGCGTGTGGCGGACGGCACAGCGGGGCGACCGCGATATGCGCACCATGAACGAAACGCAGCCCGCCGCTTCGGTCAGCACGTTGGCAATGATCGACTCGTCGTTATACTTCAGCGTATGCAGCACGATGCCCTGGGATTTCAGCAACATTTCCTTCCTGATATATATATAATAAGGTGTACTCCGGCGCATCCCCGCGCCATTTTCATCCTCTAAATTACGAAAAAAACACGTCCCGACGGTGCAAAGACCGTGAAAACGAACTTTTTTTCAAAAAAAACAGGGGAAACCTTTGCTGTTACAAAATTTAGTCTTACTTTTGCACTCGCAATTCGGCCTCGAAAGGAGACACGGATGGCATACGAAAGGTACGGTCCCTTCGTCTATCGGTTAGGACGAGAGATTTTCATTCTCTAAAGAGCGGTTCGATTCCGCTAGGGACTACAAGAGTAAAAAACAAAAAGAACAAAATGGCAAACCACAAATCATCTGTAAAAAGAATTCGTCAGACGGCGACTCGCAGACTGCACAACAGATATTACGCAAAGACGATGCGTAACGCAGTTCGTAAGCTTCGCGCTACGACTGACAAAGCAGCTGCCACCGAACTCCTGCCGAAGGTGCAGAAGATGTTGGACAAGCTCGCCAAGACCAATATTATCCACAAGAACAAGGCCGCTAACATCAAGTCAAGCCTCGCTCTCCACGTGAACAAGTTGGGCTGATATTGAAAAGAAAGCAAACAAAAGCCGGAATCCTCAGGGTTCCGGTTTTTTTGTTGTCCGGTGAGGAAATCTTTGTGGCGCTTTTCTTACCGGTTTCCGGCGGCGGGCAGGCACGGATTGCCATCCGGACATTGCATTCCTCTTTTTTATGATGCAAAAAATCTGAAAAAACAGCAGGTACTCCTATTCCGGTTGTGCGGAAACCGTACATTTGTCTGTGGAAACCGGCGGCCGACGGCAGGGAAAGGCGCTTGCGGTCGGGGAACGTATGGTCCGGAACAAATTAAAACAGGAAACTATGGAAAAGATTTACCGTAGTCTGACCGAACTGGTCGGAAATACACCGTTGCTCGAAGTCGGCAACATCGAAAAGGGTGAGGCGCTGGCCGCCCGCGTACTTGTGAAGCTCGAAAGCTTCAATCCGGGCGGCAGTGTCAAGGACCGTGTGGGCCTGGCCATGATTGAGACGGCCGAACGCGAGGGAAAGTTGCGTCCGGGCGGCATCATCATCGAACCGACCAGCGGAAACACGGGCATAGGACTGGCCTGGGTGGCGGCAGTAAAGGGTTACCGGCTGCTGCTGACCATGCCCGAGACAATGAGCTTGGAACGGCGCAACCTGTTGAAGGCCTTGGGCGCGGAACTGGTATTGACGCCCGGCGCGGAAGGCATGAAGGGCGCCATTGCCAAGGCCCTGGAACTGCAGGCCGCGCATCCCGGCTCGTTCATCCCCCAGCAGTTCGAAAATCCCGCCAATCCTGCCGCGCACGAGCGTACGACGGCCGAAGAGATATGGGCCGATACGGCCGGCGGGGTGGACATATTCGTGGCCGGAGTGGGCACCGGCGGGACCGTGAGCGGCACAGGCCGCCGGCTGAAGGCATTGAAGTCCGCCGTACAGGTATATGCCGTCGAACCGGAAACGTCGGCCGTGCTTTCGGGTAACGCGCCGGGCAAGCACGGATTGCAGGGAATCGGTGCGGGGTTCGTGCCTGCCAACTACGATGCCTCCGTCGTGGATGCCGTGATGCCCGTCAGTGACGACGATGCCCTGCGTGCGTCCCGGCTGCTGGCCCGCAGCGAGGGCGTGTTGGCGGGAATATCCTCCGGCGCGGCTTTTCACGCCGCGTTGCAGCTGGCCCGTCGTCCCGAGAACAAGGGAAAGACCATCGTGGCCCTGCTTCCCGATACGGGCGAACGTTACCTTTCGACGCAACTCTATGCGTTCGATGATTATCCCCTCTGATTTTTTCGCCATACACCATATTGATATAGGTAGCCCACGGGAAAGGGAGCGAAGGATGCTTGCTGGCATCTTTCGCTCCCTTTCCGTTCGGTTTCAACCGGTGCGGCCTTTTCCTGAAAGGCTTCCGGACTATTCCAGATACGTGTAACCGTAAAGTCCCGCGCGGTAGTTCGAGATGAACTCCTTGCCTTCTTCGTGCGTAATCCTGTTTTCCTTTATCGCCTTGCTGACCCAGCTCTCGAGACGCCGTACCAGTTGCTTCGGGTCGTATTGCACGTACTCCAGCACGTCGGCCACGGTCTCGCCGTCTATGGTCTTTTCTATGTCGTAGGAGTCCTCGTCCACCGAGATGTGCACGGCGTTGGTGTCACCGAAGAGGTTGTGCATGTTGCCAAGTATCTCTTGGTACGCGCCCACGAGGAAGACGCCTATATAATAGTGCTCGCCCGGACGGATGGCGTGCAGCGGCAGATAACTCGTCTGCTGGTTGTGATTGACATAGGCTGCGATTTTTCCGTCACTGTCGCAGGTGATGTCTTGCAGGGTGGCCGAGCGCGTAGGCTTCTCGTCCAGCCGCTCGATGGGCATGATGGGGAACAGTTGGTCCACGCCCCACGAATCGGGCATGGACTGGAAGAGCGAGAAGTTGCAGAAATATTTCTCTGACATCATTCTGTCAAGCTTTCTCAGCTCGTCCGGGATGTGTTTCTGGTGATGTACGAGTTCCGAAATCTCATGCGAGATGCTCCAGTAGATACGTTCGATTTGCGCCCGGGTGCGTAGGTCGATGATGCCGTGGCGGAACAGGTCGAGAGCCTCTTCCCGGATGTCCTCCGCGTCGTGCCAGTCCTCGAGCATGGAGCGTGTGGAGAGCTTGTCCCATATCTCGGTCAGGTCGCGCACCAGCTGGTGGTCGCCGTCCGTAGGCTGGAAGTCCTCGGGCATGTGGGGAGCGGCTACGCTCTCTATGACGTCGAGAATCAGGACCGAGTGATGCGCCGTCAGCGAGCGGCCGCATTCGGTGATGATATTGGGATGGGGGATTTGGTTCTTGTTGGCCGCGTCCACGAAGGTATATACGCAGTCGTTCACGTATTCCTGTATGGAATAGTTCACGGAACTGACCGAATTGCTCGAGCGTGTGCCGTCGTAGTCCACGCCCAGTCCGCCGCCGCAGTCCACAAACTTGATGTCGAAGCCCATTGCGTGCAACTGCACGTAGAACTGTGCGCCCTCGCGCAGGGCTGTGGAGATGTGACGTATTTTTGTGATTTGCGAGCCTATGTGAAAATGGATGAGTGACAGGCAATCGCGCATGTTCATCTCGTCCAGCATGTGCAGGGCCTCGAGAAGTTCCGCCGAGTTGAGGCCGAATTTCGACGCATCGCCGCCGCTTTCCTCCCACTTGCCCGAACCGCTCGTCGCCAACTTGATTCGTATGCCGAGATTGGGACGTACGCCCAATTTCTCGGCTGTCTGTGCGATGATTCTCAGTTCCGGCAGTTTCTCGATGACGAGGAAGACGCGCTTACCCATCTTCTGCGCGAGCAGAGCCAGTTCGATGAAGTTCTGGTCCTTGTGTCCGTTGCAGATGATAAGGCTGTCGCTGTCCATGTTCGTCGCGAGAACGGCGTGCAGCTCGGGCTTGCTGCCCGCTTCGAGGCCAAGGTTGTGCTTCTTTCCGTGGCTGATGATTTCCTCCACCACGGGCCGCATCTGATTTACCTTGATGGGGTAGATGATAAAATGCTCGGCCTGGAAATTATATTCCTTCTCGGCGCGCGCAAAACACTCCGCGGTCTTCTCTATGCGGTTGTCAAGGATGTCGGGGAAGCGCAAAAGCACAGGCGCGGTAATGTCGCGCGAGGCAAGGTCGTCCACAACTTCTTTCAAGTCGATTTTCACTCCGTCTTTGCGGGGCGAAACGTAGGCGTGGCCTTTTTCATTGATGCCGAAGTAGCTTACGCCCCATCCTTTGATGTTGTAAAGCTCTTCGGAATCTTCAATTCTCCATTTTCTCATTGGCGAAAGACTTCTCGGTCGGCATCCGGTGTCTGCTGCGTGTCGGGACACGCGTTTCCGGGTGTGCTAACGCTCTGTTTCGTTAATAATAAGGTTTACGATGTCATTAATCTTGTCAAACGTATCCAGCACGTTGATGTCGATGATGTGTGCGGCCTGTTCGTAGAAAGGTGCGCGTGCTGCCAGCTGTTCCGTGATGAAGGTCCTCAGTTCTTCGGGCGACTTGCCTTTGAGCAGGGGACGCTCGCCGCGGCTCATGGCCACGTGGCGGCAAAGCGTATCGGCGGAGGCCTTCAGATAGAAGGTTTCGGCCACGGAGTTCATGTAATCCATGTTGTTGTGGAAGCAAGGCGTCCCTCCGCCGCACGAAAGCACGATGTTCTCGAACTCCGCCACTTCGCGGAGCATACGCCGTTCCAAGTCACGGAAGTGTGCTTCGCCCTGTTCGGCGAATATTTGCGGCACTTTCTTGTGAAAACGCTCCTCAATGTACCAGTCGAGGTCGTAGAAGGTACGTCCGAGAGCCTTGCCGAGGGCTTTTCCGACGGTAGTCTTTCCGGCGCACATGTAGCCGAGGAGGATGATACATTTCATGCTTCTTGTTTCTGTTGGAATGGGATGTGGCGGCTTTTACGCTTCCGCTGGTGCGGTTTATCCCCGCGGTAGCGGGCAGCGGCCTTATTTTTTGCGGGCGCGGGTGGCTTTTGCCGGTTTCTTGCCTTCTTCTTCTACGATTTTCAGGCATTCCGCCAGCGACAGGCCGGCGGCTTTGTCAGCCTGTGCCTTGGGTATCTTGTAGTTTTTGCCCTTGTAGGCGATGTAAGGCCCGTAGCGGCCGCTGCGTACTTCGAGTTCCGGTTCTTCCTCGAACTGTTTCAGGTGACTTTTGGCCTCGGCTTCTCGTTTTGCCTCGATGAGTTCTATGGCGCGTTCCAGGCTTACGGACATCGGGTCCTCGCCTTTGGCCAGCGAGACGAATTTCCGGTTGTGCTGCACGTAAGGTCCGAAGCGGCCGGTGCTGACAACGACGGGGTTTCCCTCGAATTCGCCCACCGTGCGCGGCAACCGGAACAGCTCCAAGGCTTCCGTGAGCGTGATGCTGCCGATGCTTTGTCCCGGAGCTAAGGTGGCGAAGCGCGGTTTCTCTTCTTCGCCCGCCTGTCCTATTTGTACCATCGGCCCGTAGCGGCCTATTTTGACCGAGACGGTTTTTCCGCTTTCGGGGTCCGTACCCAGTTCGCGCTCACCTACTTTGTGTTCCGTCTTCTCGGCCAGTGTTTTTTCGACCTGGGGTTCAAAGTCCTCGTAGAACGAGCGTATCAGTTCCGTCCAGTCTTTTCGTCCTTCGGCCACCTCGTCAAAGTCTTTTTCCACCTTGGCCGTGAAGTTGTAGTCCATGATGTCGGGGAAGTTGGCCAGCAGAAAGTCGTTCACCACGAGGCCTATGTCCGTGGGGATGAGTTTTCCTTTTTCCGCCCCGGCGTTTTCGGTTTTTGTCTCGTCCGTCAGTTTGTCGCCGCGCAGGGTCAGCAGGTCGTAGGGCCGCGGCGTTCCCTCCTTGTCGCCCTTGACGACGTATTCGCGCTGCTGTATGGTGGATATGGTCGGCGCATAGGTGGACGGGCGTCCTATGCCCAGCTCCTCAAGCTTGTGTACGAGCGAGGCTTCCGTATATCGCGCCGGCTGTTGCGTGTACCGCTGTTGCGCGGCCACCTCCTGCCGCAGCACTTCACGGCCTTCTTCCATCGGAGGCAGCAGGCGGCTTTCGCTTTCGGCCTCGTTCTCGCCCTCGCGGCTCTCCTTGTAGACGCGCAGGAAGCCGTCGAATTTGACTACCTCGCCGGATGCGACGAACTGTTCCCCGCGTCCCGACACGTTGATGGCGGCTGTTGTCTTCTCCAGCTGCGCATCGGCCATCTGGCAGGCGATGGTGCGCTTGCGGATGAGGTCGTAAAGGCGTTTTTCCTGCTGGGTGCCGTCAATGGCCTCGCGGTTCATGTCGGTAGGCCTGATGGCCTCGTGCGCTTCCTGCGCTCCCTTGGAGTGGGTATGGTAGTGGCGCGTCTGATGATAGGCTTCGCCCATGCGGGCGGTGATGACGTCGCGGCAACTCCGCAGACAGAGTTCCGAAAGATTCACCGAGTCGGTACGCATGTAGGTGATGAGACCGGCTTCGTACAGCCCCTGTGCCACGCGCATGGTCAGCGCGACGGGGAAACCTAACTTGCGCGCGGCTTCCTGCTGGAGTGTCGAGGTGGTGAACGGAGGTGCGGGCGTGCGCTTGGCGGGGCGCGTCGTCACGGATGCTATGGTGAAGCGCGCGTCGCGGCAACTTTCGAGAAATTCCCGTGCCTCGGCTTTTGTCTTGAAGCGTGTACCGAGTTCTGCCTTGAAGACAGCGGCTTCCGTGCCGGCATCCGGCAGTTCGAACAGGGCAGTCACGCGGTAGGCGGCCTCGCTCTTGAAGTTCTCTATCTCACGTTCGCGTTCGACGATGAGGCGTACGGCCACGCTCTGTACGCGTCCGGCCGAGAGGCTGGGACGTACCTTGCGCCAGAGTACGGGCGAGAGTTTGAAGCCCACGAGACGGTCGAGCACGCGGCGGGCCTGTTGCGCGTCCACAAGGTTCAGGTCGATGTGGCGCGGATTCGCTATGGCCTTGAGTATGGCCGGTTTCGTGATTTCGTGGAAAACGATGCGGCGTGTCTCTTTCGGGTCCAGTTCCAATACTTCCGCGAGGTGCCAGGATATGGCTTCTCCCTCGCGGTCCTCATCGGAGGCCAGCCAGACGGCTTCCGATTTTCTGGCCCGTGCGCGCAGTTCGCTGACGACCTTTGTCTTGTCGGCCGAAATCTCATATTCGGGTTTGAAAGTGGCCAGGTCGATTCCGAAGTCCTTTTTCTTCAGGTCGCGGATGTGTCCGAAGCTCGACATCACCTTGAAGTCTTCGCCGAGAAACTTTTCTATGGTTTTCGCTTTGGCGGGAGACTCGACTATGACTAAGTTCTTTTGCATGCTTGCTGAACGTTCTTTTTTATTTTCAGCCGCAAAAGTAGGAAAAAAAGCGCGCCTACACATTATATATAAGGAGAAAAAAACTCGCGTGCCGGTTTTTCGCCCTCTCCGCCGCCTTTTCAGCACCGGCCGCCGGCGCTTGCGCTTTGCCTGAAGGCATTTGTTTTTCTCTGCCGGGAGGGTAGTCCCGCCTCCATGCGGCATTTGCGCCGGCTAATGTCGTCTTGCAGTGTCTTTTGCAGGCTTTTTGCCGGTAAAATAAGGAAAAACAGGTGCGGAAAAGCATGTGCGTTCTCTTATTTTACCTTTATAATTGTCTGAATGTAAGCATGATGGATTCTAAATTCCAAATAAGCATGTTTGAATGTGCTTATTTGGACAGTGACGCGGATGTGCTGCCGCAGACAAGGCGGAAGAGCATCGCGTACCGGCGGCTGTTTTTCCGTACATGTAGGATGTGCGTTTTTTACATGCACATGTACGAAAAACTACAAGCCATGTAGTTCGAACTACATGGCTTGTAGTTTAAACTATCCCTATGATAGTTTTTGCTTGTGGCAATCAATTGTTTCCCAAATGGTTGCAAAGCCCGTTTTTCTGCCTTTTTCCGCTGCTTTCCGGACTGTCCGTGCGGCGGTCCTCCCTTGTCCGGAACGGGGGATGGCCGTCCGGCCGCCGAAGGTGCGGAGAGGCGTTTCCTTAGCCTATAACATCTTTTAGGTATTTACTCTCCCGAATTTGTTCTTATCGTTATAAAGTCATAAATTTGCAGGCATAACCTCGCGCACGTGCAGGCCCGCACGGGCATACCCGCGCGTCTCTTATTATTGTCTGATGAATTACATCTCCTGTCTCCGGTTCCGCTTTTTCCTTTCGCTTGTCCTGTTTTTCCTGTCCGCCTTTTTGCCGGCCGTGGCCGATGTGGTGAAGGGGCGTTTCGTGGACGCGCAGACGCGCGAGCCGCTGCCCGAGGTCGTGGCCCGCGTCGTACGGGTATATGATAACTGCACCGCTTTTTCCACCTTTGGCGTGGACAGCCTCGGACGCTTTACTGTGCAGATTTCCGGAGACAATTGCCGCCTCGAGGCCGGGCTGGTGGGCTATTACCCGCTGAAACGCAGTTTCATGGCCGGGCCTACAATGGATACCCTCGACCTCGGCGACCTCGCCCTGCGGCCTTCCGATGTCTTTCTGAAGTCTGCCGTCGTCACGGCTCGTGCCAAGCGCTTCGTCATGAGGGGCGACACCGTCGTGTTCAATCCCGAAGCGTTCTATCTCGAAGAGGGCGCGCGCCTCGACGACCTTATCAAGCAGTTGCCCGGTGTCACGCAGCGCGACGGCAAGCTTTACTGGATGGACAAGCCCGTGCGCGTGCTCATGAACGGCGAAGAGATGTTCGCCGACAATTCCCTGCTCGTCAATCGCCTGCCTGCCGAAGCCGTGGAGCGCATCAAGGCCTACAACAAGGGGAGTGAGCAAAAACGGCAGTCGGGGCGCGATGACGGGAGCGAGGATTATGTGCTCGACATCGCCGTCAAGCCCGGTTTCCTCGACCGTTGGTACGGCGACGCGCAGGCCGCCTATCAGACCTCCGAGGGCTATCTCGCCCGGCTCGACACCTACTATCTTTCCACCCACGACCCGCTCATGGCTTTCCTTAACTGGGAAAACATCAACCGCAACTATTTCATGAAAACCTTCGATGCTACAGGCTTGGGAAATACGGACCCTTACGGCAAACAGCTGTTCGGTTCCGTCGGATACAAGCGTCAGTGGGAGCGGAAGCAGGGTGACAAGCCGTTGAAGAGTTATGTGGCCGTCAGTGCCTCGGCCGGGCACAACGACGACTGGGGCAGTCAGGAGAGCAGCCGCGAGACGCTGCTCCCCGATGCGGCCAGCACGTTCGGCCTTTCGGCCACGCACACCGACAAGCATTCCGTCAATCCGTCGTTCGACGCCACGGCGTGGCTGCAGCTGGACAGCGTGACGCACATCCGTGCCAATTTCTCTTTGGGCTATGAGCGCAGCGACCGGCTGCAGGCCGAGCGTTCGGCCGTCTATGACAGTAATCCTTTCGACCGTTCCGATGCCCCGCTCGACTCGGCTTTCGATGACGCGGATGCTTCCGGCACGGCCGTTGTGCCGGTCACGCGCGCCTCGTACAGGGAAACGGACCGCCGGAAGCATTTCGGCACGAAATTGTGGGCCACCCTGTTCCATTATTTCAGGGACAAGAGCGAATTGTCGGCGGGCCTGTCGCTGGGGCATACCGACGAGCGCTCCGATGCCCTTTCCCATCGCGACATCCGCTATTTCCGCGAGGACGGTCGCGAGGACCGGAGCACCGAACTGGGACGTGCGCCGTGGCACGAGCTGACCGCCGGCGCACATGCGGCGTACAGCAAGTGGTGGGGGCGGCATGTGCTGCTCAAGGCCCGTTATGAGTTCTCGCGGTCCGACGGGTTGTGGAAGGAAGACCGCTTCCTCCTGCACCTGCTCCCCGGTTACGACGAGTCGGCCCCCATCCCCGCCGAACTGCCCGACGGGGTGCGCGACGCGGCCAACTCGTATCGCCGGGACAGGACGGAGGACGTGCACCGCGCCACGCTCTCGGGTACGCTCAGCCTGCGCTCCGTCACGCTGATGCCCTCGCTCGAAATGAAACGCACCCGCGAAGCGCTGGCTTACAGGCGCGGTGTCGTGGATACCGCCGTGGTGGACCGAACGACGATATGGACGCCGGCGGTTACCGCACGCTGGAAAGTCAGCCGGAGCATGGCAGTCGAGGCCGACTGGTCGTATCGCACGGACGAGGCCGACCTGCTCAACACCATCGGCTATGTGGACGACACCGACCCGCTGATGGTGACGCGCGGCAATCCTTTGCTGGACGACGGTCACGTGCATGCCGCCTCGTTGAAGCTGGTGGGCAACTCCGTGAAGCATCAGCGCAGTTTCACGGCCAAGGTCGGGTGGCAGCGGACGTCGTCTCCGATTTCGTCCGTCTATCTCTACAACGCGGAGACGGGAGGTTACACGACGACCTGGGCGAACGTGCGCGGCGGGAACACCTGGACGGGCTCGCTGGCCTATGAGCAGGCGGCGGGCGACTATGTCCGGCTGCGCAACGAGTGTTCCGTGTCGTCGGGGACGGCTTACGGCTTCCTCGCCGCCACGGCTGCCGACGACGGGCTCAGGCTCGAGCGTTCGCACGACCTGCGTTTTGTCGGGAAGCCCCGCGTCTCGTTCGAGAACGACAAAGCCAGCCTCTCCCTGTCGGGTGTTTACGACTTTCGCCGGCGCGAGAGTTCATCATCGGCCGCACATGACGACCGCCTGACCGATTACGAGGTAGCCTTGGAGGCCGGCCGCAAATGGCGTCAGTTCACTTTTTCCACCGGTCTCGAGCTCCGTGGCTACCGGGGCTATGCCATGAGCGCGATGAACAAGTGCCGTCCCGTCTGGTCGGCATCCGTGGATTGGAAGGTGCTGCGCGGAAAGGGATTGCTGCGGCTTGAACTGGACGACATCCTGAACCGCAACAAGTGGTACTGGTGTGAGGCGACGGCCAACGAGCGTGAGGAGATGCAGCAGGAGACCATCCATCACTATGCCCATCTTTCCTTCACCTATCACTTCGATGCGAAAAAGACCAAGGAGGGCCGCGAGCGCGAGAAGCGTCGCCGCAGTCTGGACTTCTGACGTGTCGTCCGTCCTTCCCGGCATGGTGTGCACTGTCCGCCGTTTCGTCGCAAGTGGCTGTGTGTGAACGGTCCGGACCTGTATGGAACTTGTCCGGACGTGTAGATAAAAAACAAAACACCGCAACGCTGCATTTGTCTTTCTGCGGGTTGCGGTGTTTTGTTCGGTGGACCAGATAGGGCTTGAACCTATGACCTCCAGATTATGAGTCTGTTGCTCTAACCAACTGAGCTACAAGTCCGAACGCAGACCTTTCTGTCGGTTTGCGCTGCAAAGATAGGAATTTCTACAATTCCGGCAAAGAACGAACACCACTTTTTTACTTTTTGCCGGATGGTTTGTTCCTTTTCCGGTGTCGCCGGATGCTGCCGGCCGGATGCGGCATGGCGGTTGCGCGGTCCGGCGCGCTGAGGATTTACCCCGTTTCCGGGGCGCGTATCCCTGTTCTTTTTTCTCCGGAAAGGGGGCTGCCGGAAACGGTCTCTGCAGGTGCGGAAAACTACATGTGCATGTAAGAAAAACTACAAGCCATGTAGTTCGAACTACATGGCTTGTAGTTGAAACTATCCCTATGATAGTTTCGGATACTGTGGTTCAATGACTTACGAAGCGTTGTTTCAGACGGAGTTTTCCCTCGGAAAAGACGACGGTGTAGCGTTTCCCGCGCTTGGTGTCGAAGGATAGGGTTTCGTCGCCGTAGCGTACGGTGCACTTTCCGCCCGAGCCGGAGACGATGACCGCCTTCGTAAGGCGTCCGTCCGCCCAGTGCAGGTCCACTCCGAAGTTTCCGCGTGCGCGCAGTCCCGTGATGCTGCCTTCGGGCCATGCGTCGGGCAGGGCGGGCAGCAGGTGCAGACAGTCGGCGTGGCTTTGCAGGAGCATCTCGGTGACGCCTGCCGTTCCGCCGAAGTTACCGTCTATCTGGAAGGGCGGATGTATGTCCCACAGGTTGTCGGCTGTGCCGTTCTTGAGCAGGTTGCCGTAGAGTTTGTATGAGCGGTTGCCGTCGTGCAGGCGCGCCCACTGGTTGAGTTTCCAGCCCATGCTCCATCCTGTCGCCCCGTCGCCGCGGTGGTTGAGCACGACGCGCGCGGCTTCGGCCAGTTCGGGCGTGGCCAGCGGCGATATGGTGTGTCCCGGATGCAGTCCGAATAGGTGGTTCACGTGGCGGTGTTTGTCGTCCGGGTCATCTATGTCTTCGCTCCATTCGAGCAGTTGCCCGTAGCGGCCTATGCGGTAGGGCGCGATGCCGTCCAGCACCTTGCGCCAGCGTTTCACTTCCTCCGTGTCGGTATTCAGGACTTCGGCTGCCTCGATGGCTTGCAGGAGAATCTCGCGTGCGACGGCGTGGGTGAAGGTTGTGCCTTCGTCGATGGGTCCGTGTTCGGGCGAGGTGCTTGGTGCGGCGGTGTAGGTGCCGTCGGGCTTGTGCCAGAGAAAGTCTTCGGTGAACTCCGCGCAGCCCTTGATGAGCGGATAAGCCGTGTGGCGCAGGAAATCCCTGTCGCGCGTGAAGTCGTAATACTCCCACAGGTGCGTGGCCAGCCATGAAGCCGCCATCGGGTTATAGTTCCAGCCCATGTCCTGCCCTTCGAGGGGCGCGGTGAAGCCGAAGATGTTGGCCGAGATGCCGGCCGCCCATCCCCGTGCGCCCCAGTAGGCCTTGGCGGTACGGCGTCCGGGCTGTTCGAGCAGGCGGATGAAGTCCGTCAGCGGCTCGGCGCATTCGGCCAGCCCCGCAGGCAGTGCCGGCCAGTAGTTCATCTGGAGATTGATGTTGTTGTGATAGTCCACGCGCCAAGGCCCGTCCACGTTGTTATGCCAGATG
>CAJMSQ010000018.1 GCA_905216095.1 uncultured bacterium | reverse complement strand
GGTGAGTTCCTGAACTTCTGTCCTATTATCTCTATCGAAGGCTCCAAGATGAGCCAGTTCGATGTACCCAAGATGTTGGAACAGCTTAAACGTGTTTATGTGGAACGTGTAGTTCGCAACGGTTTTGAGGACAAGAGCCTGTATAATGACGAGTTGATGAAACTTAATGATTTGGAATTGCAGGAATTTGACGACCTGAAAAAGATTATCGGCCAGACCAAGGCAATGCCCAAGACCAATCAGGTGGACATCAACAACCAAGGACTGACCGATGAGCAATACGAGGAACTTGAAGACCTTGAAAAGAAATCCAAGAAGAGAGGCAAGGACAAGCAGCCTTTGACAGAAGAAGAGAAGAAACGTCTTGAAGAACTGAAAAAGAAAAAGAACAACCGCGAGGCCGCCATTTCCATTCTTCGGGGTATCTCCATCCGTATGCCATTGCTTATCTACGGTGCAGAGTTGAGCGATGAGAGTCAAGATATAACGATTGACAACTTCGCTTCAATCATTGACCCGCAATCGTGGGAGGAGTTCATGCCCAAAGGTGTTACCAAACAGAAGTTCAACAGCATCAAGAAATACTATGATCCGGAAATATTCTGTGCGGCAGGCAAGCGCATTCGTGCCATGGCTCGCGCTGCGGACAAACTGAGCGTGGAAGAGCGCATCGAGCGTATAACGGATATATTCAGTACGTTCCGCAATCCCGACAAGGAAACAGTGCTCACGCCTTGGCGTGTCGTTAATATGCACCTTGGGGATTGTCTGGGCGGTTATAACTTCTTTGAAAAGGGTTATGAAACCATTTTGTCCGAACCTCGTTTCATTGACCATGGCGAAGTGACAGCCAATGTGTTCGCCCCGGATTCCCATATCCTTGAAATCAACTCCAAGTCCGGATTATATCCTCTATACATGGCATACAGCATTTACCGTACAAGGGTCAAGAACTCTTTGTTTTCGGTGTCAAGCATTGAGGATGAACAGCATATATGGGATAAGGTAGTGGCTGAAAACATCTTCGTCATCTGCAAGACTCCGATGGCAAAAAGCATCACCAAACGCACACTTATAGGTTTCCGAAAAACAAAGGTAAACACCCGATACTTCGAGGACTTAATCAATCAAATCAAAAACAAACCGGAGCATTTCATCAGGCAAGTAGATAAATTCATCACGGACAGAACAGGAATAAAAAACATGAAAATCAATGCGATAGTAGGGAATCCACCGTATCAAGTCATGGATGGAGGTGCACAAGCAAGTTCAATACCAGTTTATCAGCATTTTGTTTCTATAGCTAAAAAAGTTCAGCCAAATTTCATATCAATGATTATGCCTGCACGCTGGTATGCTGGAGGTCGAGGTCTTGATGACTTTCGTGCTGATATGCTTTCAGATAAAACAATTCGCAGTCTACATGATTACCCAAAAGCATCAGACCTTTTCAACAATGTAGAAATAAAAGGTGGATTATGTTATTTCTTGATGGACTCTATGTATGATAACTCAACTAATGCGTCTAACATAGTTTCTCATACAGAAACAGGTATTTTTACATCGCAACGTCACCTTTCTCAAAACAGCTCTGACATCTTTATTCGAGATGGAAGAAGTATTTCAATTATCACCAAAGTAACAGAACAAAGTAGCGAATACATACAATCATTTGTATCGCCATTGAGACCGTTTGGTTTGCGTGGCTACTTTATAAATGATGAAAATTTCCATGATACGCCTGATGGTTTAACAAATCCTGTTATCTGTATCGGGAAAGGCCTCAAAAAGGGCTATTTAGAACGTAGTCTTATACCTCAGCATACGAACTGGATTGGTAGATTTAAAGTAATTATTCCTCGTGCTAACAATATCGGCACTGAGTCGAATGATGATAATCTCAACGCTTTTATTGGAAATCCCAATGAAATATGCACTGAGTCTTACCTTTGTATATTTGCTGATTCTGATATTTCATTCGATGAGTGTGCAAATATTTGCAAGTATCTCAAATCTCGTTTTGCACGATTTATGCACTGCCAGGCAAAATCAAGTCAAGATGCAACGGCCAAGACATTCCGTTTTGTTCCTATTCAGGACTTTTCGAATGGAAGCGATATTGATTGGTCGCTTACGTCTGTTCAAATTGACCACCAACTCTATACAAAATATGGTCTATCAGAAGATGAAATATCCTTCATAGAATCAATGATAAAACCAATGTAAAAAATAAGTATCTGCAAGCTATAAGTGCAAGTTATTCTTGGATGTATGCATATGCAGAAGTAAAGTTTGAAAAGGAAAGATTTCACATTTGGTACAATCCTAACCAACCATTTTGGGAAACGTAACTTCCTGCGTTGTTTCGGCTAGCTTGAAGGTTATGTGTGTGAAAGTGTAGTTGGACCAACAGCTGTTACAGAAGTTACGAATATACCTCCTGTGAAATCTTTGCCTGTAATTCTTTATTCAAATTAAACATTGTCCAGCGAGTGAAAATGTATTTTTGCTTCTTGGCAAATCGCATTATCATCTGCTGATCTTTCGTCTCTGTAATGCCTATCAATGTAAGAAGTTTTTGCTTGTATGCATCATCCACAAAAGGACAAGTCATCATATCCGCTGTTAGAATCGTGAGTTCCGAATTACGTTTGCGCTCCGATTCCGCAACAAGCTGATACTTCTTCAAAATCTTATCTTTCAATAAAGCCTTTTGTTCATCATAGCACTTGTGATTCGCATAGTAATACAACAATATAATACATGCGAAAAGGTTATACTGTAATTCACTTTTTTTAATAAATGATTTAATAACTTCAGGTGCGAGTAGATATGCATAGTCTAACTCTTTAGCCAATATTAATAGATAGAGACTTTCATGTAAGGTGTTTCGATGTGAATCTGTTGTATCCAGTACCAAGGCTATTTCATCTTGAATCTTTTTAAATATAATATCCTTGCTTATCGTTTGGAATCTAACCTTTGGGTTAACTTTGAAATCACCATGTCGTTTTACATAGATAACGATGGAATTCATTATCTTCTGCAATTTCAAGGTCGTATTTACCTGTCTGTTGCTATTGAATACAAAAAATGCCACATCAATTAGTGATACAAGAAAACTTGTGAGTTTCCTTTGTGCTCGTTGTGCATGAATTTCAACATCGTTCTTATTCGTATCTTCTTTTGACATCAAGCGCTCATACTTCTTGAAGCCTGTTTCGTATCGATTGAGAAAAGCGTCAAGGCGTTGACTCATCTTTTCAAGCAAATAGTTTGCTATATCGCGATATTCAATTCCGCATTCCCTTACTATTGCTTTTATTTGAGCATTTACGCTATTTGCAGACAGGTATATATTGAATTTCTTATCTAATATTTCTCTGTCTTTATCCGAATTTTCGTCTCCCGTGTCCTCCTCTTCTTCCGCGTTCAATTTTGATACTATTTCTTCCCAAAGTGGAGTCGAGAATATAGTGCTCAGCAAATTGAAAATTTGCTGTTTGGCAATAGTCACCTTTGTTATAAAGGGCCTTTCAAACTCTTCTGTTTTGGATGGACTAATCTGCAATTTGAATTCCTTCAGCCATTTTGTTAGACTTTCCATGAAGAGATTCCTGTCCTTTTCGTCATTATAGAAGAGGAAATAGTCGTCAACATACCGATAACACTCATAGGAGGATTTCTGACGGAGGTCTTTTCCCAATAGTTCCTGTTCAACCTTTTGATCTATATACTGAAGTATAATCTCTGCAAAGATTCGAGAAAACTCCGGACCTATTACGATACCATTCGTTTCGCGAGCATTGACCGATTGCATTAGATTATCAAATGCATCGCCAACCCATGAACCATGATATCCAGGTAAGACCTTTACCTTGTCCGCACCACCTGCTGTTGCCCAACTTATGGTATGGGTATAAATACTGTCGAAGCAACTCTGTAGGTCGAACTTCACAAGAAGTTTGAATTTCTTTTCTGCACGCTGGTATCTGTAATCCTCATAGAACTTGTATATATTTGAATACTTCTCGTAGCTGAAATAAGTTTTCAAATTTTCATATTCATTGAAGAACAATTCAACTTTATCACTTTCATGCCCGGACAACCTTCGGTGAAGTCGATCTCTATAGTAAAAGTATTGTGCTATCTTGTGCGGTTTGCGAATAGAGTATTTACTCTGATTGCAAAGATAGAGTATAGAATACTTATACTGATCATAAAACTCCACAACCTGCCACTGGTTATACGGATGTATAATTGACAGCGTTCGGGTCTTATTCGTCTTGTGAGCGATATTAAATTGATATGGGTAGAATAGGGCACTATTCTTGTGTTTCAAATCACTTATTGGCTTACCATGCTCATAACAGCCAAAAAGTAATGCAGCAAAAGCAGATGAATCTTCTTCATCAGTTCGTTTTGTTTGCTTCAATTGTGTCTCTTTCTTTCCAACTTTACCTACCCATAGGTATTTTGCAAGAAATCTGTATAGATACTTGTTTGAGAAAATAATCGGACACTCGTATGGCAGAACGTCTGAAAAGAGTACTCGCTCTTTACTATAATTTAGTTTTACCTTTTTTCTACGCTTCATACCCACGATGATTTAATTGTTCGAAGTCTCTGCTTCTTTACTTTGTAACGCTTGTGAGGATAATCAAAACCCTTTGTAAAAGATAGTAATGCAAGCTTCCTTTTTAGACTTTCTTCTATTGCAGTTCTATGTGCAATTGCAATAGATTTCTTTGAAGAAAGATTTAGCCTACCTATATTTCGCTTCAGTTGTCCATCTAAATATGATAAATTTTTTTTATTATCCAATAGCTGATTGGAGTAAAAAATACCAACTTTAACCCCTTTCTTTGCGTTGTACAGATTTATGTTGCAGGTCAACACATGAAGCGCATCAAACAGATAGTGTGCTGCAACATCAAAACCTGCGATATCAATCATCTTATAAAAAGTTGTAAACGACTTATCTATTCTGCTTGTAATACGATCCAATTTGTCTTGAGAGAGCGAGAATAGTAGATTATCTTCTTTATCAATATGAATATTATATCCTAATAGATTAAAATCTAAATCTACGGTATTAGCCGAATCATAAGTGTAGCATTTCCCTGAACCATCTGATGGCGTATGTATATCTAATCCCATTTGGGAATAAATATTTTCAAGTTTATCAATGTACCAATCTATTGGTTTATGGTATTCATCTCTGATATCAGGATGAATAACAAGCACCATATCGTCCACATACCTACCAAGAAATAATATACCGGGCAATGTATACTTAATCATCTCATCTATCTTGGACAAATAGAATTCAGATAGTAGTGAACTGATAGCACAACCTCTTGGAATACCAGTTCGTGGAGTCGGTATACGTGGACGAAGATTCTTGACTTCAAACTCCTTTCTAATAAGTCCGTGTAAGAGGGATTTACTCTTTACATCAAGCAGATTGTTGCCATTCAAATACTTAAACAATTTATCATGCGGTATCGACTCGAAACAGTGACAAACATCCGTTCGTATGATATAGTACCTGCTTCTATCCTCCTTCAATAACATCTTTAACTGAGAAAGTATTTCGTGGCGACTTGACATGGATATTTTGAACAGATTCTTCACATTTCTGCAAAGGACTTGCATAGCGAAAAACTCTTCAGCTGTAGTACCAATAGTATAAAGCGGCTTCTGCGGATCTTCTGACGCATCTGGAGTAAGGTTGAAACGAAAACTACTTGATAAAATTCTTGAGGACACATTGCTAAGATGCTCTTGCAATAAGGTTTTCTGTTGCTGAGCATTGTCCTTCATCGATTGCTTTAACTGGTCAATCTTACTCGTTTCTACCTCCGTACGTTCTGCCTTTTTCTTTTTCAATATATTATTTAGTTCCTTTCTCATTTCACGATATTCCTGAGCTACAGCCAAATATTCAGGTGAAAGATACCTTTTCTGCATCTTTCCCTTCCTATTTATTGCATTGAACGCATCATCTAGCGAATCGTAGTTATATGAGAAACTATATTGAGACATCCCTTTGATGTTTATCCTTAATCTCGCAATATATATCAGATGATTATTCTTATAATTTTTGGGTAGCAAGATATTGTTATAGATCTTGCTTTGTCAGACCTTTCACTTATCTTAGTGTTGCGAATTCAAAGACAATGAAAATTCATAACAAACCTGCCAAAGGTAGCAATAAAAAGTGAGTTACCCACTCTTTTTGGCGATATATTTTCAATTATTGGTGTCCGGTAGAACCAAATGTAGAACCAAAGAGAAAATAAACAGTTTTCCTTGTATCCTTTTTGAGGACGATTTACTGTTTATTTACACCAGTCTATCTCCATAATTTCTCATTTTCCCATTTCTCGCAAAATCCCATAGCGGCTATATCTACAGTAGGGAAATCAGCTAACAGCCCCGAAAGTTTTTCGTTGAAGTTGTTATTGGGAGAAACCGAAGAGAGAAAGTATCGGATTATACACAGACGATAATAGATTCGTTTCTTATCTGCTTTTAAGGTATCAATCCATGCGTTTTTAGTCTTTTTGGGTTCGGCGGGATTCAACATAAAATCTCTGTTCCATACTCTTGCATGGTGACAACACATATTGCGGAGGTTGGCAAGTACTGTCAGCCACGAGACAAAAACCTGTGGTTTCAGTCCGAAATAACCTGCAATGCGCTTCATTAGCCGGTTGCTGGCTATATTGGAATAGATATAATTCAAGTTACCGAAGGACAACACTTCCGTTATCATCCATGCAGGAGGATAGTCTTCAATGAAATTTTGTCGAAAATCCTCAATGTAATCTTCCTTGCTTGATGACAGTTCCTTTTCTATGATTGCCAAAGTCTGGTTGAATTTTTCCTGATTGGCAAAATATTCCGGTTTGGTTATCCAAAACTTCTCTTCCAACTCTTGGCAACCGATATTTGCCAATACACTGCGAATAGCTATTTCTATTTTCTCTATTTCGTTGAAAAGTAGAATACGTAGTTTCTTGTCAAAGCGATAGAGTGTCAAGACTTGTTCAAAGGTAGTTCCCTTTTTTAGTACCAAATTTTTTTTTGGACTTTTATAAAAGGGATGGATGTATGCAGAAAGACGATGATAACCGATATTCATCAGATAATTCTCTACCTTATGTTCATCTTTCATGAGCATACCTCTTGATTTTAGTATTTGAACTATCTGTTCCGGAGAAGAATACGGTTTGGCGAAACTTGTTTTCATGTATGTATAATAAAAAAACGACCCGCCGATTTGAGCATTGTGAAGAGGCTTGGCAGGTTCTAATGACGCAAAGGTAATGAAATTGTTTGGAATAGACGAATTATCTGTGATATAATATTCTACGAACATGAAAAACAGGTTGTCTATATGGTGATGTTTCTCGAAAAATATAATACGGCTCCTGCTTTTTATAAAGTGGATATTTCAGGGTTGTAGAAGAATAGGGAAAAGGAAAAAAACGGAACGGGACGGAAGAAAAAAGTTTTCCGAAAAATAAATCCGATTTCGCTTTACGGATAACCGGCGAAAACGTATCTTTGCATCCGAAGACGGTTCCGGCAAATGTGTGCCGGCTAAGAGGGAACGCCGTGAGAACCGGCGACAGTACCCGCTGCTGTGTTTCCCCTTGATGTTTCGCAAAACATTGTGAACCACTGTGATATGTAAGTCACGGGAAGGGTTTGCGAACGGGATGAGCCAGAAGACCTGCCGCTGCTTCGGACGGTATCCGCTCTACGGGATATGGAGCGTGACCGGTAACGGACTGCTTGGTGAAAGTCATACGGAAGTTTTCCCGGACGGATAACTTCGGTACGGGATGAAAGAAAAAAGTTGTTCGAAAAAGTAAACGGTTTTCCCGAAAAGAGAGCGTATATACATAAAGAATATTCATATATCATATATTAAGACATATCATGAGTTTCGATTCATTCCTCATCACCAAACGTGACGGTACGACGGAGAAATTCTCCTTGGAAAAAATCAAGGGCGCCATACTGAAGGCGTTCGCCTCGACGGGCACGCACATCGACGCTGACGGACTGCAGCGCGTCATCGACCATCTGATGTTCTGCAACGGCATGAGCGTCGAGGACATTCAGAACCAGGTGGAAGTGGCCCTTATGAGCGAACGCCACTTCAAGGCGGCCAAGGCGTTCATGATTTACCGCAAGAAGCACGAGGAGGACCGCGAGACGGCCGACAAGCTGCGCTTTCTCATCGACTACTGCAACTCGGCCAATCCGGCCACGGGGTCGAAATACGACTCGAATGCCAACGTGGAGAACAAGAACATAGCGACACTCATCGGCGAGCTGCCCAAGCAGGGCTTCATCCGGCTGAACCGTCGGTTGCTTTGCGACAAAATCAAGGAAATGTTCGGCAAGGAGACGGCCGACCGCTACATCTATCTGCTGAAGAACCATTACATCTATAAGAACGACGAGACGAGCCTGGCCAACTATTGCGCCAGCATCACGATGTATCCGTGGCTGCTGGGCGGCACGAAGAGTATCGGCGGCAACTCGACGGCACCGACCAACCTGAAGTCGTTCTGCGGCGGATTCGTGAACATGGTGTTCATCGTCTCGTCCATGCTGTCGGGCGCTTGCGCCACACCCGAGTTCCTGATGTACATGAGCCACTTCCTCGAAAAGGAATACGGTGCCGACTACTTCGAGAACGCCGACCGCGTGGTGGACCTCTCGGCCCGCCGCCGCACCATCGACAAGGTCATCACCGACTGTTTCGAACAGATTGTCTACTCCATCAACCAGCCCACAGGTGCGCGCAATTTCCAGTCGGTGTTCTGGAACATCTCGTACTATGACAAATATTATTTCGATAGCATTTTCGGCAACTTCTACTTCCCCGACGGTTCGCAGCCCTCGTGGCCGGCGGTGAGCTGGCTGCAGCGGCGCTTCATGAACTGGTTCAACGAGGAGCGCACCAAGACGGTGCTCACCTTCCCCGTGGAAACCATGGCACTGCTCACCAAAGACGGCGACGTCATCGATACGGAATATGCCGACCTAACGGCCGAAATGTATGCCAAGGGCCATTCCTTCTTCACGTATATGAGCGACAACGCCGACTCGCTGGCTTCGTGCTGCCGACTGCGCAACGAGATACAGGACAACGGTTTCAGCTATACGCTCGGTGCCGGCGGCGTATCGACCGGTTCGAAGTCGGTGCTGACCATCAACCTGAACCGCTGTGTGCAGCAGGCCACGCGCGAAGGACGCCACTACGTGGAATACCTGGACAGCATCGTGGACCTCGTGCACAAAGTGCAGCTGGCCTACAACGCCAACCTGCAGAACATGCTCGACAAGGGCATGCTGCCGCTCTTCGACGCGGGCTACATCAACATACGCCGCCAGTACCTCACCATAGGCGTGAACGGTATGGTCGAAGCCGCCGAGAGCCTTGGCATGACCATCAGCGACAATGAGGAATATGCTACGTTTGTGGCCGACATCCTGGGTCTCATCGAAAGCTACAACAAGCGTTACCGCTCGAAGGACGTGCTCTTCAACTGCGAGATGATTCCCGCCGAGAACGTGGGCGTGAAACATGCGCGCTGGGACCGCGAGGACGGCTATTACGTGCCGCGCGACTGTTACAACAGCTACTTCTATGTGGTGGAAGACTCGGGCACCGACGTCATCGAGAAGTTCCGCCTGCACGGCCGCAAGTATATCGAGCACCTGACCGGCGGTTCGGCTCTCCACATGAACCTGGACGAGCATCTGTCGCAGGCGCAATACCGCCAGTTGCTGCGCGTCGCCGCACGCGAGGGATGCAATTACTTCACGTACAACATTCCGAACACGCTCTGCAAGGAGTGCGGTCACATCGACAAGCGTTACCTCAAGGAATGTCCCCATTGCGGTTCCAAGAACGTGGACTACCTGACGCGCATCATCGGTTATCTGAAACGCATTTCCAACTTCTCGCTCGACCGGCAGAAGGAGGCATCGCGCCGCCACTACGGCAAGCTGGCCGGATAAATCATTTTCAATGTGTCGGGAGGGCGGACATCCCGACGTCCGCCCTCCCGACATTGTTTTTGTCCTGTACGAAAAGAAAAAATTCCATGCTCAAATACGTGAACCACGACATCGTTTTCCAGGAGTTTCCCGACGAGGTGACGCTGGCCATCAATCTGTCGCGCTGTCCCAACGGCTGCCCCGGCTGTCACAGCGCCTACCTGCAGGGCGACGTCGGCGAGGAACTGACCGAAGCGCGCCTTTTCGGTCTGCTCGACGACTATGCCGGCGAGGTGACCTGCATCGGTTTCATGGGCGGCGACAATGACCCGGAATCTGTCATGCGGCTCTGTGAGGCCGTCAGGGAATATGCCGCTGCCGCCTTGTCCGTTTCGCTGAGAACGGGCTGGTATTCCGGCCGTGCCGAACTGCCCGTCGGTTTCCGTCCCTCCGCGTTCGACTACGTGAAGCTCGGCCCTTACATGGCGGACCGCGGACCGCTCGGCTCACGCACCACCAACCAGCGGCTTTTCCACGTGCAGCCCGACGGCCGGCTTGAAGACATCACCGCACGCTTCTGGCGGTGACGGCGGGGCGGAAAAATCGGTAACGGCGCTGTAGTCGGTGCAGGATGTCGTAACAAAAGATGTGACGGATTATGATGTCGTTGGCGGCGTCCTCGCACGAGTGATCAAATACAGGAAGTAATCGTTTAAAGCCTGTATTGGCAGACGAAAATTCTATGAATTCACTAATTACGATATGTTGGATGTGTCCTGATAATATAGGAAAACGGCAATAAATAATGACAGGTCGCTATTGGAGCCATAACCAAGAACGAGACGGATTCTATCTACTATATCGAGACCAATTACACGATGATTCCCCGCGGGCACGTGTTTATCGAAAACAGCAACGTCGTCCGTAATCCACTAAACGAGAAAAATGGCGAGAGTGCGTACAATCATCGCGGATGCCGCACTCTCTACCTCCAAGGAATGAAATCCAATACATATTCCAATCACAGCTACCTAAGTCCCCACAACAGGTACATGGCTCCACCACCGAATATAAATACAAAACGTTTAGCTATCGCTCTTTCATCGTGGAATTCATGTATGAACAAGAAACAGGCCGCAACGACAATAACAGTCAATATAATCTTAACCCATATGGGCAAGCGCCGAAGGCTATAACCTCTCTCATCGTCATCATCTTCTTCAGTCTCCTCCTCCGTTTCATTTTCAACATACTCATCATGCGAGTCTTCGGCAGAGACATCATCGGACAGATTTTCGGTCAATTGTTTTTTACCCATAATATATATCGGTTCATCGGTTAATAATAAATCAATAAGTTGTTCATGATTTTTTTGTATAGGTCAAGGCCTCACCATCCTCCTCGACTTTCAATTCGTTGTCGTCAACACTGAACAGATATATACCGTAGTATTTTTTGACGTGCTTATTCTTAAACAATTCCACCCTTTCAGTGTTTTTGTTCCAATCGCTGATGTAAGTTTCCCAGTCCTTAATCATATCATTCATATCATTCATATCATCTTCGTCATACATGTCTTCATCAAATTCATGGTGGAAGGTATCGGGGTCATATTTAATTGTTATCACTCCCACAGCCTCGGACCGAATGAGATCAGCCTCATCATAAGTCCACCGGCCTTCCACACTCAGCTTAATGGCCTGATTACCGTCAATAAATACCTCACAGGAATTGATAAGTCTATCGCCCTCAATTTTCAAACTGTTGATCGTTTCCAATTGATGCACCGACCCATCGTCTTCTTCCACTTCCTCAGTTTCCGATCGGGTCCAAGTTCCATACAAATCCTTGTCGCTATACTTTGAACAACCCGAAATAATAATGGTTAAGAGTAAAACGACCGAAGTCTTCAAAATTAAATTTGTTTTCATGAGAAATAATTGGTTTAGTTAGTATTATGTTTCAGTTAGGCAGGTGTTTATTACCCATTTGTCTATGCAGTTAAGTAAATGTAGTTGCATCCCATGGGAACTTTTTCTGCTGCCCTTACAATGGCAGGTGTGTCGGCCAAGACGATGGCACCGAGAATGGGTAATGTCCCCTTGGCTGCTTTTTTGAAAAACTCGCGGCGGGATTGGAGCTCTTCTTTATTTTTCTTTTCTTTCATAGGAATAGAAGTAAATGCCTATCGACCTCCCAACATTGGCAATTAAATATAAATCTGGATATGGTATATATACAAAAAGCGTGGGAGATCTGTACCTGTCACTCGTCCCACACTCTGAGGCTTCTCGCATTGCCCGAAATAGTTGAACGAGCAACGCAGAACCCACGCCGATGAATTTATATAATTCTCCCTATACGACACACCCTATACCTTATTATATAAGGAAACGAATGCGAAGATAGGGATGCTTTATAAAAACATCCCATGAGCATCTACCGTTGCTATGTTCCGACTATTTCAAGAAATTTTGCGAGAATTTCAGAGTGTCAAGAACAAAGCGCATGTAAACGCTTTTCCATATATAGCAATCCTCTTCCCTCCACATCCGCCGGCGGGCAATGTCTTGCCACCAGCTTCGGCGCAGGTGCTTTCTTCATGTAGGCCGTCCGGACGTTTCCGTGACAGGTCCGCAGAGCGGAAAGCGATGAGAATCGCTTGCAAATATATTAATAAGCTTAAAAAGAAACAAGACTTTCTTTATTTTTATTTCCGGAGCGTGTCGGATTGTGTTTGGTGGTTCGTTTGCGTCGAAATGCGGTACAAAAGAGGCGGATCTTGTTTCATAACAAAGCCTGCCGGAATACTTAGCCTCAAAAGTCTAATGGCCGTTTTGGATTAAGCCCATGTCGGGCGGACCAAGAAAAGGAAGAACCGGACGTTGCCGCCGGCTCTTCCTTTTCTTAATAATCGCTGTATTTATTTTATCTTACCAACATCTTTCGGCCATTGACAATATAGAGGCCGCGGGTCGGACGCACTACACGGCGGCCCTGGAGGTCGTAGACGGAATGGTCGGCATTGTCCGACATCTCTACTTTGTCAATTCCGTCCTGGACGCCTACTACTTTTCCGCCCATGTTCGTCATTCCGGGCTTTTGGTATACGCGGACATAGTCTACCTCGGTGGTGTAGACGGTACCGCTTGAGGGATTGGCTGCAAAACCGCCGTTGCCGACACTCTGGTTAAGAATTACAAAGAAGTCTTTGTCAAACGGCCATGTAGGCTGGTTGGTGGCTTTGTCGATAAGTTTGCTGTTACCCTTGTCAATGAAATGGGCGCTCTTGCCATCGACAAACCATTCCAGGGAGTTGGGCGTCCATTCGAGTGCAAAGATGTGTGTCTCGGCATAGTCGATGGGCTGCGGGTTGCCCCAGCCGCCATAGCCGTTGTAGTTGCTCCACACGCCATGGGCCGTGTGGTGAGAGGTTGCGGGATTCTTGGCAGCTTCCCAGATGTCGATTTCTCCACATTCGGGCCAGTCGGCATCGACAAATCCGTGAGGCATCATCCAGAAGGCCGGGAAAGTGCCGAGTTGCCAATTACATTTTATGCGGGCCTCGACATATCCGTAAGTAAAATAGAAGTGGTCTTCGCTCCATACGGCGCCGGTTGTCCACTTGCCCCCCTGTTCGCGGGCCGTGAGTACCAGACTGCCGCCCTCGACGGTGCGCAGGCTGTTGTCCTCCGTGATGTAGCGTGCCCATGCCGCGCCGGGATTCACCCACGGGGTCTTCCATTTGTTCTCCATATCGGCCGGTGTCCCGTCGGGATCGTTAAATTCATCGTGCCATACGAGGCAGTAGCCATCATGTTCACGCGGGTCGGCATAATCGCCGTCAGCAAATGTCGCATTGAGATGTACCTCGTTGCCAATCATGTAGGCTGCCGGAACAGTGGCACTGTTCTGGAAGAGATCGCCGCTGATTTCGCCGGCGAATGTCTGCCGGTTGCCCCATTTGCTTTCGCGGTTCGGGAATCCGTAGGTCACTTCGACCGAGGCAAGGTGATGGCCGTCTTCGGGTATGGCTTTGAAGAGTACAGCCTTGGCCGCAGGCTTCGTGCCGGCGAGGTCTGCACCGCTGACGTCAGTGAGCGAGCCTCCGGTATAGGTAAGGTTTACGGTAAAGTCTGCATTCATCACCATCAGCGGAGCATCGACAATGGCACCGTTGTTATATACGATACTGTTTCCCTTTTCAGTAGCGCCGGCAGGATCGTCGCTGCCCGAATCCACCTTGAACCGGATGCGGTACACGCCCGGCTCAAGATTGGCCGGAATGACAAACGCGCCGGGATTGACTTCCGTGCCTGCCGATTGGGCCATCAGTTCTGTGGCGGCATCGAATTGTCCGTCGTTATCCAGGTCTATGTATACATAGCCGTTCATGGCACCCGATGCGTGACCGAAGACAGCCCGCACCTCTTCGCCCTGCTTCACAATGAACGGCGTGCCATCCATCAGCGAATGGTAGAGCAGGCGGTCGAGCCCCTGGGACACATCTTTAGTCTGCTGTCCACGTCCGGTGGTGATGCCTACCGACTCCGTGGAACGGTTGTATTTGGCGGAATTCAGGATTGTTCCTTCGGGATAATTCACACCATAAGCACCGGTAGGCACTATCGGATCGGGTTCCACGTTCTCGGATTCTGTGGCCGAGAAGCCCGACCATTCGAGTGCCTCAATCTGTTCGTCGGTCAGTGCCACATCGTAATAGCGCACCGATTTCACCGTACCGCTCATATGGTTCAGCGTACCTGCATTGACGGACTTGGGACACACCACACCGCCAATGGTCAATGCGTTCGGCGCGGGGTCGATGTTTCCGTAACCTATCACACCGTAAGCGCCAAGTTTGCTGAGGTTGTAAGTAGCTATTCTCACGCCATCGACAAATGCCCACATACCGTTATCGGGATCCGATACGAACACGACCTTGTGTGTTCCGGTTCCGCCGCCGGTCATGGTGTACCAGTTGTCCTCACCGTTCTGCCACACACCGCGGAAGGCCGGACCGCCGGGCCGTACGGCATAGCAGAAGTAGTTGGGCGTATCTACATTGCTGGAGCCTACCAGCACCTGGAAATCCTTGCCTGTGGCATCCATCGTGTATTCAACGGCCGTAGTGGTGGCCTTGGCGGCAAATATTTTCTGCGCCTGTTCGGGATAGTCAAGATCTGCGCGATAGGCCGCCGTGCCGTCAAACTTGCGGTCCATGATGGTCAGCACTGGGGCGGGAACGGTGGGATTGACTACGGCACTTTTGTCGGGTGCATCGGTTTGTGTCAGCCGGAACTGACAGCCGCCGTCATTGGTCGTAGTTCCGTCTCCCCAGTTATACACCTTGAAGTTCAGCGCAGATTGGGTCTGGTTGAACTGACACGTACCATTGACGATAATGTAATAGCCTGCCACCGTGCTCACCTTGAAATGCCAGCCGGTCGAGGGGCGTGTTTCGGTAACAGTCAGTTGCGTATCGTTGGCAGCAGTAGGATCCACATATTTGTCGGAAATACCGTTGCGGATGTCGTAGGAACCGTCGCCACGGTCCACGAGATACCATTTGCCTCGCTCCGTCACATCGCTCACGCCTACCAGCGCGCCGCCCTTTTCTGTGGTGTACTTGCTGTCGCGATTGCTTTTCAGGGTAAAGTAGACCGGGTTATCCTCAGTCCATCCGATGGGAGTATCAGCAAATAATGCTCCCGTTGCTGCCAGCAGAGCCAACAGCATTGCCACCAAATGCTTTTTCATAAAAGTAATAGTGAAGAATTAATTAATAAAAAGAACGTAATGAAAAAGAGACTTAAAAAAAGAGACTTCAACGCCACAAATATAAATATAAAAAACGAAAGCCATTGATTATTTGAACTTTTTCTTCAAAAAAATGAAAAAGGAATGTGGACTGAAAGGAGATGCCACTGAAGATGCACAAAAAGAGGCAGGCCCTGTTTCACAACAAAGCCTGCCGGAATACTTAAACAACCAATTGAGGGATTGGATTCCCTTTCCTTCTGTTATCCTAAAAAAGACGGTTATCTGATGAACAGCAGTTCGCGATACTTCGGCAACGTCCACATCTGGTTATCGACGATGAGTTCCAGTTTGTCGATGTGATATCTGATTTTCTCCATCATGGGGACGACGTTGTCGTGGTAGGCGATGGCCTTCTCGCGTTCGCTCTCTATCTTGTTCGCCACCTTGCGCGCTTCGACGATTTCGTCCACATGCTCCTTGATGAAGGCGGTCCGGTCGGCGATTTCCTCGATGAGCTCCATGTTCTTGGCAGACAGTTTCTCGGCCTTTCCGGCGGGGAAGAGGTCCTTCATCTTGTAGACGTTGTCAATCAGGTCCGTCTGGTAACGTGTGGCTACGGGTATGATGTGGTTCATGGCCAGGTCGCCGAGCACGCGGGCCTCGATTTGTATCTTCTTGGTGTACATTTCCCATTTCACTTCGTTGCGGGCCTCCAGTTCTTTCCGGTTCATGACGCCGATGGACTCGAACATCCTGATGCTTTCCGGTTTCAGATAGTTGTCGAAGATGACGGGGACGCTGGTCTCGCAGTCTAGTCCGCGGCGTTCGGCTTCGGCCTTCCATTCCTCGCTGTATCCGTTTCCGTCGAAGTGGATGGGTTTGCATATCTTGATGTACCGTCGGATGACGTCGAGTATGGCCGACACTTTCGTTTCGCCGGCGGCGATGAGTTGGTCCACTTCCTGTTTGAATTCCACGAGCTGTTCGGCAATGGCGGAGTTCAGGGCAATCATGGCGCTGGCGCAGTTGGCTTCGGAGCCTACGGCGCGGAATTCGAAGCGGTTGCCGGTGAAGGCGAAAGGCGACGTGCGGTTGCGGTCCGTGTTGTCTATCATGAGTTCCGGTATCTGCGGGATGTCAAGCTTCATGCCCTGTTTTCCGCCGAGGCCGATGAGGTCGTCCGTGGTGCTTTCCTCGATATGTTCCAGCACCCGGCTCAGCTGTTTTCCGAGGAAGGAGGAAATGATGGCGGGCGGTGCCTCGTTCGCTCCCAGCCGGTGGGCGTTTGTCGCACTCGATATGCTTGCCTTGAGCAGCCCGTTGTGCCGGTAGACGGCCATGAGCGTATTGACGACGAAAGTGATGAACCGGAGGTTCTCCTCGGGAAGTTTTCCGGGCGCGTGCAGCAGGATGCCCGTGTCCGTGCCGAGTGACCAGTTGTTGTGTTTTCCGCTGCCGTTCACGCCCTTGAAGGGTTTTTCGTGAAGCAGTACGCGGAATCCGTGGTTGCGGGCGATTTTCCGCATGAGCGACATGATGAGCATGTTGTGGTCCACGGCCAGGTTACATTCCTCGAATATGGGTGCTAGTTCGAACTGGTTGGGCGCCACCTCGTTGTGGCGTGTCTTGACGGGTATGCCGAGTTTCAGCGCCTCTATTTCCAGGTCTTTCATGAATGCGGCGACGCGGGTGGGAATGGCTCCGAAGTAATGGTCTTCGAGCTGCTGGTTCTTGGCGCTGTCGTGTCCCATCAGCGTGCGTCCCGTCATGAGCAGGTCGGGCCGGGCGGCGTAAAGGCCTTCGTCGATGAGGAAATATTCCTGTTCCCATCCCAGATAGGCATAGACTTTCCTGACGTCGGGGTTGAAGTAATGGCACACTTCGACGGCGGCTTTGTCCACGGCGCGCAAGGCTTTCAGCAGCGGCGCCTTGTAGTCGAGCGATTCGCCCGTGTAGGCAATGAAGATGGTGGGTATGCAGAGCGTGTCGTCCACAATGAATGCCGGCGACGAGGGGTCCCAGGCCGAATATCCGCGCGCCTCGAAGGTGTTGCGGATGCCGCCGTTGGGGAAGCTCGAAGCGTCGGGTTCCTGCTGCACCAGCAGTTTGCCGGTGAATTCCTCCATCATGCCGCCTTTTCCGTCGTGTTCGATGAAGGCGTCGTGCTTTTCGGCCGTACCTTCGGTGAGCGGATGGAACCAGTGGGTGTAGTGGGTGGCGCCCATTTCGATGGCCCAACGCTTCATGCCTTCGGCCACCTCGTCGGCGATGCTGCGCTCCAGCGGTGCTCCGTTCTCGATGACGTCGGTCAGTTGGGCATATACCTTTTCGGAAAGATATCTGAACATCTTTTCCTTGTTGAATACATACTTGGCGAAATAGTCCGACGGGCGTTCCGACGGGTCGGCCACGGTCACGGGTTTCTTCTTGAAAGCCGTTTCTACCACTCTGAATCTCAATTTTGACATAATACCTATGGTTTGATGTGTGTTTGTTATCCTGAAAAAAACTTTGTGCGGCGTTTCCGCTATTTCAGCCAGTCGCGGATGCGGTCCATGGCCTCGGTGCAGTCCTCGTGCCGGCCGAAGGCGGTCAGGCGGATGTACCCTTCGCCGCTCGGGCCGAAGCCTACGCCCGGGGTGGTGACGACGCCGGCCCCGTCGAGCAGTTGTTCGAAGAACTCCCACGAGCCGGTGCCGCCGGGTATCTTTAGCCAGATATAGGGGGCGTTCACTCCGCCGTAGACCTTCAGTCCCGCGGCCTCGAGGCCCTCCCTCATGGTGCGGGCGTTGTCCATGTAGTAGTCTATGGTCGCCTTTATCTGTTGCCGGCCCTCGGGGGTGTAGATGGCCTCAGCCGCCCGCTGCGTGATGTATCCCGTCCCGTTGAACTTGGTGCATTGGCGGCGGTTCCACAGCCGTTTCAGCCTGACGCGCCCGCCGTCGGACGTGGCGGCCTCGAGTTCGCCGGGCACGACCGTATAGCCGCAGCGTACGCCCGTGAATCCGGCCGTTTTCGAGAAACTGCGGAACTCGATGGCGCACCGCTTCGCCCCCTCTATCTCGTAGATGGAGTGAGGTACGTCGTCCTCGCGGATGAAGGCCTCGTAGGCGGCGTCGAACAGAATGAGCGTGTCGTTTTCGAGCGCGTAGTCCACCCACTTCTTCAGTTCCGCCCGCGTCAGCGTCGTTCCCGTGGGGTTGTTCGGGTAGCACAGGTAAACGATGTCGATGCGCTTGTCGGGAATGGCGGGGATAAAGTTGTTTTCGGCCGTGCAGGGCATGTAGGTCACACCCGTCCAACGTCCGTCCGTACCCAACGTGCCCGCTCGTCCGCACATGACGTTGCTGTCTATGTAGACGGGATAAATCGGGTCGGTCACGCCTATCGTGTTGTCCGTGCCCAGGATGTCGCCGATGTTGCCCGTGTCGCTTTTCGCCCCGTCGTTGATGAAGACCTCCGTCCTGTCCAGTTCGATGCCGAGCGGCGCGTAGTCGTTCCGGATGACGGCGTCGATGAGGAAATCATAGCCCTGCTCCGGACCGTATCCGCGGAAAGTCCTTGCGTCGGCCATCTCCTCCACGGCCTTGTGCATCGCCTCGATGCACAAGGCCGGCAGAGGCCGGGTTACGTCGCCGATGCCCAGGCGGATGATGTCCCTGTCGGGATGTTCGCTCTTGAAACGGTCCACTTTTCGGGCGATGTCCGAAAACAGGTAACTGCCCGGAAGTTTCAGAAAATGTTCGTTGATGAATGCCATATATATTATAATGTGTATGTCCGTTTGTCGGTGTCCGTTCGGTCACACGTTGTCGGGGATTTCTATTTCGCCGTCAAACACCTTGACGGCCGCTCCCGTCATCATGACGTGGCCCGTCGCGGCGTCCCACTCGATGTCCAGCCGTCCGCCGTCCATGACGATTTCCGTTTTCCGCCCCGCCCGGCCGGTGAGAAAAGCCGCCACGGCCGTGGCGCACGCTCCCGTCCCGCAGGCCTGCGTGATGCCCGAGCCCCGCTCCCATACGCGCATCCGTATTTTCCCGTCCTCCAGCACCTGCGCGAATTCCACGTTGGTGCGGTCGGGAAAGAGCGGGTGGTTCTCCAGCAGCGGGCCGACCTCCTCCAGGCGGATGCCCGCGATGTCGTCCGTGAAGATGACTAAGTGCGGATTTCCCATCGAAACGACCGTCCCGCAAAACCGTTTCCCGCCGGCCTCTACGGGCTGTTCACCCGCGGGCCTGCCGTCCGCCCTGCCGTCCGCCCCGCCGTCGGGCGTGCAGTCGGCCGGGCGGCCCATGTCTACGGTGACGGTGTCCACCTTCCCCTCGCTGACGTGCAGCTTCAGCCGTTTGATGCCCGAGCGCGTGCCGAGGGTGATTTCCGTTTTCACGGTCAGTCCGTTGTCGTAAATATACTTGCCGATGCACCGGCTGGCGTTGCCGCACATCATGGCCTCCGAGCTGTCCGCGTTGAAGATGCGCATACTGAAGTCCGCCTCGTCCGAAGGGCCTATCAGCACGAGACCGTCGCTGCCGATGCCCGTATGCGGCGCGCTCCACAGGCGGGAAAGCCTTTCCGGGTTCTCGATAGGGTATCTGGATGTGTCCACATAGATGTAATCGTTGCCTGCGCCGTGCATTTTGGTAAACCGGATATATTTTGTCATTTTGTATATTATTAAGCGATTTGTCTTTCTTTTTGTTTTATTTCGCTGCAAATATACGACAATATGTTTTATATCCAACAAAAAACGTATTAAAATATTATTTTCTGCACAATATTTTTTTCAAAATGACGTCCTGGAGGCCGGAAAAGTGACAAAACGAAGGGTGAGGCCGGCCTGTGCCCTTTTTTATTCTTTTTTCTCAGAAACGTATGGAAGAAAATTAACGAAAAAGCTGTATTTTTGCTTTTTGTAATAAATCTGCAGATTGAATGATGACGAAGAAGGCCACCATACAAGACATAAAACTTGTTGATTTTCCGGAGGAAATAGATGAAAAGAACGGTATCAAACTGTATGGAGAAACCAGTTGGGAGAATCAGCTAGCCGTACTTAGCCAATTTTTACACAATAATGGCAATATCGGAAGTAAAAGCAAGAAAGAAGTTTTCTGTGCTATACGTGAGTTTCTGGAGCAGAAGAAAGAAAACAAAGAAGAAGAAATAACGGATGAATTTATAGCTGAACTTGCGGAAAATCCTGCCGAATATAATTTGTTTTCGGACTTTTTTAATATTCCATTCCCCAATCCCAAAGAGCCAAAATTTACTTTTATAGATTTGTTTGCCGGTATGGGTGGTTTTCGTTTGGCTATGCAGGCACAAGGTGGTAAGTGTGTTTTTTCTTCGGAATGGAATAAATATGCTCAGAAGACTTATTTTGCTAATTTTGGCGAAATGCCTTTTGGAGACATCACGAAGGAAATGACAAAAAGTTATATTCCCGAAAAATTTGATGTACTTTGTGCTGGTTTTCCTTGCCAACCATTCTCTATTGCAGGAGTTTCCAAAAAAAAGAGCCTTGGGCGGGAAACAGGGTTCAAAGACAAGACGCAAGGTACATTATTTTTTGACGTGGCGGATATTATAAGTTGTCATCGTCCTAAGGCATTCTTTTTGGAAAACGTGAAAAATTTGATGTCGCATGATAAAGGAAATACGTTTAAGATTATCAAAGGAACGTTAGAGGAACTGCGTTATTCTCTTCATTATCTTGTTATGGATGGACAAGCATATGTGCCTCAGCACCGGGAACGTATAATGATTGTAGGTTTTGACCGTGATATATTTCATGGAATAGAGAAATTTTCCTTTCCAGAGCAAAAACAGGCTGCTCGAAGTATCAAAGAAATCTTGGATTCTGATATAGATGAAAAATATACGTTGAGTGATAAACTGTGGAGTTATTTGCAGAATTATGCAGAGAAGCATCGTGCTAAAGGAAATGGATTCGGGTTCGGATTGGTTGATTTAGAAGGAATTTCCCGTACATTAAGTGCTCGTTATTATAAAGACGGTTCTGAGATTCTTATTCCTCAAGGTGAAGGAAGAAACCCTCGTAAATTATCACCGCGAGAGTGTGCACGATTAATGGGTTATCCCGATGAATATCGCCTTAATCAGGTTTCTGATGTGCAAGCTTATAGGCAATGTGGTAATTCTGTTGTGGTTCCTCTTATCACTGCAGTATCAGAACAATTGGTAAAAACTATGTTGAACTATGAATGAGATACTGAATAGCGCAATAACAAAGGTGCAGAACGCTAAGCATGCATTCTGTCGTTTTATTACAGCGAATGATACCGGTAAGAATGGTTCTCATCAAGCTGGTTTCTACATACCTAAATGTGCTGCACCATTATTATTCGACACTCCGGGAATGAAAGGTGAGAATAAAGATAAGTTTGTAGAAGTAAAATGGCAAGACGATTTCATTACGGAAAGCCGTTTTATCTATTATGGACAAGGGACACGCAATGAATATAGAATAACCCGTTTTGGAAAGAATTTTCCTTTTTTCGAAGAAGATAATGTAGGAGATTTACTTATCATTGCACAATATACTGAAAACTACTATTACGGTTTTGTTCTGCAAAGAGACCAAGACATTGATGAGTTCTTCGCTTATTTCAATTTATCTCCGGAAATGACCAATCAGTTGATTGATGTTACACAAGCCTATACTCCGGAAATACAATTAGAACATGACATCCAAGAACTTATCTCTTTACATAATGATTTCCCCGAAACTCGTCAAATGGCTCAATTTGCCAGAGATGTTTATAACAAAGCACATCTTATTACTGATAAGATAATCTGTAGGACTCCGGATGATCTATTGCTGAAATGGATTGACACAGAATATAGCTTGTTTCGTAGTTTTGAAGAGAAAATTTATGCTCCTGTTTATAGTGTACCTTTTCAAAATTGTCAGGAGCTGGTTAAATTTTCCAATATTATCCTCAACCGTCGCAAATCCCGTGCAGGAAAATCCCTAGAACATCATCTTGCTACTATTTTTACGGCTGCACGATTGGAATACGAAGAGCAAGCCGTAACAGAAGACAATAAAAAACCGGATTTCCTGTTTCCTAACGGGGAGGCTTACCATAATCTATTGTTTCCGGCAGATAAATTGGTCTTTCTTGGGGCAAAGACTACCTGTAAAGATCGCTGGAGGCAAGTGCTGAATGAGGCAAATCGAATCGAAACCAAATATTTGTTTACCTTGCAACAAGGAATATCTAAAAATCAATTGCGTGAGATGAAGCACGAACGCCTTAAACTTGTTGTTCCTGCCGCTTATCGGACATCGTTTGACAAGGAATTTCAGCCAGAGATTGAGACTTTGGCATCATTCATAGAGATGGTCAAGGTAAAACAAAGTGACCGGTTGGTGCATCCGGTATAAGTAATTCCATTTTATATCCTATATCGTTTTTGGTAGCCATGTCAAGGGAGGATTGTACCTCTACTGATATCTGATATTTGTTCTTCGGTAAATTAATTTTATGCTCATTTGGAATTAAACGAGGGTGAGGCCGGCCTGTGCCTCATTCCTCTTTGCGAGGTCTGCGGGGTCGCGCGAGGAAGACCGTCCGGCGCAGTGCGGGCAGGGCGGCGAGCACCTTGGTGAACGCGAAGCTTGCCGCGCACGCTGCGGTCCAGGCGGCCATGCAGCCGGCGGCGGTGGCCGGCATGAGGTCGGGGATGTCGCAGGGCAGGCCGATGAAGAGCAGGTGCGTCAGATAAATGCCGGCTGAACTTTCCGCGAGGAGCGAGACGGTTTTGCCCGCACGTGTCTCCGGACGGACGCGCAGCCGGGTGAAGGCGGCGAAGACCGCTACCGACGTGAGCAGGACGCAGAGTCCCAGGTTGTCGTAGGCGTCGATGCACAGGCGGTCTTGCGACAGACTGTCGCTGTGCGTCAGCCACGTGGCGCACGCCGCAGCCGTCGTTCCCGCCGCGAGTATCGCCGCGAGGAGTCTCCCCTTGAGCCATGCGCGCCGTTCGTAGAGGAAGTGTCCCAGCACGAAATAGCCGGCGTAACCGACGGGCCGGAAGACCGTCGGGAGCGTGATGCCGCCGTATGCGCCGAACGTGAGGGGGACGATGCAGAGGACCGCCCAAAGCGCCACGAAGCAGCCTTCCGTGCGGCCCGCCGCGATGCGCCTCAGCAGCGGCAGCAGGGCATAAAGTCCCGTCAGCAGATACATGAACCACAGGTGGTAGGCGTTGGGATAAATCAGGTCGTGCGGCGACGGCAGCGACGTTCCTTTTGTGCGGGCGAAGAAATAAACGATGTTCCAGAACAGCAGGATGCCGGCCGTCCGCCCTACCCTTTTCATCCACAGTCCGCAGGTGTCCTCGTTCCGCCGGCCCAGCAAGAACGCGCCGCTCAGCATGATGAACACAGGTACGGTCCAGCGTGTCAGTCCGTTGAGCAGGTTGATGGCCGCCCACTGCGGGCCGGACGTTTCGTCGAGCCGCAGGGCCGTGACGTGTAGCAGCACCACGAAGAGTGCCGCCACGCCGCGCAGGGCGTCCATGGATAAATCACGTTTCATGCAGATGTTTTTTGTGCCTGCCTTTTGCAAAGGCTGTGCAAGTCGAGTGCAATAAGCTTGCTTGGATTGCCGAGGCTCAGCCGGCCTTCTGCAAAGATACCAATCTTTTTCAACGAAGAGGAATATTAAATCGCCGTATAGTATATAAACATCTATAAAGTCAATGGACAAGCAAAGATGAATTTGTTTATTCATTGTTGTTTCGTCTCGATTTTACGCCGCCAGACCCCGAAATTTGTTTGTCCAAAAGAGGCAAGAGTTCAGTTACCAGCCCGTTACTGCCTCATGGGGTGAAAGTTTTTGGATAACTGCCTATTTTGCTGCGATTTGCGTAGATTTGCTTGGCGGTCGGTAAGCGATGAAACTGACCGATAACCGATTTTGGATATTTGAAACAATTATAGCCTTGTAAAGACATGAAACTGTATCCAGATTGTTTACTGATAATAAGAAGATTAAGCACGATTCCTGATGAATACGCAAGGTTTTCATCGCCAATGAGATCACCCTCAACCCCATTTTTATTGTTGTCTAACTTTGAATCTCCAAGTAGGTGGGTCAAAAGGATGAGGCAAAGTTTTCTTGACACCGAACCGCTTTTTATTTCCATACGATTGAAGCAGCGTCTCTATATGTCCGACAAGAAAGAACACCCTGTTCTCTATTTTGCAAAAGCCTATGGACGATTCCGGCACCTCAAGTCCGTCCAAAGGCGTGACGAATACAGTTGTATCTTTATAAATTTTCAGCATCATCCGACAGTTCCGTCTGTATTCATATTCTTCAAATGCAGAACTGTGCAAGGTTCGCTTTGCAATCTGGTGGGCTACCTCGGAGTATTTAAATTGGTATTCTTGCAAATCTATCTCATTCTTGCACTTCTCTTCGGTTGCGGAATAATATGGAACAGAAGGCTCTACAGAGATTGTTTCATATAAGGTATCTTGTACGATGACAGAGTTTTGTTCCATACTGGTGGTCTTGCCTGCCATTTCCTTTACTTGCTTATTATGGCAAGCTGTGGCAAACATGGTCATTGCAATAAAAATAAAATAATGCCTCATACTGCATTTATTATGAGATAGTCATATTCTCGGCGCAAAAGCAATGTTTATTTCAACAACTTTCTCTCTCCATTATCACCATTTTCCAATACGCTCATCTGATGAATGGCTATCTGATTGAGCTTTAAAAGACGTTCACTCTGCGGTATACCCTGTTCGATGAACACAGCATTGAGGTTTTCCATATTTGACAGACAGATGAGTTCGTTGATGGTGGCATAATCCCGGATATTGCCTTTCAGGTCGGGATTGGCTTCACGCCATTGCTTTGCCGTCATGCCGAACATAGCCACGTTCAATACATCGGCTTCGTTGGCATAGATGATGCTTGCCTGTGCTTGTGTAACTTCCGCCGGAATAAGGTTCTGTTTGATGGCATCGGTATGTATGCGGTAATTGATTTTCGACAGTTCACGCTTTGCCGACCAGCCGAGCAATCGTTGTTCTTCGTTCTTTAGCCGTTGATATTCCTTGACGAGAAGCAATTGGAATTTAGGCGAAATCCACATACCGAAATGATAGGCTATATCTCGATGTGCATACGTGCCACCGTAGCGACCAGCCTTTGAACGGATGCCGATCGCGTTGGTTCTTTCTATCCAAGTTTTCACCGAAAGCACGAAGTTGTTGCTTCCAGCTGCATTTTTAATTGTACCGAATTCGGTACAATTAAAATCGGGGTTATACAACATTTCCCATTCGCCAAGATATTCAATAGTGCTTTTAAGACTGAGCCAGCGGAAGATTATATGCTCTTGCAGTTGGCTTCGTGCCATATCCGTAAGACTGATGTAATCTTCCTCGTTGTACTTGACAACACTGATGTCCGTATTTTGAACAGTAATCTTTGCCATTGGGTCTATGCATTGGTTTTCAATGCCGTAAAGGTAGCTATAATTCACGAGATTATCATGAATAAATTACAAAAATGAGAAGCAAAAACGCGATAACGGGCATCGATTTCTCCAAGAATTATTATACCTTTGCATCAGAAAGAGTTATTTGACAGCACAGCACCGCAAATCGCTGAAATTCGCACGGTTGCCAAATTGTTACCTCTGTTTCTCAAATACTCCGCTAAAAGTTTATACCTCAATCGGTTGTGTCAAACCGATGAAAATCTAAAATAATTTGTTTGTCCAAATTACATCACATAGAACCATCCTCCGGAGTATCCGCCAGCCTTATGACGAAAACCCCGGAGGAGAATGCGATTTGTTCAGCTTATATTGACGATATAAGAGTCCTGCAGGACCTCTTCAAGAGGTTTCCCATCTATTTTGACCACATCCCATATCTTCGAGTCGTTGTCAACCCAATATAGGATTTCTCCAGCCTGATAGTCATGTGTGTCTTGATCTCCCAGTTTATCATAGATGAATTGCGTCGGTTCTTTCTTGAAACGAAAGACAGGTGTGGGGCATATCTCGGCATGAATGCCGTAGAAATTGCCATCTTTCACATAGTAAAAGATGACGTTAAAATGGCACTCAGCAACATATGTATTGAAGATTTTCTTTGAAACCGAGGATTTCGTTTCCATCCTGTTCTCGGGTTGCCATCCAAGTTGCCAAACCTCTAAGGGGCGATCCGGCCCAAAGAAGTCCGGCACGATCACACTATGGTTGCGGGGAGGCTGGTTTATTTTTTCGGTGTTATGCATTTGTGTTTTGCTTTGTTGAATTGCAGAGTCCAAGAGCAAATGCAATATTAGTGAAAATGTTTGAAAAACTCTATAGTAGGAGTGGAGAAATTGAGTTTCTCTCTTGGTCGTCTATTTCAAGTACAATTTATCCTCATTTGGGGAAATTTGTTCCCAGTCCGAGGCTTATTCTGTATGAGATTTCTGAATGTTGCCCATATTACATTATACATTTCGTAAGTGGTTGATTATGTATGTCTTTCCAACGAAAAACTACATGGCTTGTAGAAAATCCTGTCATAGGGATAGTTTTTCCTATAAGCCATGTGATTTTTCCGTTTTTTTCTCCGGCATCGTGTGAAGCCGGACGTTTCCGTGTTTGTTGGGCGGATGCGCTTCGTTTGGTGGTCCGTATGCCATGTTTTTGCGCCAAAAATAAATATTTTGTCATAAAAATTTTCATATACATGTCATTTTGTAAATAAATATGTATATTTGCCGGACTTTTTGACACATTAAAATGAATTTATCAACCAAAATGTTTATATAAACGATGAAAGAAGAACAGTCAGGCAATCCGATAGAGACACAGATCCGCCGCTGCCGGCCCGGGCACGTCGGTCTGTATGACGCCGCCAACGAGCACGATGCTTGCGGTGTGGGAATGCTGGTGAACATTCACGGAGGCAAGTCGCACGAACTGGTGGAGTCCGCGCTCAAGGTGCTGGAGAACATGCGTCACCGCGGCGCTGAGGGCGCGGACAACAAGACCGGCGACGGCGCAGGCATCATGTTGCAGATTCCCCACGAGTTCATTCTGCTGCAGGGCATCCCTGTTCCCGAGAAGGGGAAGTACGGCACCGGCCTGTTGTTCCTGCCCAAGGACGAGGCGGCCCGTTCCGCGATGCTGAGTGTCATCGTGGAGGAAATCGAGAAAGAGGGTCTGACGCTGATGCACCTGCGCACCGTGCCCACTTGTCCCGAGATACTGGGCGAGGCCGCGCGGGCCGCCGAGCCGGACATCAGGCAGATTTTCGTTACCGGCTTCACGGACAGCGAGGGCGCGGACCGACGGCTTTACGTCATACGCAAAAGGATAGAGAACCGCATACGCCGGTCGGACATCCCGGGGCGCGATGATTTCTACATCGTGTCGCTTTCCACCAGAAACATCGTCTACAAGGGAATGCTCTCCTCGCTGCAGTTGCGCGGCTACTATCCCGACCTGACCGACAGCTACTTCACCAGCGGACTGGCCCTGGTGCATTCCCGTTTCAGCACCAACACGTTCCCCACGTGGGGGCTGGCGCAGCCTTTCCGCCTGCTCGCCCACAACGGCGAGATAAATACCATCCGCGGCAACCGCGGGTGGATGGAGGCCCGCGAGGGTGTGCTCTCCTCGCCCGCACTGGGCGACATCGGCGAACTGCGTCCCATCGTGCAGCCGGGCATGAGCGACAGCGCTTCGCTCGACAACGTGCTTGAGTTCCTGGTCATGTCGGGGCTGAGCCTGCCCCATGCCATGGCGATGCTCGTGCCGGAATCGTTCAACGGGAAGAATCCCATCAGCGAGGACCTGAAAGCCTTCTACGAGTACCACTCCATATTGATGGAGCCCTGGGACGGTCCGGCCGCCCTGCTCTTCAGCGACGGCCGCTTTGCCGGAGGAATGCTCGACCGCAACGGCCTGCGCCCCGCCCGTTACCTCATCACGCACAAGGGCATGATGGTCGTGGCCAGCGAGGTGGGCGTGATGGACTTCGAGCCGGGCGACATCAGGGAAAAGGGGCGGCTGCAGCCGGGCAAGATTATCATGGTCGATACGGAGAAGGGAGAAATCTACTACGACGGCGAGCTGAAGCGGCAGCTGGCCGAGGCGAAGCCCTACCGTGCGTGGCTCTCCGGCAACCGCATAGAGCTGGACGGGCTGAAGAGCGGGCGGAAAGTGCCGCACAGTGTGGAAAACCACGACCGGATGCTGAGAATCTTCGGTTACTCGGCGGAAGACATCGCGAAAATCATTGTGCCGATGTGCACCGACGGGAAAGAGCCGGTACAGTCCATGGGAAACGACACGCCGCTCGCGGTACTTTCCGACCGGCCGCAGCTGCTGTACAATTATTTCAGGCAACAGTTCGCCCAGGTGACCAATCCGCCCATTGACCCGATACGCGAGGAACTGGTCATGTCGCTTACGGAATACATAGGGGCGGTCGGCAAGGATATTCTCACGCCCAGCGAGGACCACTGCAAGATGGTGCGGCTCAACCACCCCATCCTGAGCAACGACCGGCTGGACATGCTCTGCAACATCCGTTACAAGGGGTTCAGCACCGTGAAGCTGCCCATCCTGTTCGAGGTGTCGAAAGGCCGGAAAGGCCTGCAGGAGGCGCTGGCCGCGCTGTGCCGTCGCGCCGAAGAGTCGGTCGGCGGTGGCGTGAACTACATCGTGCTCTCCGACCGCGGCGTGGATGCCGGCCATGCCGCCATCCCGGCGCTGCTGGCCGTTTCGGCGGTCCACCACCACCTCATCTCGGTGGGCAAGCGCGTGCAGACGGCGCTCATTGTGGAGAGCGGCGAGATACGTGAAGTGATGCACGCCGCGCTGCTGCTGGGCTTCGGCGCCAGCGCCCTCAATCCCTACATGGCCTTTGCCATTATAGACAAACTGGTGGCCGACAAGGAAATCCAGCTGGACTATGCGACGGCCGAAAAGAAGTACATCAGGTCGATTTGCAAAGGCCTGCTCAAGATTATGAGCAAGATGGGCATCAGTACCATACGCTCTTATCGCGGTGCGAAGATTTTCGAGGCCGTCGGACTGGGCCGGGAACTGAGCGACGCCTACTTCGGAGGGATGAGCTCGCGCATCGGCGGCATCAGGCTCGACGAGGTGGCCCGCGACGCCATAGCCTTCCACGACGCGGGCTTTGCTCCCGACGTGGAAGGGCTGCTCCCGAACAACGGCCTCTACGCTTATCGCAAGGATGGCGAGCGCCACGCCTGGAATCCCGCGACCATCAGCACGCTGCAACTGGCCACGCGGCTCGGAAGCTACAAGAAGTTCAAGGAATACACCGCCCTGGTCGATGACAAGGGGGCGCCCGTCTTCCTGCGCGACTTCCTCGACTTCCGGCGCTCGCCCATCGACATCGCACGTGTGGAGCCGGTGGAGAACATCCTGCGCCGCTTTGTCACGGGCGCCATGTCCTACGGTTCCATCAGCAAGGAGGCGCACGAGGCGATAGCCGTCGCGATGAACAGCATACACGGCCGCAGCAACACGGGCGAGGGAGGCGAGGACCGTGCACGGTTCACGCCGCGCGAGGACGGCACGAGCCTGCGCAGCGCCATCAAGCAAGTGGCTTCGGGACGCTTCGGCGTGACGGCCGAATACCTGGTGAATGCCGACGAGATACAGATCAAGGTCGCACAGGGTGCCAAGCCGGGCGAGGGCGGACAGCTTCCGGGCTTCAAGGTGGACGAGGTGATTGCACGTACCCGCCACTCCATTCCGGGCATATCCCTGATTTCGCCCCCGCCCCACCACGACATCTACTCCATCGAGGACCTGGCGCAGCTCATCTTCGACCTGAAGAACGTGAACCCGAAGGCCAGAATCAGCGTGAAGCTCGTGGCCGAGAGCGGAGTCGGGACCATTGCCGCCGGTGTGGCCAAGGCCAAGGCCGACCTGATAGTCATTTCGGGCGCGGAAGGCGGCACGGGAGCATCGCCCGCCTCTTCCATCCGCTATGCCGGCATCTCGCCCGAACTAGGTCTGAGCGAGACGCAACAGACGCTCGTGCTCAACGGGCTGCGCGGGCAGGTGATGCTGCAGGTGGACGGGCAACTGAAAACCGGCCGCGACATCGTGCTGATGGCCATGCTGGGAGCCGAGGAATTCGGTTTCGCCACGAGCGCGCTCATTGTGCTGGGATGCGTCATGATGCGCAAGTGCCACCGGAACACCTGCCCCGTGGGCGTGGCCACTCAGGATGCGGAACTGCGCAGGCGCTTCCGCGGGCGCAGCGAGTACCTGGTGAACTTCTTTACGTTCCTGGCGCAGGAGGTGCGCGAGTACCTGGCCGAAATCGGGGTGGAGAAAATGGACGACATCATCGGACGTACCGACCTGATTGTGCGGAAACCGGAGACGGGAAACCCCAGGCACGCCCTGATTTCCTTTGACAGGGTGCTGGCACGCGTCGGCAACGGCGCCGCCATACGCCACACCATCGACCAGCGGCACGGCACGGACGACGTGAAGGACATCGCCATCATCCGTGCCGCCGCCGAGGCCATCGAGCACCGCAAGGAGGTGTCGCTGGAATACACCATCGCCAACACGGACCGCGCCTGCGGGGCGATGCTGTCGGGAGTCATCGCCGCGAAGTACGGCGAGGAGGGACTGCCCGGGCAGACGCTGAACGTCAGGTTCAAGGGCTCGGCCGGACAAAGCTTCGGCGCGTTTCTGGTCCGGGGAGTCAGTTTCAAACTGGAGGGCGAGGCCAACGACTACCTCGGCAAGGGGCTTTCGGGCGGCCGCATCGCCGTCCTGCCGCCCGTGCGGAGCAACTTCGAGGCCGAGGACAACACGATTGCGGGCAACACCCTGCTGTACGGCGCCACGGACGGCGAGGTATATATCAACGGCCGCGCCGGCGAACGCTTTGCGGTCCGCAATTCGGGCGCCGTGGCCGTGGTCGAGGGCGTGGGCGACCATTGCTGCGAGTACATGACCGGCGGGCGCGTCGTCGTGCTCGGGCAGACGGGCCGCAACTTCGCCGCAGGCATGTCGGGCGGCGTGGCATACGTCTGGGACAAGGACGGGCGGTTTGACTACTTCTGCAACATGGAGACGGTCGAACTCAGCCTTGTCGAGGAGACGGCGTACCGCAAGGAGCTGCACGAACTCATCAGGCAGCATTACCTTTACACCGGTTCCAAGCTGGCGCGCGTCATGCTCGACGACTGGAACCGCTATGCCGGCGAGTTCATACAGGTTGTCCCCATCGAGTACAAGAAAGTGCTGCAGGAGGAGCAGATGCAGAAGTTGCAGCACAGGATTGCCGAGATGCAGCGCGACTATTGAGCCCGACCGGACGGAATACGGAACAGAAACAGACAACAGACAGCAAACAGACAACAACAAAAACAATGGGTGACCCAAAAGCATTCTTGAATATTCCCCGCCAAGAGGCGGGTTACCGTCCGATACACGAACGTATCAATGATTTCAGCCAGGTGGAACAGACGCTGAACAGTCATGACCGTAAGTTGCAGGCTTCCCGCTGCATGGACTGCGGCGTGCCGTTCTGCCACTGGGCCTGTCCGCTGGGCAACAAGAGCCCCGAGTTTCAGGACGCTCTTTACAAGGGAAAGTGGCGCGAGGCCTTCCAAATCCTGAGCGCCACGAACGATTTTCCAGAATTCACCGGGCGCATCTGCCCGGCCTTGTGCGAGAAATCCTGTGTGCTGAAACTCTCGTGCGACGCGCCTGTCACCATCCGCGAGAACGAGGCCGCCATCGCCGAGGCCGCCTTCCGCGAGGGCTACATCACCCCCGCCCGCCCCTGCCGCAACGGCCGGAAGGTGGCCGTCATAGGTGCGGGGCCCGCCGGACTGAGCGTGGCCGTGCGGCTGAACGCGAAAGGCTACGAGGTGACCGTTTTCGACAGCAATCCCAAGCCCGGCGGACTGCTCCGCTACGGCATACCCAACTTCAAGCTGGACAAGTCCGTCATCGACCGGCGGATGCGTCTCCTCGAGGCCGGGGGCATACGCTTCAGCATGGGCGTGAAGGTCGATGTGGAACGGCTTCCCGAGGGATTCGACGCCTATGCCGTCTGCACCGGGACGCCCTCGGCGCGCGACCTGCCCGTACCGGGCCGCGAGCTCAAGGGCATCCACTTCGCCCTCGACATGCTGGCGCAGCAGAACCGCATACTCGACGGCGAGACCTTCGCCAAGGAGGAACTGGTAAACGCCGGGGGCAAGCGCGTGCTCGTCATCGGCGGCGGCGACACCGGCTCGGACTGCATCGGGACAAGCATCCGGCAGGGCGCGCTCTCCGTGACGCAAATCGAAATCATGCCGAAACCGCCCGTCGGGCACAACGAAGCCACCCCGTGGCCGCAATATCCCGTCGTCCTGAAGACCACTTCCAGCCACGAGGAGGGATGCACGCGCCTGTGGTCGCTGGCCACCAACCGCTTCATCGGCAGGAACGGCAAGGTGTGCGGCGCCGAGGTGGAGGAAGTGGACTGGACGCCCTCGCCCGACGGCGGACGCCCCGTGATGAAGCCCACGGGAAGGAAGCGGGTCATCGAGGCCGACATGGTGCTGCTTGCCATGGGATTCCTCAGGCCCGTGCAGCCCCGCTTCGCCGACAACGTGTTCGTGGCGGGCGACGCGGCAGGCGGCGCGAGCCTCGTGGTGCGCGCGCTGGCCGACGGACGGAAAACGGCCGGGCGCATCGACGCTTTTCTCAGTCCGAAGCAGGGATAAACTACATGGCACATAGAAAAAACCAAGCCCCTTCTAAAAATTTCTACATGCCATGTAGGAAAAATTAGAACGGAGGTAATTTTCATAACCCGAAAGCCGCTGATTCCCAAGTCCGTTGGGCGGACGACGGAACAGCGCACAAAAAACATATCCTATCATGTGTGGAATAGCAGGTATACTCAACATCAAAGAACAGACCCCGGAACTGAGGGAAAAAGCCCTGAAAATGGCGCAGAAGATACGTCACCGCGGGCCTGACTGGAGCGGCATCCACGTGGGACGCTCGGCCATCCTGGCCCACGAGCGGCTTTCCATCGTCGCCCCCGAGTCGGGCGGACAGCCGCTCTATTCTCCCGACGGGAAACAGGTGCTCGCCGTGAACGGCGAAATCTACAACCACCGCGAAATCCGCGCCCGGTATGCCGGGAAATACGATTTCGCCACCGGGTCGGACTGCGAGGTCATCCTGGCCCTCTACCGGGACAAGGGCATCGACTTCCTGGAGGAACTGAACGGCATCTTCGCCTTCGTCCTCTACGACGAGGAAACCGACGACTACCTCATAGCCCGCGACCCCATCGGCGTCATTCCCCTCTACATCGGCCGCGACAGTCAGGGACGTGTCTACTTCGGCAGCGAACTCAAGGCACTCGAAGGCTTTTGCGACGAATACGAACCCTTCCTGCCCGGACACTGTTACCGGGGCAGCGAGGGAAAAATGACCCGCTGGTACCGGCGCGACTGGACGGACTATGACGCCGTGGCCGGAGAGCAGGAACACGGCGCGCAGGTCAAGGCCGTGCACGACGCGCTCGAAGCCGCCGTCCGGCGGCAACTCATGTCCGACGTGCCCTATGGCGTCCTGCTGTCGGGCGGGCTCGACTCGTCCGTCATTTCGGCCATAGCCAGGAAGTATGCCGCCAAGCGCATCGAGACCGACAACACGGCCGACGCCTGGTGGCCCCGGCTCCACTCCTTCGCCGTGGGACTGAAGGGCGCGCCCGACCTGCTCAAGGCCCGCGAGGTGGCCCGGCACATCGGCACCGTGCACCACGAAATCAATTACACCATACAGGAAGGGCTTGATGCCCTGCGCGACGTCATCTATTTCATAGAGACCTACGACGTGACCACCGTGCGAGCCTCCACGCCCATGTACCTGTTGGCCCGCGTCATCAAGAGCATGGGCATCAAGATGGTGCTGAGCGGCGAGGGAGCCGATGAAGTCTTCGGCGGATACCTCTATTTCCACAAAGCCCCCACGGCTCGCGCCTTCCACGAAGAGACCGTGCGCAAACTCTCCAAGCTCCACCTGTACGACTGCCTGCGGGCCAACAAGAGCCTGGCCGCATGGGGCGTCGAGGGCCGCGTGCCCTTCCTCGACAAGGAGTTCCTCGACGTGGCCATGCGCATCGCCCCCGCCGCCAAGATGTGTCCCGGACGGGAAATCGAGAAGAAACTGGTGCGCGAAGCCTTTGCCGACCTCCTGCCCGCCGACGTGGCCTGGCGGCAGAAGGAGCAATTCTCCGACGGCGTGGGCTACAGCTGGATAGACACCCTGAAGGCCGTCACCGCCGCCGCCGTCAGCGACGAGCAGATGGCCCGCGCCGCGGAGCGTTTCCCCATACACACGCCGCAGAACAAGGAGGAATACTACTACCGCAGCATCTTCGAGGAACATTTCCCGAGCAGGAGCGCGGCTCTGAGCGTACCCAGCGTGCCCAGTGTGGCCTGTTCCACCGCCGAGGCCCTTGCGTGGGACGCCTCCTTCAGGGGCAAGAACGACCCCAGCGGCCGCGCCGTGGCCGGTGTGCACGAAGAGGCGTACCGGGACTGAACCCGCTCTCCCCTCTCCCGGATGCCGGCAAGACAAATGCCCCGGCGGTGGTGTTCCGTCGGGGCACTGTTTGCTCCGGATGCGCGGTCAGAGTGAGATGTATTGCCTGAGCGCGTCCACGTATTCCTTGAAAGCCTGCCGGCCCTGCGCGGTGACGCGGCAGACGGTGCGGGTCTTTTTGCCGGCAAAGCCTTTTTTGACGGCGATGTATCCGGCGGCCGACAGTTTGTCGAGCTGCACGCTCAGGTTTCCGGCCGTCGCTTCGGTCTTTTCGCGCAGGTAGACGAAGTCGGCTTCCTCGACGTTCATCAGGATGGACATGACGGCCAGCCGCAGCTGGGAGTGTAACAGCGGGTCCAGCTCTTTCATGACTTACAGGCGTTGATTTTCCGGCGCAGGACGTAGGCCGGGATGATGAACATCAGCAGGAATTTTTCTTGAATCTTCATTCAAAAGTGAACAGATATAAGAATTAATGCTTAACTTTGGAGTGAATTTGAATTTATGCTGTCATGACAACAGTTACATTAAAGACCATAGAGCAAAACGATAATGTGGGCATGTTCTCCATCTGCTTTGACGGTAGTGACGAGAGCGAATTCGAGAAATTCTTGAATGAATTTAAGGATAATGCTACGTACAATAAGGATTTCAACGTTATATTGCTGGCATTGTCCAAGATTATTGACAAAGGAGCTCTTGAACGTTTCTTCCGGAATGAAGGAAAGATGAATGACAGCGTCAAAGCTCTTGCCATTGATTCGCGCAAACTGCGCTTGTATTGCCTGCGTATATCAGACCGGATACTTATTCTCGGAAATGGCGGTGTGAAAACCACACGCACATATCAGGAGAATGAAAAATTGAGTGGATATGTGATGGATTTGCAGACTTTTGACAAGGTGCTGATGAAGGCGCAGAAATCGGGAAAGGTTACTATCGAGAAGAATATGATAACTGATATTCAGAGTGCGACATTTGAAATATAATGGGAGGACAGCCGTATGATACAGAATGAATTGTTCAGACAATGCCTTGCGGATGTTCCCGAAGAACAGAAAGCAGAATTTGAACTTTCTTTCGGGATAGCGGAACGCATCAGTAAGGTTCTCAAGGCAAAGAACCTCACGCAAAAGGATTTTGCCAATAAACTTCACAAGAGAGAGTCGGAAATATCCAAGTGGATGACTGGCAGGCACAACTTTACCATGCAGACCATAGCGAAGATTGAGACTGCTTTAGGTTGCAAACTCATCAATATCGCTCAATGACGCGCGGCCGGTTGCGCGTCAGGCTTAAAACCGATTTTATATAATATCTTAATCATAAACGAACGGCATCCGGTGTTTTCCGCCGTCGCGGCTGAATGTGTCATCCAGTCGCCGGTATGCCTTATGACCGGTGAAAATGTAAAAATCGCCATTCTGGAGTACGATTTTTACGTAAAAACGGCCAGTTGAAAAGATTATTTGTATTTTTGCACAAAGAACAGGTTGGGTTATGAAGGCAATAGACAGAATACTGGAGGAGAAGATTGCGGCACAAATAGTGCCCAATAAGGCGATATTGATTTTCGGCGCACGTCGTGTGGGCAAGACCGTGATGATGCGTAAGATTGTGGCCGATTATCCCGGTCGTACCATGATGCTTAACGGTGAAGACTATGACACGCTGGCTTTGCTGGAAAACCGTTCGGTGGCCAATTACCGGCATTTGCTGGCCGGTATCGACTTGTTGGCCATTGACGAGGCACAGAATATTCCTCAAATCGGCAGTATATTGAAGCTGATTGTCGATGAGGTGCCGGGAGTCAGTGTACTGGCCAGCGGTTCGTCATCGTTTGATTTGCTGAACAAGGCCGGTGAGCCGTTGGTGGGTCGCGGTACGCAGTTTCTGCTGACGCCTTTCTCGCAAAGGGAAATCGCGCAGACGGAGACAGCACTCGAAACCCGGCGAAATTTGGAGGCCCGTCTTATTTATGGTTCTTATCCCGAGGTGGTGATGATGGATGATTATGAACGTAAGACAGATTATCTGCGTGATATTGTCGGCGCATACCTGTTGAAGGATATTCTGGCTATCGACGGGTTAAAAAATTCAACCAAGATGCGCGATTTGTTGCGGCTCATCGCTTTCCAGATGGGGAGCGAGGTTTCTTACGACGAGTTAGGCAAGCAGCTCGGCATGAGCAAGACGACTGTCGAGAAGTATCTCGGTCTGTTGGAAAAGGTTTTTGTCATCTACCGGTTAGGGGGATATTCGCGTAACCTGCGCAAAGAGGTGGCGAAAGCGGGAAAGTGGTATTTCTATGACAATGGCATCCGCAATGCCATTATTGGTGCGTTCTCGCCGCTGGCTGTCAGGCAGGACGTAGGGGCTTTGTGGGAGAACTATATTATAGGAGAACGTCGCAAGGCCGATTTCAATGGCCGGGGACATAAGGATTTTTATTTCTGGCGGACTTATGACAGGCAGGAAATAGATCTTATTGAGGAGGATGCGGGAGGGCTGACCGCTTTGGAGTTCAAGTGGGGCAACAAGATGCCGTCTGCACCGAAAGTTTTCATGGAAGCATATCCTGATGCTGCATTCCATGTTGTGAACAGGGACAATTATCTGGATTTTATCTGACTGCCGGTGGCGGGCTGTGCGGCATGAATAATCCGTGGCGCGTTCCGGATGAGCGCGCCACGGATTGTTTTTCGGCATTGCCGCGGTCGGAGACAGGGCCGCCGCGGCTTGCGGCTTGCGGGGAGCCTTGTGCCTCACTCGTCGCCGCGTGCGCCGAAGAGGGGGTCCCAGGCAGGCAGCACGACGGGCTTCTGGCGGAGCAGTTCGAGCGTGGCGGCAGGCACGTACTTGCGGTCCACGACGAGGCGGAACATGTATTCGTCAAACCAGCGGTCGGTCATGATGAGGTGGCCGTGGTGTCCTGACGACGGTCCCCAGGAGTTCTCCACCTTCCACTTCGTCGGCCGGCCTTCGGCATCGAGATCGACGGCCATGAGCGTCATGGCGTGGCTCGAGGCCGAGGCGTAGGTGCGGATGCGGTCGGCCTTGTCCATGGGGAAGTCCGTGTCGAACAGCGCGCCGTAGTCGTAGTTGTCGAGTGCGAGCAGGCCCGTCTTGCTGTCCAGCTGCTTGCCCACGTCACAACTGAAGTACATCATCGTGCTGTCCTTGATGGAGGCGATGGCCATGGCCTTGATTTCCTCGACGGGCAGGTTGAGGTACGTCCACTGGTGTCCGTCGTAAGTGTGACGGTCCATGTCGATGGTATAAGTCTTGTGGTAAGGCCTTGACGGGTCGTTCATGAGCATGACATAGCCGTTGAGGTCGGCGCCCACATATTCGTCGTAGAAGGACTTCGGCGTGTATTTTTTCGTGTCCGCCGGCTTGCCCGCCGCGTCCTTGCGGGTCCATACGAACTCTGTCGGCGGTTCGCCCAGGCAGGCGGCCAGTATGCGGTAGACGGTGCTCAGCATTTCCACCTTGCGCGCCTGCAGTTCCGTGTTTTTGGCACCTTTGGCGGCCTTGTCGCGCAGTTCCAGTCCGTATTCGCGCAGTTTGAGCGAGATGATGGCCGCCATGCGCGACGTGTTGTTGGCGCTGTAGCTCTCAGGCATGACGTCGGCCGGCACCAGCCCGTATTTCGTCACCACGTCCTGCACGCCGCAGAAAGTTCCGCCGTCGGAGAGCGGATTCTTGAAGAGCCATTCCACGAGTTTGTCGTCCATAGGTTTGCCGGCGTTGTCGATAATCGCCTGCAGGAAGAGGTTCGACTTCTCCAGCTGGTCGTAGAAGAAGCAGTAGGCCTGCGAGAACTGGAAGTCGCCCAGTCCGAAGCGGGCGATGGTCCGTGCGCGCAGCACGTTCAGTCCCGTGAAGAGCCAGCAGCGTCCGCTCTGCTGTTGGTCGGTGACGCCTTTCGAGCGCACTTCGTCGGAGAAGTAAGTGTCGTTCGCCGCCGGGTTGTCGGCCGTCTTGGCCAGTTGGTTGATGGACGTTCCGGCCAGTGCGTTGCGCCAGGCGCGTGTGGCGGCCGGTGCGGGCTGTGCGGCCCGGATTTGCTTCAATACCTGGGGCGAGATGCCGCATCCTTTCGTCACCGCCGGACTTTGCGCCTGCGCGGTCAGGCCTGTTGCGAAGAGGCCCAGGGCCAATGCAAACGAAGAGAATATTTTCTGATTCATGACTGTATGATGGTAAGTTTTCTTTCTGCGTATGGATTTTCCTCCTATTATATATAAGGAGTGCCCGCCGTTCGCCGCCCCGCGGCTATATGCCGGCCGGTTCGGTGCGCACGGTGCGGTCGTAGAGCCGGTTGGTGAGGTGGTAGAAGACGAATGCCGTGACCAGTCCTCCCAGCACATCGACCAGGTAGTGGGCCTCGATATATACCGTCGCGCCGCACAGCAGCAGGTAGAATGGCAGTGCGCACCAGGCCAGCGCGCGCCGGTTGTCGCGCAGCAGCAGCATGAGGATGGTGCTGATGCCCACGTGCGACGACGGGAATGCCGCCGTGGGCCGTTCGCCGCTGGCCTGTGTGGCCTCGACCAGCCGCCGGAACAGTCCGTCGGGGCCCGGCGATACGTTCATTTCGGTGTGGTAGCGGAAGTAGTCGCCCAGGGCGGCGAAGTGGCCTGCCGCGGCCGCTTCCGTGCCGATGGCGTGGAAGTAATATTGCGGGCCGGCCACGGGCAGGAAAAGGTAAATCAGATAGTACAGGAAGAAGGACGCGAGCACCACAAAGGCGGTGCGGGCAAAGCGGCGGCGGTCCGTGAGCAACGGTGTCAGCACGGTCAGCGCGATGAGGGGATAATAGGAGAAGTAGCCCATGTGGAACAGCTCGCTCCACAGTTTCGACGGCAACAGCCGGCTGAACTCCAGCGACGGCTGGCAACCGAAGAGCGCCAGGTCGGCCGCGGCGAACACGTGGTCCAGGTTGGGGAACAGCTGGCAGAACTCATACGTGTCGGGATACCAGTAGCCCAGCAGCGTGAGCGGGTAGATGTGGCGCAGCAGCAGCGTTGCGCGGCAGGGCACGAAGCGGTAGAGCGCGCACGTCACGGCAATGCCGGCCACCACGAAGGCACGTCCCTGCAGCAGCGTGGCGGGATGTGTCATGTCTGTCCATAGCAGCAGGATGGCCGCCGCCGTCAGTGCGGTGTAGGCCAGTGTGGCTTTTTCGACGCCGAGCAGTCCGTTGCGCCGCGGCAGGGTTTCGATAAGGTTCAGAGCCATTTTTCCTTTTTATACCAGTCGATGCTTTCGTCCACGCCGGCCTTGAGCGTCCACGCCGGTTCGTATCCGAGTTCGCGGCGGGCGGGCGAGATGTCGCACTTCCAGTTTCGTTGTTTCATGATGTTGTACTTGTCGGCGTTGAGCGTGGACACGCTTCCCGTCATGCGGGCGGCCGTTCCCGCCACCGCGCAGACCGCGCGCAGTACCCACAGCGGCGCCTTGACGTGCAGCACGTGGCGGATGCCCATGCGGGCCTGCAGCAGGTCGGAGAAGGCCCGCGACGGGTAGTCGGCGCCGTCCGTCAGGAAGTAGCTGCGGCCCGGCGTGCCCTTGCGCAGCGCCAGGAACGCCGCCTCGACCAGGTCGCGCACGTAGATGAAGGTCAGGTCCTGCCGGCGGTAGCCCACGGAGAAGTCCACGTGCCGTTTCAGGCTTTTCGCCATCAGGAAGTAGTCGCGTTCGCGCGGTCCGTACACGCCGGTCGGGCGCAGCACGATGTAGTCCGGGGCTTCGCCCTTGCGGGCCAGTTCCGCCAGTCCGCGCTCGGCCGCCAGTTTCGACCGGCCGTAGGCCGTGTTGGGCCGTGGGGCCATTGTGTCGTCGATGGCCGCATCCGGCCGGTCGTCGCACACATTTCCCATCACGCTCAGCGAACTGACGAAGACGAAGCGGCCCGTTACGGCCGCATGGAGTCGCGCCAGCCGGGCCAGCCGCAGCGTGCCGTCGGTGTTGGTCCTGAAGAAATCCTCCTTGCGCCGGCATTTCGTCGCGCCGGCGGCATGTATGATGAAGTCCCACGCGCCATGCCGCTCCACGTGCGCCGCCATCTGCCGGCCGAGCCGCTCCCCGTCGGACAGGTCCAGCTCGACGAAGCGTATGCGCGGGTCGGACAGCCAGCGGCGGCTGCTCGTGGCGCGCACGGCGGCCCACACCGTCATGCCCTCCTGCAGCGCCCGTTCCACTAAGAAACTGCCGATGAACCCGCTGGCTCCCGTAATGAGGATGGAGCCCGGGCCTGTCTTTCCGCCACCGCCCTGCGGCGTGTCGTTTGCCGGACGTGCGTTCGCCGGTTGTTCCGTCATGCTTTCTTGTTTTTTTAGGTTCCCGGCGGGCACGGTGCGGCCCGTGCGGGAAAACATTGGACAAAATGTTCGGGAAACAGCGGTCCGAGGGCCGCAACCGCGGGATATTCAGCGGTTTGCGCCGGCCTGCTGTCAAATAACGAACGACAAAAATATACAAATACTTTGACAGGACAAAGCGTTTGCCTACTTTATTGGTCGGAATGCGCGCCGCGCGGCCGGAAATCAGCCTTTCCGTCAGCCTTGATAATGAGCGCCATACCTACATGCCATCTACGCGCGACTACAAGCCATGTAGTCCGGATTACATGGCTTGTAGGAAAAGCTACATGGCATGTCGTTCCGCCGGGCCAGCGCCGGGCCGTTCCGTGTTTGGCTTTTCCTGACGGATTCCGCGCCGAAACAGCACCTTTTCCCGCCTTTTTGAAGAAAATTTATCAAATTAACATTTTTTACCCCCCCCGATTTGCATTTTTAAGTCTTGGTAAGTACTTTTGCGCCGTTCCCTCCAAAAGGAATTACCTTAAATCTCAAAGAAAAACAGACCGAGGATTATAATATTCCCGATATCAATCATCAATTAACAATTAACAAACAATGAGAAAAATTACCTTCCTTATCTCGCTGTTGGTTTCCGTGTGGGCCACAGCACAGACTTCTCTGCCTCTGCCGTCTACCGATGGCGATCCGCACTATTACAAATTCCTGAACGCGGTGGATTCGGATATGCGTATCACCACCAACGGAAACGGATTCAAGACAACCCAGGAGGAAGCCTCCACGCTTTTCACCTTTGAAGCTGTCGATGGCGAAGAAGGCGTTTACTACATCAAATCGGCCACCTACGACGGCTATGTTTCTGCAAAAGACGTCGAAGAAGGTCAGAAATTAAAGTGGACAACCGATAAGACAGACACCGAAAAGTGGATACTGAAAGAAAACGGAAACTCCATCGCCGTTGTCGCGTATGCCACTAAGGACGAAGATGCTGCTGCACAGTTGGCTTGGACTCCGTCTAATACCACAATTACAAATCCGTCTAATATTGTATTGGGACGTTGTGATGCAACCACTAACCTGGAAAGCTTTTGGACTTTGGCCAAAAAGAATCCTCCCCAAGCTCCGGGATGGAAGCCCGTGCCTGTGAGTGACATAACTCCCGGTTGGTATCAGATGAAGGTCATAAAGGGCGTGACCACTGATCCCTTAGACGGTGAGGACAAGGCAGCCGGCAGATATGTCACGACTACGCCTACAGAGTATGTTAAAGACGGTAAAACTTATGCGTTGTCATTGCGTGCCCAAAACGTCGTATCTTCCACATTTGTATATATAGATAAGAACGAATCCGGAAAATTTGCAATCAAGACCTCTAAGGGAAAATATGTTTCCGAAAGTGGTGTCATTACTGATAGTCCTGTTTATCCATTTATTTTCGAGGCTCGTTATAACGATCAGACCAATATCAGCGTGTATACTCCTAATACCAGTAACACCCAAAAGCACAAATGTCTTATGGGATGGTATGACATAGGTTCAAATACGTTGTTTGTAGGTATGGCAAGCAGCAGTTCATTTCTCGACCGCACTTTCCAGTTCTCTAAAGTAGACGACTATATCGCCGAACATTATGATGTCTATGGCATTGAATACAAAGATTTCACTCCTGTGCATGGTGCAGTGGGTGTGACTTATCATGCCGCTGATTACAACGGCGTGCGTCTGGCTTATCCCGGCGGTGCATACTTCATCAGAAAGGACAGAGGTCAGGATGTCTTGGCTTCCAATTTTGAAATCACTTCGAATCGTAATACCAACTTCCTGTACTTGGAATCCGATATGGAGAACAAGAAGATACTTGTCGGTCAAAACCTGACGGCTACAGTCGAAGAGATGCTCAGACTTTCGGAAGATCCCAACCAAGTGGGTTTCCCCGCTACCGGTCTGGAAACATATAACGCTCCGCTGAGAGAAGCGCTTAAGACCGCACAGGGAACTGCCAATCTGACTAACCTTGGCAATCTTGAAACTGCATTTACTACGTGGAAAACAACTGTGGGCGGACTTGGTAACGTTGTAATGCCCAAAGACGGTAAGGCATATTATCTGAGAAATGTCCAGCAAAACTTGAAAAACAATTATCTCCTTGCCAATGATGAGAACGGTGAATTGATTGTCAAGTCTTATTCGGACGAGAACAAGGACCTGAACGCCGCTTTTGTTTGTCACAAAATGGACGATGGCAGGTACATATTCACCAATGCCGCCAAAGGTAACTACATGGTATGGAAAGGTCAAGGCTATGGTTACAACGATAACAAGGGTTACAGCGAAACTTATTTAGCGGCAAAGTGTGCATTTAATGTTAATAACCAAGCTTCGACTTCTCGACCCGGTTTATTCCGATTGGTGGTTCAGCAGAGAGGTGCAAACCAACAAGATTTAAGTTCTTTGGTATTGACTTCTGATGGTAGCTTCAATGGTTGGAATAACACTGTATGCTGGCAATCCGGATTTTCCAATGCTTTTTGCTTCGAAGAGGCCACGGACTACAACATGAACAACGTGACGCTTCAGAACCCGGCTACGGCCGACGGCTATAACTACGCATCGCTCTACCTGCCTTATGCGACGACCATCCCCGAAGGCGTGGAAGCCTTCTCCGCTACCCTCAGCGACGACCAGCAGTCTCTGAATCTGGCCGCCATCGAAGGCACGACGCTGCCCAAGCACACGGCCGTAGTGCTGCGCAGCGCGAACGAGACTGCCGCCACCTTCGTTCCCGCCATCGAGCCCGGTACTAAACCTGCGGACAACAGCCTGACGGGTACGGTGAACTCGACCGTCGCAACTCCCGAAGGCACGTTCGTCCTGAGCGGAGCGTTCGGAAAAATCGGCTTCTACAAGTACACGGCCGAAAACCTTCCCGCCGGTAAGGCCTATATTTCCTTATTCGGCGCCGCCCCCGTACAGGGCCTGCTCTTCGGTGACGGCAACGTGACGGGCATCGAGGCAGTCGAGACCGGAAACGACGACAAGGCA